>JBGTAI010000218.1:0-71296 GCA_041749955.1 Pirellulaceae bacterium | reverse complement strand
TTCGTCACTACCGGGCCGAGGAACGTCGCCAGCGAAACGCCCGACGCGACCGAGCCCGTCTCGATCGCCGCCTCAGCCAATCCGAGCCCGAATAACCGATCCGCCCGTCCCAACGACACATGGTGCCGTTGGGCGCTTACGAACGAGTCGTCTTCCGACGAGTTACTGGTCGACGACTCCATGGCGATTGGTTCAGCATTACGTCGCTCCGATTCCATCGTCGATCTCTCAGTAACGCGATGCAGCAGAAACTCTGTAAGTGACTGAACTTCAAGTTCATCTGTGTCTTTGAGAAACGGATGCATGTCCTGCTGCAATTCGGAGATCGCCTCGACCAGGTGATCGATACGTTGATTCACGCGGTCTTGAAATTGCATCGCGACGACGGCTTGCGAAATGTCAAGATTGAGTTGGCGGCTTGCAAGCGCAGAGCCTGACAAGGAGTCCGTGATTTGCCGGTACGAGTCTGTCAATTGCTCGAGTGCGTGCTGGACGATTTGCGAACTGCTGTTAACTGCCTTTGATTCTTCGTCCGCCTTGGCAGACGCTCGACCTTCCGCGTTCTTTAGAGCAGATCGCAGCCCAGTGTTGAGCAAGACCAGGGTTTGTGCTGACTCGCGGATGCGATCGGATGTTTGCGATAGATCGTTGGCAATGTCATCGCACTTTGTTCGCTCCGGCCGACGCCCAAGCTGTCGTATGCGCTGTGCAATGCTTGCCGTTTCTTCGCTCAATTCTTTGCCGTTCTCGCCAATCTTCACGAGCATATCCATACCGCTTCGGATTAACTTCATTTCGCTAACGAGTTGCGTTGAGCATTGCTCGGAATCGATCAACCTATGCAAGAGTGCATCAACACAGATTTTGACTCGATGGACGAAGGCCTGCAGCCCACCTCCCTCACTTGCTGACTCCAACGCGGCGGAAGCGGAGTTCAGCGCGTCGCGGGCAGTGGATCCCATGCCTTGGAAGCCAGAACAGACTCCCGTGACCGAAGTCTCAACATCGGATGCCACGTCCTTTAACTGTTCGGCCATCATACTGAGCAACAGATCGATCGCAGCCAATGCTGATGTTTCGGATCTTACGGTCCGGCGTGACCACGGTTTTATTGCCATTTGTTTTGCCCCAAAGCAGATGCGTCGGTTCTCGAATTTGAATGCCCCTCGCTGAACCGCGTTGTACGTAAAGATGCTGTTAAGAATTTGCCGCGGGGTCGAATCGACCATTCTGGTTGCGAGAAACTTGTACGTAATACGAAGAATGGACAGTCTGTTCTCATTGCACGGTCTGTGCGGTAGCACTCGTCAAAGACGTGTTTCTACGTGATTTAAGCCGCTTTCTTTGAAGGCATTTATTGTGTGACAGAGCCGCACAATTTTAGCGATACGTGACGTATTCGCACACCTGTTGCAGCATGTGACACTGTCGCGCATCTCTCGAAATATGTGTCACCAAAGCACATTTGTTTGTCGGCGTGCCGCCATCATGATCGCGCTCCACACATCGCGATTTGGAAGCAGTTGGAGATGCGTTGCTAGGTAGCGAACGGACAGCAAGAGGCTTTGCTTTTTGTCCAGCTTCGCTCGGAGCATTCTTAACGGCGGTGCATGGGCTTCGCTTGCGCGCGTGGCAAGTATCTCAGCGACGATCGTACTAAGTTCGACAACCCATATCTCATACCCAAGTTGTTCGAGTCAGCCAACTGTTCGCGATTGGTGTTGATCCGCTCGAAAGTTGCTTCAACCTCCAGGCTCTGAGTGCGAGGAATGACGGTTGCTTGTCGAACCGAGTCGTCCTATTAGGTCGGAGCAAATACGAAGGGCTTCGCTTTTTCAAGATAGAATCCGCCGGAATTCCGAATTAAGTATTCACCGGGGATCCGCCAAAGAATCCACAAGACCGGACGTGCGACGCTCGGAATTGAGTCCCATATTCACAGGCTCGAGATTTTCTTGTTGGATGACCAGACGTGTCAAGGAGAATAGAATACTACAGTCGTTGAAACCCAATCACTCTCAGGCAGAGTCATCTCCATGCTAAAATCCTTCTTTGACCGATTCGTTGCTGACGGATTCGATGAATTGGGAGCCTTTGTCAATGTCATCGATGGCTTTCTCGCTGAAGAACGCTTTCAACCAACTGTCGAGTTACTCGAAGCTCTCGGTTATCAACGCGTTTATTCTGCGGCCGTCGGCGAGAACGAGTATTCCATCAGCGGCACCGGCAGCGAGTCGAATGAGAAGTCGTGCCAGACCGCTTTCTTTCGATTCCAAATGGGTAAGTTGCTGATTCAATACCAGCCACTGAATCGTTGTATCCTTCGCGGCAAGAACTTAGCGACTCATCGGCCGGAGTCTGATTTTCGCTTCGCAGATTGGTACCCAGTGAAGGACGCTCCTGTGAAGGCGATTGTTGGCAAAATCGAGGATCAACTCGCTGACGATTTCCCCAACGCAGCAACGGCGGCGCAGTTTCTGTTCGGCCATGGTTTTGCTCGTTCCAACACACACAAACGTCTGCCCAAGAACACGTACTTCGTTGCAGCAAGACATGGCGATGGCCAGCCATCAGGAATTGTGTTTCGTAGCGATGGACATACCTTTTTTTACGATTACTATTCCGATGCCCGGTATTTGATGGGCGCAAGCGGTTTGCTCAAGGATCTTTGCGATACAGAACGACAGTTCAGTGAAGCGATGTCATTGGCAACTGCCCAGATGCCTTTGTTGAAAGGGCTGGAATGAGCCAGTGCCTTGTCCGATCGTGATTTTAGTGTTGACCAATCGCGTCAGCGTCGGGATCCACACGAGACTAATTTTTAGTCTCGAAGAAGAAGCAGTTTGCCAGGGTTCTCAGATCGATAGGTCATGCATGTTTAAGCGGTGAGTGATCGAAGACTTTTCACGAACTGCATGAGAGCATCGAACATCCGGGGCGGTGACGAGCCCACTCAGGACGCTTCTGGGCGTACTGTTCGTTTCCCGGTTGTTCGTCGTAGGGCTTTCGGAGCACTTCGAGTAACTCGTTGATCATTGAGAAATCGCCTGCGTCAGCCTTATCGATCGCGAGCTGAGCAAGATAGTTTCGCAAAACGTACTTGGGGTTGATCGCGTGCATTCGAACTCGACGATCTTCATCGGACACGCCCTCTTGTCGCACTCGGGCGAGATAGTGGCGAAGCCAGTTTGCTGTGCGAGTGATCGTCTCGGCCGTTTGCTGGGTCGGATCGTAATACGCCTCAGCCAACGGCGCAAGCAACTCGACGTCGGCAAGGCCGCTCAAATCGATTGGCACGTTGGCGAGTAGCCGATAGAAGATTGTCATGTCCGTTTCGACGAGCTCGAGAACTTCGAGCAGTTCGCCCACAAGTTCTTCGTCAGCCCCGCTGTCCCACGCGTTCAATCCCAATTTGCCAGCCATCATCGACTGCCATTCGGCTTGAAACACGTCTGCGTAGACCTTCAGACCTCGTTGCAACGGCTCCGCCTCGTCGATCAATGGGTAAAGTGCATTTGCAAGTTGAACGAGGTTCCATTGGCCGATTTGTGGTTGGTTTCCGAAACAATAACGTGCGTGAGTCGAGTCCGTCGTGTTGGGTGTCCAGCCTGGGTTATAGTCTTCGAGCCAACCGTACGGGCCATAATCAATCGTGAGTCCAAGGATGGACATGTTGTCGGTATTCATCACTCCGTGCACGAAGCCGACTCGCATCCAATGCACAATCATTCGTGCGGTCGACGAACAAACTTCTTCAAAGAAAGCCGCGTACGTTTCCTTGCAAGGCTCACCAAGATGCGGGAAGTCATGACGGATCGTAAAGTCAACGAGCTTCTTCAATGTCTCGGTATCACCACGCGACGTGAAGATCTCGAAGTTGCCGAAACGAGTGAAGGACGGAGCGACACGGCAAACGACAGCGCCAAGCTCACGCTCGGGGTTCCCGTCATAGAACATGTCACGCACAACGCGTTCGCCTGTCAACACAAGACTGAGGGCACGCGTTGTCGGAACGCCTAGGTGATGCATCGCTTCGCTGCACAAGAACTCACGAACCGATGATCGCAAGACCGCCAAACCATCCGCAGTTCGTGAGTACGGCGTCGGCCCAGCTCCCTTGAGTTGCAACGTCCAGTGCTCACCACGATCGTTGACGACTTCGCCAAGGTTGATCGCACGGCCATCGCCAAGTTGGCCGGCCCAGTTTCCAAATTGGTGACCGCCGTAGCACATGGCAAACGGATCCATCCCGTCAAGCAATTCGTTGCCAACAAACACGCGAGCGAACTGCTCTGCATTATCGGCGTCAACCCGGAGGTCCAGCATCTCCGCGACTTCGCGTGAATGTGCCGCAAGCGTCGGCCGTGACACCGTCGTCGGCGTGACACGTGAGTAACAAGCACGCGGGACCTGGCGTCTCGAATTCCTTGCCTCAGGATCGGCGGGTAATTCCCGAGTGAAACGATTGTCGAACTTCAGCGAATTCAGTGATTTGGTCATTCGTTGCCCGATTGGCGTGGCTTAGCGTCTTTCCAAAGAAGCCCATCGCTGGGACTGATTGGCTTGGTCGTTACAATAACGAAAATCACCAGCCAACGCAGTCCCTCGGCGAATGGTCGCTTGCGAGAACTGCGGCAATGCAATGTGCCCTGAGTTCGCAAAAGCAAATCCTTGATTACGGCTTTCTCTCATGATCAAAACGTTCGATGAAGCCTACGAGTTTGTGTTGGAGCGAAAGGTATGCACCGTGTTTGGCAGCAAGGACTCGGCCTATCCATCGTTGTGGGACAACACTGGGCTTTCGGAAAAGAAGCCCAAGGAGGGCGGATGGAGCCCGAAGGTCATGGCGGTCTGGGATTGGAAGACTCGGATCCCGCAAACGTATCCAGATTCAGTGTTTTACGGAAAAGTCGCTGGCGGTGATGCGGTGCTGATGGAGATGCAACACTTCCGTCGCGTTCACTATCCCATTGCGTTTGTCGACGTCGCCAAGTTGGACACGCTGGCCCGGGAAGTGTTCGAGTTGATTCGATTGGAGCCTGATTACACCGGACCGCTTCGCAAACGAGCCATCGCAAGGTACGCGTGCACCAAAAGCCAATTCGATACAACGCTAAAGAAACTCCAAGTGAGCCTCAATATCGTGCGTTCCAACGACCCCAAACTGGCAAACGATTTTTGGTTACCGATGCGTGAAGTGCATTTGGATATCGTTCAACAGCACGAGTAGTGGCGTGCATGGCACTTTGGCGATTGGCTCAAAGCAGATCCACGATGCTACCGAACTCAGGATCAACGAGACGGCGATACGTTCGAACGGCGAAACGGTCCGTCATTTGTGCGAGCGTGTCACAAATCACGCGTGCCGACTTGCATTCGTCACCAGCGGCATCGGCAAGCGCGGCTTCGGTCGCGTCAGGAAGCAGACGCAGCGGTCGTTTTCGTCCGCCGAGGTAGTTGTCAGTAAAAATCTTGTAGAGCTCACCGAGCACGCGACTGGCTTTGTGATCTAGCTGTTGCAATTGTGGCGAGCGAAACACGAGGTCGAGCGACATGCGTTTGTAAAGCTGGGACTCAGCCGCGGCTTCTGGCGATACGATCACGTTGTAGCGGTACCGTGCACTATGAGGCGACATGAAGCTATCTGGTGCTGGAACGATGTCAGCGGCGGCGATAAACTCGCCGACCTTCTTGCCCATCAGCGGCTCCAGTCGACGGCGGCGGATTGCAGTGCACAAGTCATCGATGTGCTTGTCTTCGGCTTGGGAAGTCTCGTTTGCCTCCGCCCAACGTTCAAGGTGCTCGAGCGTGATGAAGCCAGCGTTATTGCCATCGACGATATCGTTGAGCGAGTAAGCCGTGTCGTCGGCCCAGTCCATGATTTGACATTCGACGGACTTAAAACCGTTGCGTTGGCTTCCTGGTTGAAGCTTCGCGATGAACGCATCGCCGCCAAAGCTGAATTCGAGAAACTGTCTCTGCGTGTCATAGACAAAGTGATTGTGAGCTTCTGGAGTTTCCGAGAGCAGTGTTTTGTACTTCAGCGTCGCGTCGAGGAATGCGCGTGACGGATCCATCCCACGATCGCCATAGATCGTCTCAGTCAAAAGTCTCAGCGTTTGTGCGTTGCCTTCGAATCCACCCTTGTCACGCATCAATTCGTGCAGCACGCGTTCGCCAGCGTGACCGAATGGCGGGTGTCCGATGTCGTGCGACAGACACGCGGCTTCGACAAGATCTGGATCGATGTAGTAGTCGTCGCCCAACGCCTCATTGGTTGCTTGGAGGCGACAACAGATCGATCGGCCAATTTGGGCGACTTCGAGTGAGTGCGTCAGACGAGTTCTGTAGAAGTCATATTCGCCGGAGAGGAACACCTGAGTCTTACTCTGCAGTCGCCTGAACGCGGAGGTATAGAGAATCCGGTCTCGGTCGATCTGGAAAGGCGTGCGATAATCGTCTGGCCGCTTCCTGTCGGAACCAGAGAGAGTGTCCGTATCGAACGCGTTGTAAAACGTGTTTGCCATCTTGGCTCGGTTGAGAAGGTCAGCGCGAATGGATGCTGGCTTCGCATCTGGAGAACGGGCCGGTGATGAGCCGATTCCTTTACCAGCCGATTCCGATGGAGACGCCACCGTAGGACGGATAGCCGTATCCGTAGCCGCTGCCGTAGCGGCCTACGCCGATCGATACCGCCGGTGCTTGGTAAACTGGTGCATGGTAAACAGGTGGAAGGTACGCAGGTGCTCGGTAATAGCCAACGACAGGCGCGGCATAGACAACTGGTGCTGCGTAAACGCGATGCACGGCAACTGGCGCCGGAGCGTAGTAGGCTTGCCGGGCATAGCGGCGAGCGGCACCGCGACCGCCAAAGGCGTCAGCGTTCTCAGCAGAAACAGTCAGTGTGGCTGTGACAGCAACGGCAGCGAGCAGAAAGAATTTCGACATCATTGGATCTCCAGGGTTTGAGTTAGCCGAGATTGTCGAACCTGAGCCACGGCTAGGCAAGGACCCCGGGCTCGTCCGCCACGCATTCGAAGCACGCAGGGCGATCGCACAGGCCAACAAACTGGCGATTCCAGGGAACTTGCCATGGTCAATTTTGACAGTTTGGGCTAGGATACTTCCAAAGAGATCAATGCTAACCCGTGCTTTCGATATGGCCATTTTTCCCTGCATTTCGTCTCTATTTCGTGATTGTCCAGTCATGATCGACCTGGTTCGGGCCCTTTCTGCGATCTTGTCACGGGGTAGTTTGTGCTAGGGAGACTTGCTTCACACAGATTACTCACAGGTCGGCATTTCGTTTCTTCCCCCCAGCGTCAGATCCAGTTTTCTAGAAGCAAGTTACACCTTGAGAGCACCCAAGAGCATTCAACCTCTGATCGACGAAGGGCTGGTGGATGAAGTCCTTCAGTCGCTGATGAGCGGAAAAGAGGCCCAGGTTTTTCTTGTGCGATGCGGCGACGAGATCCGCTGCGCGAAGGTCTACAAGGATGTGGCTGACCGCAGTTTCAAGAAAGCAGTGCAGTACCTCGAAGGCCGCAAGATCCGAAACAGCCGCCGAGAGCGTGCGATGGGTAAACGCTCCAAGTTCGGGCGTGATCAACAAGAGGTGGTTTGGCAACGCTCAGAAGTCGACGCACTCTACAAGCTGGCCGAAATCGGTGTTCGTGTTCCGAAACCGTACGGCTTGTTCGATGGTGTGTTGCTGATGGAGTTGATCACAGGAGCTGACGGTGACGTTGCACCGCGCCTCAACGACATCACCATGTCGGCGGAGCAAGCGATCAGAGATCACGCGACCGTGATGAAGTATGTCCTGCGTATGATGTGCGTCGGATTGGTGCACGGTGACCTTTCCGAATTCAATGTGCTCCAGGACGCCAACGGTCCGGTCATCATTGACTTGCCGCAGGTCGTGAACGCTGCCGGAAACAACAGCGCCAAAAGTATGCTCCAGCGTGATGTCGAGAACATCACCCAATATTACTCACAATTCGCTCCGGAGCTTTTGCAGACGCATTACGCGGAAGAGATCTGGGACTTGTTCGAGAAGAGTGAGCTGAAACCTGATTACAAGCTAACAGGCAGGTTCAAGTTCTCGACCAAGAAAGCGGATGTCGCTGGGGTGTTGCACATGATCGACGTTGCTTACGAAGAAGAGCAAGAGCGAAAGCGGCGACTGCGTGACGGATAACGTTCAGGACGAAAAGCTTCGCCACGATTGCTGTTGCCTCTTTCTCTCGCCGCTTGGGCGACCTTGTTGACGGCGGCACTGAATCTTACAGACAATTCGCTGATGAAAGACAAACCACGCATCCCGAAAGCCGACCGCAAGCGGAAAAAGAAGACTGCGTTCAGCGGGAATCACCAGCGTGGTTGGATGTGGGGCCATCATGCCGTCACCGAAACCTTATTGACGGGCACTTGGCCGGTGCATGAGATCTTTGCGAATCAAAAGGCGTTCAGCCAGTTCTCTGAATTGCTCGTAGCGAAACAATCGCTCGGCATCCCACTCGAGTTGGTTGAGAACGATCGACTCGAACAATTGTGTGGCTCGAGTGAACACCAAGGTCTGGTGGTCCGCATGGCCACGTTTCCGTACCAGTCCTTTGAAAGTCTCGCTGAGAAACTAGCTGAGCAAATCAATCGCCCGTCGCAGGCGACAGCCTCGCCGGTGCCGTTGGTGGTGATGTGTGACCGATTACAGGATGCGTTCAATTTTGGTGCGGTGCTGCGGTGCTGTGACGGAGCAAATGTGGCTGGGGTGATCGTTGGCGACCACGCTCAAGCTCAAGTCACGCCCCACGTCGCTCGCTCGTCTTCTGGAGCTGTGAATCATCTTGCGATTGCCCAAGTCCCGGAGTTGGTGGTGGCGGCACTGGCCCTCAAGGAACTGGGTTTCCAAATCGTTGCCGCGGATGCGAATACGAACTCGAACGTTTGGACTTCAAATCTCACCGGCCCCACGTTGCTCATCATTGGCAGCGAAGCGATGGGGGTTTGTTCCGAATTGTTGGCGATTTGTGACCAACGGCTTTGCATCCCGATGCAAGGGAAAGTAACTTCTTTGAATGCTGCGGTCGCGGCTGGCATTTTGCTCTACGAAATCCGACGCCAACAGTTCTCGCTTTACAACTAGAAGCCCAACTTCAACGAAACGTTCTCCTTTAGATTTCGATCAACTTCATGCTGCTGCGAATCACTAATTTCCGATCACGCGTCGAGTCGCCCGAGGACCAACTGCCCCAGCGAGCGGCCAAGGCGATTGGTGTTCACGCGGACCAGTTTCGCTCGTTGAAGATCATTCGCAAAAGCCTTGACGCTCGCCAGCGAGAGTCGTTGGAGTTTGTGTATTCGCTCGTCGTTGATGTTCCTGATAATACGCGAACGCGACACACCAACGATATTCGCGTGGAACCGTTCAAGGGCGAAACGTTCTTTGATCCTGTCCCGGGCAAAACACCGCTTCCGTATCGGCCAGTCATCGTGGGTTCGGGACCAGCCGGCTTGCTGGCGGGGTACTACTTGGCTCTGCACGGTTATCGACCGATCATCTTGGAACGTGGGTTGGCTGTGAAAGAGCGAGTCCCGGCGATTCGCAAATTCGATCGCGGCGGCGAGCTGGATATCGAGAACAATTATCTCTTCGGCGAAGGCGGCGCGGGGTGCTTCAGCGACGGCAAGCTGACGTGTCGTATCACTGGTGCCGATGTCGACTGGGTGCTCCATCGATTCGTTGAGTGTGGCGGTCGTCCTTCGTTGGTGTACGAGCACCGTCCGCACCTGGGCAGCAATAAGTTGCCGATGATCTGTCGTAACTTTCGCCGCAAGATCGAAGCTCTCGGGGGTGAGTACCGCTTTGGATGTCGACTGGACGGGATGACGTTTGATGGCGACAAGCTTCGTGGGCTCGTGACGTCGACGGGTGCGATCGAAACGTCGCATGTGATGCTCGCGATGGGACACAGTGCTCGTGACACTTATCAAATGCTGCTCGACGCTGGTTTTCCGCTTCGTCAAAAAGCGTTCCAGCTCGGGTTGCGGATTGAGCATCCCCAGTCGCTGATCAACGAACACAAATACGGTCGGCCTGAATACCTCGAGCAACTCGGTGCAGCCGACTATACGCTCGTTGCGAAGGGACAACCGGACCTGTTCACATTCTGTATGTGCGCCGGTGGCATCGTGATTCCGAGCGTCTCGGAACCGAACATGTATTGCTCCAACGGAATGAGTAACTCGCGGCATAACACTCCGTTTGCGAACAGCGGATTGGTGGTGACGCTTGAGCCGAGCCAGTTCGGAAGCGACCATCCACTGGCGGGAGTCGAAGTCCAACGCAAGTACGAGTCGCTCGCGTTCCGGCTGACTGGCGGCAATTACGAGGCCCCCGTGCAACGAGCTGGAGACTTCTTGGCTGGACGAACACCAGCCGCGAACGCATCGATCGAGTCCTCGTACGAACGCGGTGTCGCGCCGCGGAATTTAAATGAAGTGCTGCCTCCCGTGATCGCGAAAGCCATCCACGCGGGCTTGCCCATCATGGATGCGAAGTGGAAGGGCAAGTATCTCCCAGACGCTGTGTTGGTGGGGCCAGAGATGCGAGGCAGCTCACCAGTCCGGATTGACCGCGATCGTGAATCGTTCCAGATCCCTGGTGTTGCCGGCGTTTATCCTGTTGGCGAAGGTGCCGGTTACGCTGGCGGAATCGTGACCGCGGCCGTCGACGGATTGCGTGCGGCGCGAAAGCTCGTCGAACAGTTCGCTCCGTGTAAAGGATGAGATCATGGATGAGATCATCTACCACGATCGCTACCGTGATGAGGACTTAATCGAGAAGGTCTACGGTGATAGCTTCCTTCGATGGACCTACGGAACCATTGCTGGACGCATCACGCTCAACGCGATTGTAAAGCGAGCAGTCTTTTCGCATTGGTACGGTTGGCGGATGGACCTCGCGAAATCCGCGGAGAAGATCCCCTCGTTCATCCAGAATTACGAACTCGATCCCAACGAGTTTGTTCGCAAGCCGGAAGACTTCGCCAGCTTCAATGAGTTCTTCTATCGAGAACTCAAGCCCGAAGCGCGTCCCGTGGATCCGTCGCCGACGTCGGTTGTCTTTCCCGCCGACGGCAGGCACCTTTGCGTTCCGAACCTGTCCGATTGCGATGGATTGTTCGTTAAAGGCGAGATGTTCAGCCTCGCTGAGTTATTGGGTGATCAGTCTTTGGCGAGTCACTATGCCCAAGGCAGTCTACTCTTATCGCGATTGTGCCCCGTTGATTATCACCGATTTCACTTCCCTGTTGCCGGAACGCCGGGACCCACGCGGTTGATCAATGGACCACTCTATTCAGTGAACCCGATCGCGCTGTGCCAAAACATTCACATCATGGCCAAAAACAAACGATGCATCACGGTGCTTGAGACCGAGTCGTTTGGGAAAGTACTGTTATTGGAAATCGGAGCGACGTGTGTTGGCGGCATTCGTCAGACCTACACGGAAAGCGCGCCAGTCAGCAAGGGTGCCGAAAAAGGCTACTTCCGCTTCGGTGGCTCATCGACGATCACGATCTTTGAGCCAGGACGGGTTCAATTCGATCAAGATTTGGTCGAGAATTCCAAGCGACATCGAGAGCTGTACGCACGAGTCGGCGACCACATGGGCACGTTGGTGGATGTGACTCGATAGGTCGAGGAACGCTCGTTGCCCACGGCGAACAAAATTGATCCAAGGCTTGGAAAACTAGCCTGGAAGCGGTTCCCAGATATGCTGGTATCGAACTGCTACTGCCGCAACGTCTCGACCTAATGCTCGGTACTGTCGATACATCACACCAGATGCCTGGGAATAGTCCTGCAAATATTCCGAAGAAGCGACGCCGCGCTTGACTTCGACGCCATACACCTCGATCGAGTAGCAATCACTGGGCAAGCTCAACTTGTCCATGATTCGCACCTTTGGGAGTTGAAAACCGACGTCATCCAAAGTCTTGCGATAATCGCTAATTGGAAGGAACAACCAAGTTCCATGAAGCTCTGTGCAGAGCAAACCGCGGACTAAACTCACACCAACATACAGCCGAAGTGGCGGCATCTCTGGATCGGGTGCGATCTCCAGCTGTGGAATGCCGGCTAACGGAAGGTCACGCAGCGCATCAGGAAACCCCAAGCTAGCAATCGCATTGGTTGGCACAACTGCTGCGGCAACTGACAACGTCGAGACATGAGAAAAGAAACGTCGACGATCCATTTTGTGCTCCGTGGTTTTCAACGGATTGTATCCCCTCAACTCGCAAGCAAGCAAGCGAAAACCTGTCTTAACCACGCAACTCAACTTTCATATTGGCGCCGTTTTCAATTCGTAGGGTGCCGTGCTTGCACGCACCAGATTCAGCAAAAGGTGCGTGCAAGCACAGCACCCTACCTTTCGCAGATTGAAAAACTGATTTGCCCTGCGGTCCGGAAGCAACGGACTCAAAATATGGCTCTATGGGACTTCCTCCCACTCCTCTTCCTCTGGAACGTCGTCGTACTCATCGGCTTCGTCGTATTCAGTTTCCTCTTCGTCTCGATCCTTAACAGCGCTCGTATTGGACTCTGGCGGAAGCCCCTGCATCGCTTGCCACTTGTCCATCGTCAACAGCACATCGCGAGCTTGGCTTCCGTTGTAGTCGCCAACGATTCCATCTTCCGCCATGTAGTCAATCAACCTGGCGGCGCGGCCGTAACCGATACCGAGACATCGTTGGAGCAGCGACACGCTTCCGCGACCTTCACGCACAACGACTTCGATGGCACTGTCGTACAACTCATCACGCTTCTTGATGTTGTCGATCGGCTTACCGCCGTCGTTGGCCGCTTCCTCAGTGACCTTCAAGTTCATCAGCTCGCCGACGAAGTTCTGTTCGACGCGGCTGCAGTGATCGACAACGCGATCGATTTCTTCGTCCGAGAGATAGGTACCCTGGCCGCGAATCAGTGTACTCGTTCCTGGCCACAGGAAGAGCATGTCACCGTTACCAAGCAGCTTATCGGCACCGTTCTCATCGAGCACAACGCGGCTGTCCGTCTTGCTCGCCACTTGGAAGCTCAATCGTGCGGGCAAGTTACTCTTGATCAAGCCCGTGATGACGTCGACGGTCGGCTTTTGCGTCGCGAGAATCAAGTGGATACCCACAGCACGACTCTTTTGCGCCAAACGAATGATGTGAGTTTCCACATCCTTGCCCGCCGTCATCATCAAGTCCGCCATTTCGTCAGCGACAATGACGATGAACGGCAGCTTGTCGGGAACGCTCTGGGCACCGTCGTTCTCGTCGACTTCGAGCCGACGCAGAACCTCTTCGCGTCCAAGATCGTTGTAGCTGTTGATATGTCTCACGCCAGCTTTGGCAAGTAGCGCATATCGCTCTTCCATCTTCTCCACCGCCCAAGCGAGAATCGCTTCCGCTTTTTTCATGTCAACGATGACCGGATGCATCAAGTGCGGCAAGCGACCGTAGCCACTCAACTCGACCATCTTGGGGTCAATCATCAACATGCGAACTTCGTCGGGCCGACACGTCATCAGCATACTGGAGATGATCGTGTTCAAACAAACCGACTTACCCGTACCCGTTCGCCCGGCGATCAACAAGTGAGGCATCTTTGCCAAGTCGACGACCATCGGATTACCGCTGACGTCTTTGCCCAAGAAGACTGGGATGTTCATCTTCTTGGTTCGGCCATCGGATTCCTCGATGACGTCACGAAGCCGCACGACTTGGCGAGTTTCGTTCGGAATTTCGATACCGACGGTGTTCTTGCCAGGGATCGGAGCGACGATCCGCACGCTTGGAACACGAAGCGCGATCGCCAAATCGTCGGCAAGACCCGTGATCTTCGACAGCCGCAACCCAGCCTCGAGCTCGATCTCGTATTGCGCGATGACTGGGCCCGTTTCGATTTCCACCACAGCAATGTTGAAACCAAAGCTCTTGAAGGTCTCGACGAGAATCTTGGCCTTGCGACGGACTTCGATCAATTGCTCTTCATAGCAAATGTCGTCGCTGGCTTCGAGAAGTTCGATGCTCGGAAGCGTGTAGTCTTCGCTGCCGTCTGGAGCGTCTTCGCGAACGCTCGCGTACAACTCTTGCCGCGCGTCCTGCTTCTTCGGCATCTTGATCTTCGGCGACGGCAATTCGTGCTCTTGATCGGCGCGAAGTGCAAGCGTCTCGTCATCGACTTCTAGCTCGCGAGTGACCGACTCGCCCCCTTCTTCGTACTCGTCATCGAATTCCTCGTCATAGTCTTCTTCCCCAGCTTCACCAGGCTCAGGCACCATGGTCAGCGGATCAAAGGTGTCATCGACCGGTGGCTTGCCCGTGAGCGAACCGAGACCCTTCGCAACTACGGCGCCCGCAAGACCAAGAGCTCCCACGGCAGCGGCTTTCTTGGCGATGTCAGCGATCGGATTCACGACGGATTCGCTCTCCACTTGCGTCGCTTCCAACTTCGCGGTTTCAACCTCCGACGAAGGCCGACGATTGCGTGGCAACTTGATATTCATCCCAGGCATCAAGTCGGCGTCTGGATGCAAGACGGGTTGAGGCTTGGTCACAGGATTCGGCAACAACGGATCGGTGGGGTCACCCTCGATATTGATGCCTTCTTCGAGGTCTGTGAGCGGATGACGACGCCGACGCAGCGTGAACGGTACGGCTTGAACAGCTCGGTTGAAGCCACTGCGTGAGACTTTCGCACCGCCGTTGAAGATCACGCGACCAGCATAAAGCAGTGCGTAGTCCGTCGTGAGCAACAGTCCGATGGTGAGGACCGTCAACGTCAGGATCCATGAGCCTGCGGGCGCGAAATGTTCGTGCATGAACGTGCTCGTCATCGCTCCGAGGTAACCACCGCTGCCAACGACCGGTAACGTCGGAGACTGGATCGGAAGCATTGCCGCCGCAGTCGAAGCGCCAATTACGACGATGGTCCCGCCGAGCGATCGGAGCACAGGGGCATTCAATCGCCCGCGAATCAGCAGCGCCGTTGCGACTCCCCCCGCTGCGCCGATTACCAGCGATGCAGCCATTCCGACCGAATCAAACAATGCCGCCGCTGCCAATGCGCCCCAATAACCACAGGCGTTGGTGACAACGGGGTTGGTTGGATAGACGTTTGGGTTGGGGGCATAGAACTCGTTGATCGGCCACACCGGCGTCTCGATCGGGTCAGCCGGATCACGTGTGATGACAGAAACGGTCATCAGGATCGTGACGGCGACGAGCGCAATCGCAGCCACATCACGAACAATGTTCGGCTGGCGCGGTTGCTCGAGAACGGGCTCGGCTTTTTTTTGTGGCTGCATCGCACCGCAAAGAGGTCTGGGAATGATGAATTGGAGGCACACGCTTTTGCAATTTGCATTTGCAACGGCGCACATCTACAAGTCTCGACGCTTGCACCACCCCGACTCGAAGCGAACCGTGCGCGTCCCTATTTGATGCACAACTAGAATAGCCTCCTCATCGATCAAGGCTCGTGAAAGACTCGATAGGGCTTCCAGAACCCAACTTCCCTGCGAACGATACCACGCAAGTTACCCGCATCATCGACAAAGATCGCTTCATCTGTCTCAATCGCTTCGCCACTCGCATCTCGCACTTCTGTTGATTCAGGAACAAACAATCCGTTCCGCAAACGATGGACATCATGCGCATCGACTTGTAACCGCGGCAGAAAATTGACGCCATCGATCAACGGTCGAAAGTGCGGCAACAGCGGCCCTGGACGAATCTCCGCCACCGTCAACGCTTCGTCGATACCAAACGAACCGATCGAGGTCCTCACCAAACGGCTCATCACAGCTTTCGTACCAACTGCTGCGGCCAAGTCCACCACAAGAGAGCGAATGTACGTGCCACTGCCACACACAACATCAAGCTCCACATCACGTCCGTTCATCGAAACGACTTCGAGCGAATGAATCGTCACCATTCGCGTAGGCATATCCACTTCTTTGCCTTTGCGAACCAGGTCATAGGCACGTTTACCGTCGATCTTCACCGCCGAGTGAGCTGGCGGGCGTTGCTCGATCGTACCGACCATGCGTTTCGCAGCGTCTCGAAGTGCTTCGAGTGACGGAATTGGCAACTCCGGATGCTCCGTCGGCTCGACTTCCAAATCGCCGGACAAAGTCGACGCGCCCAATCGCATCGTGGTCAGGTACCGTTTCGGATGCTCCTGGACATAGGGCGTCAATCGGCTGGCAATACCCACACCGATCACGAGCACACCTTCCGCCAACGGATCAAGCGTCCCTGCGTGCCCAACTTTGACGCTTTTCAGCCCAAACTCCGCGCGAACGCGACCGTAAACGATATTCACCAAGTCCCGGGACGTCATCCCAATGGGCTTGTTACAACACAGAAAGCCAAACAAATTCTTGATCCAATCAAACGGCAATGCGAGGGTCTTGTTCGCTATACCTTTGCCGAAATACCAATGCCGCGCCAATGGCCCCGCCAAACCATGCCAAAGCCATATCCTTTTGCGGGTCCCATATGTCGCCTTGCTGGCCGTTGTAGGCTTCCGCCTGTGCGGGGGAAAACATGACCGCAATTTGCCACTCGAGAATCTCGTATATCGCTCCGCCAGCTAAAACGACTGCGACTGAAACCACTGCCGCACCGAGCGATTTCATTCCGCACAAACGTTGGAGTAACTCCGCCGATGGTGGCACACCAAGTAAACCTGAGGCGAAATGCACCAAGCGATCGTAATGATTACGTTGCCAGCCGTAATACTCACTTAGCGACACACCCGCGATGCCTGTCGTCCACTGGTCGTATGGCACGAAGGAATAGATCCACCGCGAACCGAGAATATGCAACCACAAGAAACCGATGATGCAAGCGACGATGAGTGGCTCAACGGGTACAGAATCGAGAACACCGCTAAGATGACGACAAACGCGAGCGTTGGCACGTGCTGTAGCCACAGCTCGTCAGGGTAGGGTGCATCGATAAACGTTGCCCCAGCAAGTCCTAGCGTAACGACCAATACGAACAGTTGTGTCTTCAGTGTGTCACCTTAATACGGTGTTGCAGCAAATTGTTGGCGAAGGAAGGCCATCGCCATTTTAGCGACTCTCGCATGCAAAATGTCTGGATGTCCAGCGATCTTGTGCTCGATCGAAATCATCTCATTGTTCGGTGCAACAACATCCACACGAAACTCTGTTGGCGGAAGCAAGGCGTCTTCGCCCTTCGGCAACGCCGGGTAACGATCCACCAACAGCACCCATGACGCAGCGGCTTGAGTTCGCAATGTCGAAAGCGCCAACGGCAACGTTTCGCAACTCGTGAACTGCAAAAGTTGGTCAATCGACGCGAGCGATACTGCCCCACGAAACGCTGGTGTATCCCCGAGCGACGCGAACCAATCGCCAAGCGGTGCCGCATACCCCAACTCGACAATCACCAGCGACTCTTTGCGTTCTCGCAACGAATCGTCGATCGCGTTGTATTGCTCGTACCCTTCGCCCTCACCAAAGAACAGATCACCGACCTTCTCGAGAATCTCAACTCGCGTTGGTTCAATTTGCTCCAAGCACTTCGCTTCACTATCCGCCATCGCAGTAATGCGTAACGAGAGCGTGGCCTCGCTCACCGTGATCCCAACGCGGGGCACTCGATCGCGTGCAATCATCTCACCGAGCCGCAGCTCCATGTCGCTCTCGCCTGTGCCGAAGAACTTCATCACGTGATGACGAATGTGATTCGCTCCACCGGCCAGCTCCATCAGTCTTGGTGCAACAGTCTCTTCGAACATCTGCTTCATCTCGGCTGGCACCCCAGGAAGCGCCATCACGCGGCATGATCCGCCGCCGTCGCGAGGAATCGCAATGTCGATACCCGGCGCTGTTCCGTGCGGGTTCGCAATGACCAAGCTTGTTGCGGGGAACATCGCTTGCACTTCATTTCGCTGGGCCATGACACGACCTCGACGAGTGAACATCGCTTCGATTTGCGAGAGGATCTCGGGGCGAAGCTCCAGCGGTTGACTGGACAACATCCCAAGCACTTCCCGTGTCAAGTCGTCTCGCGTGGGGCCAAGACCACCAGTCGTGATCACGATGTCCACTCGATTGGCCGCGGTACGAAAAACATCCACGTTATTCGAAAGCGAATCACCGACGGTGGTGTGGTACTCGACGTTGATTCCAAGCTCGCCGAGCCGCCGAGACAACCATTGACCGTTTGTATCTAATCGAGCACCGCTCGTCATTTCGTCGCCAATCGAGATCACTTCCGCAGTCAAATTCGCCATCATCTCTCACTTGCTATTTCAAAAACTAAAAGAAGCTTTGGGACCGTTGTGTCGTTACGATGCCGACTCCGAGGCCCGCGATCGCGCCGCAGAGGTGGCCTTCCCACGAGACACTTGAACCGAACGCCGGGAGCATGCCAAACAGTAGCGTGCCGCCAAATAGGAACCCGACGACGATGGCGATCCCGAGCGAAAGAAGCTGTTTTTCGCGAATTCCAACCGTGATCAAGTACGCGATCAAGCCAAACACCAGCCCACTCGCACCGACATGATTCGCATTGCGACCGATGATCCACAGCAGCGCGCCGCCACCGATCACGATCGCGCCGACGACAAGCCAAGCTTGATGACGCGACGTAACCGTCAACAGCAACAGGACAACGAGCGGCACCGTATTGGACAACAAATGCCCGAATCCAGCGTGCAAGAACGGCGCCAGCGGAATCCCCACCAGCCCACTGAGCGAGCGCGGATGCAGCCCCCACCGTGTGAGATCATACGGAATCAACGAATCAACGATCTGGATCATCCACATCGCCAACAGAACGACAAAAACGGAATACGCTTGTTTGGGCATGTGCCATTTATGTCCTGGGATCCAGCGGAGCGAAAGAGGCGGGAATTTGGGCAATGTGCTTTTTCCAAAGCGAAGCTCTTGTCTAGACTGTTTTGCATCGCGATTTCACTGGTACAATCACGTCTGCCTTCACGAATCAAGCTTGCCTAAATCAGGCCCGCCCAAGCAACTTTTCGCTCGCCATCCACTGCCAAAAATTGGAATAGGTTCACCATGTCAAAACCAACCCGGTCAAAACTTAACCGTCGTTCGTTCCTTGAAAAATCGGCCGCTAGCGGGCTGTTCATGGGACTCACGGCCAAGAGTTATCGCGCGACGTTCGCGGCCGAAGCACCGAGTGAACGCGTTCGCGTCGGGATGATCGGCGTCGGAAACCAAGGCGGTCCAAAGAACAACCTGAAATACTTCGTCAACAACGTCGAAGCATTTTGTGATCTGGATAAGAACTACCTTGCGGAAGCTGGGGCGTTCTTGAGCAAGGAAGCCAACCGATCCGTGATGATGACGGATGACTACCGCCGTTTGCTGGACTCCAACGACATTGACGCGGTCGTGGTGACGGTGCCGGACCAGTGGCATGCGCTGATGACGATCGATGCCTGCAAGGCCGGCAAAGACGTTTACTGTGAAAAGCCGTTGACACTCGTGATCGGTGAAGGTCGCCCGATGATCGACGCGGCCCGCACGCATGGACGAGTGGTGCAAACGGGCACGATGCAGCGGAGTGGCAAGGAGTTCAAGCTGGCGACAAGACTGGTCCAAGAAGGGTTGCTGGGCAAAATCAGCGAAGTGGTCGTGACTCTGCCAGGCCCCAACTGGATCGATCGAGCAGGCAAGCCCGTTCCCGACAGTGCGCCACCGAGCGGGTTTGACTACGAACGTTGGTTAGGCCCAGCACCGCTGCGTCCGTACAATAAAAACCACGTGCATTATCTGTTTCGATTCTTCTGGGATTACAGCGGCGGACAACAAACGAACTTCGGCGCCCACCACCTGGACATTGCCCAGTGGGGACTGGGAATGGACGAGAGCGGTCCAGTCGCGGTCGAAGGCACCGGTGTGTTCAACCCTGATGGTTGGTACGAAACGCCCGACTCGACACAGATCAAGTACACCTACGACAACGGCATCGTGCTGAATTCTCGCCAGGTGCCAGGCATCAAGAGCAATGAGCAAGGAACGAAGTTCATCGGCGAGAAGGGGAGCTTGTTTGTTTATCGTGGTGGAATTGTTGCTGACCCGCCCGAGCTTCTGAGCCAGATCGAAGTCCCTGAGATTGGAAAGGCTCAAGCGAACATCGATCACGTCAACGATTTCCTTGATTGCATCAAGACTCGAAAGACCCCTGTGGCCGACATCAGCATCGGGCACCGCTCCGCAACCGTTTGTCACCTCGGCAACATCGCGGTCCGCACAGGCAAGAAGATCCAATGGGATCCAAAAACCGAAACCATCAAAGGAGATTCTGAAGCGTCCAAGTGGCTCACGAAGGAATACCGCGCGCCGTATCGCCTGGGTTAGTGTATCAATCCATTTTAGTAGTAGCGGTGAAAAAGTGAGCCAACGGCGTTTCTCTATTACAGGAGATAGCAACTTGTGCATGGGATTTCAGCGTTCAACAAATGATGCCACAACCGCTGAGTCACCATGACAACGTCCAGCAATCCACTTCATGGCTGTCGGGTCGGTCTCGTGGAACCGATGCCCCACAGGCCCTGATCTAAGCGCTCACCGGTTGGCAGCCTTTTGCCCAAAAGGCCTTGCAACGGCCTAGCTCCCGTCCCCGAAGCATATGATCAACTTCGGAGGCGTTCTGTATCGCAACCATGATTCAATATCCGGCCCCGCGTTTGCTGGGTGGCCCCTGATTCACCGCCCTAGCCCCTGATTCACCGCCCTATTAGCGAAGATTAGCGTTCGGTGCAGCCACGTTTGGGGAACACTAATCAACGCTGATCGCACACTAATCAAAACCCAGCGAACCTCATTTTCAAGCCTTCATGCACGGTAGGTCGCACAACGGAAGGTTTTTACGACACCGCCCTAAACGAAGCGAACGATGTCTGAATTACGGAAATTGTACCAAAGCCAGCCCGCGTTGCCAAAGTGGGAAGGTGTGCCGAAGGCCCCAGCGTAAAAACCATGTTAGCGGACAGTGAAGCGGGTTAGACGTTGTGGAATTTCTGAAGTTCACGCACCGTGCGCCACCACGTTCGCTCCGATTCGACACGTGCGATCCATTCCTCCCGGCGCGGCAGCCAAGCGTTGAATTCATCCGGTGACATCGAATCAGGTTCGTCATCGTACGAAGCGAGACCAACGTAAATGTCAGAAAATGGATGCCACGCAATCAATCCGGGATCGCGAATGGTGGCCCGTCGAACGCGAGGAGGGTGTTCGGGCCAAAGTCGCAGAAAATCATCTCGAATGGTTGGTGCAACAGCAGTGACGGACATGATGACACGACCACGAATCGTTGCGGGATAGCGATCCGTGCAATAGCGATCCCAAATTGGGCATCGTTCGGACGCCCACAGGTCACCACCGGCCTGAGTCAATGCGATGTAGCGACCGTGGTCGCTGGTATGGGCTTCGAGTACGCCGTCAGCAAGCCATTGTTTGATCGTCGATTTGAGTTGATCGTCAGAGAGTGAGTGTGAAGGGGCGTTCCATTGCTCGACGAAATAGCGTTGCCGAAGCATGGAAGGTTTCGCGCCACCGTCGAAGATGACATCGAGTATGAGAAGTTGGTCGTCAGTAAGTGAGGTCGTGTTTGTGCGATAAAGATTTGAAGGCATTTGGAGCAGCGCGATTAGCTGCCATTCGTTAAAGTTCTGTCCGCTAACGTGTTTCTAGACGACACCCTGTCGCATAATGCGCTGGGGTGCTTGGAAGTGGGCTATTTTGGCAAGGTGGGGAAGTTGGTTGCAAGGCGAAAAAACTGCTTGGGTATAGAGTGTCCAAATATGCGTTTGTTGAACTGTGATTGAGCTGTGTTGCGTTTCGGGCCGAATGGCGGGCTGTTCGTTGTTTGTGTGCTGGGAAGCGTTTTGCTTGGGCCTTCGTAAGACTTTTGGGTGTCAAAATGGATCTGAATCGATTGTCGGTGGGGAGGAGCGTTGATCAGTGGACAGTAGTCAGTAAGTGGACAGTGGTCGGAAAACGGGAACGAGTTGAACGCAGTTTGCGGTGGGCAGCGGATAGTGCGCATCGGCCCCTCTCCCCCGGCCCCTCTCCCCAGCGAAGCGCTAGGGCGAGGGGAGAGAGAAAAGGAATCGGAGCTTGTTCGATGAGTTTTGTTTTTTTGTTTTTTTGTTATGACGTTGGAGTTCGAGACGCCACGTCGCGGGAAGAAAAAGAAGAAGAAGAAGAAGATGAAGTTTGTCAGCCTGGAAAGGCTGACGTACGAAGCTGGTCGATAACCGCGACTTGCGCCGACGGACCACTTTGGTTCAAGTAGTAGGCATGCTCCTTGTGCCGTAGCGTCAAGGGAGCGAACAGTGTGACGGTACCAAGTGGATAACGCTTTGTGCTCTCATCGAATTCTTACCTCGCCATCACTTTGGTCCACATTGGCGGGAGTAAGCGTCGCGGCTGGCGCGTTTGTGCTCACGCGGCCAGTGAGCGTGTTGATGAATTGTGAGAATCGGCTCACCCAGCCGACGACACTTCCGATGGCGTCGGTGTCTGTTGCGTCATTCCGGCTGGGGCGAACCAGAACGTCATTGACTGTTTGGCTGTTAGTGCTGAGAGCGACTTCGTCACCAAGCGCGGCACCGGTTTTGATGAGCACGAACGGTGTGAGTGAACTGACTTTGTAGAGCGGTGCGTTTACCTTGACTGATCCTTGGAAATTGTTTCCAGCACCACTCAAGTTCATGGGGCCTCGCGAATTCAGTGTTGTATTGCCACCAATGGTGATCGCGCCAGTTCCAGATTGGCTAAGTTTACCAGACGCAACATCAGCCCAGAAATTGTTGACGATCGTTACAGTGCCTAGCACGAGGTCACCGAATGTCTGTGCAAGCTCCGCGTTATTGCCAGCCAGATTGACTGGACCCGTGAACCGATTCTGTCCGTTTCGCAAATCGATGTCGCCATCGGCAGTGAGAGTCGTTACGCCACCAACGGAAACTTGGCTACCGCTTGATTGAGTGATGCTACCCCCAGTCGTCGATACATTGAATTCACCTGTCGTGACGATGGTGCCGAGTTGCAGTCCCCCGGAGGAATCGTTGACGGTGACATTCACGGCATTCAAGTTGACCGGGCCAGCAAAATCGTTGTTGGCGCCGTCCAAAACGATATCGCCGGTCGCTCCGATGGTGGCCGTACCGCCCACCGTGAACGTGCCAGTTGCGCTTTGTGTGACATCGCCGTTCGCAGTGATGCCTAAGCCGTTGTTGGCTTGCAGGTTCACGACATGAACACCGCCGTTGGTGCTGTCCAATGACACGCTACCGCCGGTGATATTGTTCACGGTCAAAGTGCCGACCGTATTGGTGATGTCAACATGCCCGCCGGCTCCAATCGTGCCGGATGGTCCTTGAACGAACGAATTCGTAACGGTGAAGTCATTGCCGACAGTGACGCCGCCGCCGTTCTGTGTGAAGTCTTGCACTGTCAGGTCGTTTGCATTGAGCGTGCCGCTGTTCTGGGTCAGCGTGTCAGCAGCGAACGTACTCGAAACATCGAGCGTACCACCGTTGAGAAGCAGGTTCCCGCCACTGAAGGAGTCAAGCTGGACAGGGCCAGCCACATTGGTTCCAAATGTTGGCGTGACACCCAGCGGTATGATGACATTGGCTACGTTGGCTAAGTCGGGCACGGCACCACCCGCCCAGTTCGCGGGATCATTCCAATCGCCCGTTGCGCCACCAATCCACATCACGGAACCAAGACGAGTGATGGCACTATTCACGTCGTTCGCAAGCGTGATGTTATAGTTTCCACCGCCATTGCCGTCGTTGATCACGAGGGACGATGGCGTAAGCGTTTTTCCAGTGCCCACGTTCTTATTGTCGTAGGTTAACGTGATGCCATCGAATGTATCACCCGCGACGCCGAGTTGTGTTGTCCAGTCCTGTAGCTGAGTTGCTGTCGCAGTGAATCCGGTGTTGCCATCGTAGACCTTAGTCACGTTGGGCGCGGTGATGTGAACGCTTTTCGCCACAATCGTACCGTCAGTTCCACTGAGCGATGCGCCGCCCGGGAGCACATAGTCGTTGGCATCGGCCCCGCTGAGCAACAGGTTGCTGACGTTGTAGCTCAGTCCGGTACCAGCGTTCCTATTGGCGTAGCTGCCTTGGCCGCTGATGCCAACATTGTCGCCAGGAACAAGGCCGGTGATTGACAGCGAGAGGTTGTTCATCGACACGGTGCCGTCGTACGTTTTGCTTACGCCAGAAGCACCGATTGTCAAATTCAATCGGTCCACTATATGTGTGCCGAACAGGTTGAGGTTGTCGTTAAAATTGCCACCGATCGCGATCAAATTGCTCATCGCAAGATCGTAAGTCCCAGCGTTTGCATGGCCGCTAGTGCTGAGCGTTGGGTTCTCCAAGCCGACTGTGAACGTGGCTGTGCCGCCGACGCCGTCGTTGAATGAGTAGTCGTTGCCGCTAACGTTTGGCGTGAGCGATGAGACAACGTTGCCTGCGTCCATGTACTCGGCCGACAAGAAGTTGTATCCGAGCGTGTTACCGTACGTCGAATTGCTGTTTCCGAATCGAATCAGGAATTGCTCGGCTGGAACGATCGTGTAGTCGCCATTGATGTACGAGATCGCATAGTTGGTGGACGTCAATCCGCTTGGCATCAGTACGCCCGAATACAAGCCTGCAGCTTCGTCGGATCCGCTGCGAGTGATGGCAAGTGCTCCACTCAGATCACCGATTCCCTCACTGCCGACGAAGCCTTGGTACGAGGCGCCAGCGTAACCCGAAACATCTGACTTGGTTACAAATTTGCTGTCATGATTCGCCGTAATCGTCAGCGGCGCGGGGGTGATGTCTGCGGAGAAACCCGTCGGTTGCGTGAGCGAGTAGTTGCTTGCGTCAGTTCCCGAGAGGCTGTATCCGCTCACCGTTACCGCTTGTCCATTGCCAACATCTTTGGTTGCGAAGTTGGCGATGTAGTTGGTTTCGACAGTTACATCGTCACCGGCGAGTGAGTTTGCTGTTGCAGTGCCAGAAAGCGTTGCTGCTGTGGTACTGTCGTAGACCCTGTTGTTCGCCGTCAATCCAAGAATCGTTGCGGCTCGTGTTGATATCGACGCGGTCGTGGTGGTTTGATCTGTGATCGCGTAATTGCCAACGTCGGTGCCGGTGTATGTCGATGCGATGGTTACTGTTTTGGCCGTGCCAACGTTCTTATCGCTGAAGGTGCCGAACAGTGTGTCGATCGAAACGGAATCGCCGCCGATCAAGCCGCCGTAGTTGACTCCAGTGGCGTCGACCGTTGCAACCGTTGTTGCGTCGTAGACTTTGTCGGCTGCGGTGAGGCCGCTGATGGTGAGCGATCTTGGTGTGATGTCTGCCGTTGCGGTTGCTTGGTTCGTGATGGAGTAGTTGCCGAGGTCTGTACCACCAAGCGTTGAAGCGGTGATGGTGATCGTCTTGTTATCACCGACGTTTTTGTCCGCAAACGTTCCGATCACGTCCGCGATCGTTACGACGTCGCCAAACAGGATGCCGCTGAGTTGCACGCTGGCGGCATCCACGGTCGCGGCCGTCGTTCCGTCATACTCGCGGTTGACGCCCGACATGGCACTGATGGTTAACGACTTTTGCGAAATGTCGGCTGTCGTCGTGGTTTGATCCACGAACGTATAGTTATTCACGTCCGCACCGCCGTATGAGGTGCCGCTCAAAGTCACGGTCTTGGCCGTTCCAACATTCTTGTCAGCGAAAGTGCCCGTCGTACTGGAGGCGGTCAAGTCATCGCCGCCGATCATGCCCGTGAACATCACGCCGGTGTGGTCGATCGTGGCGGTGGTTGTCGCGTCGTAGATTTTGTCGCTAGCGGTCAATCCGCTGACCGTGATCGACTTGACGGTAATGTCGGCTGTGCTGGTATCCGTTGTGGTCGCCAGGACGTAATTGCCAGCATCGGTTCCCGTGAGATTCAAGCCGGTGATATTCACTGTCTTGGCGGTGCCAACATTCTTGTCGACAAACGTGGCTGTTCCGCCAATGTCGATCACATCGCCGGAGATCGCACCGTTCGCGGACGCCGAGAAAGTTGCTGCGGTCGTGGCATCGTATTCCTTGTTATCGATCACCAGAGGCGTGGTGATTTGCTTTTGATTGACAGTCAGTGTGCCACCGGTGTTCGTTCCAATGGCGTAACCAAGTTGGCTGGCGGTGGTGCCGCTGGATGTCAGCGTGTGATCGCCTACGATCGGATTGCCGCTGGTGGAGGACGTGCCACCGATCGCGATGCTGGAACTGGCAAAAATCTGGCTGACCGAATCACCGTTGGCTGCGTTGCTGACCGAGGGTGCCAACGACGCGGTTGAATCACCATAAGTGATCGTGGCATCCGCGACGCTCACGTTGATGGTTGGTTGTTCGCGATAAATGCCAAGCAAGCCGGTGCCGAGTGCCAGTGAGTAATTGCTGGCGGATTCGTCGCTGTTGTAGCGAAAGTTTCCACTGCCGCTGCCGATCAAGTCCGTCAGACCTGTACTGCCTGCAACACTACCGGTGAACAAGGTGGCTCGTCCGCCCGTGCCCGTCGTGATTGTTGGCGAACCGCTGAAGACAATGTTGCCACCGGTCGTCGTACCAACGGCCGTCGATCGTCCTGCATTGAGCGTGATGGCTGCCGCTGAGATATCGCTCGTGGTGATGTTTTGGCTGACGGTTAAATCTCCCGCGAGAGTGGAAACGTTGACGGTTCCCGTGGCGTTGATCCCGCTGGTGCTGCCAACGGTTCCCACTGTCAATCCGTTGCTTTCCGTCAGCGCGAAGATTCCACCATCAAAAGCGAACGTACCGATGGCGTTCGAGTTGCTGTCCAGCGTTGTGGTTCCTGCAGCTTCGATCAGCAAGCTATCGGCGGAGATAAACCCGCTGGCTCCGTCAGTCACGTTGCCGCTAGCGCCGATGGTGATCGTGTTGGACCCGGTTGCGGTCAGCCCACCATTGATCGCGATGTTGCCACCGTAGATTTCGATGGCTCCGTTGACTGAAGATGCCGAACCAATGGTAATGTCAGCCGTATTGGTTGTTTTGCCAATCGTCAATCCGCCCAGGCCTGTGCTCACGCCGAACGGGACCGACGAAGTGTTGAATGCGGCGCTGAAGGAATCACTGGCCGAACGAATGGTGAGCGATCCCGGACCATCAATACTGCTGGTCGCAAACGTCGGTGCGTTGTTCTCGAGAATCAACTGCCCCGCGCCGATCGTGGTCGCTCCGGTGTAGTTGTTATTGGCCGTGAGTGTGAAAACTCCGGAACCGGTTTTGTCGAGAATTCCTGTTCCAGAGATCACGCCTGCGAATGTTGTCGAGGTATTATTCTCGCCCGCAGTTAGCTTTGACGAGCCGAGTGAGACATTGCCGCCGGTGGTGCCGCCTCCTGCCAACGAGCCGATTGACAGATGGGAGAGCAGGTTCAGGCTGACGCCCGCAGTGTCATCAAGCGTCAATGCTGATTTATCGCCGAGAGCTGCCAGGTTGTTGGTTTCAACGACGCCGCCGCTGATTTGCGTTGCTCCGGTGTACGTGCTTGCCCCGGAAACCAACAGTTTGCCCGCGCCCGTTTTTGTAAGGTCGCCAGCTCCAACAATGATCCCGGCGTACTGAATCGTTATGCCTGAATCGACCTCGATGGTTCCGTCATCGTCGCCAAGTTCAATACCACGATTGCTGCTGAGCGTCGTGTTGCTGGTCACCTTGAGCGTCCCGCCGTCCAGCGTCAAATGCCCTGCGGTGGACGAACTGGGAGCGGTGCCCAGATTGGCATCAGACGCGATGGACAGCGTGCCCGCGTTGATCGTGGTACTTCCCGAGAACGTGTTCGTGCCCGAAAGTGTCAGCGTGCCAGTACCGGCTTTCGAAAGCGTCGCATCAGTTCCGGAGATTACTCCAGTGATTGCACTCGTCCCGCCGTTGGTGAGGCTCAACGCCGCGTTGGCTGCAAGCGAAATATTCTCTGCGTTCAGTTGGTCCGTTGTGATGGTCAATCCTGTGAGGGCATTCACGCCGCCAACTGCATTGCTGAACGTGACATCACCCGTGCCCGCGGTCTCAATCGTTAGATCATGTGCCCCGTCAAGCGTGCTGGTGGTGCTGATGCTTCCGTTAGCGGTGGTCGTCAGCGTCAGATCGGTTCCGAGAGTAACTGCACTGCCGAAGCTCTGGTTGCCGGAGGTGGTGATGTTGCCACCGAGGCTGGCGAGACCCGACACACTGAGCGAAGTTGCCGCCGCGATATCTGCTGTCGTTTGAGCAGCACCGTTGACCGTCATGGTCCCAAGTCCGGCTATGTCGCCAACGAGTCCATTGAACTGGACGGAACCCGCCGTGCTGCTGGTGCCGCTGACGCCGACGGTGAAGCCGTTCCAGAGTTCGTTACTGAGGCTGTTCCATGTGAGCGAAGAGAATGCATTTCCGAATCGAATGGTCCCATGCGGCTCGCTATTTCCGCCGACACTTGCTCCATTAGCCCCACCGTCGTTCAATTGAAACGTGTTGCCGACGATGGATTTGACAAAGGTCCCTGAACCATAGTATCCCGGGCCGGCTCCGTTGATGCCTGAGTTGCCTTCGATCGTGAAATCTTGATCAAATCCGTAGCCATTGCCGTTCATGCTGACGACGCTGAAGGCGAGATTCTCCACGGATTGGCTGAATGTCAGCGTCTGCGAACCACCGTACCGGAGTTGGATAATGTCCGACGTTGAAGGATCGTTTGCAACATTAGAACTGACGTATGGCGATGCCCCGGCAAATGCTCCGCCGAGGTATCCCGTCCAGAAGTTTGTACCGCCGGACGTCTGAGCAAGATTGATTCCCTGGGGATTGTAGTACGTAACGTTAATGACATCGGAACCGACTGTGATGGTTCCAGTTGCCGTCTTGGTTGCTTCGTCCCAATTGATCCAATCAACCCAATAATAGGACTTGCCGGGGGTGATGGTCGCAGTCAGGTTCCATTGATTGCTGGCACTGTCCGAGTCAACTGTGGATGCGAAAATGATGTCGTTTTGGATGGTCGAGAAATTCGTGTGGGCGCCCAGCAAGACTGGACTGTTGTATGTTTGAATTCCTTCGGTGCTAACCTGACCTCCGTTGATGTGAATGCCGGCATCCGCGGTCGCGGTCAGCGATGCCAATGCCTTGCCACCGCCAACACCGCCGCCGAAGGTTACTGTGCCCGTGCCAGCGTTGACAGTTACTGCCGTCGGGGTCAGGTTCGTTTCGCGAACATAGCCAAGGACCGAGTATTGTGAAGCCTGCGAGGCCGCGAACGTAGTGGCTGACCCCAAGTCGTTCCACTGCCCTGCGGTGCCGAAGAACTGACCGCGAGTTTCACCACCAGCTCCCGATCCATTGGGTTCGCCGGCACCGAAATTGGAATACCAACCACTTTCCGCTGAGCCGCCGCCGCCAGACTGTGTGAAGAAATGCTGACCTGCTTCGGGCCCATCCGCCCAAATCCAGTCGTTCGGTGTGGCAGTATCACGATAAGCGCCGATCCACGCGCCGCGATAACCTGCCGCGATCCCCGCGATGGCGTTTTCCAGTCGCGATGAGATCGTCACCATATAGCTGTCGCCGAGCTCCGATCCGCCAGCCGTTCCGTTCTTCGCATTATTGCGAGCCCAGTCCCACGAATTCGCCTGGCCATCAGGACCGTCGACATAGGTGTACTGGTTGCCGGAATTCAACACCCCGCCGAACACGATGTTGCCTCCGCCGGAATCGAATGTGACGCCGCTCACGGATGAGTTCGCAACGATGGTTTCACCTTGAATGTCAATTGCACCGCCAGCCGTATCGATCGTCTGCGCGACAGTACCATTCAGATAAATGTCCCCGCCAACTTTTGTGCTCACTCCACCAATGCTCGTTGTCGCACCGTTGCCGGTCTTGAACCAGCCGCCGTTGGTTGCAATTGTCGGCGAGCTAACGATGTTGATGCCGTCGGTTGAGTTGTCGGTGTCCGCCCAAAGATGCACGTTGAGCTTGTTTGTGTTACCGTTCTGCGTTGCGTCAATACCATTGGGAGCATTGACTACAATATGCCGCTCGGCCATGAGAGTCAGCGTCGCATCGCCTGACATAGCGCCAGTCACAATGTCGCTGGCTACGGTGATATCGCCCGGGTCGGCGATGTTGCCGGTGCTTCCGTAACTGGCATTGTTGGCCGTTGTCTGTACGGTCACGCTCGTACCCGTGTTGAGCGCCGAAACGATATTGTTAGCCGCTGTGCTATTGATCACATAGTTGTACGGATCGATCAGCCACAATCCGCCGACGCCATTCGCAGCTCCCGCATCGACGGCAATCCCGCTCGTGTCAACATGATGCCCCGAAGTTTCAACGAAGCCGCCGTCGCCGAACAACTCACCCGCTCGAGCGAGCAACGTACCAAACGCTTTGGTAACCGAGTCGACATTGGACACGTCCGACCACAACACGATATTCCCACCATCACCCGACACGATCGCCGACGCATCAATCGTCGCACCAGCCTCCATCGTGACCGTCGTGGCTTGCGTCATCGTGGGATAGGCTTCGAGCTGAACACGCTCGCCCAAAGTAGCAGGCTCACTCCGTGAGCCGTCCGCAGGATTTGTAGATATTGAAGCTGACGGCACAGGGACTGTGCCTGCTACTTTGTTTGCCTCCATCGTGACCGTCGTGGCCTGAGTCATCGCACCACCGCCGTGCAGGTCGCCTCCAACGAGTACCTCACCACCGCCTTGCATTCCACGGGCATCAATCAATGAATTCTGCGTCAGTGTGATTGCGTCGGCTTCGAGCTGAACACGCCCGCCCAAAGTAGCAGGCTCACTCCGTGAGCCGTCAGCCTCTTCGATCGACGTCAGGGTTGCGGACGGCACAGGGACTGTTCCTGCTACTTTGGTTGCCACGATTGTTCCATCGTGCAGGATATTGCCGTTCGGGTTGACCAAATAGACTTCGCCGCCGCTGGTTGCTGCGCCGGTCGCTCGGATCGTTCCCGTGTTTTGAATCAAACCCACCGTCGGACTGATTCCACTGGCAAGAGTATCCAGCGATGGTTGGAGATAGGTTACGCCGTTATCCAACGTCACACTGCCACCACCGGACAGCGTGATGTTTCCACCACTGGAAGTGATCGTTCCGTTGTTCGCGATTTGGTTCGCAATCAGATGTGCACCACCGGCGCCAGTATTGATCGTACCGTTATTCACGATCGAGGCACTGGATCCATTGTCAGCGAACGTCAGCGCACCGCCAGCCATGAAGTCGCTGTTGGCGATGTCAAATGTGGAGGCCGTGAATCCATTCGTATTCACCATTCCCGACGAGCTAACGACAATGCCTGATGGATTGACTAGGTAGACATGCCCATTCGAGTTCACCATACCCGCGATTGTCGAAGGCATGTTCGCCGATGTCACCCGATTCAAAATAGCGGAGTTCGCATCAGGCAAATTGAAGTTTGCGATGTTACCTGCACCGACACTAAATGAGTCCCAGTTCACAATCGCTTGCGAAGTTGAGGCATGCACGTTGAGCGAGTTTCCCGCTTGAGAAATCGTCGCCTGCCCAGCAACGATGTCTGCACCAGTAGGCATCTGGGCCCAAGCCGAGGGCGCCGCGAATGAGCTGGAGCTGATCAGAAGTGCTAGGAAACGGCGGCGAACAGCAATACTGTTTGAAACGCTTCGTCTAATGTTTCGTCGTCGTCGCATCGAAAGTTGCCCCCAACCGTTCTCCAGATCGACCAAAGGTCGACGACGTTCAGCGTGATGCCCCGTGCACACGGCTGTCAATCGAGAGAGATTTGCCTATTTGAAAAGATGCGCGCTTTTTGCGACTCGTCTAGTCAAGTAAAGTCGTTCGCTCAGGAAAACTGTGCTTCGTTGATGGACGTTGCGTAATGGGGCGATGTTTCGCATGCAGAGAGTTTTTCTCAAGTTGATGCACTCGCGGCGCAGGCAAAATTGGTCACATTTGGTGCGAGGGAATACAATCGTTACGTTCGACTTGTCCCGCACTGCATATTGCGATTCACCGTTGCGGGCCAAACAATCGCGACAGGTGGCAGCGTGACGAGTCGATCCCCATACAACGACGTAACGCAATGGATTGCGCGGTCGTTATATATTTGACAATTCTCCATGGACGGAAATTGGCATGATTGGGGCATCTCGCTTGCTTCTCTACGGCTTCGTAGGGACGCTATTGCTGTTCATACAGACTGGATCTGTATTTGGACAGAACTACGAACGTTACAAGCCACTTGAACTTGGTTCGATCGACAAACTCGCTCCGGATTTGCCAGAGGCAACTAAATTGCCTGACGTGGTTGAAGACGATCGTGAACTAGTCGCGTCACTCGACGCAGTCGTGATTGTCGACGATGGCGGGAAGATCGTGACCGACGAGTCCATCGACGACCTCGAAGGGATCAACTACCGTTTCGATGCGAGCGACTCGATCGTGTTTCGCTCGAAGATTCGTCGTATCGTCCAAGAGCAACTTGGAAAGCCGATCACACTGCGTCGTATCAACGAGCTTTCCCGCGATATCATCTCGCAATACCGAGCCTGCAAGCTGCCCATCGTCGATGTGTTGATTCCTGAACAGCGTATCACAACTGGCACACTGCACATCGTCGTGACCGAATCGCGGATTGGCGAAGTGATTGTTGAGCCGGGGTGCTACTTCAGTTGCGATGAACTGTCACGCTGGATCGAGTGCACTCAATCTGGACACCGAATTTACGAACCCAATATCGAGAATGATCTGCTGTGGCTGAATCAAAACCCGTTTCGACGTGTCAGTGTTGATTTCAAGAAGGGAAGTCAGCCAGGGACGACGGACGTTGTCTATTCATCGAAAGACGTCAGGCCGCTGAGAGGTTACGCTGGGATCGACGACAGCGGTGTGGACACGCTGAACTACGGACGGTTCTTTACTGGATTCAGCTACGGTAATTTTCTCGGCCGTGGTGGAACGCTTGGTTACCAGTACACCGCTGACGAACAGTTCGCTTTGCTCGAGGCCCATTCGCTGAGCTACACACAACCATTGACACGACGATGGTCAGCAACCGGCTATGGCAGCTGGGCGGGTGTCAGCCCAAGACTTGGCGGCGGACTGAATCAAGATGGCGAGAGCTGGCAGCTCGGTGCCAGTCTTGTTCGCAATCTCATTCGCACGCGAAACGAAGTCGCTGGCTTGTCCTTTGGTGTCGACTTCAAATCGACGAACAATAACTTAGAGTTTGCCGGCACAACGGTTGTTGCGTCGAACGCCGATTTGCTCCAACTCCATGTCGGTCTGGATCACTTTCTGAGAGGTGAGTGCCAAGACGATTATGCGTCATTCAGGATGGATGGATACGTGGGCCCGGGCGGAGGAATGACTGGTGCTCACTCCGCGGCTGCGTTTCAAACCATCCGTCCTGGAACGTCACCAGACTACATCTATGGTCGGTTGCGTTACGAAGACTCACAACGACTCGGCGACGATTGCCAACTCGTCAGACGCTTCACTGGTCAAATCGCGTCGGAGCGTCTCTTGTTCAGCGAAACTCTCGGGCTGGGTGGATTTGATTCCCTTCGAGGCTTCGACCAACGAGCCTATAACGCGGACAATGGTTGGATCGCAAATTTTGAATTTGGCCCACGCACTTGGCGTTGGGGTTTGCCAGAAGACCAACGCAGTCTCCGAGCTTACACGTTCATGGATTTCGGCAATGGATACCTCAATTCGCCGCTCGCTGGTGAAGACGCTTACACGATGGCCATCAGTACTGGAGTTGGCGCTCGTTTTCAGATCAGCGACCGTTTCATTGCAAGGTTTGACTTTGGTGATGCGATCACAGAAATTGACGGTGTCTCACGTACCAGCCGGATGCATTTCGGTTTGACGTACATTCCCGGTGCCCGTCCGTAGCCTAAAAATCAGGGCTGCAGGCAGGTTGTCATCTGGAACATCCCTTATAATGTTTCTCAATCCACACCGTTAGTGAGCGAACCATTTTAGTGGCGAATTAGATGATCAACAAACAAGACGCTTCACGACGTCGATTTCTCCAGGCCGCGGCGGGCGGTTGGATTGTGTCTGCATCGCTCACTTCTCCGGATACGAAAGCGGCGGACGGTCCGGGGGCGACACGCATTGCGAATTCGGTGAGCGGCGATGTGCTTCAAACAAGCGGCGCGCTCTCTGCGGACGGCCGCCATTTCGTGGAACAGTCGCGTGTGATTCCTGTGGCCGGGAAGACGGACGTGCTTGTATGCGGTGCTGGACCCGCTGGAGTTGCCGCCGCCATCGCCGCCGCACGTGCTGGTGCTTCGGTTCAGTTACTCGAAATGGCTGGATGCTTAGGTGGCGTTTGGACGGCTGGGTTGCTGACGAAGATTCTCGACGCTGAGAACAAGATTGGCATCATGTCTGAATTGCTCGAGCAGTTCGCCACACGTGGCAGTGCCGTGGCAAAGAACACCGACGGCACGGTTTATGATCCTGAGATCGCCAAGTTGGTACTAGAAGAACTGTGTGTTGACGCCGGCGTAAAGATTCGGCTGCATACGCGACTTGTTGGTGCGGTGACGGATTCGAGCAATCGCGTTGTCGCCGTGTTGACGGAGTCCAAGTCCGGCCGCGAAGCGTGGCAAGCCGACCGATTCGTTGATTGCAGTGGCGACGGAGATCTGGCGGCACACGCAGGCTGTCGCTTCGATGTCGGTGTTGGAGTTGATTGCAACTGCCAACCGATGTCGATGCTTGCATTGTTGACGGGAGTCGAGCCTGAGGAAATCGAACCGTACATTCGTGAAACGGGAGTTGCAGCAAAATCAAGGCTGTTGAAGTTGATGGAAGACAACGGCGTGACGCCTTCGTACCGTGCGCCAACGCTGAGGCATCTGCACAGTGGCATCTACTCCTTGATGACGAATCACGAGTACGGCGTTTCGGCGTTCGATGCAAACGCGATCACGGAAGCGACTATTCGTGCTCGACGCGAAATCCACGAGATTGTCAGCGGGTTGCGAAAGATTGGTGGCCCCTGGAGCAATCTGTCCGTTGTAGCAACCGCCGAACAAATCGGAATTCGCGAAGGGCGGCGAATTCGAGGCCGCTACGCAATCACAGCAGATGATCTTGCGAAGGGGCTCAAGCATCACCAGGCGGTATGCACGGCGAAGTTCCCGATTGATGTTCACGCGTTGAACGCGCAAGGCAACAAGGGAATTGAAAGTAAATTCAAGCAAGGCGGCGTGAAGGCGTACGACATTCCTTATCCAGCTCTTGTCGCAGCCGACGTGGATGGGTTACTTGTAGCGGGGCGCTGCATCAGCGGCGACTTCATTGCCCACTCCAGCTATCGAGTCACAGGAAACTCAGTCCCAATGGGCGAGGCCGCCGGACGCGCAGCCGCCGTTTCGGTTCAAAAGAACGTGATGCCTCACGAGCTGGATTGGAACGCGATCAAGTCGTGATCGACTCAGTGCTCAAGCCGCAAATAAAGACGTATAGCTCGGAAGCCTACCGCCCTTGTCCAAAGACGCGAATCCATACGTTCCATCCACCGATCGCCTGGAATGCACCAAGCAGGTGCGTGAGCCCTCCACTTGGCGACGGAATCTCGGGTCGCTTTGCTTCATCGTTGCGATTTACGGCTTGATCGCGTTCGTTCTCGCGGTCACGCGGCGTTCATTGCCGCCAACCCATGTTTACACGCTTTTACTTGCCTGCTCATTGTGTTCAACTTGGGCAAACTTTCAACTTGGCCCACGAGTAGGATGGAAACGTGGGGGACTGCCCATCGTGTTCATCTTGATCGTGGGTTGGGCAGTCGTCTATTTAGTTGCGTGTCTGGTCGGTGCAGGTGTTGTACACTGGACACTGGACCACAATCGTTTGCTGCAGTGAATCCAGATACGCAATAGTAGACGCGAACCAAGTGAACTGGGGCGATTCGCAGTTGACGGTTAATGCTCAAACTGGCGAGGAGACTTCAAAGTGCACGGATGGCGTCCTGTTTTAATTTCCGCCGCGTTCTTTCTTACCGTTGGTTGCACAAGCTTTTCAACGCAACATGATTCGGTGGCACCATTCCTGTTGAAAGGAGACCAGGCCCAGGTGCGAGAGCGATTGCTTGCTCGGATTCCAATCGGCACGAGCCAAGCAGAGGCTGAACGTCTGGTGAAGTCATTCGGTCTGGAGCTGACACCCGAGTCCGAATTGGGGTTTGATTCGCACGACTCGATTAACTGTCGACATACAGTGAGGAAGGGGATGTTTGGTCAAGCGTTTTGGATTATTCAAATTGACTGCCCAAACGGAGCGGTCTCCGACATCATTTGCGAGCAGATCGGGATCGAGTACTGATAATCGAAGCGAAGATCAGAGTGGCAAACGAGTTGGAAGCGAACGTGCGGGAAAACGAATTCGATGCCAGTGTTCAGTTCCAGCTCAGAAAAACAGCACGCAACACATAGCACAACTTCTGTACCGCCGTGACGCGTTCCATTACTGGCGAGATTTAGTCCGCCACTTTCACGAACGCAAAGTGATGGCGTGAGTGTTGGATGTGGAATCCGGTCCACTCCTCGCGAGTCAACTTGCCAAGCACGGGATGAGGTGGCAGCTCACCATCGCAAGTATGAAAGTTCTCAATCGACGATAGCAAACGCATGTGCTGATCTTCCAACACGGCATCCGATGGTGGCTGGAGCTTGTGCTGGATTGCGGCGGGGATGGGTAGCCATAACGGGAATCGAACACGCGTCACAAAAAAACGAAATGGCCGAATGATGCGGCGCACCATGCACGGGTAACCGGCCGGAAGACCTTCCACTGATCCCTCAAATGCTCCAGCCAAGTGATAAAAGATCATCGCCGTCGACCACCGACCCTGATTCTCATGCGGGGAATTCATCAGCGTGCTCGCAAAACCGCAGATGTCGTCAAGTGAACTGATTTTCGTCGGCATGCTTCGATTCATTTTAAAAAATGGGAGCTCACTTAATTGTTTGAATTTTGAGAAGCTTTGGAAGCGGTGCTGGATCAAGCGATGCAACATCACAATTCAATTCGCGTGCACGTGCGGCAGCGAGTCCAGCGACCTGGCCGGTTGTCATCCACACGGGTTCCATTCTTAACACAGACATCGCCACGTGAGTACTCGAAAGGGCGACGGGTACGAGCAGATTGTCAATCGTCTTGGGAAGTAACGCACCGTATGGAATCTGGCCGGGTTGTGCGGGACCGTCCGCTTTCTTTGGATACCACAATACGCCTTCCATGAAGCCATCGACCAGGAATCGTCGATCGTGGCAAGGATGCACATCAAAGGAATGCTCGCCCATTGCGATCGCGTCTTCGAATTCTGGCGTCCGGCCCGTCTTGGCATCCGATGTGAAATTGTGTTGCGTGATCACCGAGCGTCCCTCGATACGCCGGCCTTGCCGCACATAGAGCTGCCACGGCCAGTATCCGTTGTCGACAAACTCCTCGTCGTGCAAGCCGATCGCCACCATGGATGCTTGCACGTCGGCGGGAACAGACGAGTCGTGCTGGAGAAACCAAATCAGGCTCGCGACATGATCGCGATGAAAGTCATCCAATCGTTGGCGATGGCGCCTATCAGCTTCAGGATACCCCCAGTTCACACCAGGGCAATTCGTACTCGTCAGCCCAACGATGCTACCGTTCATTTGGTACTTGCTTCGAGGCAACGTCGTTCCGCGACCCCACGTCTTGAGACGACCGCTGTGAAAGTCTTCTCGTAATGGCAACAGATCCATCAAGTGTTCGTCGTAGGATTCCGGTTTATCGATCGCAGCGCGGTGTTTGGGATCGTCGGTAAATATCGATCGTGTACAGAACGCTTGGATCGCGATCGACGGTTCTCCGGTATCCGGCGTCATGATCTGTTGTCCGGTACGCCAATTCATGTAGTGAATCCCAGCCTTAGATTCGCCGTACTCATCTCGCCCCTCACGCCCCACGCGATAGTCCACGTTGGCTTTCGCAGCCAAGTCGCCTTCATAGGTTCCATCAATGAATGTGAGAGCGTTTACGCTGATAGACTTGCCGTGTTGATCTAGCTGCACAGCGAGAATCTTTCGGCCATTCAAACTGCAGCTTTCAAGCCAGCAGTCTGGCAGCCAAACGAGCCGATCTTCTTTCTCCACCATTTCACGAAAGACGGCTTCAGCGATCGACGGTTCGTAGAACCAACCATCCTGGATAAGCCGCAATTGTTCCTCGTTACCGCCCAGTGCTCTGCGGTACTGTTCTCGCACTCCGTCGATGAACTCCAGCACCAAGCCACCAAACAGATTTCGCCGCACGGCATCCGTCGTGCATAGTCCACTGGCTGCCATTCCGCCTAGGTTCCTTTTCGGACAAGCCAATACGACGTGCTCACCACGGCGCGCGGCTTCGACTGCCGCTGCGATTCCACCTGGCGTGCTACCGTAAACAAAAACATTGCAAGTCATTGTTTCAGGCTTCGGCGGCGACTCCTCAGCCAATACGATGTTCTGGCACCCCGCAACAACCGCGCCGGCAATGCTCCCAGCAATGAACTCTCGTCGTTTCATGTTGTCATTTTCCTCGCAAACAAACCTGAATGAATCACTAATTTACACGGACGCGGCATCCAGTGGCGTGATTGCCATTTTCCTTGCCGTCCACATCAAGCATGACAATCGCGGGCAGGATAAACTCGGAAACCCTGCCATTCGCGAGTCACCGCATCCCTCAACGCCCTTCCCCTTCTCTGGGAGTTCGAATCATGCCCAGCATGGCCACAATCTCTTCTCCTCTAGTTCACTTGGCACTCTTGCTAGTTCTTTTCGGGGATCAAATTGCCAGTGCGGAAGATTCGGCGAACTCAGCTCGCGGAACAACGCCGCAACTTATTGAAGTTCAGCGAATATGGGACGCCGCCGCGCACAACGCATTCACAGACTTGCTGTATCACGAAGGTCAATGGTACTGCGCGTTTCGCGAAGGCAGTCAACACGTTTCACCAGATGGCTCGTTGCGGATTATTACCTCAACTGACGGGGAGCATTGGGAATCGCTGGCACTCATCTCACATCCGACTGACGACCTTCGCGACGCGAAATTGACCGTCACGCCAGATGGCCGATTCATGCTGAACGGTGCCGGAATGCAGGCCGACAAAGACGTACGGTATCACTCGATGGTTTGGTTCTCCGACGACAAAGGCATGACCTGGGACGATGGCCGACCGATCGGTGATCCTGGATTCTGGCTGTGGCGAGTACAATGGCACCAAGATGCGGCGTATACCATGGGTTACGACACGAATCGCGATCGAGACACGCGGACTCTCCGACTTTACAAAAGCGGAGACGGTGCGACATTTGAGACGCTTGTGGAGAAAGTGAATGTTCCCAACGGTGTCGGCGAAGATCGAATTCTATTCATGAAGGATGGATCGGCCCTCTGTCTTCTGCGGCATGAAACGGGGTCCAAGAACGGACTGCTTGGCCGCGCCGAACCACCGTTCACTGAGTGGACTTGGCATGAGCTCAGTTTACGGATCGGTGGTCCGAACATGATCGAGCTACCCGATGGACGAGTCATTGCCGCAGCGAGACTGTACTCTCCCAAGACTCGAACATCGTTAGCGTGGATCGACCCTGTTGCTGGCAGCATGACGGAATGTCTCGAATTGCCATCGGGAGGCGACACGAGTTACGCCGGTATGGTGATGCGCGACGGGCTGCTCTGGGTCAGCTACTACTCATCGCATGAAGGCAAGACCTGCATTTATTTGGCGAAGGTCAAGTTATAGTCAGCCTGCATCATTGCATTCTCTTCGGCTCTTGTGATCAATTCCTCTGGACAACATGATGAAAGTGCTCGCCAACTCACTCGTTCGCATAGCAGTTTTCTTGGCTGCTGCGGCATCTTTCCCAGGTAGCGGTTTCGCCGACGATCCACGTTCCGAGCTTCCGAAACTCAGCGTCGTTCACTGTGTTGATTTCAACGTGACCGGCGACGGCAGCGATGCTGAATGGGAGAAAGCCGAATGGGTTGCGCTGAACCAACGCGGCGACGCGAACCACGACTACACGGCTCGATTCAAGATGCTGTACTCGGACACAGGCGTCTATGTGCTATTCGATGGAAGCGACAAAACCTTGACGGCCACGATGCAAGAAGACTTCCTCGATCTGTGGAACGAAGACGTGTTCGAATGCTTCTTTTGGACGGACGAGACTCACCCTGTCTACTTTGAATACGAGATTTCGCCGCTTGGTTTCGAGCTTCCCATCCTCGTCCCCAAGTTGAACGACCAATTCCTCGGCTGGCGACCTTGGCATTACGAGGGAGATCGCAAGACAAAGAAACAGGTCTCGGCGACCGGAGGAACGAACACGCCGATGGCGAGCGTGTCGAACTGGCGAGCGGAAGTCTTCATTCCTTACGATCTGCTCAAACCGCTGGCAAATGTCCCGCCAAAGCCAGGAACCCAATGGCGAGCCAACTTTTACCGAGTCGACTACGACGACAAGAAATCGACAGCTTGGGACTGGGCACGCGTGGGGCCCAGCTTTCATGAAGTCCAGAAATTCGGCACGCTAGTGTTTAAGTAACGTTGTTGGGTCAGTGCGTCACGCGACACTTGGTCGCTTAATTCCTCAGGCAAACATCTTTCATTCAGCACGAATTATGCAAATCTCCAGTCGATTCCTTTTTCGCCTTACCTTCACGGCCTGTTTCGTGTTTGTCGTGAACGCTGGCCACGCGCAGGACGCCACCAGTGAGCCGCAGTCCGAAACGAAAACCGAGGCGAAAGAAGACATTCGAGACTTGAAGCTGCGGGATTGGCATCCGCAGTCGATGCTGAAGACGAAGGTCACGCGAGTGAACTTGCCAAAGTATCCAGTCATTGATGTTCACAACCATTTGGGCGGCGGCAGCGAAACCCTGACGGCGGAGCGAGTCAAACGTTACCTCCAAGACATGGACGACGCGGGTGTTCGCACGGTCGTGAATCTGGACGGCGGATGGGACAAGAAACTGCAGGAAACAGTAGCGGCTTTGGATGAAGCACACCCCGGGCGTTTCCTGACCTTTGCTCTCATCAACTTCAGCGGCTTTGAAGACGAAGGTTGGTCAGAACGCGAAACACAGCGGTTGCGAAAGAGTTTCGAAAACGGTGCGAAGGGACTGAAGTTTCATAAGTCGCTGGGACTCTCCTATCGCGACAAGAACGACAAACTGCTTGGCATCGACGACGAGCGACTGGATCCGATCTGGGCTTTGTGTGGCGAGATGCATCGCCCAATTATGATTCACAGTGCTGATCCCGCCGCGTTCTTCACGCCGCTGGATGGTAACAACGAACGCTGGCACGAGTTGAATGCGCATCCCGGTTGGTTGTTCCACGGCGAGAAGTACCCGTCACGCGACGAGTTGCTGGAGCAACGCAATCGCGTGATCGCCCGGCATCCGCAAACTACCTTCATTGGCGCCCACTTTGGCAACAACCCCGAAGATCTTGAAGCGGTCGGTCAATGGCTCGATACATATCCGAACTTTCACGTCGACATTGATGCGCGAATTTCAGAGCTCGGGCGCCAGCCCTACACCTGTCGTAAGTTCTTCCTCAAGTATCAAGACCGGATCATGTTCGGAACGGATACAACTCCAGACGCACGTGCATTTCGATTCTATTATCGGTTCCTGGAAACAGACGACGAGTACTTTGACACCACCGAGTCCCATCACCAGCAAGGGTTTTGGAATATCTACGGGATTTTTCTTCCGGATCCAGTCCTCGAGAAAATCTACAACGGCAATGCGATGAAATTGCTTGGGCTTACTTCGCAATAGCTGGGTGCGCGCATCAAAGGGCAACGCGGGTAACCCCAAGTCTTTAGCTTGCAAACTACCTGCTGTATTACGTCCGCCAGGGAGGCGAAGCCACACCACAGGCTGCTCGTAGTGTCGACCAAGGCTCAACTCGCATCAATCGCCCGATTTCGATGCGCAAGCGCAGCAAGTAACACAGATGTTGCACGTGAGAGTTCCAGTCGACTCGCTTACTAGACCGTCGACATTCCGAGCGGATTCTCGGGAGCACACAGCCAGCGCTGGCCGCTACGAAGCGCTTCCTGAGCCAGGCTCTCCGGCGTCCCAGCCGCGCGTTTGAACACGCGTCCGAACTTCTGCACCACATCACACCAAGCCCGAGCATCTAAACCGATGCGGCTGAGGATCGGAGCGACCCATCCAGTTTCCGGCTCACCGGAAACAGCCTCAGCCAACGCTGAGCCACTTCCTCATCGCTCCAAGCCACCACCACATCAGCACGACTACGCAAGACGATATGCAGGTGATTGCTGAGCACCGTGTACGTCAAGCAATCGATCCCGAAAACACTCGCGAGAAACTCCAGCCGATCACGAATCCAACCGCGTCGATGTTCAAATGATTGCCCAGTAAAGCGATCTTCGCCACAGAGAAAGACGCGTCGAACGCATCTCTGCACAGCATGAAAGACCTGAACTTCGGCAGGATCAGCGACTTGGCACCGATGCTTTCACGGAATTTGAAGGTTCCACAATGCAAGTGACAATCGAAAAGCATACCCAACAGCCAGCAGCTACACAAAATATAGGGGTGGCCCCATTGTCGGCCCCCCGTGTCGTACAAAAGTTATCCGCGTCCAAATAGGCGTGAAGTGCTTCTGCCACCAACCAGTAAACCGGCAACAATGATCTCATTAGAGGTTGTGTCGTAGTAAAGCACAGCAGTGAAACGCGAAAGCCGAAGCGGGTGAAACCCAGTTTTGTCTCGCGCTGGATGTGCCATCCGACTCGGAAGTGACGCTATGGTCGTATAAACAAGCAATTCAAACTCATCGCCTAAGCCAACGCGACGGTCGTTGTACCACGCGACGCCGTCCTCAACATCACCGCCCAACTCATCTAGAAGTCGCACGATCAAGATTTCGACGCCCTTCTAGCCTTGAATTCGTCGAGACTCATGGCCGTCGAAGGATCGTCGCGGTAACGTTGCATCCGACGGTCAAGTTCGGCCTTGATCTTCGCAGTGTCGTCAGGTGACGAACATTCAGGCAGTCGTTCCCAAACAGCCTGAACGATCGCAAGCTGATCTTCGACCGGCAATCCCGTGATTTCAGCTACGTGTTTTTCGGTAGTCATTTTGATCTCCCTTGAATCAAGCATTGTAAACAAAGAGAACTTAGATTGTAAGCGAAGCTGCATTCCGCCTTCGCGAATGGAAAACGCCCTGGAAATTCGTCAGCAATCTCGACCCAGTTGCGAAATAGGGGCGATTCTTTCGGGCCAGCCATGTCTTTAGACAACAAGGATTTTCACCCATCGACCAACGCAAACAGACATCCCAACCAGGACCAAACTGTGTGCCACAAAAGTCCACAAAGAATCACAAAAAACATCGCACCATCAGGATCAAACGTGATTCTCTAACGCACACGCAAAGTCACAAAATTCTCAACGATGCCCCAGAGAAAGTACTCATCACGCTCCGTCGTGATGTCCAGCACAGATGCAGCATAGCCGTTGTCAACCCAAACCCTGCAAGAGCAAAAACGCGATGCTAAAAGCAAAAACGTTAACGATGAAGAATGGTTGCTCAATCGATACGAACACCAGCGAGTTTGGTCGGCAAAAACGAAGGTGGAAAAAGAAGCCCGACCAAGCAAAGAGCACCCCACAATCAACACGCATCCGCTAAATTTTCCTACCTCCATTTTCCTACCTCCACTCCCAACCACGAAACACGCCAATCACACAAACAGCGATTCCTCGTCGCAAACGATTCTTTTGAACGGATTCTTTCGTGCAACGGATTCTTTCATGCCATCCATGTCTTCAGACAACAAGGATTTTCACCCATCAGCCAACGCAAACAGACATCCCAACCGGGACCAAACTGTGTGCCACAAAGAACCACAAAAAAACATCGCACCATCAGGATCAAACGTGATTCTCTAACGCACACACAAAGTCACAAAACTCTCAACGATGCCCCAGAGAAAGTACTCATCACGCTCCGTCGTGATGTCCAGCACAGATGCAGCATAGCCGTTGTCAACCCAAGCCCTGCCGAGAGCAAAGACGCGACGCTAAAAGCAAAAACGTTAACGATGAAGAATGGTTGCTCAATCGATACGAACACCGGTGAATTTGGTCGACAAAGATGAAGGTACAATACGATGCCCGACCAAGCAAAGAGCACCCCACAATCAACACCCATCCGCTAAATTTTCCTACCTCCATTTTCCTACCTCCACTCCAAACCACGAAACACGCCAATCACACAAACAGCGATTCCTCGTCGCAAAAGATCGCCACGAGAAACTAGAGCACGATCAATCGTTCCCAAGCTCCCTTTTTTGTGGTTTCTTGTGCTTTTCGTGGCCAACGTCACCGACCGCACATGCCTGAACTATCAAACGAGGAATCATCGATCCGGCCTCAGCTCGACGTGGCACCGCTCAAACTCAACGTGTCAGCGCAGCACGCAACGCATAAGCCGCATAAAAGCGATCCAGTAGACCGACTGGCTAGACCGACTGGCTAGACCGTCGACATGCCGAGCGGGTTCTCGGGAGCACACAGCCAGCGCTGGCCACTACGAAGCGCTTCCTGAGCCAGGCTCTCCGGCGTACCAGCGGCTCGCTTGAACACGCGTCCGAACTTCTGCACCACATCACACCAAGCCCGAGCATCCAAACCGATGCGACTGAGGATCGGTGCCAAGTGATCCGGAATCACTCCCACCTTGTCGCGACGCAATTGCCGACCAGTCCAATCCAGCAACTCCAGATAGCGCCCCATCGACACACCCAGGAAACCTTTCACGCTCGCCCGACGTCCTGATTCATCCAAACACGGACCTACCGGATCGTCCTTCTCGTTGATCTCGATCGGACTCATCCAGCCACTGCGACGGCGACGACGACTCCGCTCCCAATCATGCGTACTCACCGTTTGCGAACTGGGTAAGCGTTGTTGGCTCGTTCAATGGCTGGGACGCAAACGCACACCGCCTCAACCCTACCGACCACGGCAAATGGGAATTGTTCGTTGATGGTGCGAGTGTCGGAGACGAGTATCGATTCGTTCTTGGCGATTCATCACGCTATCGCATTGACCCGTGGGCACGCGCCGTCACGAGTTCCGCAGGCAACGGAATCATCACGGATCGATCGTATCCATGGTCCGGAGATCATCCAGGCATGCCGGGATGGCACGAACTTGTGATCTATGAAATGCACTTCGGCTCGTTTCTTCGTCATCGCGTCCAAAGATCACATTGGTTTGATGACGCCGCCGCGTTGCTTGACCAACTTGTCGAACTTGGTGTGAACGCGATCGAGCTCATGCCCGTTGGTGAGGTCGAAGGCGACAACTCCTGGGGCTATAACCCGTCCAATATCTTTGCTGTGGAATCGTCCTTCGGCGGCCCCGACGCGTTGAAGCGTTTTATAGATCGCGCCCACTCCGCCGGACTCGTCGTCTTGCTCGACGTTGTCTACAACCACTTCAGCGGCGCAGACTTGCGGCACTCGGTTTGGCGATACGATGGCTGGCACGAGAACGCTGGCGGTGGCATCTATTTCTATAACGATTGGCGAGCCAACACCCACGGTGCTGGAGTCGGCGAGTGGAATCGGCCAGATTATGGTCGCCCCGAAGTTCGCAACTACTTGGTGAAGAATGCCCAGATGTGGCTCGACGAATTCCGCATCGACGGATTGAGACTCGATCTCACCAGCTACATCCGTAACGTCGAAGGCCGAGACGACGACCCGCCGGAAGACCCAAGAAATCTCGGCGGTGATGGCTGGAGAGTCCTTCGCGAGATCAACGACATGGCGAGTTCAACGGCGCCATGGAAGTTGATCGTTGCGGAAGATATGCGAAACAACGAATCGATTACCCGCCCCACGGAGCAGGGCGGCGCGGGTTTCTGCTCCCAGTGGCATCCCGATTTTCATCACGTACTTCGACGTGCGATGTGCGCGTCCCAAGATGACGAGCGAGATTTGAATGAGCTGAGAGATACGATTGAGTTTCGCTTTAACCAAGATGCTTTTCGCCGCGTGATCTACACCGAGAACCATGACGAAGTTGGCGATGTATTTGGCGATCCGAACAACGACCAACGTGTTCCGACGGATATCGACGGGAACGACCCCGAAAGTTTTTTTGCCCAGAAGCGTTCAACGCTCGGCGCAGCTGTGCTTTTTGCGAGTCCCGGTATCCCGATGATCTTCGCGGGACAGGAGATGCTCGAGACACGCCAGTTCACTGGTGCGGGCTCTATCGATTGGTCGCGGCGACTGCGTTTCCCCGGCATCGTCAAACTTTACCGCGACTTGATTCGATTGCGACGAAACTTCAATGCGAGAACCGCTGGGCTTCGAGGGCATCACACACGTGTCTTTCATCTCAACCATGCCGACAAGGTGATCGCCTTCTTACGTTCCGATCATGGCGGTGCGTGCGACGAAGTCTTGATTGTCGCGAATTGGTCGAATCGACGATTCAATTCGTACCGAGTCGGTGTGCCTCGCGGAGGTTTGTGGCGAGTGCGATTCAATAGCGATTCGCAACTCTATAGCCCAATCTTTGACAACCAAGACTCGTTCGATGCTATGGCGGAACCGATTCCGTGCGACGACTTCTCGATGTCCATCTCAATCGGATTGGGCCGGTACACTGCCGTCTTTCTGTCCCAGGATGACTAGGACAAACGCAACGAGTCGTTCCCCAACACTCTTTCGCAGATCGCGGTGGAAAGTGCGGAATAGCCTGCAAGTCTAGGCCCGCTAAAAGACGCGTCGAACGATTCGGAATCCGTCCGCACCTGTTTTGTGATTCGGTGGGTTTGCGATGACACTCTCCCAGCCAATTGATTCGACTTGATTCAAGAACGTGCTGCCTCGGAGAAAACGCGGTTCCTCGCCAACCCGTGACGATCCGGTGGGTTCTGGCGTATCGTGCACCCATTCCCACACGTTCCCGTTCATGTCAAACAAGCCAAACGGGTTCGGACGCAACTCGGCCACGGGATGCGTTCGGACACCCGAGTTGGACATGGACCATGCGTAGCGATCCGCCATCGCCGTTGATCGCCCCCAACTCCATTGGGTCAGAGTTCCTGCGCGAATCGCATGATCCCATTCAAGCGAAGTCGGAAGCCGATAACCTCGTCGCTCGTGAATGTCCTCTGGGATTACGACTGTCGGCTGTTCGCTTTCACCATCACTCACGACGTAACACCACTGGTCTTTGTCGAGTCCGCTCCGTTCACTCATCCAATTGCAATATGCAACTGCGTCGTACCACGTCACCTCATTGATCGGGCACCTCGAATCCGTCGCCGTTTGCATATCGTAGGAATGATCGGGTCGGAAACCCAGAAACTCCTCGGCCGTCACAGCGCAGGTGCTGATCTCGAACTTCCACGGCGATTCAGCGCCTTGGTCAACAGCGCCCGCGGGCAGTGACAGTGGAATCATCCGCCGACACAAACTCTTTGGGCCGCCACGACCCTCTGCGTCCCAGCGTGCGAAAAGCCAATGACACAACGACCGAGACTCTTCGGTTCCGAGCGGATCCGCCAGCTCCAAGGAAAGCTCGTTGAAGAGCGTCTGCCATTGTTCCGATGCAAAACGCTTGGGATCCAAACCAGCGAGACTCGACAAGAGACCAGCCCTCACGCCCGCCTCGGCCGATGTCGTCGGATTCTGGCGAAGCAACCGCAGAAACTCATCCGCTCCAATATGGGCTCCTTCGAGCGAAGCAATCATCTGTGTTCTCAGCGTCGGATCGGGGTCCGACTTCAAACACTCAATCGCGAATCGCCACTCACCCAACTCAGCCAACACGGCAGCGGCATCAGCTCGCTGTCGAATGGTGTCCTCATCAACGACTTCGCTTCCAACGAGATCCTCGTTCTCTCCTGCGAGCTGTTTCAATCGTTCCAAACGCTGAACATCGCCATCACAAAAAACTCGCACAAGGGCCATCAAACGCGTTCGCTCAGAATCGTTCGGATCGGCAACCAGAAGTTCCGCCACGGCATCCAGCAGACTGGACGATACAGGCTCGAGCAACTCCGCCCACTGTTCACCGACAACAAACGGCTCAAGTGCGAGTCTGGAGGCGAGCATAGGTGCCACCTTCGCAAACCGTGGATCCCGCGAGTCGCGTGATGCCATGAAGCAAGCCGCCCGAAGTCGCTCGCCACCGTCGGAGCCTGGCGCCTCGAGCACTTTCCAGAAAAACGCATCACGCTGTGCATCACGAAAACTCAATACATCTCGGCTGACTCTCACCGTATCTGGATCACTCTCGAGCAAGCTTGTTTCGAGACTCGGATCACGTTTCCTTTCGAGGACGGCAGCCGCTAAATGCAACCGAAACTGTTCCTCGGACAGTCTCGCGGGATCGTCGCTTGAACTCCTAGCGGACATCGCAAGCTCGGCCTTGCGAATGTTTTCGTGCAACTTGTTGAGCGCATTGGAGCCATGACCGCGCAGCACATCAATCGACTCGGGAACCGCTGACATGGGAACAGCAAGCAGTCGCTTGTAGGCGATGTCGGATTCGATTTTCCGGAGTTGGTACCTCGCCAAAATCGCGACACAACCTACAACCAACAAGACCAAACACAATCGCCGACCGATCGCATTACCGGCCGTGGTCATCATCGCGCTTTGGTTCTCCGTCCACTTGCGTCGAGGCACGAATAGCCGAATGAATGACCATTCCCAAATAGTCGGCAACAGCTTTTTGTCGCGATGCAACGACCAAAATCCAGTTGTCTCTTCCAATCGCAAACGTGCGCGACCAGCGATCGTTCCTCGTTGTTGCTGGGCTAACCACGAGTGCAACGGCGCAACAAGGTAATCATGCGTAAGCTGGTACGATGGTTCGCCAGAAGGTGCCTCTGTGCTCGAGTCGTCCTCGGGCCCCGTCGGCTGGGCGACCGGAGTCAGAAGCCTCAACTCTTTGTCCAGCAACGTCATCAAATCGCCGAACTCCTGCTTGTCGTGATACCCCGCCGCTGCTCTGAGTTCCGATAGCTTGCAGTGGCTGCCCTTCAAATCAGCACCTGATTTTGGGATCAATATCGCCAAGACACGTTGAGCTCCCGAAGCGTGACGTTTGTGGCGAGTTGGCGCATCGGGAACGTTAAACGTTTCGTTTAAGAACGCTGCCCCGATTCCATCACCGCCGCCAGCAAATTCGAGATTCTTGAGACACCAGGCCTTGTCCTTCATCATCTCCGCAAAAACGGCCAGTCGCACTGGGACCACACGACGTCGATCCGACAGTTCTTCGATCGCCCGATCCAAGAACGCCTGATGCTCGCGAGTTAAATCGTCATCCGCTTTGGGAAGCCCGCCATAAGCTCGTCCAATCGCCATCAAGACTTGCCGCGCGTGGGCAACATCGAAAAGATCGATGAGCGCCGCGTTTTGTCCCTCGCGCACTTCCACTTCAACTTCGCGCAACAATCGACTTACCGCGACCCAAAAATCATCTCGCACCGAGACAATGCATTGCAAGTTGACACCATCGCACTGGCGAAGCGCCGCGACCAACTCGCACAAACGAAAATCGGTTCTCGCATTCAGCCACTGCTCGAACTGGTCAAGAAAAATCACCACCTTGCGTCCATGCAATCGCGTCTGGCCCAAACGAATTCTCGCAAACACCTCCGTAAGCGACCTGGCTTGACGCAACTCTGGATCAAGCCGACGTAAGGCACGAAGTATCGTGGCTTCTGTGTCATCACCAGTTGCCTCGACGAGAATCGGGCAAATTTGATTCGACAATCGAGGAATCAAACCCGCACGAATTAGCGACGACTTACCGCAACCCGAAGGACCGTAAATCACACCCACGGGCTGGGCATGATTCACTCGCGTTTCTTCGACAAGTCGCTTGAGAAAGCGGATCCGCTCTGGAACCCCCAACCGATCCACTGGCCCAGGCAGCAGACTCAGAAAGAACTCGGCGTCGTCTTCATCGAACGCACGCAGCCCTTTGGGGACAACGAGCAATCGTTGAAGCCCAGAATCGTAGACCTCGGGATTGCCGTGAAGGTTCTCCTTATCGCGTTCCAACGAAGCCCCTTGAGGTACGATTTCGCCCTGTTCGTGTCCGCGTAAGAATGCATCCAGGTCATCAGCAAAGTCCTTCGCCGTCGTGTAGCGATCGCTCGCCCGTTTCGCTATCGACCTGAGACAGATACGTTCAAGTTCTCGCGGAATCGTATCGTCGATCTGGCGTGGAGGCTTCGACTCATAAAACGCGACTGACTCAAGTACCTCCTCACGCGTCGATCCCGCGCTCGGCATTCTTCCCGAAATCATGCGATAGAGAACAACCCCGAGGCTATAGACATCCGATCGCCCGTCAACGAGATGCCCTTCGCCTCGCGCCTGTTCGGGACTCATAAACGCCGGTGTGCCCGCATACCCGCTGCCCTTCCCGTACGTCTCATCGTGCATCGCCAGCCCAAAGTCGATCAAGCACGGACGACCAGAATCGTCAACAATGATATTACCCGGCTTTACGTCTCGATGGATGATGCCCTGGAGATGCGAGTAATGAAGCGCGCCAGCGATCTCGCGACAAATTCGCACCGACTCCAAAAAATCAGGACGCTTGTTGGCGATGATGTCAGAAAGGACTTGGCCGTTGACGTACTTCGTGACAAAAAAGCACTCAACTTTTTCGTCACGCCCCGAATCAAAAACCGTAACGATATTCGGATGGTCAAGCTGTGCGACCAACCGTGCTTCACTCAGATAGCGCTCAACCAGATCTTCGGTGCCGGTGTACTTAGGCAGCGGAACTTTGATTGCGACGTCACGATCAAGTTGTTGGTCGAGCGCTCGATACACCGCCCCGAAACCGCCCGAACCGAGCGTCGATTTGATTCTATAGCGACCAATTAAGTCGCCTGGTTCAAGCGTGTACGCAAACCCAGCGACTAAATCGGGCAACGACACATCTGGCAACAAGTTGCCCGTGACCTCGCCACCCGTGACCTCGCCACCAGTAACCTCACCAATTGTGGTGAAGTCTTTTGTTTCGCTCGGTCCCTGCCCACCCATTCGCTGTGCGTCCGCTGGTGATGATCGATTCACAAGATATTAAAGCAAACACACCGCACACCCAGGTTACTCGACGACACCAGCTGGATCAATGAGCAACACACAACACCACGAAGCAAAAACTCGCACCAAGCCAAACAAAAGCATTTCGAGCATTAAGCTGGAACAAGCACATCGCCCGCCCGGAATATTCCGCCACACCCGCCAATCATCGAATCATTTCCAGTCCGCACGTGTATTTTATTGTTCGCCTAATAGTCGTTCGGAAGCAATTGCAGTGCGTCCACGATGACAAAGCCTACGGTTTGCCTGTTGCTGATGGTGATGATCGTTTCGACTCCGCTTTCCAGGTGTACCTTGCCGACGAGTTTGTAATGTTGGCCCGTCGACAGTGGCTGCGTTTGATCTACGGTGAACTCTTTCGTCTGGGAGTCGCTGGTGACAATCACAGGAACGTCTGTGGCGCACGTCTCGTGTGCCGAGTAGGCCATCGACAATTGGTACTCACCAGACTTTGGCACCTTGAATCGAAAGGGGCGCTCACCTGGATCACGGGCTAATCAGGTGTATCGCCTAGAAGCTTGTCGATCGTTTGCCGAGAGACGGCATGGTAGGTTGGACGTGCCTTGGTGTAGATGATTGTTGCGAGTCGCTTGCCGTCAGCTGTCTCAATCAGTTTCTTGTAGAGCGGCTCGAGGAACTTGCGACGTCCTTGGCTGGTAAGGAATGTCTCGAGCTTTACCATGCCAGGTTCATAGCCCGCAGCAATCACGTGGAGCAACCAGTCTTCGGTGATCTCGGAGTTGCCGGAGTCAGTGAAGTGGAAGGCCGCATCGAGTTCTGCCATTTGGCTCTGTGTTAGCTCGGACTTGAACGATCGCAGAAAATGGTTCCAGTGATGAGTGGTCCAGCCTTGCGTGTCGAGCTGTACCGCGGCCGTACCACATAAGAACGCGGTGGCGGCGTCAGCGGCCTTGGCAAGTTCGGCTGTTTCCACGGTCGGACAATTCTTGGGCAGACCAGCTCCGTAGACCCACGCTTGTACGTCAACGGCAACGTCGAGATTGGCCTGGAGGTAATCCAGGAAGCCTTCGGTGGTCATGCTTTGGAAGGCGAACTTGTCGAAGTAGGTTCTCAGGAACGCGTCCCACTTCTCACGGCCGATTGTCTCTTCAAGCATTCGCAAGAAGAAATAGCCTTTGTCGTACGCGATCGAGGTCATGCCATCGTCGGGGCTGCGATCGGTGAGATCGAGCTTGAGCCACGTATCGCGTGCATCGAGTTCGCTGATTTCGGACAACAGCCCGTCAAGCGAGAGACGTGCGAGCATCTCGGAGTACTTGCGACCGTAAACGGCTTCCATGATGCGTTGCTCGAAATAGACCGTGAAGCCTTCGTTGAGCCAAAAGTCGTTCCAGCTTGCGTTGGTGACGAGGTTACCGGACCACGAGTGTGCGAGTTCGTGGGCGATGAGCGCGACGAGCGATCGGTCGCCGGCGAGAATTGTCGGTGTTGCGAACGTCAGTCGCGGGTTTTCCATGCCACCGAACGGGAAGCTCGAGGGCAAGAAGATGACGTCGTAGCGATCCCAGCGATATGGGCCGTAAAGGTCTTCGGCGGCCGAGATCATGCGTTCGGTGTCGCTCAACTCCCAAGCTGCTTTCTCAAGAAGGGACGGCTCGGCATAGACGCCGCTTCGAGCTCCGAGTTCTTGGAATTCTAGGTCGCCCACAGCCAGAGCGAGCAAGTACGACGGGATCGGTTGTCGCATCTCGAATTCATAAACGCCAGTCGCGTTCTTGGTTTGCGGATTCGAAGCACTCATCACGGCGAGCAACTGTGGCGGAACCTGGACGCGTGCCGAGTACGTCATGCGAACGGCGGGCGTGTCTTGGCATGGCACCCACGTTCTCGCGAGGATGGCTTGCGATTGCGTGAACAGAAACGGTTGCTGCTTGTCGGTGGTTTGTTCTGGCGAAAGCCACTGGACCGCTTCGGCGGTTGGGCGCGTGGCGTAGTTGACAACGACGTTGGTGGTGCCAGGCGACAACTCAATGATGAGTGGCTGGCCGAGCTGGGGATTGATGTCGCCAAGTTTCCACGGGATCGCGTTGCCATCGGCGTCAGTCACCACGGAGATATCGAGTCCATGAGCGTCGAGGATTAGCGGTTTCGCGTCGGCTTTGCGATCGAGCGTCAGCTTCGCGGAGCCAGCGATTGATTGCTTGTCGAAATCGACCAGCAGATCCAAGTGCAGGTGCTTTACAGCGACTTCATCGGGCCGAGCAAACGAGTGCAATGGTTCTTGAGCGATTGACATAACGGGCAGGGTAAAGTTTACGACGAAAATAGCGATGAAGGCGACGCGAGGCAAAATTGAATTCAGATTCATTGTGGACCGGGCAAAAAGCTCAGTGTGAAATGGGATGATCATCAGGATTTCAACTATATCATCTATGACAGTTTTATAAGCACCATGCGGAAAACAAGTTCTCGTGTTAGCTTCGGATCTGACGGGGAATAGCTGTGCCGGTTCGCTGCGAAACGTCACGACGAAGTCGTGATGAGTCGCTACGAAAGGCAATTCCAATTTTCCGCTGGATCCTCATCGAAAGCCGTAAGTTCGCTCCCGTCCGTTTTTGCACGGCCAACGCACACTATTGCACGAGAATTCCCAGTACTTTGGCAAGGTAGTCGAGGTTCCATCCAGCAACTCTTCGCCGCATCGCGATGCTGTATTTATCGTTTTGCTGCTTGAGCATGCTGAGACCGAAGCGTTTAAGCCATGCGATTAAATCGATCTACTGCGTCGAGAGTTGACGAACTCGAATGGATTGAAACTCGATCGTCCCGCTAACAGACTGAAGCAACACGAAGTTCTTGAGATGGTTTCCAATTGCATCTTTGCCCAAGAAGAAGGTTGACGCTTTCTTCAAGGCACGAAAGGCATCGCTCGACGTGTCATACTCCAGTACTTTGCGTTGGTTTAGCCAATGTTCAATCTTCGTCCCCCGGCAAACAATACGCGTCTTATTCCATTGCCCGGGCGGGTACATCACATCTTCGGTGGGCGCGATCAAGCCGTACAACGAACCACTTTGCCTTTCAGGCGGGTAAATCGCCGGATTCGATTTGTGATCAGCAATTTGATACTCGTTGCCCGCAGCAACGGCAGGGTCGGGATCATTGCGATAATAGATGCCACCGTTGGCACCAGGTCCGATTTTCCAAACTGCTTCAAGCTCGAAGTCCGAATACTCCTGCCTAGAAATCGCATTCTCGCGACCTCCACCGGCAACGAGCAAATTGTCTTGAATTCGAAAAGAACCGAGAGTTGACCAACCAGAGGTGTCGGTGCCGTTGAAGAGGTCTTCCCAAGGAGCATCGGAAGTCTTTGGTTGACTAGGTTGGGAAGTTAACGGTAGCGATGCCAATGCGGGCTGAGGCACCGGCTCAATCGATGCGGGAACGGAATTCGCGAGCGTTGGAGCGGGAGATTTCGTTGGAACCGAACGCGGCGTTTCAACAATCTCAACTTTAGCTCCCTCAGGAACATTGATTCGAGTTTCGGTGCCATTATTGTTTCGAATGATCACGACAATTGCAGCCCCGACCAAGACCGGAATCACTGCTGCAGCGAGCCACCAATAACGTTGCAGGGGAAAGCTACTGAATGGTTTAGCTTGAGTCACCGACTTTCCGGATATCGGACCTCTACGGATATCGTTCGAAGTCTTGATTTGGAACAACCCTATCGATTCGACAGCGGTGTCGACGAGCGATTGCTCTGTCATTGCTGTACCGGAACTGCTTGTTTGTCCGTCTCGTTTCGGTGCGGACAATGCGGATTGCCCAGCGACGTCGCGATGAATGTTTGCATGCTTGGCCAATTCATCTAGCGAGAGAATCACCTCGTCCATCGATTGGAAGCGATCTTCAGGCGATTTCGCGATCATCCGTCGCAACCAAGCCTCAATCTCGCTGGTCGCGTCTGGTCTCACGTCACTTAGCAGTCGTAGTGGAGCGTTTTGGTGGGCGACAAGTTTCTGGACAATGGAATCGCCGGGATAGAGTGATTCCGCCGTAACCAAGTACCAAAAAGTGGCACCGAGCGAGTAGATGTCGGCCCGCTCGTCGGCGTTACGCGTATCGAGTGCTTGCTCTGGGGCCATGTAGTCGACCGTCCCCATGATGTGGCCGCTTTGGGTTAACTGGTCGTCTAAATTCGGCGCGTCACTCTGAATGCGTGCCAATCCGAGGTCCAAGATCCGAATAACGCCGTCACCGCCAAGTAGTAGGTTCGCTGGCTTAATGTCGCGATGGATAATGTTTTGTCCATGAGCGTACGTTAAACCCTTGGCGGCTTGGTGGATGTAATTCAATGCCGTTGCAATGGGCAGCCGACCTTCGTCGCGGACTTTCGCCGACAAGTCTTTGCCATCGACATACTGCATCACCAAAAAATGCGTTCCATCGGATTCATCGGCGTCATAAGCGGCAACGATGTTGGGATGGTCCAGTTTTGCTACCGCACGAACTTCACGCTGAAACCGCTGGATCGAGGAGGCGGTCTTTACCATCGCGGGCGGCAAGACTTTTACAGCAACGAGTCGATCCATGCGCCGATGCAGCGCTTTGAACACCATCCCCATGCCGCCCTGGCCGATCTTATCCAAGACCAGATAGTTTCCCAACGTCAACGTTGATCCGTTTCCGTTATAGAGCTGATGTGCCTGGTACACAGTCATTTTCTTCTGTCGAACCAAATTTTTTGCGAACTCCTTTGTTGCCTCATTTGAAGGAGTCGAATTGATGGTCGACCGAGCGTCAGTCAACTCCGATTCGGAGAGTAAACTAAGCTCCGAAATCTGCCGGCAAAAATCTTTGAGTGAGACGGGCATCAGCTTGATTCTCTTAAAATACTCGAAGTTTGAAACCTATTTGATCAAGTTGCGTCAGGTTGAGCTCCACATTTCTCTACCGTCCGCTATGGCTTGCCATGGAACGGAAGCAACGCGCTGTCCATCGATTTTGCTGAAACATATCGCTGAGACGCGTCAGGGTGCATCGCTTTCTGGATGACGTCAATCAGCGATTGCGGAATCTCTTTCGCAGCAAGTTCGCTTGCCGAAAAAACGACGCCCATTGCTGCCATGGGCGGATGTTTACCAGCGAGTAGCCTATATAGACAAGCTCCGGTTGCGAATAGGTCCGCAGGTGGCCCAACCGTCTTAGAACTCTTGATTTGCTCGGGTGCCATGTATGCGATCGTACCGCGAAGCGACACGTCGTCGGTCATGGCGCTAAAACCGGCGTGTTCGTAGCACTTTGCAAGACCGAAATCAGCGAGCTTGACCTGTAATCGATGGGCCTCGCGATAGGCAAGAATATTGCCGGGCTTGATGTCACGGTGCACAAATTTTTTCTCGTGCGCGTAAGCAAGTGCTTGTAAAACTCGGGACGCAACCCAACAGGAGGTTTTTACTCTCGCACTAATGGGCTGAGCATCAATGAGCTTCACCAAATCGATTGTCTTAATGAGCTCCATGACCATAAAGGGCTGTTGGTCGTGAAAACCGAACTCCAGACAGCGAACAATTCGCGGATGATTCAACTGTGACAGGATCGAGGCTTCGCGTGCGAAAAACTGCACAAGCTTGTCCGATATGACCATCGATGAACGAATCAGCTTCAGCGCCACGTCTTGGCCTGATGCACGGTGTTTTGCGTGATAGACGGTCGCCATGCCACCCTCGCCGAGTTCCTCTAGCAACTCGTACGATCCTACTGATTTCGGAAACGACCCGCAATTCGTTTGAGGTCTGGCGGCCGCTGGTGCGATCGACTCAGTCATGTCGACGGTGGCTGGCTTGGACTTTGCCGATGGCAAATACGTGGCGACGGGAGCGACAAGATTCGGTTCGACCAAGCGCGTGCGATTGACATTGTGCTTGGACGGTTCTGTTGCGGTCGGTTTCAAGCTGGGAGTGACGCTGGCGGTAGAGGACAAATCGCTGACGAGTTCAAAGACGATCTCGGTATCGCCAGCGCCGAATTGATCACCGCTGCTAAGCGTCGCATGGATCACTCGAACTCCGTTAACTCGCGTTCCATTACTCGACGAGTTGTCGACCAGTTCCGCGTAAGGTGGGCGAATCACAAGGCGTAAATGTTCTCGTGAGAACGCCTTCTCATCCGGCAATCGCAATTGAGACGGTGCTTGGCGGCCAATCGTGAGTGCCGATTCCCCCACGAACGTCCATGACATGCCAGTATGCGGGCCACTGACGACGCGCAACCGAACCTGGGCGCCCGAAGCGGGAGTTGCGGGTTCAATCTGGATCGTTTCGTCACTCATCGGCTTTCACGGCTAATCCCGGACTGCTCCGGCCAAGTCCAAATTTGTGATCGCACTTTCGATCCATTTTTGGTCCGGCGAGACATCGAGCCGAATCATAAAATCAAGGAATTGCGGAAAAAGTTGATTGTAGACAAATTCTTCGCCAGCAATTGGCTTGGCAAATCGGATCCCATTTTGCAACAAGTATTGGCAGAATCGATTCGTTCGGAGGCAAAGAATTTGGGGGCCGAAAGATTTGACGCCTTCCCCCTAATATGGCTAAAGTATGAAGAGCTTCCCCGCCATCGTCAAGAATTCGTTGGCCTGCCCCATTCATTTATCTGTTCAGTGACATCGCGTGCCTGTTTCTTTAGATGAATTTTGCAAACAGGTTTCTCAGCTTGGAGTGATTTCTGAGCAAGAATTGACGAATTGTCGAGAAGAGTCGTCGGCGGCCGGAACTTCTGATTCGGCGAAAGAGTTGGCAAAGTCCCTCGTACGGCGGAAAGGGCTTACGGTTTTTCAAGCCCAGCAAATTTACAATGGTAAAAGTACTGGCTTAGTGCTTGGCAACTACTTGATACTCGACAAGCTCGGCCAAGGTGGAATGGGCGTCGTCTTCAAGGCTTTGCACCGCCGAATGGATCGCGTCGTCGCCGTGAAGGTGCTGGCACCGTCGTTAGTCCAGTCGTCACAATCGCTCGCGCGCTTTCACCGTGAAATTAAGGCGGTAGCGAAACTTGAGCACCCCAATATTGTAACCGCCTACGATGCGGACGAAGCGAATGAAATTCACTTCTTGGTCATGCAATATGTCGACGGACAAGACCTGGCTTCGCTTGTGAAGACGAAAGGTCCGCTTAGTCTCCCGCAAACGGTTCAGATCATTACACAAGTAGCGCAAGGTCTTTCGTATGCGCACCAGCAAGGCGTTGTGCACCGTGATATTAAACCAGCAAATTTGCTCATCAATCGTCATCGTGTTGTCCAAATCTTGGATTTAGGATTGGCGAGAATTCAGAATGCGTCCGTGGTCGACGATGTTCAACTCACGCAAAGCGGTCACGTGATGGGCACCGTCGACTACATGGCGCCAGAGCAGGCAATGAATACGCGTGATGCGGATACACGAGCGGATATTTATTCACTTGGAGCAACGTTTTGGTATTTGGTTACAGCCCAGCCGATGTATACGGGCGAGACCATGGTGCAAAAATTGATCGCGCACCAAAACGCTTCATTGAGGAACCTTCAGGACGTGCGGCCTGAGGCGAGTCGGGCGTTAGCACAGTTGTGGCAGCGATTGGTTGCGAAGCGACCCGAGGACAGACCGCAAACCATGGCAGAAGTGATTGGCTTACTATCGCAATGTGAAGAATTTTCAAGCGATAAATCGCTATCGCAGTCGCTTTCGCTCGCGACTGCGTCTTCGGGGAATTTGGATCCGCAGGCCGCAACGATGAAAGTTGATCAGTCACTGATCGACACATCCGTTTCCTCGATACCACTTTTTCAAGTTCAAACGCCCCCGAAGAATGTATCGAAAAAAAGGCGAGCGGCCTCGACGACGAAACGCACTCCGACTTACTTCGCCATCTGTGCTAGCCTGATTTCTTTGGGACTGTTCGCGGGATCGTATGCTTTTCTGACAAGAGATCACTCGACTCAGCTGCCTGATCCGATATCCGCGGCGTCCCCGCCAACTCGCCAACCAGTACCTAAGCAACCAGTACCCAATCAGTCGGCGGAAGCGACCACTGTGACAAGTATCCTTGACGACGTAACGACTAGTCTCGGGCCAACGACCACAACCTCCGTCGGGCGATCCCTAACCGAACCGTCATCGGCATCAAGTCCCGCTACGAACCAAACTGTTTCCGTTGCTACTAACCTAGCGCCGGCGACAACGACTACGGTGGCTGCGACACCCAGCACTCAATCGATGCCAGTCCCAACTCCGATCATGGCACCAGCAACCTCCACGTCGGACTTAGAGGCTTCACCAGCGAACAACTCGTCGTGGACAGTGTTGTTCGACGGCCGCGAGGTGAGTCATTGGTCGACGTTGGGACCGTTTCGAGTTGAAAGCGGTTTGCTTGTCGCCAGAGGTGGTCGTTCAAATGCAGTCTCCAAGGAATCGTTTGCTAATTTCGAGTTAGAGGCGATTTGGAAAATCGGGCCTGGAGCGAACAGCGGAATCTATTACCGCTCGACACCTTCAACCGACGTGAAAGCCGGGATCGAATACCAAATCGCCGATCACGAATCGGATCCGCAAGCATATCCGCCGGTCAACCAAACTGGCGGCCTGTATGGAGTAATCGCACCGCCTAAAGGCGTTATGAACAGAATCGGACAATGGAATACGACCCGGATTGTTTGCAAAGGATCGACAAATGAGCATTGGTTGAACGGTCAATTGTTGCTCACGTATGACACAGCGAGCGGGGACTTCAGCCGATTGGAGGACGTCTCTAGACTTAAAGGGCAAATTGAATATCAACCCTCGGGGCACATATTGCTGCAATCCATCTCTGGCGAGTGCCAGTTTAGATCCATTCGTATTCGAATGATCTCACCGTGATCGCGATTGGGCGGTCACATGACACTAACGGCGATTTCTGACACCGAATCAAGCAAGATCCTTCTTGAGAGATTTGGTCGTTTCGAAGAACGAATAGTTGCGTTCTCTGCGTTGAGAATGTGATCGACGCCGTTGCCCGCAAATCAGGGAGATGCGCAATAAAAAACGGCTAGTGAGATTGCTCTCGCTAGCCGTTGATGTTTCAGAAATTCCGGAGAGACTCAGACGGTTAGAAGTTACCTGACGCCTGGGGCCTTGCTCCTGGTACCTGATTAATACATGTCGTGGTCGCCGCCGGTGCCGGCAGCTGCCTTGCCCTTCTTGGGCTTCTCAGCGATCAGTGCATCGCTGGTGAGAAGCAACGTCGAAACGCTGGCTGCGTTGGCAAGTGCGGTACGTGTGACCTTGGTTGGGTCGATGACGCCAGACTTGACCAAGTCTTCGTACGTGTCGGTCAACGCGTTGTAGCCTTCGTTGCCCTTCATGCCCAAGACTTTCTCGCAAACAATGCCGCCGTCTTGGCCCGCGTTTTCGCTGATCATGGTCAGCGGAGCGCGGCAAGCACGAAGGACGATCTTGTAACCGATCAGTTGGTCTTCGGTGAGCGAGTCAGATGGCTTGACGCTGCCGCTTGCACGAAGAAGTGCGACGCCGCCGCCAGGAAGGATGCCTTCTTCGACTGCAGCACGCGTGGCGTGCAATGCATCTTCGACGCGTGCCTTCTTTTCCTTCATTTCGCTCTCGGTCGCAGCACCGACGTTGACCTTGGCCACGCCGCCAGCCAACTTCGCAAGACGCTCTTCGAGCTTCTCACGATCGTAGTCGCTGCTGCAGTTCTCGATTTCACGACGGATTTGGTCGATGCGGCCCTTGATGTCTGCGCTCTTGCCAGCACCTTCGATGATGGTCGTGTTGTCTTTGTCGACAATGACCTTCTTCGCACGACCCAAAGCCGACAACTCGAGGCTGTCGAGTTTCATGCCGAGAGCTTCGAAGACTGCGGTGCCTCCGGTGAGGATCGCGATGTCTTCCATCATGGCCTTGCGACGATCGCCGTAGCCAGGAGCCTTCACAGCACAGCAAGTGAAGGTGCCACGAAGACGGTTGATCACGAGAGTCGCGAGGGCTTCGCCGTCGACGTCTTCGGCGATGATCAACAATGGCTTGCCTTGTTGAACGACCTTCTCGAGGATCGGCACCATGTCTTTGATGTTGCTGATCTTCTTCTCGAACACGAGCACGTAGCAGTCTTCGAGGACGGCTTCCATGCTTCCAGCGTCGGAGACGAAGTAAGGCGACAAGTAGCCACGATCGAACTGCATGCCTTCGACCCACTCTTGTTCAGTGTGGAGGCTCTTGCCTTCGTCGACAGTGATGACGCCGTCTTTGCCGACCTTTTCCATCGCGTCAGCGAGCAGCTCGCCGATTTCGCGATCGTTATTGGCAGCGATCGAAGCGACGTTGGCCATCGCAGTCTTGTCTTTGACCTTCACAGCCATCGACTTAAGTTTCTCAGTAATATCGGTAACAGCAGCTTCGATACCGGTCTTCAATTGGATCGGGTTCACGCCAGCGACGACGGCTTTGATGCCTTCGTTGAAAATCGCTTCAGCGAGAACGGTCGCGGTCGTGGTTCCGTCACCAGCAACGTCGCTGGTCTTGCTCGCAACTTCGCGAACCATACGGGCGCCCATGTTTTCATAGACGTCTTCGAGATCAATTTCCTTAGCAACGGTAACGCCGTCTTTGGTGACGGTGGGGCTACCGAAGGACTTTTGCAAAATCACGTTGCGGCCCTTAGGACCGAGGGTGACTTTGACGCAACGTGCCAGTTTCGAAACACCGCGGCGAATCGCTTCGCGGGCTTCCTGGTCAAACGCAATCATCTTGGCCATAAGTTAGTTTCCAGTAATCAGTGGACAGTAGTCAGTTAAGTGTGGGCAATAAAAACGAGGGACTAGCCGATGATGGCAGTCACGTCGTCTTCGCGCATGAGCAGATACTCGACGTCGTCGATTTCGACCGTTTCGCCAGCCCACGAAGTGAACAGCACGAGGTCACCGACAGTCAGCTGGCTCGTCGAGCGAGTGCCATCGTCGAGCAACTTGCCGGTGCCGATTGCCATGACTTCGCCCTTGGTCGGCTTTTCCTTGGCTGCGTCGGGTAGGTAAATACCGCCTTCGGTCTTCTGGGAGCCTTCAGCTCGCTTGATCACGATTCGGTCGCCGATCGGCTGCAAACGCACGCCGGTCTGTTTCTTGGTGGCAGTCGCCATCTCCGTGACACCTTCTCAAAATGAGGGTTAAAATTGGTTCAGCAGGTTGCTTTTGTGGGGTCGCTAGCCGGCCGAGCATCTTGGGCGTCAGTTTCAATTACGAAACAGTCACGATGCACAGATGGCAGCATTGGGTTATCCAAATACCCTTGAAAGCAATCCGCGTGCCATGCGACAAGGAATAGTCGCAAAGTCTTTGTTCGCATGCATTTACGGCGCGCCGTAGCATCGCCGGCCCAACTCACCATGCAAGATTGGCAGTGCTGCAAACGGCACGCGGTATAGGCGTCATTATCCCAGAAAGCTAACTTTCGAGCCCGCGTTCTTCGGCTTGGTGCTCGCACGGGTGGTCGGGTTGTAGGTCGATGAGAAACGGATGAGTTTTTTCAAAAAGGGTGGCGGGGTGTAGCGGTTGGTTGACCTTAACTCTTCGCGATCACACTGGTGCACTGCCTTTCATCAGTCGAGTGTGATTCGATTTACAGCCCCTCGTATCAGGACTATGTCATGAAGAACACGCTTAGAACTCTCGCTTTTGTCGCTATGACGACTGCGTTCTCGGCTTCGGCCAAAGCCGACGATGTCTACTACACCAAAAATACGGTTATTGGCCCCAATCAAACCATTGAGGCCAACATTTTCATCACCAATGGAACGTTGACGGTGCGTGGAACCGTTGAAGGCAACATCTATGAATTCGGTGCTGGAAGCGTCATCGTGAATGGCGGATTGGTCAAGGGGAACATTGAGGAGTCGTCCGGCGGCGCAATCCGCGTAACGAATGGAGGCGAAGTGGAGGGTAATTTGGACGAGCAAGGCAACGGCGCGGCGGTCGTTTCGGGTTTCTCAATCGTCAAGGGAAACGTCTTCGAGTCCGGAGCTGGCGACATCATTATCGACGCAAGTTTGGTTGAAGGGAACTTGGATGAAGCGGGCGCGGGGAGCGTTCGAGTTCGTAATGTTAGCTTGATCAAGGGCAATGTCTTCGAAAGTCAAGCTGGAACCTGCATCATCGATTCAAGCAGCGAGGTGGAAGGCAGCGTCGAGTGCGACTGATCGAACAAGTAGAGTGATCGATAGTTCTCAGTGATTGGCTCAATCGCAGCATCTTCTCGCCGATTCGCTCGCATGATCCTGCAAGATGCGGTGATGCGGATCGGCGAGGACTCAGCGACGGAGTGGTTTCGGTGGCAGGGACGTCGATCAGTCGCATGAGGAAAACTGTGCGTTCTTTTTTGTCCTTGGCAGTTCAGGCAGTTAACTTGGCGGATTAAGGTTTAGATTTATTGTGATTCGAGCTTTTTTACTTTAGGCAGATCGAGTTGTCGTTGTGGCTAGCGTTTCACATCCTCGCTTCGAAGAAGTCGTCGATCAGTTTGAGCTGAATTGGAGCGATTCGTCTCGCCAGCAGATTTCTCTATTGCTTGCCGAGGTCGGTTTGAGTGGCGACGCAAGCGTTGCGGTGGAACTCATAAGGATTGACATACAGCGTCGATATGCGGCAAGCCTTCCAGTCGACCTCTCGGCTTACTTATCGCTTGTACCGTCGCAGGAAGTGCGAGCCGAGGCTGTCCGAGATCGAGCCGAGGCTGTCCGAGATATTGCGTACGAGGATTTTCGCACCCGGCGAGCATTTGGTCAGCCTTGTCTGCCGGAGCGTTGGAAGGAAATCCTAGGTGTTGAGTCGGAGTCTTGGTATCGGGAGCTGGTCGGGAGCCCGGAGTTCAATGGCTCAACGCATTTTATGGAAGAGGGATCGGAATCGACTGAGCTAGACGATGGTCAGTCACCGCAATTGCTGGTTGAATCAGTGATTCGCGGCATCGGGTTCACGCCGGTCAGGCAAATCGGTCAGGGGGCATTCAGTCGTGTGTTCCTTGCCCGGCAGCAATCGCTTGCTAACCGATACGTCGTCGTCAAGGCGGTCCAGCGATCGTTTGAAGAAGCAGATCGGTTGGCGGAGCTACAGCACACCAACATTGTCCCCATCTATTCGTTCCACCGATCCGGTTCATGGTCCTTGTTGTGCATGCCTTATGCGGGCTTGGTGACGCTGGCTGACTATTTCGATGCGATCCCGGACTCGAATCTTCGAAGCGGCCAATCTTTCGTTTCCACGATCCAATGTGCTCGAGACATCACAGTACAGGCCACACACAACCAGGCCACAAACAACCAGGCCACAAACAACCAGGCCACGGACAACCAGGCCACGGACACAGCGGGCGGGTGGTCTGCTCAGCAAACCGTTACTGATGAAAACAAAAGGCAGCGTTTCGAGTCCGTTTCGGAAACTTTAACGCCTTTGCATCGTGATGCATTAGCACTGTGGTTCTTCTCACGAATTGCCGACGCCCTTCATCATGCTCACGTTCGAGGCATCCTTCACGGTGACATCAAACCGGCCAACTTGTTGATTCGCAATGATGGTGAGCCCGCACTGCTTGATTTTAACCTGTCACAAAAGTTTGATGATGTGGAGCCAGAGGTAGTCGGCGGCACGTTGCCGTACATGTCTCCGGAAACCATGCGATCATTGATGGGATTCGATTCCCATATCACGGTTGCGTCGGACATATACAGCTTGGGAGTTGTCCTTTACCAGTTCCTAACGGGTCGTCTCGCTTATCCACCGCCACGCTCGGCGGCATCGATTGATCTTGAAGTCGCCATTGCCCAGCGTGAGTCGCATATCGTTTGGGCAGAAAGTGACAAAGTCTCGCCTGCGATTCAGGCGATCGTCGAGAAATGTCTTGCGCGCTCGGTCACGCAGCGGTACCTGTCGGCCGAGCAACTGCATGATGATTTGGAACGAGAGCGTTGGAACTTGCCTCTTAAGCACGCGCGAGAGCGTTCACATCGCCATCGCATTCGCAAGTGGATCGCGCGTCATCCCCGAGCCACTTCGGCGGCATCAGTCATGGCGGTTGCCGCGGCAATAATTATGACGATGACTTTGGTTGTGTGGAAAGTCGCCGCGAGCAACGAGCGATTGGTAGCTGCAAGAACGTTTCACCGGTTTGAGGCAGATGCGCGAAACTCATCGGCTCAGTTGTTGTCCATCGGACGCACGGGTAAAGCCAACGCCGTCGAGAAGGCGAGGCTTTGTCTTGCCACGTACGGAGTACTCGATGACGAAAAGTGGCAGGAAGCCAACGCTTGGAGGTATCTTGCTGATGCAGACAAAGCGACGTCGCTTTCGTTGATGACGAATCTCATGTTGAAGATTTCGTGGAGTCACATCGATAGCGACGCCGTCTCGGCTACCGAAACGATCGACACGAGCGAGTTGGAAAAGTCAACGGCACTGAAGTCAATAAGCTTGCTGACTCAAGAGCCCTTTGTTTCGCACGCACCTTTGGCGATTGGCCTTTTGCGTCATTCGGCGAACAAGCCGACGGACTTGCAATTCCTACCACCGAGGCTCATTGCTGAGTCGATTCGAGGAGTCTCATTAACGCCTTTGGATCGTGTTGGGCTAGCGGCGAGGTATGTCGAACAGGGCAATGGAGAGGCCGCATATCGGCTTCTTCCAGCCAGCCTGATTCGCGAGATTGACGAGTACACTTACTGGATTACTCTGGGCCGTACACAATTACTGCTGTCGGACCTCCGAGGAGCTGAGTTGAGCTTCTCCTTGGCGTTAGAGAGTCATTCGGCATCAGCGGCAGCGTTTCATTATCGGGGTGTTTGCCGAATGAAGATGCGCAATGAGAGTGACACACGAAAGGCGTTGGCCGATTTTTCGTCGGCTTTGGAACGCCAACCGGATGCCTTTGAGTCATTAACGAATCGAGTCATGGCCCGAGAGGTTTTGGGTGACCTCAAGGGTGCGGCGACTGATCTCAAAACGTTGATCGATCGAAATCCAAACGATGCGCAAGCCTTGATTATCCAGTCTCGCGTTTATCGCAAGCAAGGTGACATGCCACGTGCCGATCAAGCGTTGGAGGCGGCATTGCGAAGCCGACCCAGCACCGTTTCGGGCTGGGTGAGTCTAGCGTTAGCGAGACTTCCGTCCGACAAGCACGGGGCGCTGGGTGATCTGCTTCATGCCCAGCAACTCTCGCCCAATTCCGTCGAAGTTCTTCAGAACCTAGCGCATGTTTACTCAGAGCACCTCGATGATCCCGAAAAGGCGAACGCATCGTTGAATCGGTTGCTGGAGATCAACCCTGAGTTTGAACCGGCGATGCTTGGTCGGGCTGTCTTACATGCTCGCGGGGGCAATGGTGTTGCAGCGATTAAGGACCTGGATCACGCGGTCAAGGCGAAGGGAAAACTTTCACCGTCGTCGCACTACCAAGCTGCTTGCGTTTTTGCGCTACTGTTGACTCATTCGAATACTGAGCAAGAAATTGCTCGTTATAGAAACAATGCTTTTCGTTATCTCTCGACCGCGTTGCAACAAGGTTACGGAGCCGATGTCTTCGAATCGGATCCGGACTTAGCGGCATTGAGAGACGATGTTCGATTTCAAAGTGCCCTTTCAATCATCCGTGCGGGCCGCGGTCTCTGATAATGTCAACAGGTTTGGGTTTTTCCCCATGAATAAAAAATTGAAGAAGCGACGTCGAACCCGAAACATGCGTTTGGAGTCACTTGAGCGTCGTGAAGTATTGACGACGTTTGGTACTCCGTGGCCTGATGCTCGTTCGCTGACAGTGAGTTTTCCTACCGACAATACTCAAGTTGGCGCGTACCAAAACTCCCTGCGTTCGGTGCTCGATCAAGTGGCTGATCGCAAGGAGTGGCAAGAGGCTGTCCTTCGTGCGTTTCAAACTTGGGCAGTCGAGTCGAACATCAATATTGGATTAGCAACTGACCGAGGCGACCACTTTGGAGCCGTTGGATTAACTCAAAACGACCCTCGTTTTGGGGATTTCCGGATTGGCGCACTTCCACAGGAGGGCGTGCTTGCCAACGCCACGCCGTTTCAAACGAATGCGGGAACTTGGGCCGGCGACGTGCTGATCAATACCCAAGTGAACTTCTTTCTGGACAAGTGGACGCCTGGTGTTCCGGTTCAGGTACCGCCACCCAATGAGAAGGGACCATCGATTGAATTGTTCTCGGTGCTCTTGCACGAGGCGGGTAACTCGCTCGGACTTGCCGACGTGAATCGTCCTGGTACGGTGATGCACCAAACTTACTTGCGTCCCATCGGGGCTCTTTCCTCCGCCGATAAAACCGCCCTTCGTTCACTTTACGGAGGCCCGCGTCGAGATATTTTCGAAACCGTCGCAAACAATTCACGGTCAAGTGCAACCGTAATTGACCAGCGTCCATCCGAGGGCGGTCAACTTCCGGTTGTTCGTCGGGGCAGTCTCAATACGACAAGAGATGTCGACTTTTATCGATTTACGCCCATCGCCAACCAAGAGAAGGTGACGATTCGGCTGCGTGCCAACGGCATTAGCTTGCTCAAATCAAGTTTGGTTGTGACCGATGCGAGAGGCGCTGTGATTGCGGATGCGAGAGCGGACTCTATTTTCGATAACAACCTTGAGCTCGAGATCGGTTCACACGGAGATCATCGCTCGCTTTTCGTTCGCGTGGCTGGGAACGGCACGGACGTTTTCACGGTAGGCGATTACGAATTGGAGATTGACTACCGCGCGAAAGATCTCCAGCCCAGCAGCGATCCGTTGATTTACGACGCAGACGCCGTGGACGACGATGATTCGCAAACGCCGTATCTTCCCGCGCAATCAGTTGATCAAATTTTCGCATCGGCGGGATTGATTGATAGAGAGCGAGGTGCGAATGACACACGTAGCACAGCAACCCGGCTTTCAACTGCGCTAGGTTTCAATGCAAATACTCGCTACGAAACGATCGGATCGCTAACGAATGCAGACGTCGATTTCTTGGTGTTCCGAAGTCCTGCGAAAGCGGCATCAACGATGTCGATACGTGTCGAGTCACTTGGCACTTCAAAAGCCACCTTGCACGCAGACGTTTATGATCGATTGGGAAGGCGTGTGCGTGCCACGGCGACGCCGACCGCTGATGGGTCCGTGACGTTCCTCGTGCACGCGCCAACACCGAACACGGACTACTATCTTCGCGTTCGCGCGAGGAGCCAACCTGTGCGTACAGGTAACTATGTGGTCACGATCGACTTTGCAACCGACGCGACAAATGGTGCAGCGACTCGGGAGAGAATCGCGGGAGGTGTTGCACCGCGGAATCAGCCCACTTGGTCTAGAATCGAAGTCTATAAGACTCAATTGTTTCGATTCGACCTGACCGCCCAAGCGTCATCAAGCAATTTGGGTGTTCGCATCACTGTCTACGACGCAGAACGAGCGAACGTTGTGTTCTCATTGGCCACATCGGCCGGGTCGCCAGAAGTCGCGTTCGCCTGGATGCAACGCGGTGTCTACGCCGTGTTGATCGAGTCATTGGGACGCAATGGTGTTGTCACGTCGCCAGTGCGTTATGCGCTATCGGCGACAGGCATCTCGGATGATCAAGGACCATTGCCGATCGACCCGACCGACCCTTATGGCGGTTCGAATCCTGCCCCGACGGATCCTTACGGTGGGCCGGACCCATTCATCTCACCCATTCCTGATCCGTATGGCGGAGCTTCGCCGTTCCCGTTTCCCGAGCCAACACCCGGCCTTCCCGATCCGCCCACTTATGAGCCTCCGGAACCATACGATCCGTGGTACTTCAATCCTTACTACGACTTCTACTATGATTTCTGGCCTTATGGTTGAGGTAGCACTGGGCGTGGAACGGAAAGGCGGGAGTGACGCTTGAAGATTCTTTTCGCGTGGGAATGGGGCACAGGCTCAGGCCACTTGCGCCGCTTCGTACCTCTCGCTACATTTCTCAGGGACGCCGGGCACCAAGTAACGATTGTCGCGAAGGAGCTTCACCAGCTCCCGCGGCTTTTTCCACTAGAGAACTACTGCTGGGTCCAGGCGCCTGTGTTTGCTAGTGCGAGTGATTTCATTGCAAATCCAGTTTCGTTTGTTGACGTGGTCTACAATCTCGGTCTTGACAACGATGACCGAGTACTGGCTGTCTGTGCCGCTTGGTCGGACATCATTAAGCAGCATCGGCCTGACCTCGTGATTTCCGATTTTGGCGTCGCTTGTCTCTGGGTTGCCTCGGCAATGGGGCTTCCTACGGTTCGAATTGGAACGGGATACACTTGCCCGCCACAGGGCGCGGAATCGACGTCATTTATCCAAGGTGTAAGCGGCCCATCTCTTATGGCTGACTCGATTCTTGGGCGTGTGTCCGCTTCGATTAAGAAGCTGGGTCTTGGCTCGACGTCTTCTTGGAACGACGTCTTCCTTCCGCCAAGTCAAACCCTTCTAGCTTCCGTTCCAACACTTGATCCCTTCTCACAATTCCGCACAGACATCGAATACTCTGGGACGTGGGATCATGACGGGCATGTTCAACCGGAATGGCACAGTCAAGGAAAGTACCGTGCGGTCGCGTACCTCAAGCCATTCCCACAACTGCGTCAACTTCTTGTCTCTCTTCACTCAATGTCCATCGAAACAGTGCTCTACGGAGATGGAATCCCCGAGGAGGTGATCAGGCCGATTCGAAACCCATTGTTGAGAGTGAGCGACTCGCCGCTGCGTCTCTCGGGAATATCCCCAGCATGCGATCTCGTTATTTGCAACGGCAATCATGGTACGAGTGCGAAAGCATTGAGCCAGGGGATTCCGGTGTTTGCGATCCCGCTGTTTTTAGAACAACGAGTCACCGCGGCTCGACTGCAACGCGAGGGCTGGGGAGTTTCCGCGGATCCGCAACGACCCGATCTGTTCGTGCCAAAAGCGATCGAGTCCACCCACGATTCGACCCGAGCCGCAGCAGCACGCTATCCTGGTCTGGTGGCTCAGTACGGTAATCGCAGCCTTGAACACGCTTGGCAGAAACTGCGAGCGTTTCTCCGTTGAACTTCCTGCTTGTGGTGGTTTGGCAACCGTAGAGTTCCGCGATCACTATTCGAGTTCAAGGAGTTCGGACAACGCCACTCGAACTTGTTGCAGACGACGTTCGACGGTGCGGGGTGAGCAACCCATCTGTGCAGCAATTTCTTCAACCGAGAAATTTTGCAAACGGAGAACCACAACGGTTTGCTCCTGTTGCGACAAGCACTCGATCGCTTCGCGCACTGCAGCCTCCATTTCCTGAGTGGCACTCACTTCGGTGTCATGACCAGCGTCGAGCGAATCAAGTGGTTGGGTGCGACGGGCGTCTCTCATCGCGGCGTTGCGTCGAGACGCGTTCTTTCGAACTTTGTGTATCGCTACTACAGCGATCAGATGCCAAAGCGTGCCACCTTCCGGCGCGTTATAGCCTCGGCTTGACATGCCTCGGAAGACACTCTTGAAAATGCTTTGGACAATGTCTTCGGACTCAACTTGTTGCTTCAACTGATTCGAAACACGAGTATGAACGAACCACTTAACCCGATCTGCGTATCGTTCATAAAGTGTCGTTGCTGCGTCGTCATCGCTGTTGCGAATACGTTCAATAAGCGATTGGTCAGACAGCAATTCCAAATCCATTACAACCAGCGATGTAGGAGAATAAGAAACCGGAGAGCGGAACCACTTCGGCCGCGATCCTTGTTTCGACTCCTCGAATTATAGCTGGATTAAGGCCTTTGGAAATGGCAACGAGGACCATCCTCGTGACGGTCCCCGTTCTTCAGCTGGTTTGTCAAGCGTGAGATTCCTAGGGTTTCACGCGTCGCCGATCACCCGGTAGTCCGCAGAAGCTGCGGAACTATCGTCGAAATTCAAACTCCTTGATGTCTTTCTTGATTCCACCAAAGATCCCTCGGTCGTTAAACACATC
>JBGTAI010000217.1:0-5006 GCA_041749955.1 Pirellulaceae bacterium | reverse complement strand
CCCCCCCCGGCACCCTACGAAAAGACCAAGGCCTCAATTTGAAAAAGTGAGTTGCCGTGGCGGTGAGTGGACATAAGTGTATATCTGCGGAGTGGTTTATGCGAGTCGTTCAGACGGTTGGATTCTGGTCAAAGGAGCTGGAATCTGTTCAGATTATTGTGAGAGTTGTTCGACCGCTTGGTCGCTTGGATCGGCGGAACACTTGTTGTGATGTGGGCGATTTGGTGTTTGCGATTTGGTGTTGGTGATTGTTTGAGTGCGATTGATTGTGAGACAGGCTGATGGCGAAGCGAGTTCTGTTTGTCTGTATGGGAAACATTTGTCGCAGCGCTGCGGCGGAGGCTGTTTTGAAGCGATACGCGGAAGAGTTTGAAGTCGACGTCGACGTCGATTCGGCTGGTACGCACGGTTATCACGTCGGCGATCGGGCTGATGCGAGGATGCGAGCAGCAGCCGAATCTCGCGGATACGAGCTGACCAGCCGAGCGAGACAAGTGAAAAAGTCGGATCTGGATCCCGGCAAATTCGACTTGGTGCTAGCGATGGACGCGGAAAATTACGCGGCACTTGGCAAGCTGGCGACGACGTCGCCCAAGTTGGCGTCTGAGGACCAATCGCACATTCGCATGTTCAGCGACTATCTAGGCGAGGAGTGGTCACGAGACGTGCCGGACCCGTATTACGGCGAAACGGAAGGGTTTATGTACGTGCTGGACATGCTCGAAGCAGGCTGTCCGGTGATCCTTCAAAAGCTTGCGGGCGAAAACGTGTTGGCGGCCGACATGGATTGACGGCTGGATACCTCACGGCTGTACGTCCTGTTTCTGTAATTTCGAGCATCCGCTCGAGTTCATTTGATCGCGAGCATCCGCTCGGGCTCATTCAATGGCGAGCATCCGCTCAGGCTCATTTGATGGCGAGCATCCGCTCGAGTGCGATCAGACTCCATTTGGACGTTTCTGCGTCGACCTCGATCTTGTTGACAAGATGTCCATCGCGGAGGTTTTCCAGTGTCCAGCACAGATGCGGCAGGTCGATCCGGTACATCGTCGCGCACATGCACACCACGGGGCTGAGGAAATGGATTTCCTGTTCCGGATGCTCGGCCTTGAGGCGATTCACGAGGTGCAATTCGGTGCCGATCGCCCACTTGGTTCCTGGGGGGCTGTTGCGGACCGTATCGATGATTTTGCCTGTGCTGCCGGAGATATCGGCGAGGTCGTTGACTTCGCGTGGGCACTCGGGGTGCACGAGGATTTGGATCCCAGGGTGCTGTTTGCGGAAGCCGTGGACGTGTTCGGCGCGGAACATTTGATGAACACTGCAGTGACCTTTCCACAGCACAACGCGGCTGTTTTGCAGTTCGGTTTCTGTGTTTCCACCCAGTTCGAGCGCGTACGGATCCCACACCGGCATTTCAGTGTCCTCGATGCCCATGGCCAGCGACGTATTGCGACCGTGGTGTTGATCAGGAAAAAACAGGACGCTATCACCTCGCTCGAAGGCCCATCGAATCACGGCAGCCGCATTGCTGCTCGTGCAAACGACTCCGCCGTTTCGACCGCAGAACGCTTTCAAGCTTGCGGCACTGTTGATATAGGTCACTGGGATCACGCGGCTCGTGTCGATGACTTCGCCCATGTCGGCCCAGGCGGCTTCGACTTGGTTAATCGCCGCCATATCCGCCATGGAGCATCCGGCGGCCATGTCGGGAAGCAACACCGAGACTCGACGCCCGTCGCGAGCCTCGAGTTTTTCAGGTCGATTGGCCAAAATGTCCGCGGTTTCCGCCATGAAGTGAACACCGCAAAAGACGATCGTCTTGCAATTCACGCTTTTTGACGCCATCTCGCTAAGTTGGTAGCTGTCGCCGCGGAGGTCGGTGTGGGCGATCACTTCGTCCTGTTGGTAGTGGTGCCCTAGAATGAGAAGTTCGTCGCCGAGTTGTTGCCGTACAGCTTCAATCCGCTGCTGGAGCTCGTCGGGTTGCAACGATTTGTAGGGCTTTAGCGGATAGAGTGCGTCGATCGGATCAGCAACAGGCAAGGAAGTCAAACGAAGTCTCCCGGAAAGTTTGGGGGTTATTACAGTTCAATTGTACGCATCGGCCATTGTGTTTGGCGATCGTACCAGTTGGCGATCGTACCACCAGCACCTTTGCAGAGCCTGTTTTTTTCACTCGCGTTCGTGTCCCCACTGGCATCCGTTTTCCAAGTCGCATCAGTTCCTCGTGCATGAAAATCACAGCAATTCCACAACTGTACCGCAACATCCAGCGGTGGCGGGAAATCCTGCGCGTGCTGCAGCGATACGGATTGGCGGATTGGCTGAGTCGATTCGATTCGTTTCCGTTTCGTGATCTGTTCAAAGATCGCGGTGGTATCCCGCTGGCCCAATATTCACGGGAACAGCGAGTGCGGATGGCGCTCACGGAGCTTGGTCCAACGTTCATCAAAGTGGGCCAAGTTCTCGCGGCTCGGCCTGACTTGGTCGGTCCGAAGCTGAGCGAAGAACTCAAACGATTGCGATCGAATGTCCAAGCGGACCCGATCGAGGTCGTGCATCAAACGTTGCGTCGCGAATTGGGCAGCCGTTATGACAGTGAGTTAGCGAGTGTCGAGTCGGTGCCATTGGCGGCGGCATCGATCGGACAAGTGCATCGAGCGGTGTTGCGTGACGGTCGTCGAGTGGTGTTGAAGGTCCAGCGAGCGGAGATTGAGCAAACGATGATGCAAGACATCGATGTGCTCAGCGGGCTTGCGGATCTTGCCGAGCGAGTGGACGCATTCGCAGCCTGGGGGCCTCGCGAAATGGTCCGCCAGCTTTCGCCGATGCTGCAGCGTGAACTCGATTTTGATCGTGAGCGACAGAACCTCGATCACTTCCGGTTGCTGCTTGCGGGACGTGAACATGAAGTCGTCATTCCGACGCCCGTGGAAAGCCTTTGCACGCGGCGAGTTTTGGTGATGGACGAAATCCTCGGGCGTCCTTTGGCAGATGTGATCGCGGACGAGAGGGAGGCTCAACATGAGGCTGTGTTGGAGGAGGCTGTGTCGTCGCCAGAAAACTCGCTTGAAGGTGTTCCGCCCGAAAGAGGTGCAAACATAGGTTCGCCGCAAACATCAGTTGCGGTTGATCCTGAGCAATCGGCTGGTGTATCCAGCGAACATGTAACGCAGCTCATTCCGAGCGAGCGTGAGCGTCTCGCCAAAACGATTGCCAGCGTTTATCTCGGGATGTTGTTTGATGAAGGGCTATTTCACGCGGACCCGCACCCCGGCAATTTAGTGCTGATGAATGACGGTCGGCTTGGGATCCTGGACTTTGGGATGGTCGGTCGAATCGACGAAACGCTGCGTGAGACGATCGAAGAGATGCTCATGGCGGTGGCTTCCGGAGACCAAAATCGGTTGACGCGATTGATTCGTCGAACTGGTGACGCACCTGCGACGTTGGATGAATCGGGGCTGTCCATCGATGTCGCTGACTTTGTTGCAACGTATGGACGCCAGCGATTGGGGACGTTCGATCTAACGGGGGCACTGAATGCACTCAGCGATGTGTTGCACCGACATGCGATCAAGCTCCCCAGCCAATCGGCATTGCTGTTGAAGATGCTGATCTCTCTCGAAGGAACGCTGAAAGAACTCGGAGCCCGTTTTGATTCGCTGGACGTGGTGAAGTCCTTTGTGCGTCGCTCGATGGCGAGACGTTTGAGTCCCCAGCGTCGATTGCGTCAAGCGAGACGAATTTATCTCGAAGCCGAGAACTTTTTGGAAGCGGTACCGGACGAGCTCATCGGGTTGATGCGTACCGCTCGACGGGGCGAAATGAGTGTGAACTTGGAGCACCGCAGAATCGGGCCGACAGTGAATCGGCTGGTGCTCGGTGTCATGGCGAGCGCCGTGTTCCTTGGTTCGTCCCTGATGCTGGCCTTTAAGGTGCCACCGGTGCTATTTACAGAACCAGCCAGATTAGGAATTGAACGCATCAGCTTGCTGGGGCTGATGGGATTACTTGGAAGCGTCGCGATCATGCTCCGACTGATGCTCGCGATCAGCAGCAGCGGTCACTTGACCAAGGGCAACGACGATTAAGACAAGTAAGCCGATTAATGCTTCAATGAGGGCCGGGCTTAAGCGACGGCTGGGCTTAAACGAGTGCTGGGCTTAAATGAGTGCTGGCCTTAAATGAGTGCTGGGCTTAAATGAGGGCTGGGCTTAAATGAGGGCTGGGTCAATTTCCTCGTCGATGTTCACGCCGAGGCCGCGAAGAACCTCGTTGAGTTTGGCGTCCAAATCATCGAGCTGGCTCAGGACTTCATCCTGGCGACGCTCCAATTCGTACAGCAACTGGCCGGCTTCCGGTTCACTGGTATGGCTCGTTGGAGTCGGTGACATCCGGTTTCTTTAGCTCTGGCGAGGGTATTCAGCGGCACCGTATCGCTCTCAGAACGACGCAAGTACCCCAGTGGAACGCGAGCGACAGAAACAGCCGCCCTGTGAACATTGGGATCGACTTTCGGCAAGCCTCCACCGCACTTCGACGCCAATAGGTCTGATTATGGAGGCCTGGTGGGATGCGTGATTCACGCTGACTTTGCCGGCGGTTGTCGTTGCGTTCGCTGGAAGTCAGCAAATCGCACCAAGTGGCCCGTTATTCATCGTTCGGGGAGCGAAAAAGAGCGAGCGGAGCCGTCAAGAAGGACGAAATCGAAGTTAACCGCAAGAAACCTGGCATACGACCATTGCCTCCAGGCCGGGGCTATCGTTAGACTTCGGGGCTTCTACAGTTGCAATTGGTGCCTGTGGTCATACCAAGCTCGCCTGCTTGCGGGTTTGGACGAGTCTCCCAACTCGAGCTTATGCTCATTTTAGTGGAGGAATACGAATGCGTTTGGACTTAAATCGAGGGTTTTCGGAGTAGATATGGTCAAGCTAGTAGTTCGCGATCGAGAAACGATTCAGGAGGCTGTCCGCCGATTCCGTAAATTGGTCGAACGCAGC
>JBGTAI010000216.1:0-1954 GCA_041749955.1 Pirellulaceae bacterium | reverse complement strand
ATCGAACTGAACGTGCCGAGTTACCGCGTCGAGAAGGCGAAAGCCAATGGCAAATCCACTTCCGCCGAGGCAACTGCGAAGAACTCTTAGCAGGGAATTCTAATTGTCGCTAAAGGGGAGAACTAATTGTCGCCGAACAGTGCTGGATCAGCCATTCGTTTCGTGCTTGCAAGAAACGTTCGACGACTGCTTTGGGCATCGAGTCGTGCGTGCGAAACGTGATGAAGGCGACGACGCCAGGTTGCGACCAATGAGGAAGACGCCGTTCCGTGATTGAGACCGGTTGAATGGGGTCAAAAAAGTTGAGCTCAAGCACGACGGCGAGTTGGCTGGAGGTGGGTTTATGGCGAGAACGGCTCAGATGAATTGTAGCAGAATGACATCACGCGGAGCGTGATGAGTACGTACCCATCACGCTCCGCGTGATGTCGGCCTAGAAATCTCGATCCTCAAAGTTCGCTGAGCAAGTAGTCGTAAAACTTCGTGACGGGTGTGCCGATACCGAAGGCTTTGCCTTGCTCTTCGCCGCCGGCCGCGTTGACAGCGACGACGCTTCCCGAGGAATCGACGATCGGGGCACCGTTGGTGGCTTGAAGTCGCAAAGTGGGCTCTTCAAACGTGTAGACGAGCCAGCCGTCTTCGATCGACGAAACGACTGCTGCGTGAAAGAACGTGTCGGAGCCAATGACGTCGGCAAGCAGCCATACTTGCTCACCGACTTGTGGAATTCGCGATGAGAGTGGCAACGCAGTTTTCTGGAACTGATCCCTGGCCGTAAGCTCACAGATCACGATATCACCGTGGAGCGTCGTGTCGGGAAACGGTGCAGACTTGCTGAACGTGATCGGGCGCATCGCGACGTCACTGGCCGAGTCGACGTTGAGGCAATCTTGTAACGCGAGACCTGTCCATTGTTGCGTGATGCTTGTCGCAGGGATGTCGGTGCTCAGCCCGCCTGTTGTACCGAGCAGCTGCAGCGCACTGATGATGAGCGTGACATCGCGGCCAGGCACTTTGGCGGTGAACGCGGTTCCTGCGTTCACTCGACCGAGACTGGTTGTGAATGTTGGCCGAAATAGTTGCCCAGGGACAATCTTCATGGAGCCGCTTGTCGCAATTTTCGCTGATGGAGTCACTGAGTCATGCCTCGCATCGATTCGATACTGAGCAGCGATGTGACGACATTGGTAGGCGTGTAGCGCCGTCCAGCCAACGAAACCGACACAGCCAAGGGCGAGACTCACACCAGCGGCCATTGCGATGGCCTTAGAAATGAATGGCTTGCGTTTGTTTGGACGGCTCTTGAACGTTGGTGACCCGTTTGATGGTGTTCCAGGGGTTTGTGCCCCAGGCTTATCGAGTTGCTCCAAGAACTTGCTGGCCAGGTTCGCCACGTCGGCCATGGCACCGGACATTGGCCCGTGTTCTTTTTGCAATTCACGTTCGCGTTTTAGCTCCTCGACCTTGGCGAGCCACAAGTGTGCTGGAAACCAGTCGCCGTTCAAACCCGTGCGAACTTCCGCGTCTGAGTACTTCGGAACCTGGAGGACTTCGTAGGCTTTCGTGAACGTAAACGGGCCTTCCGCGATCCCATTTGTAAGCACATAGATGCCGTTGTTCGCTAGTGCAGTGATCTTATTGCGAATGACTTCGGCTGGATGCCAGGCGCTTGTGCCTTGGCGTACGAAGAGCGAACGGCGGGATGATTGCATGACGAGTTGACGCATCTCCGCTTCTGTAAGCGGACCTGCGATGTCACCTTCGTCTTTGACGAACCAATTGGATGGTTCTGCGCTCATTGAATTCTGCCTATCCACAACCTGTCGCACCGCACCGCAAAACGGCGATATCATACCGTAGTTGGGGTGCACGGCTAAGTGACCCGACCCATATCGCAGGGCAACTAACTTCTTCAAATTGAGGCCTTTGCCTTTTCGTAGGGTGCCGGGGGGGG
>JBGTAI010000215.1:0-5997 GCA_041749955.1 Pirellulaceae bacterium | reverse complement strand
AATTGCAAAGTGAAATCGCTGCGTGGGCCAAACGCACCAACGAAAAGCAACGCGGCGTCGACTGGCAATTCAAGATCGACGACGCTCGCACAAAGCTAAAGCGTCTCTACCCCCAAATTAAGACTGGATGACGCACTAGGGCATCCAGTTGACTCCATTCCCATAGCACGCGAGCGACAATGAGCGCTCTGGTGTCGTTAAAGAACGAGTCTCCGATTTCCGGATGCGCTTTGAGGTAGCCAACGAGTTGCAGGATCGGCTTCAATCTCTGCAGGTTATCGGATGACGGTTCTTGCTCAATTCTCTCGTAGAGTTGCGTCAACGCGTTGGCAGCGTACAGAGGTAGGGGCGTTTGTATCGAGCCATTTCCCGTCGTTTCGAGTTTCTCTGCGGTGTCGCCAATAAGACTCGCAAGCTCCAGTATCTCAGCCCTCGATCCTCCCCATTGCGGCAGGAGCGTGACTGCGTACTCGGCGAATAGGTAGCTCCAGTCGCACTCGTTAGAGAAACCAATTCGGAACCATTCCGAGCATGACAACGGCGTCTCACTGGTCCAATTGGAAAGCCTCATCAATTGGCAAGCTAGATGGGGCGACTTGGGATTGAGCGTCCACGCTTTGACTAAATGGCTGGCAGCGAGCTTTCCGAAATGATGGAAAGCTTCCAAGTCCGGTTTAGGTACATCGCGGATGTAGTTGGCTCCGCGATGTTTCTCTGCGATTTGGCGGGTCCAATCGTAGCACAGATAGTGAGTGATCCATCGCGGAAACTGGTCCGGCGGCAGGTCGATCAATCGAGCAATCCATTGTTGTTTTCCGTACGCGTTAGACGATTCGAAGTGACGAACAACATACGAGTACAAATTGCTTTGAAACACGTCTTGGCCGGCATGTTCTCGCGCTGCGTCGATCAGAAACTCACGAGTGGCGATTTGCGCATCAATGAGCGTTTTGCTGTCGACCTCGCCACGAAGGTAAGGCCAGGAACTTCCCACCATGGCCTGCAGGTACTGACAACACTCGCGGTTGGAAAGCGAGTTGTAACTTTGGACATACAAAGTCGCCGCATGATCATCCGCCTTGCCGTGGCTCCAGAGCATCGCAGTCAGCAATAGGGGATCGCGAACGCCACGTTCATACGCGTCCTGCATAGGCTGTGTCGATGCCGCCGGATATCGGTCGAGACAAAAGCTGTGGTAGTAAAAACTGCGCACGTATTGAATCTCTTGTTCAGACAGACGCAAAGTCGGATCCTTTTGCCATCGATTGCGTTTTTCCAAGTCCTCCATCAAGTAATCAACGATGACGGACTTGCGAGCGAGTCGCTGTGAAAGCGTCCGAGGCGCGGCGTCACCAAGCAGCGGTGCGGATCGCGGGTTTCGTAGGGAAACGGTCAAGTGTGGATCATCCTCGCATAACTGCCGGATGCTTCGCTTGACATCTTCGTCCAAGCTTTGCAGTTCGGGCTCGAATCGCTCAAACAATGCAACGTGTTCGTCAGTAAACGAAGCCTCATTCAGATCCGTGTCACCGAGGTACTTCGTTAATGCAAAATCCTCGAGATCAAGTGTCGGCTGAACTGGTAGCTCTCGCACCTTCACCATGTCTCGCCAAACCCAGAAGGTGGCTCCGATTCCAATCACGGCGACCAGACCAACCGCAAGCGATGCCCACTTGATCCAGTGCATTGAAGACCGCTTCGAGGTCGCTTTTGGTTGCTCAGCATTGTCGCCGGGCGTTTGACTCAATCCGCCATCGTCGCTCATTGGATCCACCGAAAAAATATATGGCGAGACTTGAAACGATTAGTTTACGGCCCTTGATATCGAGTCACAATCCCGTTCGGCTGATCACGCCAACAGGAACATCACAGTGGAAGAAAAGGTGGGTAACAAGCAAGCACTTGGCCTCAGGCTCATAGCATTGTCGTCAAGTGCCAAGTGCAGTCTCAGGGAACGAATCATCGCGCCGTAGTCACCAATCGACCGGGCGTCTTTGTCTGCCTGCGCGGTGTGTATGACGAGTGTGCGGACCGCGGCAAGAGTGAGAAGCGTAATAGCGAGCTAAAGCGTGATTTCCTTTGTGATCGCTTGAGTGAGCATCTTTCTGTGGCGAATCTATTTCGTGTGATGATGCACTGCGTGGCGGCGAATCTGTTGGTGCGGCTTCGCGTGATTTTCGCGTGATTGCTGCCATCGAGCCCGCTTTGGCAGCAGTCGGTTGCGACGAGATCGCTTTCGAAGCCCAGCCCCAGCGGGTGGAGGTTCGCCATCGCACACGTCGTCGTCGCGATCATCTGGCCGAAGGTCGCGTACGTACAGGGCGAACGCATGTGATCAAGGTCGCTTGCCGTGTGGTAGTTTGCACGCCGTGAATCCGTGTGCTGATTACATCAAACTGGCCTTGGCTGAACCATTTACTCCGAGTGGGCGAAGCCCTTGTCGGCTTATACGCCATTGCGTCTTGCAACATATTGGAATTGTCGATCTTCATGAGTCATCGCATGAGGGTGGGGACGCTTTGCGCCGACCACTTCCAAATTGCTGAAATACAGCTCATAAAGCTAAACCGACCATCCGCCTGACCTTCGTGGCGATCGACGTGTCACTAGGTGCGAACAGTTACCGGCTTGGGCCAGAATGTGTCGTTCGTGCTTGGTCTTTCTGTGAATTCCGCAGCCAACTGGTAATCACAGATTTCCACGAAACTCAGTTTCGCCAATTTCATGCCCCGCGGACGAAACGGTTACTCGAGGAGTGGTCCTGGCCTACGTTGTGTGCTCGATTATGCGTTTCTTCGGCCGAGGCCGATGAGGTCGTCGGACTCGCTGCCGGGTTGGATGAGAGCTTCGTCGGTGCTTTGGGGGTCGATCTTACGACACGTCTCCGTCAACAAATCTGCTAAGTCGTCGAGCGGGTCTTCCCAGGTCTCGATCGTGGACTCGGCCGGTGGGATGTTGGCCATCTCGTCCAAGAGCAAAATCATTCGCAGGCAATGTCGAAACAGGATGCCCTCTTCTTTTTGCAGCTTGCGAGCAGTGACGTACTTGTTGAAGTCGCCACCGAATTCCAATAGCTCGCCTACGATCCATACTGGTGTGACGTTGACGTTGTGTACGCGTGGGAACTCCGCCCGAAACATCCGCAATAGTTTTTCGCCAATGGTGAGCGGCCAGACTTTCGGTTCATCAAACATCACTCGGCCAAAACCCTTGTCGCTGACTTCTTCTTCCGGATCTTGGCTGGCTTGACCCAATTCTTCGGGTGTCGCTAGTCCTGTCTTTAGCAAGTACGGATCAAGGCGAGTCTGGGCGAGTGTTCCGGGTGGCATCTGTTCCAGCGACGGCATTCTCGCGTGCCTTGCGACCGTGCCGGGTACTTCGAGCAAGGCCTCGAGCACGGCGATTCGCTCGCTTGGATCCGCGATCGCGAGATGGTTGGCGACGTAGACACCGAACAGTGGATTGATGCTGCGAAGATGCACGAGCTTCTCGAGTCGCTCGGTTGGATGTGCAAACTCGGGGCGATAGTCGTCCACGTCGTAGCCGCGACTTTCGATCAGCTCGGGGTCTTGGTTGTCTTCTGTTTCCTCCGTTGGCGTTTCTTCTGGTTTACGCATCTGGTCCAAGATGCCGCCAAACAAACCGGCGGTCGCTTTTGGCTCGTCGGGCTTTTGCGTATTCGAGCCTGGTAATGGTTTCGGCTTGGCCGCACGCGGTTTGGGTTCGAGCTCGATGTAGCCAGCTGTCCAGAGCGTGATCAGCATTCGATTCAAATCACGTTGTGCTTCTTCGATGCCTTTTGGATGGAGCAATCGCTTCGCCACCATCGCGCGAATGGGTTCGACTTCTGGTGTTCGATCGAGCAAGTAGGCGAGCAATCGCCACGGTAGCCGACCGCGACTGGAGAGGTCCGCAGCCGATGCTTGTTGCAACGTCAGGAATTGTTGTTCACTCCAATAAGTCTCGTCGGTGCGCCGCTTGGGCATCTTCTTTTTGAGTTGTTTTTTTGCCTTGAGGAGTCCTGGATCCTTGGTGTCTTCGGGGATCGAGTCGTACTTCTCTCGCCAGCGATTGATCTTCACGTCGTCTTCGTGCGCGAGCGAGAACACGTAGCCACGATCATCGTATTGAGGCCGACCGGCGCGTCCGAAGATCTGTTGTGCGGAGGCGATATCGACGAGTTTCCGCTTCGTCCGCGGGCCTTTCAACAAACTCGGAAGCAGCACGCTTCGCGCGGGCAAGTTGATCCCCGCAGCCAGCGTCTCCGTGCAAACACACACACTGAGCAATTTGCGTTCAAACAGCTCTTCGACCATCCGTCGATAGCGAGGCAGCACTCCGGCGTGGTGAACTCCGACGCCACGTTGCAAAATCGCTTTCAGCTTCGGCCCCGCGCCCTCGCTCATGTCGACGGTGTTGAGGTAATCGGCGAGATCGCTTTGACGTGACTTGTCGATCAGACTCTTTCCCTTGAGCATCTCAGCGACGGTCCAGCACTCACTGCGGCTGAAACAGAAAAACAGAGATGGCGTCCGGCGTGAGGCTTCGTCACCCGCAGCGATCTTTTCCGCAAAGTCGGCGAGCAGTTCGTCTTCGACCCACTCGTATTGAAGTGGCACTTTACGTTCGGTGCCACGCACGAGAAGCAAGTTCCGCTGGTGCGAGCGAGCCAGCCACGAGGTGAACTCGATCGAGTTTCCGACCGTGGCACTGAGCAAGAGTGTGCGAATGTGTTTGGGCAACAGCCCGAGTGTCAATTCCCAAACGATTCCACGTTCGGGGTCGTTGAACGAATGAAATTCGTCCATCACGACCGAGCCGACTTCGTCGAAATTGAATCCTTCCGAGTTCAGCAACCGATTGAGCAGAATCTCAGCGACCACAACGAGCACTTGTGCGTCTGGATTCACCCGGCGGTTGCCCGTCACCAGACCGACACTGTCGATGCTGTAGCCCCAGCGAACCGCGGACTTTTGGAGTTCGTCGAATTTTTGGTCGGTAAGCGCGATCAGCGGCGTCGTGTAATACATACGCTTGCCCGTGCGCAGTGCCTCGTAAACGGCGGCCTCGGCAATGAGTGTTTTTCCGGTTCCGGTCGGAGCACAGACCAGCACGCCCTGTTCGCCAGTAAAATACGCCAGCAGCGCCTCCTCCTGGACCGGGTACGGCGCGAACGGCAACAGCTCGAAATATTCCGAAGCCAACGTGTCACGATCAGGAATCTCGCCGCCGGCATGCTTGGTTGATTGTGTCATAGTCCGTGTTTGTAACACTCAGGCCGCTCCAGCGTTAGCAGGACGCGCCGAGTCCGCCGTCGACGTTAAACTCATTCGAGCAGTCCGGGCTAATTTGGGATGCAAATCAGCGGCCGAGGCGGTATGGGGCGTACTTGATGTTCCTCTTCTCGGATTCTCTTGCGTCGTCGAAACCGGTAATGCGAGTCGACAAGCAAGTGTCCGTCAAGATAAAGTCTACGCCCGGACGACCGACGTCCCGACAATCATTGCTTGAGGGAACTGGCTGGAATCTATGGCTATCGGTATCGACCCAACCGTTGACTATGCGTTTAAGTTGATTCTCGGCAGTCCCGAGCATCCAGCGATTACGTTGCATTTTCTCAATGCTGTGTTGGGTGACGACATCCAGATCACGGAAGTCGAAATCCTCAATCCGATTCTCGGAAAAGGAGACGATGCCGATAAGCTATCGATCCTGGACGTGGCTGCACGCGATGCAAACGGCCGACTTTTCGATATCGAAATGCAAACCAGCCTGCCTGCGGGCTTGTCCCAACGATTGGCGTATTACACCGCATCCATGTACGTCGGCCAAATCGGTGAGGGCGATGACTACACACGGCTTAGACCTGCGATCAGCATCTGTGTCCTGGATGCCCTGCTGTTTCGGCAAACTTCTGCCGTTCATAGTGATTTCCGGATGCGGACCCGTGACGGAGGTCTGGACTTGACCGATGGTCTTCAAATTCACCTTCTTGAG
>JBGTAI010000214.1:0-2506 GCA_041749955.1 Pirellulaceae bacterium | reverse complement strand
ATCGATGCGAACGAAGCACCACCGCGTGCCAAAGCAATGCTCTCCAAACTTGATAAGGATGGTGACGGTAAGATTTCGTATGTGGAGTTCCTTGAACGTCGCGGTAACCCGACGAGTCCCAAACGTGGCAGCAAGTCTGGTGGACGCCCAGGCGAAATCGTTGCACCCGCGGCGAGAGAGGAGCGGCACCCCGAAGCTCTTAAGGCCGGCGATATCGCTCCCGAATTTTCCTTGCCACTAGTCGATGGTACCGAATCGGTTTCGCTTTCCGAGTTGCGGCGAGACAAGCCCGTCGTGTTGGTCTTCGGAAGTATTAGATGTTCGCCGTTTCGACGCGAAGTGCAAGAAGTCGAGAAACTGTATCAACAGTATCGGGAGCACGTTAACTTCGCGATGATTTACATTCGCGAAGCGCATCCGAATTCAGAGATCTTCGTGAAGGACGAACAAGGCGAAGAAGTGCTGAAGAAGTTTGTTCAGACGGACGAACTGGATCTGCGGAAGTCACACGCCCAATATTGCGAACGAACGCTCGACCTATCATTTCCAATGTTGATGGATTCAATAGACAACCAAACGAACATGGCTTATTCCGGTTGGCCAATTCGCTTAGTCATTGTAGGGACAGACGGAAAAGTCATTTCGCCTGGTGCCCAAGGACCTCAGGGATTCAGTCCGGAGTCGGTTGCTGCGTGGGCTCGTCAACTCACTGTTTCCATCGAGAAGTAAGTAGTAAACGCGAAAGCCCGATGGCTCAGTAGTCACAGGGGCACGGCGATCGCATCAAAATTTGAATGAAGTATTGGTTTGCCAGTTGTCTCGGTAAACCCCTTGGGCGAAAGATTGCTGCGTACCTTCCGACGCATGCCCTGGAATGGAGATGGCAATGCTTTCGCAGATTGATTTGTTTCACGATTGTTTTGATCAGGTCAATGATCCTCGAGTTACCGGTCGAACCAAGCACCCGCTCAACTCCATTCTGTTTCTGGTCGTCGCGGCGATGATCGCTGATGCGGATGGACCGGACGAGATCGAGGACTTTGGCAATGAAAGAATCGCTTGGCTTTCGCAGTTCGCCGACTTCTCCGCAGGTATCCCCTCCCATGACACGATTGGAAGGGTCTTGTCGCTGATCAAGCCCGAGCAGTTTCAACAGGCACTTGTCGATTGGCACACCCAACTGTGTGCTGGCCAACACGGCGCCTCCTCTTCGCCAGAGGAAGGCGCCTGACCGGTACACATCGCGATCGACGGAAAGACTTCTCGTGGGTCTTATACAGATGCCGAGAAGTCCAACGCCTTGCATTTCGTATCGGCCTGGGCGACGAAACACGGAGTCGCTTTGGGGCAGACCCAAGTAGGGTCAAAAACCAACGAAATCACAGCCATCGACGAGCTACTGGACTTTATCGATGTCCGGGGAACGATTATTACACTGGATGCCATCGGTGCCCAGAAAACGATTGCCAAGAAGATTACCGACAAACAGGGCGACTACATTTTTGCGATCAAAGACAACCATCCAAAACTAGCCGATGCGATCCGAGAGCACTTTGAATCGGTTCATGAGCATGGACTGAGAAAGCGTGGCGTTAAAATCCAAAAAACGGTCTGCGAGAATCGAGGTCGACATGAGGAGCGATTCTACGCGGTGTGCGCGATTCCAGCCGCACTTCGGTCGATGACTGATGCTTGGGCCGGTGCGAAGAGTATCGGGCAGGCGATCACGCAGATCGAACAAGGCGACGAGTGCCGGGTTGAGGTTCGGTACTTCCTGCTGAGCCGGGAAGCGAGGGTTCGAGAATTCGCAACTAGCGTACGAAGTCACTGGCAAGTCGAGTCGATGCACTGGGTCTTAGATGTCGTGTTCCACGACGATGCGAGTAGGATTCGTACAGCCAATGCAACTGCGAACTTTACGTTCACGCGACGCTACATCACAACTCTCCTGAAACGGGACACTTCCAAGCACAGCCTGAAGCGGAAGCGAAAACTTGCGGGTTGGAACATTGATTTCCATCAGAAACTACTGTTCCCAGCCCCAATTTGATGCGATGGCCGTGGTCACAGGGGCATACAACTCAACCAAGTCACCGGGCTTGTAATACGTGTATTTTGTTGGCTAGCAACATTGCAGGTTGCCCTAGCAGCGTGTTGATTTAAGCCAGCCGAGTCAGTTTGAATTTGAGATAGTTCGGCGCGAGCGAATATTCGCCGATGGACTGCAAGCAAGCATTACTTTGACGAGTGAAGTCGTTGAAGCTTTTCAGAAGCTCTTGCCAGAGGCCGTAGAAACCCGAAAACGCCAACGCGGCGCGTTCCGCCATCAATGCAACGTATCTCGGCTTACCCGCACCGATCAACCGACGCATGATCCGCCCTAAATTGAACGCCATCGCCGCACTCATGTAACGCTTGCGAACGTCTTCGATACCGCGAAGCCATGTTCGGCGAGATCCTCCGGTGTCACAGAGATGTGCGAACGTGCGCTCGACGCGTTCGCTAC
>JBGTAI010000213.1:0-20283 GCA_041749955.1 Pirellulaceae bacterium | reverse complement strand
AACGCTTGCTGAGTCAGACCTGGGTTGAGCACAAACGCGTTTTCGAATTGGAAAGACTGTTTCGTCTGGTAATAGCCTCCGATGGTCGTGGTGTCCGTCAGTTCGTAATTAGCGCCAATCGTTCCGCGAAGTGCGTAGTCGGGTGTCATCCCGCCAACGCCGACAAACGGTCCGTCATAGAACGCGATTCCTAATGACATGCTGGTTCCGATCGACAATCGGTCGGTCAGATCGACGCCCAAGGCGACGGGCATATTGAAAATGGTTTGTCCAGTATTCGTGCCATTACTAGCCGGAACTTGCCGGAAATCGACAAAGCCACCGGCGGTCGTGATGAATCCGACACCCAACGTTGCAGGCAGACCCAGCTCGCTCAAGTCCTGGATCACTCCGATGTTGCCGACGGGAGTCCCCGGTGCCTCGGACTTTGCCGAGAAAGGCGTGATCTGAGGCGTAGGACCGACGACTGGGATATCGCTAGTTTGAGTCAAATTGAACGTCGGTTCAGCCCAGCCACCACCAAAGAGGAATTGAGTCCCTTTGAATTGAGTCAATGAAGCCGGATTGGCGTTCATTGCACTGGTCAAGTCCTGCGGTTTTGCAATACTCACACCGCCCATCGCACCTGCGGCGGGCATGAGCGTGTTATGCAATTCGACGCCAAACGATTGGCCCAAAGCCCGGCTGGTGGGCGCGATGCAGCAGACCAAAGCCAGAAGAATAACGGAGTATCGACGCATGGTAGAAATCCATTCCTTGACATGTTGAATCTCAATTCAATGCGGCGCTCGAACGCACCGGACCATAAGATGCAATTGGGATCGGAACGAATTACTGGTACTTTGAGACTAATTGTTCCAAGCGTAAAAGTCCCCCCAACCGTGCGGTCGTTAACGCTCCACTCGAAGCAAACTTCCGTGAAACACCAGGGCGGCGTACCTATTTGAAACGATCAGTGGTTGCCCGGTGCCACTACCCGGTGCCACTGCTCCGTGGCGAGTGAATTAGCAATCTAAAAGCTAGTTTCAGCTCGGCCCAGATTCGCTTTCCGCACCTTGCGTGGCGTCCCCGTTTTGTGATGTTGGATTGGCAAGTAGGTGATAGAAAACGGGCGTTAAGAAAATGCCAAAGAATGTCACGCCCAACATGCCGGAAAATACAGCGACGCCTAATGTCGATCGCATCTCCGCGCCGGCGCCCGTGCCAAGCATCAGGGGCACGACACCAAAGATGAATGCCAAGGACGTCATGATGATCGGTCGCAGACGCAATCGACAGGCTTGGATCGTCGCATCAAACTTGCTCATTCCAGCTTCCTGCTGTTCCTTCGCAAACTCGACAATCAGAATCGCGTTCTTGCTCGCCAAGCCGACCAATACGATGAATCCGATTTGCACAAAGATGTTGATATCCATGCCGGCGATTGCGACGCCAATGACGGCGCAAAGCAAACACATCGGTACGACAAGAATCACGGCGAGGGGAAGTTTCAAGCTTTCGTATTGAGCCGCTAGGACCAAGAACACAAGCACGACGGCGAGCCCAAAGACGATCAATGCCGTGTTCCCGGCGCGAATTTGCAGGTAGGTCAATTCAGTCCACTCGGTGTCAAATCCGAACGGCAAATTCTCAGCCACAACTCGTTCGACTGTATCGATCGTCTCTCCGGAACTGACGCCCGGCATTGCCATCCCGTTGATCGCGGCGGCGGAGAATCCGTTGTATCGCAAGACCATTGCCGGGCCAGTTGTGTCACTCACGCTCGCCAGCGTTCCCAGCGGCACCATCTCGTTCGCGTTGCTGCGTACATACAATTGAGTGACTTGGTCCGGCGTCAATCGAAACATCGGATCGGCCTGTAAATTCACCTGCCATGTTCGCCCGAATGCATTGAAGTCATTGACATAGTAGCCACCGAGAAAAGTCTGGAGCGTCGTAAAAACTTCGCTCAACGAGACGTTCATCGTTTTGCATTTTTCGCGGTCGACGTCGACAAACATTTGGGGAGTGTTGGCACGAAATCCGCTTTGCATCCCAAGAATCGTCGGTTCGCTTGTGCCAACCCTGGCGACTGCGTTGGTCGTTTTTTCGAGTTCCGTCAATCCGAGTTGGCCGATGTCTCGTACCATGATTTTGAAACCACCTCCGCTGCCGAGTCCATCGACGGGCGGCGGACCAAAAACCGAAACTCGCGCATCAATGATCTTGGACGCGACCGCTTGGCGAATCTTCGTTGCGATGCGTTCGGAATAAAGCGAAGCGTCTTGGCGGTGGTGGAACGGATCCAGGATCACGAACACCGACGCCAAGTTGGAGCCTACGGCATTTTGAACAATCGATTGCCCGACGATTTCCAATGTGTGGTTGACGCCCGCCATTTCGCCGGATGACGATTCGTGCTCGCCAGCCGATCCTTCTTCGCTTTCGCCCGCGTTTTGGGATTCGACGATCTCAGCAAGTTGACGACTGTTACCGCTTCGTTCACCCAACAGGATTTTGCTCAACTCCTTGGTGACATTTTCGGTGCGTTCCAGTGAAGCCGAATCGGGAAGTTGGATATCGACCAGCAAGTAGCCTTTGTCTTGCGACGGCACGAAGCCTTGCGGCACAATCGTCATGCCTTTGTAGGTCGCCCAAAGCAAACCGACATACACGACCAGCACGATCAGCGACAGTCGCACCAACCATCCGGCCGCGTTGGCGTACCAATTGGAAACGGTGCTGAAGAATCGATTGAACAAATTGAAGAACCATCCAAACAGCAAGTTGATCACTCGCGTCAGCGGATCACGTTGTTCGGACTTAGGACGTAGCAATAAAGCACTCAGTGCGGGGCTAAGCGTCAGCGAGTTCACGGCGCTAAAGAACGTCGAGACAGCGATGGTCGCAGCGAATTGCTGGAAGAACTGGCCCGTGATCCCAGAAATGAACAGACAAGGAATAAACACGCACATCAACACCAAGGAAATCGCGATGATCGGCGTTGTCACTTCACGCATCGCCTGTTGGGCCGCCTCGACGGGGCCAAGTCCGTGCTCCAATTTATGTTCAATCGCCTCGACAACGACGATCGCGTCATCGACAACAATCCCGATTGCCAGTACCAGTCCGAACAGCGACAGGTTGTTGAGGCTGAATCCGATCCCGGCCATCACGGCAAACGTCCCAATGATCGCGACCGGAACGGCGATCAGCGGGATGATGGCCGCACGCCAAGATTGCAAGAACACCAGAACGACAATCGCGACCAAGATGATGGCGTCGCGCAACGACTTGAAGACTTCGTGAATCGATTCACTGATAAACGGTGTGGTGTCGTAACTGATTGAATAAGCGACACCTCGCGGGAAATTCGCTTTCAGTTCCTCCATCTTCGCTCGCAGATCGTCGGCCGTGTCGAGCGCGTTGGATCCGGGGAGTTGATAGATCATCAAGCCGGACGAAGGGACGCCATCGAGTGTACACTTCGTATCTTCAAAACCTGCGCCGAACTCGATGCCGCCGAAGTTCTTTCCGTCGACGTCCCGTTGTTCGGTGACAACGTCCTTGAGTTTGACGATTTGTCCATTCTGGCCCGTTTTGACCACGATTTCCGAAAACTCGTCAACTGTAGCTAATCGCCCGAGCGTCTTGAGCGTGTATTGAAAATCTTGGCCATTGGGCACGGGCGGGCGTCCGAGCGCTCCGGCCGCGACCTGGATATTTTGTTCCCGCAAAGAGGCGATCACGTCCGAGGCGGTTAAGTTGAGCGATGCCATGCGATTCGGGTCGAGCCAAACACGCATGCTGTAATCGCGTTGGCCGATGATGTTGATACTGCCCACGCCCTGGATCCGCGCCAGTTCATCCTTGATGCGAATCGTTGCGTAGTTGCTCAAGTAAAGCTGGTCACGCGATTGATCGGGCGAAAACAGATTGACCGCTAACAAGGAATTCGGCGAACTCTTGACGACCGAGACACCAATGTTCTTCACTTCGATCGGTAACACGGGTACGGCCAAGTTGACGCGGTTCTGGACCATCACTTGGGCCATATCCAGATCGGTCCCGACATCGAATGTGACTGTCAGCGAATAACCACCGTCGTTGGTCGATTGGCTCGACATGTACAACATGTTTTCGACGCCAGTGACCTGTTGTTCGATTGGCGCAGCGACCGTTTCCGCGACCACTTCGCTGCTCGCGCCCGGATACTTCGCGGTCACTTTTACTGACGGAGGCGTGATCTCGGGGTACTGTGCGATCGGCAACGTCCACACAAAGATGCTACCGGCCAAAACAATCAAGACTGAGATGACGCAGGCAAAAATCGGACGTTGAATAAAGAATTGAGACATGCGATGGTTAGCAGTATTGGATGGGAGTTCGATTCGCCAGAAGTTCGCTCGTCAAAGCGCAGGCTATCATTCGTTCTTCAACGCGGGATCCACCTTCATCCCCGGTTGGACCAATTGCAATCCTGCCACCACAACGGACTCATCGGGCTGAACGCCTGACTTGATCACTCGCAGCTTTCCTTGCCGATCGCCGACGACGACCGTTCGTTGTTCGATCTCGTTTTTGTCATTCACGACATACACAAACTTTGTCGCTTGGTCCGTTCCAATCGCCGTATCCGGTACGAGCGTGGCGGGATAGGCATCGGAGATGGGGATCCGGAGGCGTACGAACATGCCTGGCTTGAGCAATCCGTTCTCGTTAGCGAACACGCCGCGTATTTGCGAAGTACCCGTTTCTTGATTGATTTGGGTTTCCGCATATTCCAACATGCCTTGATGTGGAAACCCGGTCTCGTCGGGCAATTGCAAATTGCATGGGATCTTTAACTCATTCAACTTGTCGGCTTCCACAAAGTCGTCGCCTGCCATTTCACGTTGTCGACGCATGAATCTCAGTCGCACATTCTCGTCGACATTCGCAATCGCTTTGATCGGGCGATCGCTCAACACCGTGGTCAACACTGTTCCGCCGCCTAACCCGCCAGTTACGAAATTTCCTTCGTCCAACAACGCACGGTCCACACGTCCTGAAATCGGGGTAATGATCTTGGTGTAGTCCACATCGAGCTTGACTCGCGCTGAGTTGGATTCCGCGGCTGTCACCATCGCACGGGCTTCGGCGACAGCGGCTTGGTTCTGGTCAAATTCTTCCTGCGATATCGCGTTGCTTTCGATCAACTTCTTGGATCGTGTCAACGTCTTCTCTGTCATGTCCAGCTTGGTTTTTGCGACGTCGACCTGCGCCAGTGATTGGTTGAGAATCGCTTGATATTCATCGGGTTCGATCGTGAACAGCAGATCGCCTTGGTTGACGAGTTGACCATCGACGAAGTGCTTTTTCAGCAGGAAACCTGAGACTCGAGATTGGATCTGGACCCGTTCGTCGGCCTCAGTACGGCCAACCAATTCGACAAAGTCAGTGACTTGGTCCTGCTTCGCTGGCACGACCGTTACCTTTTGAAGTGGTTTGGCTGAGGCGGCTTGTCCGGGACTAGGTGACGTTGGTTTGCAACCCAACAAAGCCAACACTAACGAAGCGCTGCAAGACATCATCAGCCAACGAGTGTTCGGCCAAAGCATCGAAATGTGCTCGGGAGTCATGCGATCAAGTTTCACAAGTAGAGGCGTACGTTTAATTAAATCTGCTTTAGCATAGCAATTCGCGATAGTCGCCATAGTTTGCCTCCGAAACGAAACTGCTCGTCCACCGATCCCCTGAGTTGATGCAGAGGAACGGCGGTAGTGAGTGTGCCAGCCTTCATTTCCAGGAATGGTGATGAATCAACTATGGCGTCTGCGAGACATGGTCTTCTGGCGAAGGATCATCGAGTCGCACGAGCAACCAGTTCTCAACTTTCTCGGGACCGAGGTGAACCAATAGCGGTGCCTCGTCTTGAGTAAGGTTATAGATCCCGCTTTCCGCGACGGTGGTATCGTTATCGCCGAAACGGAACGCAACTCGTTGGGTCTTTTTGTCGACTTGGCCTTGGAGCGCTTGGGTCTGGTTGGTTTGCGTGTTGTACATGGTGCCGCTGATGATGCCTTCTTTGCTGACAGCGAGTTGAACGATGTGATTGGGGTCGACATCTTTCTCGCTTGCCGAAAGGGTAAAGGTGCCCAGCGACATCCATTCAGCCTGCTTGGCTTCCTCTTCAGTCGCGGGAGCTGCGACGGTGGCAAGTTCAGCGGCGCTTTGTGCGAACTCGGTCGACGTCGCAACTTGATCACCGTTGATGTAAACCGAGTTGTCGTTGTAGACCACGTTGCCGCCTTGGCCATAGTCGTAATAAATCGGCTCAGCCCAAACTTGTTGTGGGGGAGACCAATTGAACCAGCTCACGGTCGCCGCATAGGTCGGCACAGTCCACCAATAGCTCCAAGGTCGATTATAGAAGCCATACCCATAATGCCAGCCGCCCCAGCGATACGGGTGGCTGTACCACCAATCGCCTCGGAAACATCCGGGATTTCGGTTGTGCCAGTGATAGGAGCTGTGCACACCGGCGCCCCAACCAGCCCAATAGGCGGCTCGGTTCGGATGCACGGTTTGCCAATTCTGCATACCGCCGATCTGGTTTTGCCAACGGTTGTTGATATTCGCGACATTGCCGCGATCAATGTTTGCCCATGACGGACGATTATTGATGGCTGTGTTCGTACCAATATTGATCTGACCAATATCTACGGGGCGGTTATTGACGAGCGTGTTGCCTGAGCCGTTTCCGATATTCGGCCGGTTGGCAATCGTGTTGCCTGAGCCAGGTCGGTTGCTGATATTTGGCCGGTCGCCAATATTCGGCCGGTCACCGATGTTGGGACGATTCGCAATGCCGTCACCGATCTCGGGTCGAGTGCTTCCTGGCAACGTCGATGGTCGAACGGGTTTGTCCATTCCGAGAAAATCGCCTAGGTCACCAGCGGACGGCCGATCGCCGCCAAGATTGGGGCGACCACCAGAACCCGGCAAGCCGATATTTGGACGATCACCGCCTGGACGATTGGGCAAATTCAAATTGGGTCGATTTCCAGCGTTACCGCCTAAGCTTGGAATGCTTGGGCGAGACTCGGGGCGATTGGGAAGCTTGTTGGCAATGTTGCTGCCGTTTCCTGGCAACTTATTACTCGGCAAGTTGTTACCGGGCAACTTGTTACCGGGTAATGTCGACGGCAAGTTGGGACGCGCTGTGGGTAACGATGGACCTGTCGTTGGTAACGAAGGACGTGTGGATGGCTTCAAGCCGCCAGAAGGTCGACTTACTTGCGGTAAATTTGGAGTCGCCGGAAGTGTCGTGGGGCGATTGATCGAGGGGCGGTTGATGCTAGGTGCACTGACGTTTGGTCGGCTGGGCATCTGTCGGTTGGGCATCTGTCGGTTGGCACCGAGGTTTGGGACGCTCGGTCGCGACATGCCACCACCACCTCCACCACCGAAATTATGGCCTCCGCCTCCGCCGCCAATGCTATGCCCTCCGCCACCACCTCCCTTGAATCCGCGTGCCGAAAGTTCGCTGGGAAAAACCAGCAAGCCAATCAAGAGCGCCAGAGCGCTGAATCGTGTTCGTTTCATCGTTCAATGTCTCCTGTGTGGCTAGTTTTGTGGTGTTGTTTCAGTCGCAGGCTGGGCGACGACGCGAACGATTCTCGCAGCCGTGCCCGTCGGTTGAGGTTGGCCGTCAATTTCATGACCAACCAATTGAATCGTGAACGCGTCATCATCCATTCGTTCCATGACGTAGGTGCCCGACGCCGTTTCTCCACTTGCCAGTGTGTTGATTGACTTTGACAGCCAACTGTTGCCATTTCGATTCCACGTCGATTCGCCGAACGATCCGTCTGAATTGAATGACCAGCTTCGAATCAGTTGGCTGACAGGGTCCCAGCCGATGATTTGAGTGCCTGTCATCGCGACACCATCGTTGGTCTCGACATTGAATGAGCGTAGCAAGAAGGCTTGGTTCGCAGTCCAGCGAAACGTGGTGGAAACCTTCACGTCATCCGAATCATCGACCCACTCGCCGATCAACCATTCCAGTTCCTTGAGCGCAGCAGTCGAAGACGCTGGCTGTGGCAGCGGCATTTCTTCGATTGAATCAAACAACCAATTGTCGCCCTGATGAACTACGATCGCCGTGTATGCTGATATAATCGGTTCCGCGTCGCTCATCACAACCGTCGTTTCACCTTCGACGCTCACGACATCCGGCGTAATGAACTTGAGTCGCTCAATTGTTGCTGAAAGTTTGACGCCGCTTTGCTCCTTCATCACCTCAGTAATGTCAGATTGGATCGCTTCACGACCCTCCGTTCGCTCGCCTGTTTCGCGATCCGTGTGCGTTCCGTCTTCTGTCCAGAATTGGCCGACCTTGGCGGCTTCTTTCTGATTGAAAACGTTGACGTACTCAGCCAGCATTTTTCGAACGGCAGTTTCGTTTGCCTCGGCCATCGAGGTGGCGAACAACGTCGCGACAAGTGCAAACGTACTTAAGCTCATCAACTTCATTTTGTGCAACTCTTGTGTAATAAGACTGAAAAGATCCGAGAGCAGGTCATTGCTCACGGCCTTGTGCCCGTCATGTTGAAATTTGGAAACCGTGAACCCAAAGAAGAAAGCTCGGATCACCTTATTTTGTCGTGAAGTGATGCCCAAACTGATTTTAACGAGTTCTAAATTGAATGGTGGATTATTTCATTCGCTGACGCGAAAAGTGAGGGCATTCGTCCACATGAAAATGAGGCTGAGTTGCTTTTGAGGAAACCCAGTAGGTGGCGTTTTGTATACATGACGGGCGACTTAGCGCGGTGGAGTGGGCGCTCGGTCAACCGGCGACTAAGCCGTATCGCGCGACTCGTTTGCTGGTCCGGACGCTTTTTCGTTTGGTCACGTAGTTGGCATGTTGAACGGCACGTGAATCAGAAACTGAATTGCAGCTGAGTTCGGTAAAGCCAACCGACATCGCCACTGCTGATGTCGAGCGCGGACGAGTTGATTGTGGCGCCGTTGAGGTGAGTCGCGTCCAGTGTCAGTTTTGCATGCTGCTGCCGAAAATACCAAACGCCTCCACAAGCGAGTTCATCAGAGCTTTGGTTTTCCGCTCCGAGCGTGCCAGAGTTTCCAGTCACGCGCGACCACCGCGTCAGGAGTTCGAGCTTCTGGGGAATCAAGAATTTGCCGCACTGGAGCCAAAAGCCATGATCAAAAAGATCCGGCACAGTGCTTCCTCGGAATCCGCTGATATTTCGGAAGTAGTATTCGGTAGTCATGGATAGGCCGTGATACTTCAGTGATGCGTCGACCGAAAATAACGATACGTTGTAAGTGTTGACGGCATTCGGCAATAGCTCCGAAAGTTGACGGCCCGAATCGACGACCCTGAGCGCACTGAATTCTGTCGAGCCGATTCGATCGATCTTCGTCACCGCGAATCCAGTTCCGATTCGTGTGGCTAGTGTTTGGTGGTTCGTTAGATCCGCTAGGTCGCCGGCGCCCCAGTCTCCAGCCGGATACATGTGTATCCGTCCTGAGAACGCGTTGTTGTTATCAAGCGTTCCGCTGCTACCTGTCTCGGCGCCGCCAGTGACCAAACCATTGAAAAGTGCTAGCTCCCAATGGATTGGCAGGGGCAATGATTTGTTCTCGCCGTACAAGCCAAAAGCAAGGCTGCGATTGACGTCAAAATAGATGCTCGCCATGGAGCGATCTGCGAATTCGAGCTCTTTGCCGCTGAGTTGTCGGGCAAGCGAAAACGGCATCTTGTAGAGTCCAGCCTTGATGCCGAACGTCCCACGCTCTGCGTTGGGAAACACGTGAGATAAGTCGTAGGCAAAGTAGTAGTCGAGTATGCGAAGCGTGTCGGCAGCGTTGCTGCGCCCGTCAAGTTGGACAAAGTACGCAAGATCTTTGCTGAAAGCGTTTCCCGAGAGAACGATTCGTGCACGCTTGAGTTGCAACTGATTGACGTCTCGATTGCTGCTATCGGATACGAGCACGGTATTGCGAAGTTGGCCCCAGCCATTGATCTTGAGCCGGTACGGATAGTCGTCTGTTCCCAGTCGAAGATCTTGCTCGCTGGCGATAACGAATCCGCCGTCATAGCCCACGCCAATCGGCACGGGCTGTCCCTGGGAAATACTTGAAAGAGTTGATGAATCGTCGAGTGAACTATCGACGGAGAGATACTCGGTTTGCACGTTCACTGGTTGCGGCAGAATCGTTTCCACGAGTTCTGCGTCGACTAGCCGATAGGGCTGCGAATCCGAGTCAGTAAATTCGTTGGTACGAGGGAGCAACCGGGGTGCATCGGCAAAGCCGCGAGGCAGTTGGCACAGGGCTATCGCGATGACGCAGCAAGACAGCCATCGATCCGTAGCTCGCTTGCTCATGTTGCCGTGGATACATCGTGAAAACGGGAATTTAGCAACTCCGCAGTAGCCGCAATACCGACTCACCTTCTGAGATCGGCAGATTCGATACCGCCACTCAATTTGATGAGGGATTTTAAGCAAAAAACCTAATTGACGCGGATGTGACTTCATCACAAGTCTGGCGCAAGTATCGGCGCCGAATTGGCTTGAGTTGCCGTGCGCTTCCCTGGCATCACCCGAAATGAGCGATTGCATATTCGCGATCCAGCCCGAGCGAAGGTTGATATCGGTTTTAGTGGAAATGCAGCCTTCGTGAAACTCGAGTGAAAGTCGTTCTGTAGTACGTGAAAGCGTGTTGCTTAGTATCCAGTTGTCTCCTTTGCTTTTAATCCGCAAAGGTTATTTAGCCAGACGTACTGCTACCAATGCTTCAAAAAGAACACTTGTTCCAGAACATCTTGTTGACATCGAAGTAAGGAGGACTCGAACAAAAGAAACGAGGGGCTCTGTATCTGAGCTACGCGGCAATCGTAAAAGATTAACTACTGTAAGTCGAAGGATCGGCATGTCGTTATCAAAGTTTTCAAGCTGGGTTCGGCGAGCGGTTGTCGTCACGCTAGCAACTCTTGGTCTGGTTTCATCAGCCCCATATGCCGTCGGCCAATCGCTATGTTGTGACAGTGAGATTGGTTGCGACGGTTTCGTTGGGTCGGATTGCGATTCATGTTGCGGTGAACTCTCGTGTCGCGAGCAGTGGGCTGAAAGTGGAATCACCTTCAGCAACAACTTGACGCAGTTCTACTTTGGCACTGTTGCAGGCGGTCGTGATCAAACCGATCGATATGGCGGGCATGGTGACTACGTCGCCAACTTTGATTTCGGAAAACTCGGGATCCAGGAAGGGTTGTTCCTTAAGGTCCGCGCCGAACATCGTTTTGGACAGTCGATCTCTGGAGATACCGGTGCATTGTTGCCCGCGACATTGGCCCCGGACCTGCCCGTGACGGATAGTAACAATCTCTACGTCACAAATTTTGTAATCACGCAAGCACTCTCGGAGAGCTTTGTCGTGTTTGCTGGCAAAGTGGACTCGCTTGACGGTGATATGAACGCGTTCGCGCATGGCCGAGGTATTCGGCAGTTCTCGAACATTGCCTTTGTCGCGAACCCCATTGCACTGCGTACGATTCCGTACTCGTCGCTTGGCGCGGGGTTCGCGTACCTGATGAATGGCCAGCCACTGTTCTCGTTCTTGGTCGTCAACCCGACTGATACGGCACGCTCGACAGGTTTTGGCGAGTTGTTCGCACAAGGTGCGGCAATGTCGTCTGAGTTGCGATTGCCCACGAACTTCATGAGCCGTCCCGGTCACATGCTTTTTGGCGCAACGTACAGCACGCGAGATTACGTGAGCTTGGATCAAGACCCACGAATTATCCTTCCTCAAGTGTCGATCGCTCGGTCGTCTGACTCATGGTCGCTGTACTACAACTCCGACCACTACCTCTGTGTCGACCCATGTGATTCATCACGCGGTTGGGGCTATTTCAGCCGAGCCGGTATCGCGGATGATCAAACGAATCCGGTCAGTTATTTTTGGAGCATTGGTCTGGGGGGCAGCAGCTTTGTTCCCGGTCGTAACAACGACACCTTTGGCGTCGGATACTACACTTCCGAGACTAGCAGCAAGATTGGACCGCTGCTAACGGCTGCACTCGGCGGAGTCGGTGACGGTCACGGTGTCGAAGCGTTTTACAGCATACAAGCAACAAAATCGCTGGCCATCACGCCAGACTTCCAATGGATTTCACAGGCTCAGCAGAGTCTCAGCGACGCGTATGTCTTGGGCGTCCGTGCGAACATCGCGTTCTAGATTCGCTGGGACGAGATTCGCTGCACCATGACACAACCCGTGGCTCCGGAGAGCCACGCGTCGTGCGATTCAAAGTAGGGTCCCGAGAAGCGTTATTTTTGAACTTCGCTGCTTGCTCGAGTCCCCATCGCGCCCCAAAGACCGTAGGGGCTGATCGATCCTGGAGCACGGGCACCGGTGCCGTTCCACAAAATAGTGCCAGCTCTCTGGTTGCCGGACTCGATCGAGTCCGTGATGAACTTGACAGCTCCGTCACCCATCAAAATGTGAGCGCCGCCTTGGTGTCGGCTGCTTGCACTGTAGTACCCTGGCTGCCAAGTGCTCGGACCCGTGCTACACGCTGGGCTGTTGGGAGGTAGGACGGAAGTGAAACCTGTGTGGACCGCATAGCCACTGGCCCACTTGTATCCACGTTGGTTTTGGACACCGCCAGTCGTTGGAGCTCCCGCGATCCAAAATCTTGGCCTTGCGGGATCGATGTCTTCTAAGCACCTCGTTGGATTGCCCTGGATATTTGTGGCTTTGCCAACCGCTTGGGTCGTGATGTTATTGTCGCCAATATCGGTGTTGAACTCAGCACCCATCATTGTATTGGCAAGACCATCCAAGACATCGCGGAACCTCATGGTGTTTCGTGGGAAGAACATGCCACGGCAAGTGGATCTTGCTTGTGGAGCGACCGTTGTGTTGATCGTGCCATTCTGGTTTCGGAAACCAGTGTTTTGGAACTGGATCGAGTCGCCGAGCGAAACGCCATAGTTCGTGCGTCCTTGAGCAGGTAAGCCAATCCCTGGGTCACTCGGGCAGCGTAGCGTTGGAATGTTGGTCAGCCACGGATCGTACTGGTAATTTCCATGTTGAGCCAAGTTGATGTCGGGGTTAGGCCCCATCGCGTTGAACACCCAGTTGCCGGCGGCCGACGCAGGTTCACGGACAGTGAAGGGATTACTGATTTGTTCCCAAATCGCTTGCTGTTCAATGAACGGAGTCAGGCCGACTAAGGCACTCAGGTTGTGAAGATTGTTTCCGCCCAGTGCCGTTGAGCTCGAAGGACGAGGAATTCGAGAGTCCGGATCATTCAGTCCCGACTGGATCGCCGTCCCTCCTCGTGCCATGGGGAGCTGGTCGAATGCAGAATGATAATTGTGAAAACCCAAGCCAATTTGCTTGAAGTTATTACTGCAGCTCATGCGTCGAGCCGCTTCACGAGCGGCCTGGACGGCTGGAAGTAGCAAACCGACCAAGACGCCAATGATGGCGATGACGACGAGAAGCTCCACCAAAGTGAAACCATCTCGGTGCGAACAATTTTTCATGAATAGAACCTAATGTTAACGAGAGAAATAAGACTGATTTGAGGAAGGTGACCAGCGCAGAACGCGATCTCATTGGCTCATCGCTTAAGTGCCTGAGCCAGCGGCGGTAAACTCATCTTCTTCCGAGACAGCGCCAGCGGTTTCGCGTTCTTCGGGATGTTCGTCCAAGTACTTTTGGACGGCACCCATTTCTGGGCCTTGAGGATCCATCGAGTCGCTTCCGCACCCCATCGTTAGGATCGAAAGGCAGGCAAGGAAAAGTACAGACACCCTGAGACAAAAACGCATGAAAGAAAACTCCGTAAACGATGGTAGTGAAATTACGCATCTAGTCTAATGCCACGACGAAGGTAAAACACTACGTATTTATGTGGAAAATGAATCTGTTTTCGGAAGTGAACGTGCTTCTTAATGGATGGGAAATGCCGGTGTTTTTGGCGTTTCGGGCTGTGTTGGCTGCAAACGACCTAGAATGGCGTGCGTGCTGCGTGCGTGCAGGTTGATTTTCCCAGGCCGTAGGACGCTCCAGCATCGACTGGTTTGCTCTATTCTCAACGCCGCGTCAGGCTGGTTCGTCAAGAGCATCTCGTGCCTGTGCGCAAGCCCCTTTGCCGAGTGATTCAGGTTGCCTGGCGATTCGAAATCTCGACACTAATCACTTAGTTGGTCAATCACCCAGTGGATCGTTTTCTGGGAGGCGCCGGCTTCCGAATTGTGAAGCAAATTATGGCCGCCGCTCGACAGTGTGATGTGAGTGGCTTTGGGGCCGATGCGGATGGCGACGTTTTGGCTCGCGGCACGGTCGATTTGTGTGTCGTCTTCACAGTCGATGACAAGTGTCGGGACATCGACTCGGCGAGCGTTGTCGAGAGCCCAGCGACCTTGCGCGAGCAATTGGGTTGCTAGGTAAATCGTGATCTCGCAGTGCAACAGTGGGTCGATTGGCTGTGAGTCGAGTTGGTCTGTCGCGGTCGGCTTTTTGGGGTCAGTGAGTTTGCGTCGAAACTTGATCCATGGGAATAAATGGCCTGTGATCCAAGCGGCAATGATTTGCGGCCGAGCCGGTGGATTCGGCGGCAAGAGCATGGGCGCGGCGAGGATGAGACCCGCTAAATGAACGCTGTCGCTATCGTCAGGTGCCGAGCGGCGCAGCGCATAGTTGATGACCAGATTTCCGCCCATGCTGTGACCGAGTACGAATTGCGGTGCATCGGGAAAGCGTTCAGCAACCGTGGCTCGCGCGGCGCTGATGTCCAACAGCACATCGGAGTATCGTTCAAAGTGTCCGCGGCGACCGGGTGAGAGTCCGTGTCCAGGTAAATCGAATGCGAACACCGCGATGTTCGCTTCGACTGCGTGGCGAGCAAACTCTTGATATCGCCCGCTGTGGTCGCCAAGACCATGCACGACAATGACCACAGCGCGAGGTGAACCGTCGCGTGACCACAGTCGACCTGGGAGAGTTTTGTTTCGACCTGTGAGTAGCGATTCGGTTTGCACGCGTGCTCCAACCTTGGATGGCGTTCTGGACGAGCTACTGTTTCGCTAGTGCCCAGCGAAAACCTGACGCGACGACTTCTTGCCACGTATCGTCGAGCATGGTTTCGTTATGGTGGCCGAGTGATGTGCCAAAGACTCGGACGCCTTTGGTTTCGTTGGTCCAGATCACGGGTTCGTCATGGTTGGTTTCGCCACTGTGAGCTGTTGCGAGGACCGTGGTTCCGGGCCAGACGTTCTCGATGATGTAGAGCTCGCCGTTGGGTGTCTTCCAAGTTCCGCCAGATGCAAGCGATGCGCTGTTCGCAAACGCTGGGTGTGACTTGCCAGCGTCGGTTGCCACAACATCGAGGCTGTGTTTGGTCTTTTCGTGTCGACGGCTGGTCACACCCACGAGTTCGCGCCACGCATCGGCGTTGGCTGCGTTTCGGTACGAGTGCAGCGAACAGTGGACCATGATCGCGGGGATACCGGTCTTGGTGTGAGCGTCGACGATGCCTTGAATGAACGCAGTGTCTTCGACGGCGCCGAAGCATTCATTGTGAACGACAATGTCAAACCCGTTGATCCAATCCGCATTCTTGTAGACATCGGCTTGCACGTCTTTGCCTTCGCCGTATTGCAGAATCGTCCAGTCGATCGGACCGACACGTTTTGACAGTCCTTCGCTGATGATTTGCTTTTGGTTTTGGTAGTCGTGGCAACAACCGCCGGTGATCATGAGCGCCCTGATCGATTTGCCGTCCTCACTCGCAGATGTCTGAGCCGCCGCTGTGCGTGTTGAGCCGACCGAAACTAAGAGTGCGGCTAAGAGCAGGAACGATCGAACGATGCTGGGGCTGATCAATTTGGGGCTCATTGATAAAACTCTTGGAAACGATGAGGGGCGTGGACTGAGTTCGGCATAGAAGGTGCGTTATCTTAGGGGTACCGACGGCGAACTGCCATTGTGGCCCAAAAAGACGCTGGGCAAAACAAAAAATGTCGGTCTGGCGTATTCCCTGTTGAGAGGTTCGCAAGGTCATGTTTTTTCGCCTTTTGGCCGCTTTTATCGTAGTTCCACTCGTGGAATTGTATCTGCTGTTGCGTTTGGCAGACGCCACCAGCGTGTTCGCGACGTTCGCTATTGTGTTAGGCACCGGCGTACTGGGTTCGATTTTGGCGCGACGCGAAGGGGCTTTGGCGTGGTTCCGGTTTCGGTCCGCGTTGGCGGAGGGGCGGATGCCAAGTCGCGAAATTCAAGACGGTTTGATGGTTGTTTTCGCTGCGGCGCTGTTGCTTACCCCCGGATTGTTAACGGACACGCTCGGGTTTCTGCTGCTCATTCCCGCAGGCCGAAATTTCGTGCGGACTTACGTCCTCAGCCGCTATGTCTCGCGAATGAACTTTCACGTGGTCACACCACCAGAAAGCCCGTTCACACCAGAAAGCCCGTTCACGCCAGACGCCCGTTCAGCCGGGCCTGATGTGCACTCCCCACTCGAGCCGGGTGCTGGGGGAGGATCGGAGCAGTTGAATCGGCGCGGTTATACCATTGATGCAACGAGTTTTGAGCCTCGGCGGTGAGTTCACGCATTCGGGTCAGTGTTCGGATTCGGTGATTGGACTATCATAGAAGTATCCCGCCATTTGTCTCTTTGAGCTGTCCATCGTCTATGCGTCATCGCCTCGCATCTCGTTTTCCGACGTTACCATTGAATCGGGCATTACCACTGTCGGTTTCGTTGTTTGGATGGTTGGCCCTCTCGTCGTTTGTTTGTGCCGATGATGCTTCACGCGACGCTGCGTATCGAGACCGTTTGTTGCCGCTGCTTCGAACGTACTGTTTCGATTGTCACGGCAAAGATGGCGAAGGCGAAGTCACGCTCGATGCCGATGACTCTGCGGCCAAGTTGCAAAGCAATCGAAAATTGTGGGGCCGAGCACTTGGGCAGGTGCGTTTGGGGACCATGCCTCCAGCCGACGGCAACATGATGGATGCCGCCACCCGCGCTTCGATGATCGAGTTGATCGACGAGTTGGCGAATGCAGTCGACTGTGTTCGCAATCCCAACGCAGGTAAGGTTGCTTTACGTCGGCTCAATCGCAATGAGTATCGCAACACGATTCGTGATTTGACGGGCGTCGACTATGCACAAGCCGAAGGGTTCCCGGGCGACGACGTCGGCTACGGTTTCGATAATATTGGTGACGTGCTTTCTTTGCCGCCGCTCCTTGTCGAAAAGTACCTCGATGCTGCTGAGTTCATTTCCGGTGAAGCGATCTATACGCCGCCACCACCACAACTCTATGAAATCGATCGCACTGCTTCGAAGCTTACGGGTGCGGAGAAATATGGCTCGAGCAGCCGATTGACGCTTGCTTCGGCGGGTACGGTTGGCCTCGAAGTCGACGTGCCCTTCGCAGGCGAATTCGTGTTGACTGTGACAGCGAGCGGTGACCAAGGCGGTGACGAACCGTGCCGTATGGAAGTCGTCTCGAGCAAGTTCAAGCAAGTTGTCGACGTACCTAGCAAAGAGGCCAAGGACTACCCGATTCCGATGCGACTATCGCGTGGCAAACGAACGATCGAGTTGAGTTTCATCAATGACTATTACGTCAAAGACGAGATCGACCGCAACTTGCATCTTCATCACGTGAACCTGAAGGGCGAAGAAAAACGGTTACAGTTCACTGCTCCAGAAAAGTTGCCGGCCAGTCACAAGAAGATTCTGTTTGTTGAGCCGAGCAAGAAAGTTTCGGTCGAGCAAGCAACGCAAACAGTTGTTAGCCGCCTTGCAAGTCGCGCGTTTCGACGGCCAGCGACGAAGTCAGAAGTCGATCGACTCTGCAAGCTTGCGGCGAGCGTTCGGACCGATGGTGGCAGCTACGAAGAGGGTGTCCAGGTGGCGCTGCAGGCGATCTTGGTTTCGCCGCACTTTGTCTATCGCGTCGAACAGCCACCCAAGAACGTCTCTGGCGGAGCGAACGTCTCTGGCGGAGCCACGCAACCGGTCAGCCAATATGAGTTGGCCACGCGTATCAGTTATTTTCTGTGGAGCAGCATGCCGGACGATGAGCTCTTGTTGTTAGCACACAAAGGCGAACTCAGCGATCGCAAGAAACTGCTCGATAAAGTTGGCCGAATGATGATGGACGCTCGCGCGAATCAATTCGTGGAGAACTTTGCGGGACAATGGCTCCAGCTCCGCAACCTCGAGAACATCAAACCAGATCCAAATCGATTCCGCGGCTTCGATGATTCGATTCGTGAATTGATGGAGCGTGAGACGCTGACGTTTTTTGCTGGTGTGATGCGGAAGAATATGCCAGTGACGGCACTGCTTGATGCGGACTTTACCTATTTGAACGAAGACTTAGCGAAGTACTACGGCATCAACGGCGTGACTGGCGATGAGTTTCGTCCCGTTTCGCTTGTGGGGACGCGGCGTGGCGGGTTGTTGACTCACGCAAGCGTGTTGACGGTGACAAGTAACCCGGGGCGCACGAGCCCCGTCAAACGTGGCAAATGGATTCTCGAGAATCTGCTCAATACACCTCCGCCGCCAGCACCGCCGAATGTGCCGGAACTCGAGAAAGGCAAGCTCGTCGGTACACTTCGAGAACGGATGGAGCAACATCGTTCGAACCCAGCATGCGCGGCGTGTCACAGTGTGATGGACCAGTTGGGGTTCGCGATGGAGAACTTTGATGCGGTCGGTCGTTGGAGAACCAATGACGGAAAAGAAGTCATTGACGCGAGCGGCGAGTTGCCTGACGGATCGCGTTTCAACGGTGTCGAGGAACTGAAGCAATTGTTGTCGACCGATCGGCGGGAACAGTTCGTTCGATGCTTGGCCGAGAAAATGCTGATTTACGCGACTGGCCGTGGTACCGAATACTACGATAAATGTGCGATCGACAAGATCATGTTGGACGCCAAAAGTCACGATTATAAATTTGCTTACCTGCTCGCCGCGATTATCGAAAGCGATCCGTTCCAACGGATTGGTCACCGCGAAGAGTCTCTTTAAGAACGTTTGTTGAATAGGAAATATGATGCCACGATCTATCTCACGACGCACCGTTCTACGAGGGCTTGGAACTGCAATCGCATTGCCGATGTTGGATGTGATGTCGCCAACGAGATTGCTTTCGGCTGCTGCAACGGACGCACCTGCGCCTCTTCGCATGGGCTTCTTTTATGTCCCAAACGGTATGCATATGCCCGACTGGACACCGAGCAACGAAGGTAAGGGCTTCGACCTTAAGCCGACTCTCGCACGTTTGTCCGATCACAAGAACGATTTCAACGTGTTGACTGGATTGGCGCTCGATAGCGCCGCGGCGCACGGTGACGGTGGCGGAGACCACGCTCGAAGTGTCGCGGCATTCTTGACTGGGGCGCACCCGAGAAAGACGAATGGCGCAGATATCGAGAACGGCGTCTCCGTTGACCAAGCCACTGCTGAGCTGGTGGGCCAGGCGACTCGTTTTGGCTCGTTGGAGTTGGGGCTGGAGGCAAGCAGTCAAGCTGGCAATTGTGACAGCGGCTACAGCTGTGCCTACGCGTCGAATATGTCCTGGCGCGGGCCGACAAACCCGGTGGCCAAAGAAGTCGATCCTGCGGCAGTCTTCGATCGCTTGTTTGCTGGGCAAACGGTCAAAGAGACTCGGCAAGCCCAAAGTGTTCGCGAGAAGTATCGCAAGAGTATTTTGGATTTCGTGCTCGAAGACGCCCAGCAATTGCATCGTGAATTGCCTGCCGTCGACAAACGCAAGCTTGACGAATACTTGTACAGCGTGCGTGATGTCGAGAAACGCGTTGCTGGCGCCGATCGGTTGCACGTCAGCGAAGACGGTGTGCCGGATTATCCACGTCCCAGCGGTGTGCCCAAGGAGCTATCCAAGCACAGCGAGTTGATGATGGATATGGTCACACTGGCGTTCCAAACCGACAGCACTCGGATTTTGTCGTTCATGTTCACGAACGCAGGCAGCAATCGCAGCTATCCCGAGGTCGGCGTGAACGAAGGCCACCACGAGTTGTCGCATCACGGCAAAAGCGAGCACAAGCAAGAAGGGATCGCGACAATCAATCGGTTCCATGTGGACCGGTTCAATTACTTGCTGACGCGGATGAAGAAAGTTCGTGAAGGTGATCGCACGTTGCTTGAAAATTGCATGCTCGTGTACGGCAGCGGGATCAGCGACGGTGATCGCCACAACCACGACGACTTGCCGATTCTCTTAGCCG
>JBGTAI010000212.1:0-3219 GCA_041749955.1 Pirellulaceae bacterium | reverse complement strand
TTGTGACTCAGCAAATCAGTTTGATTACGTCCGACCACTCGATACTGGCGGTAGGCCATTCGAACCGAGCCGTGCAACATCACGTTCGCAAGATAACGAAATGCGATCAATGCGTCTGGCTTCGGGCGCATAGGTCGTGCGATGAACTTTGCCGCTTCGTGGGGAACCGCTGACGTATGCGGTTTCTATCGATACCTGCCCTCGAGCGACGGACTCAGTTTAGCTGAGCGAGAAGACTGGTCGCAAGCTTCACGCAGGCGAGTCGGGGCGGATGAGTGATGACGATGGTGATCTTGTCACGGAATCGGTACCACGGCCGACCTACGTGCTGGAGCTCGAAGTGAGGTGAGTTGCGACACTGTGCTGTTACCCAGGCGGGATCTCCCCTCGCTTGTCAATTGGAACTTGCCAGTTCACACGTGCACGCCAAACTTGCTCGCGATAAAGGAGAGTTAACTCTAGGAGTCAAGTTCAAATCAGCTTCGGCGGCTTACCTCGGTGTCATGACACGGTCAGGCACTTCCCAAAAGTAGATGGGCGTTGACCGAGAAATGCATGGTTGCGTCAATGAACTTTCCTCTCGAATGCGTCTACGACAACACTCGCTCATGACCATCCGAGTTCGTGGATTCTCTGGCGAAAGACTTCTCTACTGAGTGACGGGTAAACGATGATGCTCTGCAGGCTTGGCTGACAGTGCCGGAAACGAATGCCACGCTTAAAAAGCCTGAGGATCGACGTTTCGTCGAGTCCCTCAAAGTACTCTCGCTCAATCTGAAATGAACACCCCATCGCACTTATTGTGAGCGTTGTTGGCGTGACGGTTAGTTCGACAAACAGTTGCGCGGTGAACGAACCGGCTCGCATTGATCCACGAAACGTCAACGGTTCAGAGTGTGCTTCAGGATTTAGCATTTGAGTTCAAACAAAGATGGTGGTTGCTCGATGTGATATGGTCAATCGAACTAACACTTGTCAACCGCGAAGTGATTTGATTTCGAATGTTGCTCGGTCGAGAAGCTTTCCGACGACGATTCGTAGTGGACGCTGGAAATTCATTCTATGGCGGACGCCCCAAACGCAAGAGAAAGCGAGTCGGCAGCTAAACCGATTCGGAAACGGTAACGTCGTAGTCGATCGTTGAATCAGATGCATTCCCGATGAAGAACCCCTCCGTCGCAGCGGCCCATTGCGGCTCCGGACCCGTGGCAACGGGGATGTGCTGATCAGAAACTGCGATGCCACGACTCGGGTCGTATCCTCGCCATCCGCCTCCCGGCAAGTAGACCTCCGCCCATGCGTGAAGCTCCGATGTTCCTATTCTTCCGGGTTCGTGAATGTAGCCACTGACGAAGCGTGATGCGATTCCCAAAGACCGACATGCATCCATGAACAAGACGGCTAAGTCACGACAGGCTCCACGTTTCGATGCAAACGTTTCCAGTGGCGACATGGGCGCACCTCCATAACGATTCGACGAATCGAAGTCACGAGAGATCTGTTCGGTGGCTTTCAGCAGAAACGATTGAGTTTGATTTCCGACAGACTTCGCGAGTGACGTAGCCCAAGCGTCGATGTCTGGATTAGCGTCATTGCGTTGCAAATAGTCCTCCAACGCATGGGCGACGTCATCGTCATAAACTACCGGTAAATTCGTAGCCCGAGGGTCGAGCGAAAGGTAATCAAACGGGCGGGTTCTCAATGCTTCAACACGAGCTTCGATATCAACGCAGACTTCCAGATGCACTCCATTGAAAGAGACTTGCATTGCCGCGTTTCCGAACACGTCGAGAACTTCGCACAGATGTAGGGGCCTCGGAGTGAGAGTACAGTGATAGTCCAACAGCCGCTGCGCACCATCACTACGAGGCCTCAATCGAATCGTCAACGGTTCGACAATCACCGGCTGGGTGTAGCGATAAGTAATGCGGTGCTGGATTTGAAAGATCACAAGAAAGTCTCGTTCGCTCCACAACTTAATTGAAAATAGAAAAGTGTTTGGTACGGTGCATAGTATACCAATGCGAACGGCCATTTGCATTCATTCCCAGCGGGTAGTCAAGGTCCCGTTTACAGCTATCCCTCGTAGTGACTGTGAAATGTTTGGACACCGTCACTGGAGTTTGTCCCGTGCCAGAATTTGATTCTGTTGAGCAGACCCAACGTCGACTCGACGCTATCGAAAGGTCACACTGTGTTGACGGAGCTTGGCTAGCAACATTGCAGGTTGCCCTAAGGCTCATCGACGGCTAACGGAAGTTGCAATTGATCTCGTTAGGATGTGGGTCAGCCAATAGACCAAGAACTTCCTGAAGGCGGCCGGCTGCAACGCGGTGGTTAAAACAGAATCGCAGTATCTCACGTTTCGTTCTTACCGAACGCACTCGCATGCCTCTGGCGGCTTTGCTCTACTTTCGAGCGTCAACTTTCAGTGGCGTCGTCCAGAGATAAATTGTGTGCAAATCGCCATCTTCTGTGGACTGCATGTCAACCTTCATATCCGGTTCCAGCGGTAGCCCTTCGAGTCCAGGCAACGGGAACTGATGGGCAACGATTCTCGCACCTGGTTTCAACTGCCTCAGCTTCGGAAGTAGTATTTCGAGCTGCTTGGGAAGTAGGTAGAGCGTCACAACTTGAACATTTGCGAGATCGGCCTCGAAGAGATCTTTTCGTACAAAGTCAACAAGTTCCTCGACCCCGCTCTTAGTCGCCTGAAGGCGAGAGCTCTCCACGAGTTCCATGTCCAATTCATATCCGATCGCTTTGCAGTCATACGTTTTGGCGGCGGCGATGACAATCCGCCCGTCACCACTGCCGAGGTCGATAACGACGTCAGTCTTCTGAGGCTCAGCGAGGGCGAGCATCCTTTCGACGACATCTTGGGGAGTCGGCACATAAACGGAGCGAGGAGAACGTTCGTCCGGACGCGGAGTGGTTGCTTCCTGATGCTTCGGTAGGCTGAGCGGCGGGTGTTGAACTGTTTGGGGAGCAACTACCACTTCTCCTTTTCGAACTGAGAAGCAATAGAGGCTGTCGTTGTCACGCAAATAGAGGCGTCCTGCAGTCACAACAGGAAACGTTGAGGTGGCCCATGTTTGACGGGCGCGCGTACCTCTAAGGATTGTATATCAGCTCGAAGCAGTTTGGTGAAAGGTAGTCTAATGATGAATGTCGACGGATCGTGTTGAAGTAGATGATGTATTCCTGGATTTCTTTAAA
>JBGTAI010000211.1:0-3301 GCA_041749955.1 Pirellulaceae bacterium | reverse complement strand
CTGTTGTTCGATGAACGGAGTCAACGCAACCAAGAAACTCAGTCGCCGAATGTTGGATCCAGGAACGGCAGATCCGTTCGACGCAGCCAAGGTGATCGGAGTTCGCCATGTTCCACCAGCTTGCTGAGGCAGCTGATCATAAGCGGCATGGTAATTATGAATTCCTAATCCGATTTGCTTGAAGTTGTTACTGCAACTCATTCGTCGCGCTGCTTCTCTCGCAGCCTGGACAGCGGGGAGCAACAGACCGACAAGAACACCGATAATTGCAATGACGACAAGCAGTTCTACAAGCGTAAAACCCTGGCGTTTCCAATGGTTCTTGGGTAAATACATGAAAGGATTCCGAAGAAGAGAGGGGAACTGGCAACTCAAGTTGACTAAACGTCGGAGAGTTCCAGGGTGTGAATGATGAGTTTACAACAGCAGGCGAAGCCGAATCGGCGTGAGGTCGCATGCAATTTTCCTAATGCAGGTTAGGCAGCACCTAATGGCGAGGCTCGCTTCCCCGCACGCTCCAGTTCGGGTGGTCTTGATGAGCGTCGATCATCATCGTTTCCATTTGTGCCACGATGTCCGGATGCTGCTGAGCAACATCGTTCTCTTCGCCAATGTCGTTGCTCAAATCATAGAGCTGGGTCTTGCCCGTCATCCACGGCATGCGAATCGCTTTCCAGTTCCCAGTGCGGACGGCTTGCTTGCCGCCTTGCTCGTAGAATTCCCAATACAGGTACTCATGCTGCGGTTGCGATTCGATGTCACCGCGGATTGTCGAAGCGAAACTGATGGAGTCCACATTGTTTGGGCAAGTTGTCTCAGCGAGTTCAGCTACGGTCGCCATCAAGTCCCCGAAATAGCCGATGTGAGATGACGTCGTTCCGGTTGGCGTGGTGCCTGGCCAGCGGACAATCATCGGCACGCGTATACCGCCTTCATACAAATCGCGTTTCATTCCACGTAGTGGTCCGGCGGGATCAAACATTTCCGGATCATGCCCGCCCTCGTTGTGAGGCCCATTGTCGCTGGAGAACATCACAACCGTATTCTTCGCGATGCCAAGTTCATCCAACAGATCCAACAAGCGACCGACGTCCGCATCCATTCGCGAGATCATTGCCGCTTGCCCCTTGTTTGGATTGCTCCAATCTTTGTCGGCGTACTGACCGTAGTCTGGTACCTCTTGGCCATCGCCGACGCCCTTGGTGGCCTCGTTGTTGGCGTGAGGAATGGTCATCGAGAGATACAGAAAGAATGGCTTGGCGTTTGCCTCGGCACTGCCCGCTTGTTTGACGAAATTGAGTGCTTCGGTGGCGATCAGGTCGTGGCTATAGTCGACCTTTTTTGTTGCCCAGCCACCAGTGAAACCACCGTAAGCACCATCGCTCTTTTGAACCACATTGCCGAGTTTGACTTGCTCTTCATTTCGCCACAGGAATTCAGGATAGTAATTGTGTGCGTGAACTTGGTTGAGGTACCCGAAGGCTTGATCAAAACCTTGGCGTCGCGGCAGTCCTACGCGTCCTCCGGGTGCTTCATCCCCCAGGCCCCACTTGCCGCTCAGCGCCGTGGTGTAGCCGGCGTCCTTAAGTACCTCCGCCACCGTAACATCTTCATCACGCAAGGTTTGGCTGGACATGTCCGGTCCACTCGCGTTACCGCGCACGTGCGTGTGGCCGGTATGCTGTCCCGTCATCAGCACGCTGCGAGACGGAGCACACACCGCATTTCCTGCATAGAAGTCCGTGAACCGCATGCCTTCGGCGGCCATTTGGTCCAATCGCGGCGTCGCGATCAGCTTCTGGCCGTAACAACCCAGATCACCGTAACCAAGATCGTCAACGAGGATGAAGATGATGTTCGGCTGTGATGCATGCGCGATCGTCGAAACGAGCAGAGTGAACGCAAACGCAATCAGTGTGCAAGCTATTTTCATGATGGAGACTTCGTCGTACAGGCTGTTAGCCTGTTAATGTTAGATGAATGCGTGCATGGCAGGCTGGCAGCCTGCACTACGGCGTTACGAAGGAGGTTCCCATCCCTTGCGACGCTCACGAGAAAGCAATTTGTTGCCTTCCTCGCAATTCGTGAACCGCTCCGCTTGCGGGTCCCATTTCAGTTCCTCAACAACCTTGCCAACAGCGCGGGCGATATTCAGCAGGTAACACATCGTGGTGCTGCGTTGGCCGATCTCGATGTCCGCGTTGGCAGTCTCGCGACTCTTGACGCAACCCGCAAGTTTTTGAAGGTGTGGACTGTTTTCTGAGCCTCATAATCGCCCTCGCGAAATCAAGCAGAGCGACAGTCTCTTTGAGGCATTGTCGCGCCTGTACCGAAATGACGCCATCAATTGGATTGACGGAAATCGCGTATGGTGGCGTGCCAATCGTGCTAGCGGATAAGCGTAGGGCCACCGCGTCGCGCCATCCCAAGAGCGGAACGGTCTCTTTAGCATGCGTCAGAATCGGAAAACGCGGCGAGAATGTTTGAACACACGAAGTCTCAGAAATTTTCCGCCAAGCCGCAGCAAGCCGCTGCGGCTGAGAATTCTTTGCAAAACGACTCTCAACCGACGAGCAGTAAGATCTTACTTCGCTTCTTTGTAAGGATCTTGCCCTGCGGTTTGTTGGAAATCTTTGTCGTACTCGCTGTACATATCGAGTGCCTCATCGGTCATTTCAACTTTCTGTGGTTGATCGTCCGCACAGCCCGTGAAACCGATTCCAATCAGGCAGAAACAAAGTAACAGAAGGGAGTGGATAGCTCGCATGCTTGGCCTATAAGAATACAAATGAGAGAAAAAATCCTCCGGCCTTGGCGGACCGGAGGATTGTGAGAAACAACGAGGATGGCTGGTTAGAACGCGCCCTGAATGGTTTCACGGGAGGCACGTGAACCAAGCGCACCCCACAATCCGTAGGGGCTAATCTGTCCGGGAGCTTGTGGGCCCGTTCCGTTAAGGTGAACGTTTCCGCTAGTCGGTGTTCCCGCGTTAATCGAGTCCGTGATGCATTTGATCGCGCCGTCGCCCATCAACACGTGGCAGCCGCCCTGGTGACGACTGCTCGGGGGCAGCGTTCCATCGGAACCATCATTACCGGTGATGCACAACTCGGAATTGGGAGCAAGCATCGTCGAGATGCCGGTGTAATAGGGCCGTCCGTCCGCCCAGCGGAATCCTCGACGATCGATCGCCTTGAACAATTGACCGTCAGCAGGCTGGCCGGTGGTCACCTCCGTCAATGCCGCCGCCCAGAATCGAGGACGATTCGGATCGAAAGGACTTGGCGAGGCATTTCGGCAC
>JBGTAI010000210.1:0-39487 GCA_041749955.1 Pirellulaceae bacterium | reverse complement strand
CGCCGAATCGGGCGCAGAAGCCATCATGCCGTACAGCTCAGCAGGCAATCAGGGGCTGATTCAACATGCGTCTCTCGACAAACGACTGTTCAGCGTGTTGGGTTGCACTCAAGTTGAAACCAACATTTGCGGCGCAGTCCCGGTCGCCGGTTTGTCGGTAACTCAAGGCAATGGCTTTGGAGTCGACCCCGAAGAGTTGGTCCACAGTCGATACATCGTGCTCTGGGGCACAAACACCATCGTGACCAATCTGCATCTGTGGCCTGTGATTCGGGAAGCACGCTCACGCGGCGCGAAGATCGTGGTCATCGATCCGATCCGAACTCGCACGGCCGAACAGGCCGACTGGCACATCCAGCCTCGACCGGGCAGCGACGCGACGCTCGCGATGGCCATGATGCACATTATCATTCGCGACAATCTTGTCGATCATGACTACGTCTCCAAGCATGCCGTCGGTTATAAGCAACTCGTCGAAAGAGTCCAACAGTACGCTCCGTCAAGCGTCGCCGATCGCATCGGTCTTCGCGTCGATGTGATCGAACAGTTTGCTCGCGAGTACGCGACGATTCAGCCATCGCTGCTGCGTCCTTTGATCGGGCTGGAGCATCATCGGAACGGGGCCATGATGTTTCGCACGCTGGCTTGTCTGCCGGTGCTGATTGGTTCCTGGCGACATCGCGGTGGTGGATTGTCGCGTTCGACCAGTGCGGCCCAGTATTCAACGCTGAATCACCAAGCCCTCACGATGCCACAGCTGCGGAAGCCAGGCGTTCGGACTCTCAACATGCGAGATCTGGGCAACGACTTGTGCTCAACAACGCTGGCTCCGCCGATTCGCAGCCTGTGTGTCTGGAACGTGAACCCGGTCGTGTCGATTCCGAACCAGCAACGCATCATTCAGGGGCTGATGCGAGAGGATCTGCTCACGATTGTGCATGATCTCGTGATTACCGAGACCGCGAAGTACGCCGACTATGTCTTCCCAGCGACAAGCCAGATTGAAAGTCTCGACTTAGTCCCAGCCTGGGGCCATCATTACCTGTCGCTCAATCAACCAGCCATTGCACCGGTGGGCGAATCAGTATGTAACACGGAGTTCTTTCGTCGGCTGGCTGCGGCGCTGGGGCGAACCGAATCGTTTCTCTTCGAAAGCGACGAATCGCTGATTCAAACGGCGTTGAACAGCGGCCATCCGTGGCTCGAGGGAATCACGTTTGATCGCTTGAAAGAAGCCGGTTCGATTCGTTTGAATCATGATCGTGACTGGCGTCCATTCGCCGACGGAGGCTTTCGAACACCTTCGGGCAAGGCGGAGTTTTGGTCCCAATCGATGCAGGCCCGGGGATTGGATCCGCTTCCTTCTGGCGGCGATTTTCCTCAGGCAACCGACGGGCGTCTTCAACTGATTTCCGGCAAGACGCTTCACTATTTGAACTCCAGCTACGGGCACATCGAACATCATCGCAAGCGAGAGGGAACGTTGTATGTCGAAGTTCACGCCGACGACGCTCGAGAGCGAGGAGTTCACGATGGCGAATTGGTGGATGTGTCGAATGAGTTCGGTACGGTGACGGCAGTGTGTCGCATCTCCAATCGCATTCGTCCCGGCGTGGTCTGGATGCCATTCGGAGGACTCATCGATGCAGCCGGAAATAAGCGATCGGTCAACAGCGTCACGCCCGAAGAACCGACCGACTGGGGTGGTGGCAGTGGATTCTATGATGCCTTCGTTGAGATCGCGTCTGCGGGCAAGTTCATGATCGTCGGGCAAGCTGGCTTCAAACCGAGAAGTTGTTGAGATTGAACTTGCATTCGTGAATCAACTCTGGTGCCGTCACATCATTGGCGATCGTCACAGGCGTCTTTTGGACGCATGCTAACACTCCCCAGAGCGGTGACTATCTTGCCAAGGCGGAAGAAGCCGAACTGTACAAGTTTCACTTTTGCCACTGAGCGTATTCGCACGATGATCGATACAAGCGTTGCAAAGCCTCTTGCGACATCTTTTATCGGAAAACGCAAGTCAGCTTCGATAGCAAAGTAAAGCTTCACTGTTCGCCCCTTGCACAGAACGTTCCCACCATGACCAAAAAACACAGCCAAAACAAACGTGAACGTCTTCATTTCTATTTGCTTGCAATTGGAGTTTCGGGCATGGTTAGCTCCGTTGCGGTAGCAAAACCCGACGACTCGTCACTCGCCTTGAATGCGGCTTTGAAAGAAAGTGCTAGCGTCACCCAACCGAACGATCGCCAAGAAGTCAGTCTTTTGTTGACTGTTAATGAGAGCGAATTGCCGTCGCTCGGCGAGTTTCCAAGCAGCGAGAAATGGAGCGGTCTAGAACCGCCAGCCCAGTCGCAATCAACTCAATTGCTGCAACAGCGGTTCGATAATGGCGAAGTAAAAATCGAGCGATATGTCAGCGAAGATATCGAGGGCAATTTAGTGAATCATGGCCCATACAAAGAATTCGATTCAAGTGGAACGTTGGTGCGATCGGGAAACTACTCACTTGGAAATCTCGACGGCGCATGGACCCAAGTCATACCACCGGAGGTCGTTCAGTCGCTCTCACCGAAATTGGATCCGGGTTTTCGCGCCCCGTTTAAGTCAGAGGCCACTTTCGTTGACGGTAAATTACACGGTGATTGGACAGTAACGGACTCGAAAGGCAATCCAGTCTTCCTTTGGCAGTTCAATATGGGGACTCGCGAGAATGTCTCTTCATGGTTTGATACTCGCCACACCGTGATCCTGGAGATCGCGTACGCGGATGGAATCCCGCACGGCCAATCGACTGAGGTGGTAGCTGGCCAACGCGAACCCAAGAGCGTTGTTTTCGATCGAGGGCGAATCGTTCAGACCAACACGAACTGGTATGAAAAGGGAAAGAAACGCTCGGAAGAAACGTACTTGGCACCAGCCGCCAAACGAATCGTCTCGCACGATTGGTGGAGTTCAAACGTCGTCTCCGAGTCACTGCCGAGCGGCGAAGCGATACGTCACGGGAGTTATACAGCTTGGTATGCGACGGGCCAGAAAGGCTTCGAAGGCAACTTCGTCTCCGGTGAACCCAATGGTGAATTCAATTGGTGGTACCCAAATGGTCAAATCCAATCCAAAGGAAGTTTCGATAACGGCAACTGCTTAGGCAGCTGGGTTTGGTTTCACCCAAACGGCATGAAGATGATGGAGGGCACGTATGAAGACGGCGTCCAAATGGGCCAATGGTCAAGCTGGGACCAAGACGGTCGACTGGCCATGCGAGCCGATGGCTCTGAGTTTCCGACAATCCAACATGAGCTAGATCTCGAACCCATTTCGGTAGCAACCAACGTGCCCCCAACAACGAAAGCAAGGCACGCGTCGACGCGAGTGCACCCGACCAAGAAACGATAGGCCACCGCTTTTCGAAAAGCATTCGCGGTCCGTCAAGGCAAAGACTTCGCAAGCGCTTAGTGAGCCGACGGCGATGGCATCGGGTACCGTGGGGATTCCGATGCCATCCTGTTTGATCTTTTGGGGTTTACCCTAGAGCTTCTTCAGTGATGTTCAGATTCGTGCTGACATTTTGGACGTCATCGTGATCATCGAGGGCTTCGAGAAGTTTCAGCACTTGTTTCGCAGTCTCGGCGTCTAAGTCCACGGTTGTTTGCGGGACGCGTGAGATCTCGGCATGCTCTGGCTTTAGCTCAGCAGTCTCGAACGCTTCGACCAATACAGAGAATGCGTCTGGCGCGCACATCACTTGCAACTTACCGTCGTCGATCGATTCGACATCGTCCGCACCGTTCTCGAGCGCCAACTCGGTGAGCATCTCTTCGTTCGTTGTGCTGCCATCGAACACGAACACACCTTTTCGGTCGAAGAGATAGGACACACAACCGGTGCTTCCAAGGTTGCCGCCATTCTTGGAAAAGGCCAACTTCATTTCGGGAGCAGTGCGATTGCGATTGTCGGTGAGGACTTCGCACATTACCGCGACGCCGCCAGGCCCGTAACCTTCAAAGAGCAGTTCTTCGAGGTCGTTCCCCTCGAGTTCTCCCGTTCCACGCTTGATGGCTCGTTCGATGTTGTCTTTGGGCATACTCACGGATTTGGCGTCATCGATCGCCTTGCGGAGTCGAATGTTCGCACCGGGATCACCACCACCGGCCTTGGCGGCAACAATGATCGCCTTGCTCAACTTGCTCCACATCTTTCCGCGTTGGGCGTCGACGCGGCCTTTACGATGCTGGATGTTCGCCCATTTTGAGTGACCGGCCATGGATGAAGCTTCGAATTACAAGGGTGAAGTTTGCGAATCAGATACGGCGAGCGATGAAAAAGGATGATTCGATTCGAAACACCGTCCTTTCGTCCATCGCCGGGCGGTTATCTCGCCTTATCGCGGTTTACTCTTTGTCAGTTTACGATTAGGAGACTTCTTTGAGCTAGCTGATTTAGATTCTGGCTCGCTCACCTTCTTGCTCTTTGGCGGCGTACTCTTCGCTGGAGGGGCCGACTTGGAAGCAGCGGCCTTCGCTGGCGGAGCCGATTTTTTTGACTTCGGCTCGGGCGCCTTCGCTGGAGTCTTAGAAGCTGTCTTGGACGACTTCTTCTCTGGAGCGGACTTTTTCTCCGAAGTCTTTTTTGCGACCGGCTTCACTGTGTCCACCTTCGCAGCCGGCTTATCTGATTTCTTAGCTGGCTTTTCTGGCATGACTTCAGCCGCTGCCTTTACAGCTTTGTCTGACTTCTTGGATGTCGACGCTTCTGCGGCAGCCTTCTTTGCCTCAGCCTTTTCGGCAGCCGCCTTTTCAGTCGCTGGCTTTTGGGCAGCTGCCTGTTCTGCAGCAGACGGCTCGGGAGCAGGTTTCACAGCCACCTTTTTGCTCGCTTTCGCTTTATCTGCGGCTACGACCGGAGGCGTCTTGTCAGCAACCTCAGCCGCAACGCGATCAGCTTCTCGCTGAATTGCGCGTTGCTTCTTGGCTTCAACTTTATTGACCAACCAATCATCAAGTCGGTTGCTGGCACCTTTCTCGACCATATCCAAGACTGCACGTGCCGTCTTGTCTTTGGCGTCCTTGTTCAGAGCAACCGCAGCCTGGTGCAGAAGCGAAGCGAATTCAATCGCTTTACTCTTCGGGATCGCTCGCTCGAGACCAGGAACGCGGCCGGCGACCGCTTCCGTTTGCGTTGTGATCCCGGTGACAAGCATCATCGCCATGGCGGCAAAGTCGACTGGTATCGCGTGACCGCCGAGCCCGTGTTGGATCGTGTAGTTGAGCACGAACGGCGTCATGCCTGGCATCTTTTCGAACTTGGCAACCGCTTTGCCGAGGTTCTCTTTCTTCAGGTGATCAAGATCGAACGTGTAGAACTCTTCGAAGATCGACTGCAAGTTGCTCTTCAAACGTGTCGCCGCCTTGAGCGGATCGGGCAGCCGCGACAAGACTTGGCTCAACTCAGTCGCCGTGGTGACACGAACTTCGTTCCAGTCAAAGAATTCCTGTTCGCACTTCGCAAGGCCTTCGTCAGCCAAGTCAGCAGGACAATCCTCGAGAAGCGAAGCATAAAGAATATGCTCCAACAACGGACGCGTCGGCTGGGCCGGTTCAGCCTTGTAGTGTTTCTTGAGCGCGGTGTGCATTTTAGCAATCGCGCCGGCTCGGTTACTTGCGGACATTCAGGGTGTCTGTCGTAGGATCAGGTTGAATGATATCCCGTGACGCGGTGTCACCGGATGTTGATTGTCTGGTAACGCAACAAACGTTGCGGTGTAGGGTTTCAGTTCGCCAATTTGTCATCGGCGTCGTCTGATTCAAATTCGTCTGAGTCAAATTCGTCTGAGTCGGCGTCGTCCGAGTCAAAGTCTTCATCATCGATCGCATGTGGTTCAGCATCGTCAAGTTCAGCGCCGGCGTCCGACGTGCTTTGGATGCCGTCCTTCTCGTCTTTGATTTTTTGCAAGATTTCGTTGACGAGCAACGAGTGCTGGATGCCTTTATCGAGTACGAATTGCAACTTCGGTGTGTACCGAGTTTCGATTCGGTCAGCGATCTTGCTTTGCAAAAAGCCAGCTGCGTTTTGAAGTCCGCGAAGCGATAGTCGTTGCTGGGTATCGTCACCCATCACGCTCACCTTCACTTTGGCTTCGCGCATATCAGGAGTCACCTCGACGCCGATGACGGTCACATCGCGGACGCGTGGATCACGCAATTCCGTCAGGATCGACGAAGCAACAACTTCACGGATAGCTTCAGCAGCTTTAAGTAAACGACGAGAGGTCACGAGTGGAGTGGATCGGGTGCAGGGAGGACTGGAAACGGGTAAAGACGCATTGCGTCGCCACGCAGAATGACTTGCGTGGCAACGTTAAACAACAATCCAAGGGCTTAGAACTCGAGTTTTCGAGCGACCTCTTCGATTCGATACGCTTCGAGCACGTCATCTTGCTTGATGTCGTTGAAGCCCTGGAGCCGAATGCCGCACTCCATACCGCGAGGAACTTCCTTGACGTCTTCCTTGATCCGCTTGAGCGAGTCGAGGCCATAATCGCCGATCGTCCGGCCATCGCGACCGACACGAATGCGACAACCACGCTGGATCGATCCCTGCAAGACATAGCATCCCGCGATCGTACCCATGCGGCTGATCTGGAACACTTGCTTGACGAGTGCACGACCGAGTTCGACGACGCGTTCCTCGGGTTTCAGCTTGCCTTCGATCAACATTTTGATTTCGTCAGCAAGCTTGTAAATGATGCTGTAGCGACGAATCTCGATGTTGCGTTCCTCAGCGAGTGAACGAGCGAGATCGTCTGGCATCACGTTGAATGCGAGGATAACTGCGTCCGAAGCCGAAGCGAGCGTCACGTCGGCAAGCGAAACGCCACCCACGCTCTTCTGCAAGATTCGGATTTGCACTTCTGGGTGCTCGAACTTCGTCAGCTCCTTCTCGATTGCTTCGAGCGAACCACGCACGTCGGCACGAAGAATCAAATTCAGCTTAGCTGGTTCTGAGACTTTTCCGATGCGGCCTTCCTCGAGCATGTTCTGGAAGTTCTCGAACGACACCTTGGTGGTGTTGCCTGAGAGGTTCTGCTGGCTGATCGCGTCGGCGCGACTTCCCGCAATCTCACGCGCCTGGATAATCGTATCGAGCACGTGGAAGCGATCGCCGGCTCCCGGGGCCAGGTTCAAACCAGTCACATTCACTGGAGTACTTGGTCCGGCAACTTTAACTTGCTTTTTCGTCAGCGGATTGGTCATCGAACGGACGCGTCCGTAGGCATCACCGCAAACGACAATGTCGCCGACCTTGAGCGTACCGTTTTGCACGATCAGCTTGGCGCTCACACCACGATTACCTTGCTGTTCCGATTCCAAGCACACACCGAGTGCTTTGCGATCAGGGTTCGCTGTGTACTCATGCATTTCCGCGACGGTGAGAAGCGTTTCAAGCAACTCATCCATCCCCGTGCCCTTGGTCGCACTGGTTCGGACAACTTCGACATCACCGCCCCACTCACTCGGAGTGAGGTGGTGCTCGGTGAGTTGAGTCAAAATGCGATTTTGGTCAACGCCTTCTAAGTCGATCTTATTGAGCGCGACAACGATTGGCACGTTCGCCGCTTTGGCATGGCTGATCGCTTCTTCGGTTTGTGGCATGATGCCGTCGTCAGCAGCCACAACGACCACCGCGATATCCGTGACATTGGCACCACGAGCACGCATTTCAGTAAACGCAGCGTGACCTGGTGTATCAACGAACGTGATTTGACGCCCGTCTTTGTTGATCTCATACGCTCGAATGTGCTGGGTAATGCCACCTGCCTCACCGGCAACAACATTGATCCCAATCAGGTAGTCGAGCAAGCTCGTCTTGCCGTGGTCGACGTGCCCGAGGAACGTTACGATCGGCGGCCGAGTAACCAACGATTCCGCCGAGTCCTGACGATCTTCGATCTCGGTGATTAACTCGTCCTCGAGCGTCTCTTGTGCCTTGAGTTCGATATCCAAACCGAGCTCAGTCGCAAGCACTTCCGCAGTCGAAAAATCGATTTGTGAATTGATGGTGACAGCCATCTGCATGCCCATCAAGACTCGCAGCACTTGGGCGACAGGCGTTCCAGCGGCTTCGGAGAAACTGCGGATTGAGCAAGGCATCTCGACAACGACTTTCTCTTTTCGCGGCGCGGCCGTGTTCGTTCCGCGACGATTGATCGTACGTCGACGGAACGGCATATTGCGTCCGCCTTGTTCCATCTCGCCCTGAGGCCGGCGTTTGCCGCCGCCCCCACCGCGACTTCGATCCGCACGAGCACTCGCCATACCGGCGATGCCCTTGCCACGACGTGCCTTTTCTTCTTCGTCCTCCGTTCCCTTGCGGCCCTTCTTGTCACCAGTAAAGCCGCTCAATCCAGTTCCTGGACCAGCCGCAGCAGTCCCAGCACGCTTGGCTGCCCGCTTCTTCTCGGTGTCTTCGGCCGCGATTTGCGCCAGAGGCGCCTTCACGCCTTGCTTGTGACCGACGATGACGTCTTTACTCAGTTTGATATCTGGCTTCTGGGCCGGCGGACCGCTGTTCGTTCGAGCAATCGGCTGGACCGGCGCGTCGGGCAACGATGCCAAATTGATCACGGGTTCGCGTCGCTTTGGACGACCCAAATCACCACCAGCTCGTTTATTGTCGCCAGTTGGCCGATCCAGCGAACGCATCTTGCCGGCACCCAGGTTGCCTGTGTGCGGATCGCGACGTAGCGGAGCATGAGGTGCGTTCGTCATCGAAGGCGCAGTCGGCCGCTGGGGTCGAGCCAGCCGCTCGGTGCTCTCGTCAATTTTCGGAGCATCGGGAACTACCTTCTCAGCCACCTTTGGCGTCTCAGGCGACTTAGCTTGCGGACTTGGCTCAGCCTTTTCAGCGAGCACTGGCGCAAGCGGAGCCGTCCGAGGCACTGGGCGAGAAGCGGGGGCGGATGACGGGGCAGCAGGAGCTTCGCTCGGCCCCTTCGCCAAAGGCGCCTTGGCTACGGGCGCCGGGCTCGACGGCGCCGACTTCGGCAGCACAATCGACCGATTTGCTCCGCGACCAATGCGTGCGGTGAGCGGTGTCCGCTCAGGCTTCAACGGCACGGAAGCTGGCGGAGCAGCAGATTTGGCGGCTGGGGCACTGGACGAGGCGAGGTGGTCACGAAGCCGCTGGGTCTCTTCATCAGTGAGACTTGCCAATGCAGAACCCTTACCAGTAATGCCGGCTTTTTTAACCAGCTCTACTAGGTCCTTGCTATCCAGATTAAGTTCTTTCGCGAGCGCGTAAATACGTGCGGGCACGGGGGTTTTGATCCTGTCAGATTCGTTTCACGAACCCGTCTTTCGGGCGGAAAACAGTGTCCATTGGGAACCGAACCGGCGGGAGCACGACAGGCGCTCTCGTTGCGATGCGTTTCCGAAACCATGATCACTGTCGACGGGTTCCGATAATTTCAGTTTGGTCACATACGTTCTTTCCTCCATCGCTACAACCGATCCGCCCAGGACCCATTGCAACGCCTTGTTCGATAACTCACAGCTTCAGGTGCTCGGGAAAGAGCCACTAACGTTTCGGTTATTTACCCGCCGGGATGACGGGCAATCCGAGACGTGTCTCGCCTGAAGAGAGGTGCGAAACGAAGATGATACCTAATTTCGCCGTCCAGGGAGACCCTGCTAGTGAGCCGTTTACGAAACGTCAACGCGTCTCGGTTGCTGGCGACTCCGCCGGGTCGGCTGAGTCATCAGAGCTTTCTTCAATTTGGTCAGTTTCCGCAGTCTCAACGGTCGGCGATTCGCCTTCCACCTCAGCAACCGCGTCTTCTTCGGCAACTTCGCTAGCGTCTAATTCGCCAGCTTCACCCTCGACGCCCTCTGGATCGCTGGCTTCGGCCTCAGCTTCAGCTGCCCCCTCAGGAGCACGATCCTTATTGTCACGGCGAGTTTTGCGTTCTTCTGCCGCAGCCTCTTCGGCCTGCTCAGCTCGAGATTCCGCTTCTTCGACGATTCGATCGACTTCCTCTTCGCTCAACCCACTCATTTCCATGAATGCATCAGGCTCGATCACCGACAAATCATCGTACGACAAATAGCCCTGCTCGACGAGAGACTGAGCCAATTCTTCGGTGATTCCTTCAATCTGGCTGAAACCACCCACCGCCCGTTCGATCTGCTCTTCGAGCTCCGAACCGGTCATGATTTCGATGTCCCAGCCGCACAATTTGCTGGCCAAACGAACATTTTGGCCTCGGCGACCAATCGCGAGCGACAGTTGGTCTTCTTGGACCAAAACGATCGCACGCCCGATCATATCGCACAGCAAAACCTGCTCGACAACTGCTGGCTGGAGCGCGTTGGGAATCAAGACTTGCGGATCTTCGCTGTATCGAACAACGTCAATATGCTCGCCAGCAAGTTCTTCACGAACCGCCTTAATCCGGCTGCCACGGTACCCGACACAAACAGCAATCGGATCGACTTGGCTGTCGACACTGCTGACCGCCACCTTGCTGCGATAACCAGGCTCGCGGCTGATTGAATTGACGGCGATCACGCCTTCGCTCAATTCAGGAATCTCTTGCTCGAAAAGACGCTGGACCAACTGTGGACGCGTTCGGCTGAGCACCACTCGAACTCGATTTCCAGTCGCCCGAACTTCGAAAACGACGGCTCGAACGCGTTCGTTGGCATGCAACGTTTCGCCAGGAATCTGCTCGCTACGCGGCAAAATCGCCTCGACGTTACCAAGATTGACCGTCGCGACGCCTCCGTCTGCACGGCCGATGATCCCAGCCACAATCTGGCCGACTTGCTCCCGGTACTCGAGCATCAAGGAGTCGCGTTCAGCTTCCTTGACTTTTTGAATGATGACTTGCTTGGCGGTCTGAGCACCAATTCGGCCGATTTGGTCTTCTTCGAGCGGTTCGCCGCCGAGCGTGGCGCTAATCCGACCGTTGTCACGATCAAGACGCACCGTGATGTCGGAGTCTTCACCGTACTGGCGTTTCGCAGCAGTCTGCAGGGCCGACTCGATCGCCGTGAACACTAACTCCTTGTCAATATTCTTCTCGCGATGGAGCGAATCGACGTAGCGAAGGATATCTTGAGGATTCATACGACCGGGTGTGGATAAAAAAATGGCCCGAACCTTGAAGGCCCGGGCAAAGCGGCTTACCGGAGATACGAGTAACTTATAGCTCAATCGAACAAGTGTCAACCAAGACCTTGCCTTAAAAACAACTCCAGCCGATTTACCTTTCGATTTTTCCGATCAACCAGGCCCTTGCTCGGTGACCCCACTCCAACGATCCCACCACAAAAACGGCACGTGGGTGGTGTCAGGAAACTTCGCTCAGAATATCGATCACTCGCTGCATATCCGCAGGCAACGCTGCTTCGAACGTCATCGTTTTCCCAGTATGCGGATGTTCGAACGATAATCGGTGAGCATGCAGGGCTTGGCGATTCAACACCACTTCGTCTTTTTTTTCTGGCAGGAGCGTGGCCCTATCGCTGGGGCGTGCATTGGCGACCAGCATCCCACGCGAAATCTCTGCATGCCCGCCGTAAAGCCGATCACATAACACCGGCGTCCCAATATGGCTGAGGTGCACACGAATTTGGTGCGTTCGCCCAGTCTTGGGCATCACCTTCACGAGCGTGTATTTTCCGTATCTCGCCATCACTTCATAAAAAGTTGAAGCAGCTTTGCTTGTGACGTGCCCCTCGCGAATGGCCATTTTGTCCCGCTGGTAAGGATGCCGACCGATGGGCCGATCAATGAGGTCACGGTCACGATCCAAGGGCCCGTTCGCGATCGCAATGTATTCCTTGGCCACGTCACGGTCGTGAAATTGCTCGGAAAGGCTGTTGTGCACCGCATTCGTCTTGGCCACCACAATCACGCCACTCGTATCGCGATCAAGACGGTGCACAATTCCAGGTCGTGTCGGCCCGCCAATGTCTGATAGCGATTTAAAGCGATACGCCAGAGCGCTAGTGAGTGTCCCAGTCCAATTGCCGCGAGCAGGGTGGACCACCATGCCCGGCGGTTTATTGACGACGACAAGCCCATCGTCCTCGTAAAGAACATCGAGCGGAATGTTCTCTGGGATACACTCGTCACTCGCCGGCGGCGGAACGAGGAAACGAATTTTCTGGCCCGTGCGAACTCGAAAGCTCGGACGAACAATCCGTCCGTCCACGTTGGCACCGTCCTCCTGAACGGCTTGCCGGATCTGTGAACGACTGAACCCGTCACAGATCTGGGTCAGAAACATGTCGATGCGTTCGCCGTCACAGTTCTCGGGCACGATGAAGTCGCGAGGAACACCGTCACCAAAAACCGTGGCCCCAGTTGCCGCATCACCAGCTACCGCACCAACCTCGACGTCGACAATCGCATCCGGATCAAAATCGTCTTCAGAACTCACGGCGATTCGTTTTCAGCCGAAGCCGCTTTCTCAACCTGCTCCGAGACTTCTTCCTTCACAGCATCAGTGCCCTTCACAGCATCAGCCGCAGGCGCGTCCTCGGTTGCTGGTTTCGCGTCTGCTTCTGGCTTAGCTTCCGCTGCTGGTTTCGCCTCAACCGCCGCTTCCACTTTTTCTGCTGGAGCTGCTGGCTCGGCGCCATCAACCTTTGCTGGCATCTCTAAACCTGAATCAGGAAGTTCAAGTGCTTCCGCTCCGGCCGGCTCATCTTCCGCCGAGCCACCGAGCTTCATGCCGCCAAGCTCAGCTTTCGATGCCGCGTTTTCGTCGCCCAGATCAGGCAAATCCAATGGAGGCAAGTTCAAGTCTGGTAAATCCGGAAGCATGTTGCTTCCTGGAAGCGATGGCGGCAAAGCCGGATCGCTCGGCGTGAAGTCCTGCTCGCCGAACCAAGCCAAAAATTCTTTCGTGCTTGGACGACTGAGCGAGTCGATTCGTTGCTGGGCAACCTCAACCATCGCTTCGGACTCATTCGCCGCCATTGTCTTGCGATACCCTTCGATTGCCTTTTCTGCGTTGCCGCTGGCTTCAGCAATTCGAGCCAATCCGAAATGAGCTCTCGAATCGAGAACCTTATCCTTGCTCGCCGCTAGCGCTTGGGTGTAGGCATTCTCAGCCGAAGCGAAGAGTTCCGTCGCTTCCGTTCGGTCGGTATACAGCACCCGCATGCCGCGAGACATCAATTCGTCAGCTTGATAAAGTCGTGCCCACGACCCAGCGGTAGTTTGAGCGAATTGCTCACCGACCATCGAAAGGACTTCCGCATCACCCTCGCCCGCGGCGAGAACCAACTGCAACGTCGCATCACTGCGCTGGCCGGATGCATTGCTTTGGTAGAGCATAAACCCGAGCGAACCGACGATCGCAGCACCAACCACTACAGCAATCAGCTTGGAATGTGGCTCGATGGACTCGTTGATCCGGGTGAGGTAATCAGCCAACACGTTGTGCTGGAGTTCGTGACGGCGGTCAGTGTTCATGGGTTCGTTTGTGGTTTTTCAGTCGCGGATGAAGGCTGCAACTATAGAAATGGTCGAAAGATAGCGTCAATAGACGCTGCCCAAACCTTGTCGATTATCATCAATGTCTTAACAATTTCGCTCTTCGAGAGACGCAAAACACTCACGGAGCGTTGTTTAGCGAGACGATTCGTGCGTCTTCACTCGTCAACCCGATACTCCGTCAATTCTTCAAGCGAAGCAAATTCCAGCGTCGAAACGTGAGTCGCTTCGAGCACGACCATCGGTGCACAGCCCGCATCATAAGCCTGTTTCCAGCGTGCTGCACACAAACACCACCGGTCTCCGTCGACGAGCCCTGGGAATCGATACATCGGATTCGGCGTGCTCAAGTCGTTGCCCTGAGCCTTGCTGAACTCCAGGAAATCGTCCGTGACTTGGACGCAAACGGTATGCAGCCCGTAGTCGTCTGCCCCAGTGTTACAGCACCCATCGCGAAAAAACCCGGTCATGGGGTCCGTGCTGCAACTCGCCAGTTCCGTTCCGAGTACGTTTTTTGCCATAGTCTTTGTCGATCGCCGTGCCTGTTCAATTTGCTCGCAAATCAATTCGTTCGCAAAACATCATTCCGAAAAACCGAACTACCACCTCAGTCCAAATCGCTCGCCGCCTGTGTCTCGATTGTTTCCGCCCTTGAGCGGCCCATCGTGAGTGGCTTTGATCGCTGGCTCGCGTGTCGGCTCTTCCTCAGGCTCCGCTTCCACCTTGCCCGATGGCTCTGGTTTGGCAAGAGTCGCCTTCATCGACAAACCGATTTTCTGGGCATCCCGGTCAAAGCTTAGCACTTTCACGTCGACTTCTTGGCCCGCTTGGACGACTGAGTCAACCTTCGATACGCGATGGTGAGCCAATTCACTGATGTGAACCAACCCTTCCACTCCCGCACCCAAACGCACGAACGCGCCGAAGTTCGCAATCCGAGTTACGGCACCGCGATGCATCGATCCGACGGAGAATGTCGCCTCGGCAACATCCCAAGGGTTCTCGAGCAAGTCGCGATACGAGAGGCTGATTTTCCCAGTTTGCTTGTCGATCTTCTCGATGACCACTCGAACTTGCTGGCCTTCGGTGAGCACTTCGCTCGGATGCTTGATGCGTTCCCAGCTCAACTTGCTGACGTGAATCAACCCGTCGAGACCACCAAGATCAACGAACGCGCCGAAATCTTTCACGCTTCGCACGGTGCCTTCGAGCTCATCGCCTGGCTCGAATTTCTCCAGCTGCTCTTTCTTCTTGTCTTCACGCTCACGCTCGAGGATCGCACGGTGGCTGAGCACCAAGTTTCCGCGACGCTCGTTACATTCCGTGACGACGCACATCATCTTCTGGCCGACAAACTCGCTCGCATCCTCAACACGATGCTCGGACAATTGGCTGATCGGGATGAAGCCTTGCATGTTGCCGACGGTGCACTCAACGCCTCCGGTATTGCTTGAGGTGATCGTCGCTTCGACCACAGTGCCTTCGTCAATGTCCGTCCAATCGCTCACGTCGACGGCTTGCCCAGGCAACGTGGCGACAAACAAGCCATCATCGCGATTGAAACCGCGAATCATCACTTCAACGGACTGGCCGACGACGGGCTCTTCGCCAGTAAACTGAACAAACGGCACAACGCCTTCGTCTGGTCCACCCAACGAGACGAACACGGAGTCCTCGTGAATTTTAAGGATCAACGCGTGAACGCGAGCACCTTCGCTCAAGGGTTCACGTCGGTCGGGCATCCCCGCATTGCCGCTGAGGACGGTGGCGACGTCCATCGCAGCAAGCTCAGCATCCAACTCAGCCTGCAAATCGTCTGACAGGCCCATCCGTAAATTCGGCACCGCAACTTTCTGGAACGACTTCGCAGCTGTCGCCGATGCATTTTGCGGCTTGTCCGCTTCGTCGCTCGATTCGCCCGCGAGTCGTGGTCGCGGATGTGATTTGCCTTTGCCGCCCTGGCCCTTGGCTGCTTGGCCTTTCGCCGCTTTGGCAGCGGCCTTGGCAATCGCTTCAGTCGAAACGGCCTGCGGTGACGCGGGCTTCGCCATTCCTAATCCGCGAGCCGCGAGCGGTCCGGCAGATATTTTTGGAGCAGCGTCCGAGGCGTCGGATTTAGCCGCCACAGCTTCCACAGCAGCACTTTCGGGCGTGCTTGCTTCAGAAGGTGCGGATTCCGAGGGAGCGGATTCAGTGGGTTGGGTTGGCTCGATCGCGGTTGAGTTCGCGAGAGGTTCTTGTGCGGAAGAGTCGCCGACGGTCATCGGATTTTCGAAAACAAGAGCAATGAATACGACTGTCGCGGCCGCGCCGCGTGTGTCGACAGTGAAAATTGGGTAGCCCGGAAGTTTACCAGTGCTCGCGAAGATTCGATAGCCTCGAAAAGACGCGACCAAAACGGAGTATTTACCGGCATATTCGCTTGCCTCGTCTTCCGAGAATCGGCCGCACAGGCGAAACTTTCGGCCATGACAGCCCCTCAGCCTACCAATCGTGACTCCGCCTACGCTGAAATCGCAGCGGATTTGTTGCCCTACGCCAGCCACTCGCTCCAGATCGGCGAACTCCAATTACGCTACCTCGACGAAGGCCCCAAAGTCTCGTCCACCAGCGATTCAACCAACAGCACCAGCGAAACGTTACTCTGCGTTCACGGAAATCCGACGTGGAGCTTTTACTATCGCCGCATCGTCGAGCGGTTTTCGCCGACGCACCGTGTCATCGCGATCGACCATATCGGTTGCGGACGCAGCGACAAACCTGCGCAGAGCGAGTTTGCGTATACGCTCGCTTCGCACCGCGATAACGTCGTCTCGCTGATCGACAACCTCAATCTCGATCGAATCACGCTTATCGCTCATGATTGGGGCGGAGCGATCGGACTGGCCGCGATGCTCAAACGGCGCGAGCGGCTAAACCGTATCGTGCTGCTCAACACCGCCGCCTTCCCGCCGCCCTATGTCCCTTGGCGAATCGCAGCCTGTCGCGCACCCGTCTTCGGAACCGCAGCCGTTCGCGGCGCCAATGCGTTCGCTCGCGCCGCGATCACGATGGCGATGAGCCGAAACAAGATGGAAGCCAATGTCGCACGCGGCTTACTCGCACCGTATGACAACTGGAACAACCGCGTCGCCATCGATGCCTTCGTTCGCGATATCCCGATGTCGAAATCGCATCCAACGTTCGAAACGCTTCAACAACTCGAACTCGAACTACCAACACTCGCTAACATTCCGTCGCTGCTCGTTTGGGGCATGCAAGACTGGTGTTTCCGTCCAGAATGTTTGCGCCGATTCCAAGCTGCTTGGCCCAGCGCCCAAAGCGTCGAGATCGCTGACGCAGGCCACTACGTGATCGAAGACGCACCCGACGAAACGTTGCAAGCGATCGATCAATTCATTCATTCGACTTAACGGCCGTTGCCATGAATCGACCGCGGCAAGCCGTACCGTGGCAAGCCCTTTTAAGCGATCGCCCACAAACCACACGCGACGCGATCCGCATGGCGTGCGTCCTCGAAGCCTCCGCACCCAAAGCCGGCAACGTCCACCCGCAAGCTTCGTTCGGCGATCTGAACTACCAACACTTCGTCGACGCCGCCGAGATCCTCGCCGAAGAACTCACGCGCACCGATATCACGATCGCGAAACGCATGCGATCCGCTGTCATCCGCTCGCGCGAGTCCTCTGGCACGAACGTCAATCTCGGCATCGTACTGCTCATCGGCCCGCTCGTTGACGCGAATGTCTGGGACGAAGGCAACGTGATTTTCGATTGCATTCGCATCGCCGGCGCCGGCGGTCTGTCCAAAGTCGACGAGATGGACATCAACGACACCGTGGATCAAGTCGACTTGCGAGCCGCAATGGAATCCGCAGCCCATCGGGACGACATCGCTCTTCAATACGCGACCAACTTCCGTGATCTGCGAGACAACATCGTCCCGATCGTCGATGACGCCATCAACAACGCTAGCGACCCACTCAGCGGCATCGCTGAGGCGCACTTGCGAATCCTGTCGACACGTCCCGACTCCCTCATCGCCCGCAAGAACGGCATCGACGTCGCCCGAGACGTGATGCGTCGCGCGCAAGTCGCCTTAGCCGGTGACATTGACACACGCCAACAATTCGACGCATTCCTTCGTGATGCCACTCACCGACTGAACCCCGGCACCACCGCCGATCTGATTGCCGCTAGTCTGTTTATTCTGCTTCGACCAACCACCAATTGAACTAAGTTACGATGACCTCAACCCACCAAGCCACCTTCGCCGTCGACGTCTGCAAAGAGCAATTCATTTTCTCTGCTGCGCACTTCATTACCTTCGCCGGCGACATTTGCGAGCGTATCCACGGTCACAACTACGGCGTCCGCGTTCGCGTCGAAGGCCCACTGGATGAGAACCGATACGTCGTCGACTTCATCGCACTACGTGACGCAGTCCTCGAAGAGACCACTGCCTTCGACCATCACGTGATCTTGCCGCGTGACCACGCCGAAATCCGCATCACCAGCGACGACAAAGAAACGACAGCAACCTTCCGCAAGCGACGCTGGGTCTTCCCCAACGAAGACTGTGTCATCCTCCCCGTCATCAATACCACTGCCGAAGAGATCGCCCGAGTCATCGCCGAGCGAGTCATCGCCAAAACCTACAAGAAGTTCGGCCCTCACCTATCGTCCATCGAAGTTGCCGTCGACGAAAACCAAGGCCAATGGGGCATCTGCAAACTTCCCTGGAAAAAACTTGCCGAAGCTTGAGATGAATCGGCGGGAATCTAGATACCAGAGTTTGCCCGTTCGCTTTAAACGTCAGTTTTTCACTGCAGCCTTATACGTCGACGAATTCTTCGCGGCGTCGCTGAACGTGCAGTCGGCGTGTCGGGATCGATTCAACTTGGACAGGCTCAAAGTGCCCCTCAGCCAGATCCGATCGCACGAAAATTAGATTGAGCCCCGTTGTATAGGCAACCAACGTGTAGCCCTTCTCGCGACCAAGACCGTTCAAGGCTGCGGCGCTGGCTCCATAGAACATGGTTTCGTCGAACATGTGCCCGGAATCGTATGGAATCGTCTTGCTCTCCGTCGGTCCAAAATTCGAGTTGTATTCAATCACGACAATTTTGGGTTGGTAGTCGGTCAGCGACTTCCAAAGCCAATAGTCGTTTCCATCCACGTCCACACTGAGTAGATCAAAGTCTTTGCTTAGCGCCGTTTCGGAAAGAATCGCATCCAGACGCTGATCCCCTTCCGCCATAATGAAGCTGCAAATCGGAGTGCAATTTTCGAATTCACGCAAGTTCTTGGCGAGCGTTTCCGCGCGTTCGCGATCGCCCTCGATGTAGACACCGCTCCAACCACGCTGGGCCAAAGTATAGGTGTTGCTACAGTACACGCCGTCCCAGGCTCCAAACTCGACGAAGCTGCCTTTTTCGATTTTTAGTCGGCGACAGATTTCTGCAATGATTCCGTCTTCGCCACCTTGGCTTGCTTGCTTCTCGGGATTGAAGTTGCGAGCGTACTTCTCGCTGAAATTGGGTCGGAACACTTTTCGGATTCGGTTGGCTAACTTCATTTCAATCCCTATCTCACTCGCCGTCATGGCAAAGAATTCTTGTTTGTAGCACCACTCAAGAAGCGTGAATACCAGTTTCACACGATCCAAATCAAGAGGAATCCAAAGCAAGAGGAATTGCGATACAGAAACCTGGTGGGTTTCGCCACGGGATCAATCGCCCGTTGATTCGAGCGTCACCAGCAGCGACGACGCATCACCCGGGAACCTTCGTGACGCGAAGGTCGCTGGTGTAGTAACCAAAACAGTCGTCATATCAGGCACTGATTACCTATTGCGTAAAAATTTAGCCCGTGTTCGAGACGCCGCTCTTCGAATCGCGACCTACCTTTCCGCAGGGAGAGGCTTGTTTGCTTTGGCTGCCCCAATTGAATCTGCTTTGCCATGGCAAGGGGCATTCGCTGGAGCATCATGCGTATCGAGCTTGGACTCTTGACCAAGCGACATCCCGGCCTGTCGAGCGACTGCCAACAAACGCAGTTGCACGAATGATTGCCATTTGTCATCCACAGAGTGCGAAAGTCATGTCAACGGAAACTGCAATCGATTTAAGCAACACAAGCAACATCGAACAGCTCGAGAGGCGTCTCGATCAACTTGAAAGGATACTTGCCGAACAACAAGCCAGTCAACCTGACACAAACAAGTTGAACCTGTTACTTTTCGAAGGCTATCGCGATCGCCTGCTCGCCGGATTTGTGATGGCAACCGGCGCAGCCGCCTGTGGCATGGAAGTGTCGATGTTCTTTACCTTCTGGGCAACGGCAGCATTGCGTAAGGGAGGTCCACAATTCGGCCGCAAATCATTGGTCGAACGTGCGTTTGGCATGATGTTGCCCAGTTCGTTTCGCACGACAAAACTTTCGCAGATGGATATGTGCGGCGCAGGCAGATTCCTCATGGAACGTGAAATGCAACGCAAAAATGTTGCCGATCTGGACACCTTGATCGCCACGGCCGCTGACCTTGGGGTCCAAATTAGCATCTGTGAAATGTCAATGAATCTAATGGGGATTCGCCGCGAAGAGCTCATCGATTATCCGAACCTGCAAATGTGCGGAGTCGCAAGTTTTGTCGATCAAGCATCCCACGCGAATACAACACTCTTCGTGTAACTGCATTCGCATCATTGGATGATCATGAAGCACTCTGACCCACAATTGACTCGCCTGAGCGAATTACCGTCGTCCGATCATCATCGGGCCTCGGTAAACTCCACAGAGGAATTGTGGACTCGCGTTGAACAGCTCTTAGCGGTTGCGGGTGGCCAGGCGGATTCATCGAACCCTTCAAGCGTTCTCTTCGAGAATCTAGCGAAATCGATTGACCGACTTCGAGAACTACTGAACGAACGAGACAGAGAGCTTGCTCGACTAACAGAACGGTCCGAACTTCTAGCTTGCGCCCAAGCGGAAGCCATTGTTTACTCCGCCGAGGTTATCGATGAACTCGAACAAGTCAAACAAAGCTTAAGCGACGCGCGTGGTGCAGCAGAGGAGGCAGCAAAAGACAACCAACGGCTAGCCGACACGATATTCGAACGCACGAATGATGCCGTCATGCTATTTGAAGACAGCATCTGTTTGGCATGCAATGACAACACGCTGCGCATCCTCAATTGCGAACGAGAACAAATCCTCGGTACATGGCCTGCAGTCTTTGAAAACGCGAAAAAGGAAGACGGATCGCCTGCAGGAACTTTACTCCGATCAACGCTTGAGAGCATCCGACAAGACGGCGTCTGTCAGCTTGAAGTTCAATTGAAATCGGACCTCCACCAAGCGTTTTGGTCGGAGATCACATTCAGCCGTTTTTGCATGCGTGGCAGCACACACGTGCTAGTCGTTGTTCGCGACATCACAGCACGAAAACATTTCGAGGCGGAACTTCGACGGCATCGCGACTTTCTGAATAACATCATCAATGCCGTGCCCGATCAAATTTGCGTCCGAGCATTGGACCAACGCCTCGTCTTGGTGAACGATGCGTTCTGTAGTGCCCATGCGATTGATCGAGAAACTGCCCTTGGCAATGATCTGAACACGTTGGGATTAAGTGACTGCTTCCCACCGATCGAAATGGCCCAGGAGCAGATCTCAAAAGGCGATCCATGCAAGGCAATTGAAAGAACATTCACCACCACGACTGGTGAACACAAAATAGCGTCCATTAAACAGACGATGTTCGCAGACCAAGACACTGGCGAGCGTTTCGCAATCGCGACGTCGCGGGACATTACCGATGATCGCGATCGTGAAGAACGGATGCGGTTGCTCGCCAGCGTCTTTAAGGGCGCGTCCGAAGGTGTTGCCATCTTGACCCAGACCGGTGGCGTCTGTGAGGCCAACCCAGCGTTCGTCTCGATGGTAAACGACCATCTGACGAAACCGCTGCTGCAATGCCGATTGGACGAGGCACTACGTGTCGAAATCGAAGGCTTCAGCGACGCGTTGCAATCAGCATTGTCTGGCAACCCTTGGTCGGGCAAAGCCAGCGTTCGTAGTAACGGATGGCTGGTGAGATCGTTCTGGATCTCGTTGAGTCTGTCATCCGAGTCCCAGAAACAAGATCGCCGAATCATTGCGCTCGTGTCGGACATAACGGAGCTAGAAAACAGCCAAGTTGAGCTTCGCCGGCAAGCGATGCACGACAACCTGACGGGCTTACCCAATCGCGTCTACTTCCGTGACAATCTAACTCGCCTCGTTGGTCTAGCGGACCAAGGAGGTTGCGAGTTAACGGTTTGCTTCCTTGATCTGGATGACTTCAAACACGCCAACGATTCACTGGGCCATGCCTGTGGTGACCAGTTACTACGGTTGGTTGCTGAGCGAATCCAAATGGTAATGGGCAAAGAAACATTTTTAGCGAGGTTTGGTGGTGACGAGTTCGCACTGATATTGCAACGGCGGCACTACTCCATCGAAGCCCAAAACGCGAGATTCGATCAACTGCAACTCGCTTTTCACGAAGCATTCTATATCGACGACAACGAAATTCACGTCGGCCTCAGTATTGGCGTCACCCATTGTCCAGATGATTCGCGTGACGCGGGAACACTCATGCGAAATGCCGACATCGCAATGTACGCGGCCAAAAACTCTGGCAAAAATGCAATCCGTCACTTTCAGCCGGAAATGCAAAATCAAGTCGATTTGCGGCATCGTGTTCAAACAAATTTGCGAGACGCGCTGAGTGATGGTGAAATCGAAGTGCATTACCAACCCAAGGTCTTTGCATCCACCGGCCAACTAGCTGGTTGCGAGGCGCTGGTGCGTTGGCGAACTAGCGATGGTCGCTATATGCCTCCGAATGAGTTCATTCCTGTTGCCGAGCAAACTGGCTTGATCTTCCCGCTCGGCGAGTTGGTTTTCGAGATCACCGCCGATCAAGCAGTGCAATGGCACGCGGCAGGGATCGTTCCGCACATTGCCGTCAATGTCTCGCCACACCAATTGCGACAAAAGCGATTCATTGACAACCTACAAAACACATTGACACGTACAGGTGCTCTGGCGAAGTGGTTTGAGCTAGAAATCACAGAGAATGCGATGATGGATGACGTTGAACAGAATGTTCGAATTCTCAAGCAACTCTCAGCCATGGGGTTCAGCGTCGCTATTGACGATTTTGGCACAGGATATTCGTCGCTGAGTTACCTCAAGAGCTTCAAAATCCACACGCTTAAAATCGACATCTCGTTTATCCGCGACGTTACACATGACCGACAATCCGCTGCGATTGTGAGATCGATTACAAGTTTGGGTACCGGGTTAGGTCTGAGTGTCGTTGCCGAAGGTGTCGAAACGCTTGAGCAAGCCATACTACTTGAATCGATGGGCTGTACGATTCTGCAAGGCTACTTTATTGGCAAACCCATGCCAGCACTACAGTTTCGGGATTGGCTGGACCGTTGGCAGAAACAATCTTCACTCGAACATGCTCTTGAACTTGGCGCGCATATATGAACCTTCACAAGCTAGATTGCGAGGGCTTAAATTGCCCGATGCCAATCGTTGAGCTGACTAAAAAGGCAAGAAGTCTGGTCAAGGGTGACCGAATCGAAGTGACCGCAACGGACTTGGCGTTTAAACCGGACGTGGAAGCATGGGCGCGCCGCATGGGACACACCATTGAGAGCTTTGACTCCGACGGCAGTGTGCAAACCGCGGTCATCTTATTAGGCGTGAAACCGTGAGCCGCGACAGTGTCACCATCCATCTCACTCAAGTTCCTATCGAGCTGCAAGAATGAGCGAAGCATCTGAAAACGTTGTCGTTATGCTGACCGTTGGCAAAGCAGATAACGGTAAACACGCGACCATGGCTTTTTCGTGTGGTCTTTCGTCGCTCGCGATAGGACGCCCAACCGCAATATTCCTAACCAGCGACGGAGCGGTCTGGGGATACCGCAGCAGCGCAACGGGCATTTCCGTTCAAGGTTTCCCACCGCTTGCTGAACTGATCGATAGCTACCTCGCCTCAGGCGGCCGTATCATTTTGTGCTCGGTTTGCCATCGAACATGCAGCGTCGGTGGACCAGCTGACACTTCGATGATTGAAACACTTCCTGAAATTGAAATTGGCGGCTTCGCGACCGTCCTCGATCTGGCGATCGGTGGAACCACGATAACGTTTTGACAAATTCATACGACACGACATTTAAGAAGCTACCGATAGGTGCAGCGACTTAATCGCTAGCCGGATCGAGCGTGACTAGCAGCAGCGACGGATCTCCTTTCACCTTCGTGACGCGCAAGTCGCTGGTGTAGTAGTCAGCGTAGCGTCGTGGAACCGTGCGACCGTGCGTGTGGTCGGCGGCGGCAAGGTCTTCGGTCAAGACAATTTGAACGACAACGACTTCATAGTCGCCCGCCGGACAACCCACATCGCCCTGAGTATCGGCCAACTCAAACATTCCGTCGACTGAGATGCGACTGGCGTAGCGAGAGCCATCGGCTAGCGATCGCAATTCGATACTGCCGGACTGGACCGGTTCACCGTCACTGAATCGAACGATGCCGTTGGATGTTTCAAGTGGGCCTCCGCAACCCACAGCGAAGAGGCTGAGCATTGCGAAACATGCCAGTCCGATGGATGGGGTGCAAACACCTTTCAATTCGCCAACTCCACCACGCGAGCGTCGCGGCGGTTGGCCAACGATCCAAGAACTTTCGTATCGGTCTCAGGACTGAACATTCGAACGCTGCCGTCAACCAAAGCAAAATGGACACCCGACGGATGCCAACTGCCAAACGAAAACATATCCGCCAGCACATCGCTTGGTCCGTTGGCTAGCCGCAAGCCTGGGCCAGCCAAACGGCATGACGCGGGAAGATGATCACCGTCGTAAGCTGGCGAGTCTTCTGGAAATTGAGCAAGGCTACGCAGCGGCACAAACTTTTCTCCAAACAAAAATGTATTCGAGGTTCCATCACTGACCGATGCCATGCGAATTCGATCTGATGGTGCAACTGCTTTGCCTAACTTGCAATCCGGACGCACACTGATGATGACGCCAGTTCCGTTGCCGCCGAAGTAGAAATCTGTTGGTGCGCCCGTGGCTCCGGGAGTCAAGTCTCCATGATTGCCAGCGTAATCAGAGAGCGCTCCCTCGACGTTCAACGTGACATCCACGGGTCGCGGTGGAAGCGGACATCCACACGGCAACCGACCGCCTCCTCCGGTGACCGTCGTTCGCAAGTTGCGAGTCCCGATCGGACGCGTCCCAGATCGACGCGAAGGACAAAGAAAGATGTCGGGAACAACCGTCCGCACGTTCTCAGGATGTTGATGCCATGGAACCGAAAAATCCCACGACGCTCCTAACTCAGACTGTTCAATGTAGGGCATCACTCGAGCGAGCCATGTCGGCGTTTCCAATCCGCACTGGTCCGCCGGATCCGCATCCGGACGCGACTCGTAGCGTGCTGGCGGAAAATAACCGAGGGCATCATGGTGCATTTGCGTCGCAAGCGCCAACTGCCGAATGCGGTTCTTGCAATCCGCACTGCGAGACGCTTCACGCGCGGACTGAACCGCCGGCAACAACAATCCAACCAAAACCCCGATGATCGCAATGACCACCAACAGTTCGATCAACGTGAAGCCATGACGGAGATGCTTTCTAAAAATCAACATGAATCGGTTTCCCACCGAAAGAAGTCAAAACGTCCTATGTCACCGCCAATGACCATAGCCCAACCGCGTCGCAGTTTACTCAAAAGACAACCAGCTCCGATCACCGATCTGACTCGAAAGCACGTGATTTCCCCAAATTTCGTCGGCCTGACCACTATGAAGCACACCCCAGCGTCGGTCGTGGCGCACGACCGAAAAACCGGCCAGATCGAGCCAAATGAGTGGCTCTCCGCTTGCACCAACGGCGGAAACCCCTTTCCCACCGTTTAACGCGAAGATTACTGCCGCAGCGGGGCACCGCACCGCTTCCCATTCTCTGCCGATTCTGTTGATCAGATGCTAGTGGCCACGCGGGCGTTGCGACAGCAAACCGCACGTGATTGGTAGATGCGAATTATGCAACCTTGGCATGAACGGCAAGAAAGACTGCGACGTAGATATACGCGGCTAGGCAGATGCCCCCGGCTATACGGCGCACCTTTCCATCAGCCACTGGAAATACCATTTTGCCGAATCGTCCGACACCGCCATCGCAAACACGAAGATTAGAATCGCGAAATAGCGTGACGGATCCTCGACAATTCCAAGAAAAACGAAGCGTGGGTTGCTAAAATGTTCGATCCCGATTTTGAACACAGTTGAACACCAATAAAAGTGAGATGATGATGAAGAGTTCTCCACAACAATCGCACCGTGCCAACCAACTTGGACGTCGGCGTTTTTTGATGACGTCCTCCGCAATCGCTGCGACTTCGGCGTTTGCCTCCTTGGAAACGAAATCCGTATTTGCCCAAACGTCTTCGGCGTCTTTCACCCTTCCGGCCTTGCCCTACGGCTATGACGCTTTGGCCCCGATCATTGACGAAAAAACAATGACGATTCACCACACGAAGCACCACCAAGGATATGTCGATAAGCTCAATGCGGCCGTCGCTGGCCAGAGCGAACTAGCCGGAAAGTCGGTAGAGGAATTGGTAGCGAACTTGAACGCGGTTCCCGAAGCAATCCGAACCGCAGTGCGAAACAACGGCGGTGGTCATGCGAACCATTCGTTCTTCTGGAAGGTCATGCGCCCAGCCGGAGCAACGGCTGCGCCCAAGGGAGAACTAGCCTCAGCGATCAGCTCCAAGTTCGGTTCACTTGACTCCATGAAAGACGCCTTCAATAAGGCTGCCGCGACGCAATTTGGAAGCGGCTGGGCTTGGTTTGTGACAGGCCAAGATGGACTTGAGATTCTGTCGACTGCGAATCAAGACAGCCCACTTTCCCTTGGTAAAACGCCACTGCTCGGCCTCGACGTTTGGGAGCACGCGTATTATCTGAACTACCAAAACAGACGGACGGATTATGTTGCCGCTTTTTGGCAACTGGTGAACTGGGACCAAGTCGAAGCGAACTTTTTGCGTGCAAAGAGCTAAATCACAAGGCACACCAGACCGAAGATTCGGATCTCACCGATGCCATTTCCGATATTTCGGTTTGTCAAAACAGGCTAGATTGCTTGCCGCGTCCGTTTTAGCGTGTACGTTTAAAGGTGGTTTGGTCGACCAAGAGTGATAAATCCCCGCTTGCGGCGTCGCATGGCGGGGATCAACTCGCACCTTCATGCTCGGTCGAAATCTCATGGATCCAGTGACCTCAAACCGTACCAATCGAAGTCGCTTGCGTTTAGAAAAGCTTGAACTTCGTCAACTGATGGCAGGCGATTTGGAGTTCTCCTCAAGTGCTGCTTTAGTAAGTGGTACCGCTGTCGAATCTGTTCCCGCAGAAATAGCGAGTGACGCCAACCAAGTGACCCCGGCGGTCGCTTACGATCCGCTGGACGGCAACCGCGATGGCCAGGTGAGTGCCGCTGACGCCCTCATGATTATCAACTACATGAATCGAAACTCGCTCGCTGAGGGCGAATTGAATGTGGACGAGGCCAGCGATGAAAACATGGTTCAATACGACTTCAATCAAGACGGCCGCGTCAGCGCACTGGACGCCTTGATGGTGATCAATTCTTTAAATGATGCCGAGAGTCTGAGTTGGTCAAGCGGTGGCTGGCTAAGCGGTGGTTGCTCGTGTGGCGGCACTGGATGCCCCGCATGCTCACCAGCAACCTCCAATGCGATTGAAACTCCAATCGAAATCCCGCCCACACAGGCCACGCAGGCCACACATTTCGTTCCTACGCTGTGAATTATTCACAATCTACAAACGGTGTTTTTCTTCAGGCTACGGCACACGGAGTGTGCCTGCTACTCTGATGCGAATAGATTCACAACGGTCGTGGTCAAACAACCGTGTGACTAGGGTCGAAACGAGCGGACCCAGCGGGAATTGGTCGCTAGGATATCACGCACCACCTTCTTCGTTTCATCCGGTTCAAACGGGTCGTGCTCTAACTCATGCTCGAGCAGCTCCAACTTCTTGCGAATGAGATAGCCCTGCATTCGCTGGTACGGTCGGACTTGACCGACTCGGATGAACGTCCCGACTTCCAACCGTCGACTCCAGTCTTCCCAAATCGGCAACCAGAACAAAGCGTGTTCGACTTGGCCACTATTGGCCGCTGATAAACACTCCGCTCGGGCCATGCTGATCTCTTCCAAGCACTCGCTCGGCGAAGGGTAATAGGCATAGCACGCCACGACACTCAGCGCGACTAAACCGGCAAGCATCGTCGCACCGATCACCCCGCGAGGAACAACGACATCCAAGCCTCGACGATCAACCGCATTCTCCGGTTGAAGCGACGATGCGAGCGAACCTGCTTTCGCGTTCTTTACGAGTGAAGCTTCGTCAATCTTGAACAACCGAAAGAGCAAACCAAGAACGGCAACCACCCCCAGTACCACCAAGGACGCCAACGCGCTGATGTCGGTGTCTTTCACGACCAAGTCGCGGATAGTTGCAACATTGATCGTGTGGTACGCCGACAGCGGGTTCGCATAAATGTCAAACGCGTGCGTGTGCCCCGCAGGCTCGACGCCTGGCGGAACAAGAGGCCCGTTGATCGCATAGGACAATCCCAGCACGATCACGAGCAGCGAGGCAAACCACATCGACGCAGCTTTCCAACCGTAGTGGCGTCCGAACCAAAACGGCGTAGCAAAGTTCATCCCGGCCCCGAGGATCAGCAACGTGAACGCTGCGCCAGGCGAATTCGCGTGCTGGAACATCATCCCCATTTGACTCATCGCCAACATTGGCGTCGCATACACAGGTACTGCAACGAGCAGCATCTTCACCGGTGCCCACCAATCGTCTCGCTCAACGGAATGTTGCATCGCACCGTACGGCAACACCGCGGCAAGCAGGGCCAATCCGGATAAAGCGACAAGCGTTACCACCACGCCAGAGCCCGTTGCTTCTCGCGAAAAATGCACGACTGTGGCAAGCAGTCGCCGCAGTCCGATCAGGTGATCGGCCGAAGCTTCCAGCCTGTCTTCTTCGACGCCAAAAGTTTGCGACCTACGCAACTTTGCAAACGCATCCCAAAACAAGCCCAACATCGTGACGACAACCAACGACCCCACTGCAAACAAAATAATGACAAGTGGGCGGCTGAGTGTCAGTCCGTAAAGCAACGAAAGTGGATTGAAGAGCGGAGCCGACAACGCGAACGCTGACATCGCTCCTGGCTTGACCTTCGCTCGCCGCATCTCAAACAGAATCGGCAACACCCCGATCGAACAAACCGGCAACAGCATACCGACCAACCATGATTGCGGCAGCGAACGCAAGCGATCTCCACCGAATAACCGCCGTGTTCCTTCATGCCCCAGGTAATAACGCAAGATCGAAGCGATGAGCAGCCCGACGAGCAGCGTCGGTGCAGCTTGCGCAAAACCTTGCAACATGCGTATGAATCCACCGGCCAGCATCACGCCCACGGTTTGGTTCATGACTCGTCTTTCACTAAATTAGGCAACTGCTCAGGAACCTTGCTCGCGGCCTCGTCGACCAAACTGCACAAAGATTCGAGTTGCGTCTTTGTCGCGGGAGTCAGCACACCTTTGGCACTTCGAAGGTTCGCCATGAGCGACTCCGAAGCCTGGTAAAGAGGCAACCAATCGGATTCAGCCAAGTTTGTATCGGCCGCCACTTCCGCCGTCCAACTGACAAGGTCTTCGATCTCAGCAAACGAGTCGGAACTTGCATCGGTGTTCGCATCGGAATCCGAGAACCGTTCACGAAGCTTCACCGCAACGTCCGCAAGATCACTCGGCCAATGTTCGGCGACAGCATGATCGTCTTCGTACAGCGACGTCTTTGGCGCGGAATCTTGACCACCGCAACCAACGAGAACGATCAGAAAAAGTAAAAAAAACGGCCAGTACACCGAGATTCGCATCATCGGTACTCCGGCGCCGGTACGCTGTCGAGCAAGCGATCCATCACACCATCAACATCATCCGTCGTCGTCAGCAAACGCACCGACAACACTGGCCGAGCCACATGTGCGACATCGCTAGGCGTCACGAAATCGCGGCCTTGCAGCAACGCCCATGCTTGAGCAATCCGCTGCCAAAGCAACATGCCTCGCGGACTCACGCCTAGCTGGATCGCCGTGTCGTTGCGTGTCGCTTCCACCAAATCGACCAAGTACTCTCGCACTCGCGAATGCACCGTAATCGTTCGCACCATGTCCTGGACTCTCGCGAGCTCATCAAGCGAAAGCACGCTCTCCGACGCATCGCTTGGTAACTCCTGACGAGACGCAGCCTCCAAGATGCCGAGTTGGGACGCGCGGTCGGGATACCCGATTTCCAACTTGATTGTGAACCGATCCAGCTGAGCTTCGGGCAACGGATACGCACCGTGCGAGTCGATGGGGTTCTGGGTCGCGATGACGAAGAATGTTTTCGACAACGGATATTGCACCGCGTCGATCGTGACTTGTCGTTCCGCCATCGCTTCGAGCAACGCACTTTGTGTTCGTGGCGTCGTGCGATTAAGTTCATCCGCCAACAGGATATCCGAGAACACTGGCCCCGAATGGAACTCGAACTCGCGAGTTTTCTGGTTGAATAGATTGAACCCAGTCACATCCGATGGCAGCAAATCTGGCGTGCATTGCACCCGTGCCAGCTTCCCGCCAACGCAGGCTGCGATCGCCTTGGCCAACGTCGTCTTTCCTGTTCCTGGCAAATCATCCAGCAACAAGTGTCCCTGCGAGAGCAAGCACGCGATCACCAATTCAATCGCGTCTTTCTTCCCCAGCAGCACACCATTGAGATGTCGGCGAAGTCCATTGAGCGACTCAGTCACGGATGGCAACTCGACCGCGTTTCCAGCAACCGTCATACGAGCGTCTCCGCTTGGATACGCCGCAACGTTTTGATCTTCAAATGCATCAGCAATTCTTTCTCAAATTTGTTTTCGTAGAGCGTGTTTTCTCGACCAGCAAACGCCGCTCGATCAGCCACATCACAAAACCGGCGTGCGGCCTCACGGACGGTCTCGTTCGTGGCCGTCAGCGATAGCAGCCAATCGCGTTGCGGACATCCGGCGACCCGAGGACATCCAGCCAACATGGCACGGGTTTGCAAAACTTGCATTGCCAGCCTCATGCGTCGCCGCGGCCACAGCAGCGCACCGACGGGATACAAAACGCTCAAGGCAAGTTCGATCCAAAACAGCCGAGTCATCAACAGCACTCCACCGAGCACAGCCAGCCCAATCGCGTGAGGCCAATAGTTTGCGGCATAGCGTTTCGCCACCAACCATGTCGACGGCTTGTAGATCGGTTGACGATATCCCGGCGTCGGCTCAATCTCGAACCAACGACCATCATCGAGCCTGACTTCTGCCCAAACGTGAACGTCGTCGGGCAACACGTTGGTATGTCCGGCCGCGATATCGACAGCCGACGGGCGAACATAAAACCCAGTCACCAAACGCGTCTGCAAACCAAGCTCGCGAGCCATCAACGCCGCTGTGGTCGCGAACAAATGATCGCCGCCACGACGCGTCTCCAAAAACTCCGCAATCGGATCATCCGATACTGTTTCGACGTTGCGGTCAAACGTGAATTCAGTACGAAGATGTGAGACGATCGCTTGCAATTTCTCGAAAGCGTGATCGTGCTGGGCGGTCCAGTCCATCGCGAAACTTGCCAAGAGTTTCGCTTCAATAGGGTCGGCCCTATCCTCGCTTCGCTCGCCACGCCCGGAGGGAGCGTGAAGAGTAAGTGAATCCCGCAATTCGTCCTCCAACACGTTCGCCGACGCCACATTCACCACCGTCAACGCGGGAACTTTTTCGCGGCCTGGCATGAAGTACGAACCGTCGTCTTCGATGCCAAAGAAGTCTTGTCGATCGACATCCTTGATGTGTAAACCAGAGGTCATCATCGGCGTGGGCAGACGCGTCGAATCCAGACGCAGCACTTTCAGCAAGTTGACGTCCGTCTTCGAAGCGGAAGGCTCACGCCCCGACACCAACGTCGCTGGGTCAAAGAACCAAGCCGCACCGCCGATCTCACGCCTTACAAGTTTTTCGTTTCGATGCGCTGAATCGTTCGACCAATCGGCGCCATCGAACGTGTCATAGCGATTCATCGCCAGACGAATACCCGTTGGTCCCGCCCACTGCACGACCGCGTTCTCGGGAGAATCATTCAAATGCAAGTGCTTCTTCGGCGGCATGCGATCCGTCGAAAACGAACTGCCGCCCTTTTCGCTCTTCGACGTTTGCTCGTGTGTCTTAATCAGCTTCTCGGGCGTCAGCCCCTGCCGTCGCTCCCACTTGTTCTTCTTCCTCGGCTCGCCAATGGAATCATTGAACATGTCGAACAGCGTGGACTCCGTCGATTCCAAGAACAGCTCGGACTCAACCGCACCAAACGATTCTGCGTGATCCTTCGCGGCGATCGCTGCATCACCCGTCCCCACGCCACTACGAGCCGCCGGGTCCGACCACTTGGAACCACCACTGGTTGGCATGAACCCCAAGGTGAATCGCTTGGATTCACCAAAACGGTCGCGAACGACTAAGCCACTGATCATGCAAATGCCGATTGCCACGAGAACCGAAGCCGGACGAACCGCTGTGCCCCGACGGACTTGCTGCACGGCACAAAGCTCAAGACGCTCCCAATGGTTCGCCACCAGATGCCACACACAAACCGCCATCCAAGCGATCGCGAGCACCACGGCATAGCGACTATCGGAAATCGCGACTGCGAATAGCGTCAAGAAGCCTGAAGCGACCAACGACATCGCTCGCGTTCGGTTCGATCCGATGGTCATCGCCAACGACGCGGCACCAAACGTGGTGAGCGCCGTCATCTCAAACGCGATCGGAGAACCAACCAACCTTGCGATCAGCGCAAAGACGATCGGCGACGCCACGCTTGCCATGCCAAAGTAATTGCGTCGGAAAGGCTTTATCACTTCCGCAACAAAGAATATCGAGAGCGAAAGCATTTCCGCAACGAAAAGCAAACGCGATTCAATCGGGTATCGCAAGCAAGCCACCGTGGTGATTGCCAACACCGCCAACACGATCGCTTCGCTGGACCTCCGTTCAAGCTGCCACGTCGACATCACGCACCTCTTTCCACAGGTTCGCCATCGCAACGGCAAGGTGATCGTTAAGCCCAAGCGAGATCTCACGAGTCGCACCGCCCGCGCGTCGCCCACCAAGCGGATTGCTGATCTGAACCAGCACCTCACCACTGGATGAACCCGAGATCACGATTCTCGCTCGCGTACTGCCCAGGTTGATCCGTTCGCAAGATTCACCATCAATCGGAATACTTGCCAGTGCATCGAGCATCTGGCGGCGTCCTCTCGCATCGAACTTGTACGCTAGCGAGCGATCCCCCAATCGAACCCTTGTCGCGATCCGTGATTGATGAAGCGAAGCCAGAACACTTGCGGCGACTCGAACGCGGCGGGCAAGCGATTCACAACTCGCGCGGCTCTTGACGCCGTAAGCATTCGTATCAACGACCACTTCCAGTTCCACCGATTGCGGTCCACCGCGCTCGGTCACAATCATGGAATCCGAGCGAGCGGATGCGACCCAATTCACGTGCTTTGCAGAATCGCCACGTCGAAACGTTCGCACGCCAACGAAGTCACCACTGCGGCCACCACGACTGCCATCTCCCTGGTCCGCGTTGGCTTGACCGACGATCGGCATAACGCCCAACACGGGATAGACCTTTGGCCAAACCGTCAGCGGCTTGACGTCGCTCAATTCACGCCGCGCCGTCCAAATACCGAACGGAAACGAACAAGTGACCTGCGGCTTGGTAACTGGATAATGGCCGCGAAGTGCTGGAGTCACATCAACGCAATAGTCAGCCGTGCAAAGCGGCGGGACGCAAGCAAGACCGACCGTCGGTTTCGCTTCGTCGCTTGAATCGCAATCCAGATATCCTTCAACGGCCAGCCCCCACACGGGAAGCGTGATGCGATTGCGCACGCTCAACACCATTCGGCACGGTGTGTCTTCGTGAACCGCATCGGTTTCTGGGTGCAACCCACACCGCGTCACCCGCACGGCGATCCACGGCCACGCCATACCGGTAACCATGATCGCCGCGAGCGAAGCGGCGAGCGTCCAACCGATCGGGCTAAAGTACAAACCAATCATGACACTGATCGCGGTCGCTAGTGCAAACCAACCGACAGGTTCTTTGAGCCAGTAGACGAAACGATTTGCCCACGGACAAAAGTCAGTCGTCATCAAACGTGACAACCAACTTTCGCGCGCGGGCGCTGCATGGACAATCGCCATGATGAGCGCACCTTCGGCACGAGATTCAACAAGAGAGGAACGTCAGCTCATTCAAGCCAACACAAACGCGGATGTCCGCCTGGAGAGGCAGACGCTTCACTCACGCGTTCGGTGGTCCTCGGACAGAAAGTCCGCTCAGAAAGATCGACTCGGCCAACACATCATCGCGTTCAAAACACAGACGGTGCGTGACGACTGGCGTCCAAACAATGACATCGCCAATCAGTACCGCCGAATGGCGCGAAGCGAAGAACCCATGACAGACACTGCAATGATCCGAATCATGCTCATCAGCCGGCTTCGATTCGTCGCCGTTTGACTTGTCACCCTTCGAATCGTCTTTTGACGCATCCTCAGACTCACAGTGATGCTTACAACAACACGAATGTGCTTTTGGCTCGCTCTCAGCCGAAACTTGGTGATTACCCGACCCATAGCATCCGACGTGAACCCACCCAGCGACATTGCTGAACAGCAAAATCGCAAGCACAAGGTAAGTCGTCAGGTGCCGCAAAGAATACAAAGTCGGTAAGCCATCATTGAAAACGTAAACACCAAACGCCTAAATACGACGTTTCGCGGAAGATCAACGGTCCGACCAAGGACAATCTCATTATCATCCTGGGCTACGGCGTGTCAATCTCCAGGGTTCGTCGTGGAATCTGTTTTCGATTCGATTTCATCAAATCTAAATCGGGCGTCTAAGTCAAGGTTCATTGCTCGCGGATTGCGACTAGGCAATTGCCGACACGCAAGACAATGGTGCCATTGGCGACGGCGGCTCCGTACAGCGTCGGCTTGCTGAACATGGACACTCCGCGTCGGCGTTCCTCTGACGTTTCTTCGGGCAACCCAGGCTCAGCCGGCAACGTTTCCTCCGTCCAGGACTCGTTTTCCGCAAGTACTTTGAACTCACGACCAGCCGCCAAAACCGTCACCAAACCCTGCTGGCCGAAGAAATAGATTCGGTCACCTACCCCGATCGGAGTGGCCCAAGACGATTGCCCGATTCGTTCGGCAAAGAGCTTTTCGCCAGTTTGTGCATCGAAGCAGTAAACAACTCCGGCGCGATTGATCCAGTAAGCGAGTCCCTGGTGCACGATCGGGGACGCCCAACTCGGCGTGGCTCCTTCGGCGATCCATTGGCGACTGATCGCCCACCCATCGCCATCGCGTGCGACTTGCAACATACAGTTCGAATCGGCCGCTGAGCCCGCGTTCTCGCCGTTGCGACCTGGTGATGCACCAATCAACATGCGACCGTCGCCGGAATCCATGGGCGTCGTCCCCGTATTGCCGCCGATGTCATCGAACGACCACAACAGCTTTCCTGTCGGTGGATCGTAGCCGTCGACACTGCCCGCCGAGCTGACCACAACCTGGGCTTCTCCACCGATGCTCATCATCGCTGGTGAACTCCAACTTCGCCGCGGCGTTCGATCCGCCTTCCAATCGGTTTGCCCAGATTGCTTGTTGATCGCCAACAAACAACTTGGACCATCGTGCTCCAACAGTACAAACACATGCGTTTCGTTCTGGCATGGCGAGGCCCCTAAACCGAACTCAGCGGTCAGCGGCCCATAGTCTTGCCCAAGCTCTCGCCGCCAAAACTCTTCACCGTCCTGCGAGTAGGCCACACAATCACCGCTTTCAAACAGAGCAATCACTCGCTCGCCATCAACGACGGGCGTCGGCGCCGCCCGGCTGACGTAGTAACTATTGGGCACCGGCGACGAGTTCTTGATCGACTTGCGCCACAACTCGCGACCACTTGCCAAATCAACACAAACCGTGTGATACGTATCCTTGTTCGGTCCCTCGACACTGGTGGCGAACACTCGCGCCCCCCAAACAACGGGACTGGATTGACCATGCCCAGGCAACTCGACTTGCCAAGCAATGCTCTCCGTGGGCGACCATTTCAAAGCCAGCGAAGCTTCTGTTTTTTGCTGGGCACCCGCCCCGAGAAAGGCAGGCCAAGCATCGACGTCGCCCGGCAATACGCCGAGCAACAGAATTGCGAACCAAGTCATTGGACAGCTCCGATTTTCGAAAAAGTAGATGTTCGTGATGTCATTCAAGCGACCCAACAGCTCAGCGTGCAGCCAAGGGACCTCGGACAGGCACATGCAGCGTGATCGTGGAAGCGTAACTTGTCGATACGTACTCGTCCGTCTTCTCGTCGTCGGCCGTATGATGGGCAACGATCAAATAGCGATTTCCGGACTTCGGAACGAATTCCACGATACCATCACTGCCCGTACGAAATTCGTACTCGGGATCGAACTCGCCCGCCAACGTCACTCCCTGTGGCACAAAGCTAACGACGACATCGGAGATCGGCTTGCTTTGGTGCAGCACCTCCACACGAATAGGCTGGCCAACTTGGGTTTCCGTGAAGGGACAAGTCTTCAAGACCAACTCGAATGGCAACCCGAGTGGTTGGTCGTGCGAATGTGACGCAAGCGTTGCCTTGTCGAGCAAATCGCTTGCCAGGAAAAAGCTCTTTGCCGTGCGGACTCCGCGGATTGACTGGCCGTGCTGCATCACTCGATCCAGCATGATCGCGACACAGTAAACGCCGGACGCTTCAGCAACCACGGGTCGAGTCCAACAGCCCTCTTTCTCGGCCGAAGCCGTTGCAGTCACTTGATCTCGCAAGTCCGTGCGAGTTCCATCAGGCGCGATCAAATCGGCGCTGATCCAATCGAGCGAAACACGACCAGCAAGCAAGAAGTCGCGATGGTGGTTGCCATGGTTTCCAAGGCAGAGGTCGACATGCATCACTTCCCCCGTGCGAACCAACGACGTATTGGTTTGGCTCCACAGGTCATGCGCACGAGCAGGCGATTGAGAAAGAAGCAAGAACGTTGAGAACAGGAAAGCAAGGAAATTGTTTTTCATCGGAAATCTCTTTTGGTAACGGGATTGAGTTGATCACGGATCACGTGAACAAGAACTGACAAAATTGAACGTAGTACAGGCTGCCAGCCTGTTATTTCACCAGGGACAGGCTGGCAGTCTGTCCGACTTATTGATCACGCGACGCTAAGAAAGGATAACGTCGAGAACCAGATTGCAACCAAGAGAATCAATACTCGGGCACGACTTCATGGTCTGCGATCGAGCCGAGCAGACGCCACGTCTTGAGGTCGATGGACTCCGTAACGAAACGGACCGAACCGTCCGCAAGCAGCACCATCACTCCGCCGGTATGCCGACTTCGACCACTCTTGATGGAGGCGAAACGCGAGTAGCAATCGTTCTCCAGCGAATTTGGTCCTCGGAAATGGTGATAGCCCGAGTCGTTCACCGATCCGTCAGCCCACTTCTCGCCGCGTTTAAAAATGACCGTGCTGGCATCGTTGAGACACCACGAGTCATTAATCGTCGGAGCCGCCGCGTTCCAGACCGACGCGGTCACGCCTTCGGAACCTTGGTTCGCAACACCACGCGTGCTATCAGGCAATCCAGACCCAACCAACGTTTCGCAAAAGGCAGCCGTGTTGGATGCGCCGTCGAGCATGTCACGAAACTTTTTGCGAGAGTCATTGTAGAACAACCCGTCACAGTTATCGTAGACACCGCCATCTTGAGCGGTCCCATTGTTGGCGTGATAGTTCGTCGCGCCCCACTCTTCGCTCACGCGCTCGTTAACATCGCTGGGACACAAAAACGTCGGTACCGATGTGGCGACTTCATCGCCTAAATCAGGATGAGTCACGACGCCGGGCGGCGGTCCCATTGAAAACAGGTAGAGCGGTTTCTTGAGGTCGATCGCTTGATAAATAGCGGATTGCTCAAGAAACGGTGTGAGCAACCCGAGCGGCCCCCAACGATAGAACGATTTTTGAGCAGCCGGTACGGGCGCCTTCAGATTATCTCGCTGGGACGGAAAGTGATTCATCGTGTCATGGTGCATGTGCAGCCCCAGACCAATCTGCTTCATGTTATTGCTGCATGACATCCGCCTTGCCGCTTCGCGAGCTGATTGGACGGCCGGCAACAGTAGGGCGACGAGCACGCCGATGATGGCGATCACAACGAGCAGCTCGACAAGGGTAAATCCGACGCGATCCGCTGACGCCCGGCGCGGAACATCAACGGGCTTGAATACTTGATTGTGCATATGAGTTTTGTCTCTTTGAATGTTCTGTGTTCGTGTTTTGAAACAGCCGTCAGCGTTCGGGATGCAGTTCGGGGCGCAGTTCGGGGCGCAGTGCTCTCGACCCAGCTGAAATTCGGCTGAGTAAACGGAATGTGCATGGACGTACCGATAGCGATGCTTGAACGTCGACTCTTTTCGCGGATCACCCTGCAAGGTCGCCCCCACGCTGGCAGCGGAGGACCACGCTGGTGTGAGGAGCGAATCTCCATGCACCAACGCGGGAGCGGTGTGATCAGCGCGGAATCAACTCGCTTGAACTCACAACGAGCCCAAGCAGTTCCAAACGCTTGATAGGTCAGTGAAAAAAAGCTGATGACGAAACTTCACTCGATCGAGAATGAGCGTTGTGCGCCGAACATTTGGCGAACACGACCTCATCCCAGGCGAAGTAGCGAGGAAACGAAATCAGCGATGCAACACGATGGCGTGCTATATCACTGGTAACTACGGCACTGGCGGATCAACGCTCGCGCTGGCGGACTCAGCCCATTCGTTCGTGATGGGCAACAAGAAAAGAAACGGCGACTCAGGCTTACCCAGCGCCAATGGCCTCGTGTCGATAACGACGCTCGACAATAGCGTCCACACAAGCTCAATGCCGCGGCACTTCGCAGCACTCTCGAGAAGCACGAGACGAGCGACGCTTTGCTCTGTCTCGCAAGACGATTCACATTGGCCTGCAAGAGACTCCTTCGCGGGTGCGGGCTTAGCGTCAGCCTCACATCGCTGAGCATTGGCGTTCTCTTGCCCGGAACAATATTGGCAACCGCTCGCCGGCTTCGACGTCGCTATGGAAACCAAGGTGGTCGCCGGTGCCGAAGCGGCAACTCTGGCAACTAAGAATTCAGGAGGTGTGACACCGTTTTCGGTTGCCCAATGCAACTTCTCTGCGTCCGTGTGACAGCAACATTTGTCCCAGCAAAACTCCGCACTGGAGCAACCACAGGGACAGTGTTCACAGGGGAAGCGGCCTTCCTTCACCGGAGCCGTCTTCGTCAGCGGAAGCCCAACAATTCCAAGCAACATCACCAACAGCAATACACTGCTAACGGCGCGTTGCCAACTGCATTTGGCGTGACAGATAGATGGAACGAAATGGGACAAAAGAAAGCCAACACGAAAACGAACCCAAAGAACGGCTCGCTCCTCACGCGTTGCATGCTACCAAACGAGCCACCTACGTCAAAGTGGCAGATTGACGCAATCGGAGTACAATTCCATGCCGGAGCGTTAATCCGTTACGGCGTACCGTCAGAGAGTTATCGATTGGTAATCAGCAACCGAACTCCAGCTGCACTGGCGGATTCAGGTTGCCTGATACTGCTTCACGGTGGCGTTTGAGAAGCACAC
>JBGTAI010000209.1:0-21422 GCA_041749955.1 Pirellulaceae bacterium | reverse complement strand
CTGGCGTGACTTGTCGGTCTGTTTTAGTCTGGTTCATGGCGTATCCTTGTGCCCACTTCGGGCGGCTGAGGTGTTGAAGTTTCAGCAGGATGCGCCACCTTTTTCATTTCTTCAAGAACACAACTTTCGACAATAACTCCTAGTAATGGTGGTTTGCCCTTCGTTGATATGGATCAGCATCACCGTACAGCCGACTGGGATTGCGGCCCAGAAGCCTGGGAAGGAAAAACTCGCGTCAAAAACGAAAACACACAGCACGATCGTTACGAGACTCAGCAAACTAATGCATTCACGTTTCAATGCTTGCTGGGTGACGGGTGATGACGAGAATGCGAGCAAGCTGCCAGCGAGCAGTTCCCAAGCTCGTGTTGGCAGCAAGTAGAACGATGCGGAGGGCATGGTTTGCGTGAAATAACCGCAAGCAAGCAATGACACCAAAGCGGCAAATGCCAAGCATCCGAACGCGAACTGCCGGCTTTGTTTTAACAAAGCGACCAGCACGGGAGGAAACAATAAATAGTATTGCTCTTCGATCGCGAGTGACCACGTGTGTAGCAGCGGCTTGAGTTCGGCGGGACCGGCGAAATAGCCAGACGTGCGCCAGAAATAGACGTTTGACGCGAAAAGGTGATTGGCGATTTCAGATTCGCCGAGTTCCTTGAAGTCTTTGGGGAACATCAACAGGTAGCCCACGACAAGGACACTCAAGTTCATGGCAAGCGAAGCGGGCAGGATACGACGGATGCGTCGGGCCCAGAACTCTCGGAAAGTGAACGTCCCGTTGGCGACTGTTTTCAGGATCCAGCTGGTGATGAGGTAACCGGAGATCACAAAGAAAACGTCGACACCGACATAACCGCCAGGTACGCCGAGGTTCGCATGGAAAAGCAGCACGCTGAGGACTGCGACACCGCGCAGCCCATCAATGTCGGCTCGATAGTCGAGTGTGTTTGCTGTCACCGTGACTGGTGTCGACTAGTTGGATTGTTTGCCAGGCAGAAACTCAGCCGTCTGGCCCCACTTGTTGCTGAAGGTTTGCTCGGCGAGCGAAAGTCGCTTTCGCGGTGCGGACTCGCGAGAGTGTAGTTGTCGAGCGGCGTCCGTTGTCGGTTCCGAGTGGTCGGGATAGCCGATGGCGATCGCGGTTTGGGGCTCGTGTCCGTCAGGGATCGCGTACGTTTGACGCGAGAGGCTGAGGTTGAGACCGGCCATTTGGTGGATTTGCAGTCCGAGTGCAGTCGCTTGCAGGGCCATGTGTGCTGATGCGGCACCCAAGTCGTGCAGCGAGACGCGGTTGGGTTTCTGGTTGGCACGAAACGTGGTTCTTGTGACCGAAATCATCAAAACACCAGCGTTCTTGGCCCAAGACTGGTTGGCTTCGAGCAAGCAAGCCACCATCGTTTCGAAAGCGGAGGAATCTTGACGTCGCGCGACAATCCAAGACCACGGCTGGTCGTTATAACTACTGGCTGCCCATCGAGCGGCTTCCAAACAGGTCACAATCTTATCATCTTCGACAACGCGTGGCTCGAAACGATAGGGGCTCCATCGCTCACAGATCGGTTGCAGGATAGCGTGGTCGGGTGCGTTGACACTCATTTCGAAGACTTACTTACAAGCGTGAAGAATTTTTTGTCTGAACCGACATCATCGCCGGAGGTTCTCGAGTATAGCGAGAAATTGTCTCAGTTGGCTTCGGCTGCGTTGGCTTGGGCTGACTCGTCGCACGCTCGTCGCTGTGCCGTCGTTGCCCGAGTTGCGGCGGAGATTTCAGATGCTGCGGACCGATTGGTTGACTTGTGCCAGAATGACCAGCGTACGGATGCGGTCGAGACAATTGCGTCGGAGTTGATCCCCCTTTGCGATGCGTTGGTTTGGATCGGTTCGCATGGTGCAAAGGTTCTGGAGAATCGCAAGCTCGCTTTGTGGGGACGTCCGCTGTGGTTGTGGGGCGTGCGCAGTTACGTTCGTCGTGATCCGGTTGGTCGCGTGTTGGTTCTCGCGGCCTGGAACTACCCGTTATTACTCGCAGGTGTGCAAATCGCACAGGCACTTGCTGCAGGCAACGTTGTGCTGTTCAAGCCAGCTCCCGGAAGCGAAGCGGCATGCAATGAATTGGTGCAGTGTTTCTATCGAGCGGGCGTGCCAGGCGAATGTTTGCGTTGTCTGGACAGTTCTCCCGAGTCAGCTATCGCAGCGATTCAGGACGGCGTTGATTTGATTGTTCTGACCGGCGGCGCAGCAACCGGGCGCAGGGTGCTCGCTCAAGCCGCTCAATCGCTTACGCCTTGCGTGATGGAGTTGAGCGGTTGCGATGCCGTGATCGTGCTTGCGGGTGCGGACTTGATCCGCGTCGGCGAGGCCATTCGATTTGGGTTGTCGTTCAATGCGGGGGCAACGTGCATTGGGCCAAGGCGATTGATTGTGCCAAGGTCAATCGCGGACGATGTGCTCGAGGCCATCTTGTCGCCGTGGCGTGCTGCTGGGCTGCCCGTGATGGTGGTGCACAAGAGTGCCCGCGAGCATGTGGCTGATGTGGTGGAGCGAGCGATTCGCGGCGGTTCAGTGGATGTGCTGGGCGGATTTTCGGCAGAGCGTTTACGAGCAACGGGCGAGATGCATCCAGTCGTTCTGGATCATGTGGCGCCCACCGATGAAGTGGCTGTGTCGGATTTGTTCGCACCCGTGATGAGTGTGTTGCGAGTCGACTCGGCGGAGTCTGGCGTGTCGATTGTCAATGATTGCCCCTATCGATTGGCAGCCTCCGTCTTTGGACTGTCCAAGGAGGCTCAGTTGGTGGCTGGTCGGTTGAGAGTCGGTGCGGTCGTGATTAACGATATGATTGCTCCGACGGCGGATCCACGATTGCCGTTTGGGGGTCGCGGCCAAAGCGGATTTGGTGTAACTCGCGGCCGCGAAGGGTTGCTTGCAATGACCACACCCGTTGCAATCAGCCAGCGACGCGGTCGAATTGTACCCCACTTGGCTCCTCGTCGAGACTCAGACGCCGAAACACTTCTCGGCTCGCTACAAATGATGCGTGGGCATGGACTTTCCAAACGCCTTGCGGGCTTGCGTCGCCTCATCGCTGCGGTCAAAACTGACCGTCGCTAGACACGGTTTTATCCTCTTTCATCCAAACGAAACATGATAGCTGCGGACACAAAAACAACTGGACCCGTGGGTGAACGACAGGGCAACGGACTGCGGGTCGTTGTGATCGGCAGCGGTTTGGCTGGACTCGCCTCAGCGTGCGTCGCGGCTGCGCGCGGACATCGCGTGACCTTGTTGGACAAGAATGATTGGATCGGGGGCAAGGCCGCCCAGCACTATGCCTCCGGTTATCGCTTCGACATGGGACCGACGATCTTGACGCTCCCGAGTGTCTTGAAGCGGATCTTTACTGAAGCCGGTCGCGACATGAACGACTATGTGCAGCTAGTCGCGTTGGACCCCCAGTGGCGATGTTTCTTTGAAGGTGGCGTCGCAGGATCGCCACAAGAAAACACGGTGCTGGACTTGGTCGCGGATACCAAGGCGATGCGAGCTCGACTGGACGAGTTCACTGGATCGGGCACCAGTGGTGCTGGGTATGAGAAGTTCATCAAGCTGAGCGAGCAACTGCACGGCGTATCGGATCGATTCTTTTTCTGGCGCAGCGTCGGTGGGATTGCGGACACGATGGATGTCAGCGGTGCATTCTCAGCGGCCGTGCTCAAAGATGTCTTGTCGCTCCGAATGGGCAAGAGTGTCGCGTCGGTCGTGCGCAGCCACGTCCCCGATAAACGCGTCGCCCAGATGATGGATCACTTCACACAGTACGTTGGTTCGTCGCCTTATGCTTCGCCGGCTGTGCTTTGCAGCATCGCGCACATGCAAACGGAGGAAGGCATCTGGTACCCGATCGGCGGTACGCGAGCGATCCCAGAGGCGTTGGGCCGCTTGGCCGAAGAACTCGGTGTCGAGATCCACACGGGCAGCGATGTTCTCAAGATCAAGACGGACGGCACTCGCGTGGTCGGCGTCACGACCGCTGACGGAAAAGACATCCCCTGTGATGCTGTGATCAGCAATTGTGATGCGGTTCGAACGTATACCGAATTGCTTGATGGAACGCCCCAGTCAACCAAGTTCGAAAAGAAGAACAAGCACGAACCCGCATGCAGCGGCGTCGTGTTGTACTTGGGGTTGAAACGCCGATATGAACAGTTGCTTCACCACAACTTTGTGTTCTCACGCGACCCCGAAGAAGAGTTCGACTATATCTATGGTCGCGGCGAGCCCGCGCCAGACCCAACAGCGTATGTGTGTGCCCCATCAATCAGCGAACCTGAGGTCGCACCCAACGGCTGTGAGGCTCTCTATATCCTCGTGCACACGCCTTACTTGCGCAGCAACCACAACTGGACCGAGATGCTGCCCAAGTACCGCGAAGTGATTCTGGATAAGCTCGAATCGACAGCGGGCCTGACGGGCATTCGCGACGAGATCGCTTATGAAGCATCGCTAACGCCTGAGGGGATTCACAATCGGTATCGAGTTCTCAACGGCGCGATTTATGGGCTGGCCAGTCACGGCAAATTTATCGGAGCGTTCAAACCAGCGAATCGACGCAAGGACTTGAAAGGTCTGTATTTGGCGGGCGGTGCGGCGCATCCAGGCCCAGGAATGCCGATGGTGATGATGAGCGGTTGGATCGCAGCGGATTCATTGGACAGCGATGTCCAAAACGGAAAGCTCACACAGAATCTTTGAACCACTGACGCGACGAATTGAACACTCCCGAGAATTCACCGCCGCCCGTTCCAGCGTGGTTCCAAAATGGATTCCACCGCTTCTTGGGTTCGTTTCTCAAACGACATTTTCACTGTGTCGCGATCGATCGTCATTCGCGTTTCGATCGTGCGATCACGAGTGGCGAGCCTCTCATTGTTTACGCGAATCACCCTTCGTGGTGGGATCCGCTGATCGCACATTTTCTGAATCGTGCGTTATTCCCCAATCGCCAGTTCTACGCGCCGATCGATGCCGAGGCATTGGCGAAATACCATGTGTTTACCAAGCTTGGGTTCTATGGCGTTAGTTTAAACAGCACGAGCGGTGCGGGAACGTTCTTGAAACAGAGCCTGGGAATCGCCAACGCACCGGGCACCTCGCTTTGGATCACACCCGAAGGCCGCTTCGCTGATGCACGGGACCATGACGCCGGGTTGATGCCTGGTCTGGCGCATCTATGTACGCGACTGGACGACGGTTGGGTGATACCGCTGGCGCTGGAGTATCCGTTTTGGGAAGAACGCTTGCCGGAGTGTTTGGCCAAACTTGGCGAACCGTTTCGGATTCGTGATTGCTCATCACTTTCCAAGCCGCAATGGCAAGAACTGTTGACGGATCGATTGCGCGAGACCCAGCGAGGACTAGCCACGCTTAGCGTCGCGAGATCGAGCGAGCCGTTTGATCAGCTTCTCAAGGGCAAACGTGGTGCAGGCGGCTTCTATGATTCGCTCCGACGAACAAAATCGTGGGTGACGGGCAACAAGTTTCAAGCGGCACACGGAGATCAATTCGAATGATCCTCGTTGCTATCGCTTCCTTGTTTTTCGCTGCGATTCCCGCCGTTTTGTTTTTTGCCAATCTGAAGTTGTTTGTTGCACTATCGGATAGTGATCCATCGGGCCAGCAGTGTCCGAGTATTTCCGTATTGATTCCTGCTCGCGATGAAGCGAAGGGCATTCGGGCAAGCGTCAGCAGTGTGCTTGCCAGTACTGGTTGTCACGTCGAAGTCATCGTTCTCGACGATCAATCCACCGACGGTACCGCAGAAATTGTCGCCGAAATGGCGAGAAAAGACTCGCGAGTGCGATGCATCAGCGGGACAACGCTTCCAAGCGGTTGGAATGGGAAACAATATGCGTGCTACCAGCTTTCACAGGTCGCGCATTATGACGTGATGGTTTTCATGGATGCGGATGTACGACTGAGCAGCACCGCGCTAGCGACGATGGAGAACTATCGAGGCTCTCACGAAATCGACTTGCTCAGCGCGTTCCCGCATCAGGAAACGGGCACGTGGCTGGAGCAGTGGCTGATTCCGCTCATGCATTATTTATTACTGGGGTACCTCCCGTTTTCTCGCATGCGATCAACTCGAGATCCATCGCTCGCGGCGGGTTGTGGCCAGTTATTCATGACGACCCGAGACGCGTATCAGCGTGCCGGGACTCACCAATCCATCGCTAGTTCGCGGCACGATGGCATCAAGTTGCCCCGAGCGTATCGCACCGCGGGCTTGGTCACCGACGTTGTTGATGGAACGGGACTGGCCGAGTGTCGTATGTATCACAATGCTGGCGAAGTCGTTCGTGGAGTACTCAAGAACGCTCACGAAGGAATCGCACAACCCAAATTGATTCTCGTGTTCACGACGTTGATGCTTGGTGGAAGCGTGATGCCATTGGTGGCTTTGGTCTTCGCTCTCGGGTCGGGGAACACGCTCGCGGCATGGGTTTCGGCGGTTGCTGTGTTGCTAGGTCATTTACCACGAGCGATCAGTGCCCAGCAATTTCGTCAACCGATTGCTGGTGTCGTCTTTCACAGTGCGTCGGTTGCGGTGTTTATCGTGCTGCAATGGATTGCTTTTGGCATGTCGTTGGCTGGGCGTCAAATCGCCTGGCGCGGGCGAACTGAAGTAGCGACTCAGACTCATTGAACCTAGGGCACTGAGCCTCAGGCCGCTTGAACGACGTAGTGCCAGATTCCATAAAAGTGGCAACCGGCTGCGAATAGCACGAACAGATGCCACACTGCGTGTGTGTAGCGGACGCGATGATCGTTCACAAGAAACGCAACGCCCACAGTGTATAAGACGCCTCCGGTAACCATCGCCAACACCAGCGGACGAGGCACGTGGCCGGCTAGCGGTATCGCTGGTAGCCATCCGAGCAATAGGTAGGACAGCGTGCTGATACCGTTGATTCGATGGCGGATGAAGACCTTCGACGCGAAGCCAGAAAACGCGGCAACCCAGAGTGCGACGAGCAGCCAAGTTCTTGTCTCGGGTGGTGCGAACGCAAACACGATAGGCGTGTACGTCCCCGAAATCATCGCGTAAATGGTTGCTTGGTCCCAGGCTCGCAGCGTGTTGAGCAGCGGTTGCCGGAAGATGGAGTGCGATAGCGTTGAGCAAACAAATACGCTGAGAGCTGACAACGCGTAAGCGCCGCACGCGATCGCGAGACCCGTTCGAGGCAAAGCGGCGACGACAAGCAACGAGCCTGCGATGACAGCCAGACACGCTGCCGTGCCATGTGTCAACGCGTTCGCCCACTCCTGGTCTTGCCGGATGGGTGCATCGTGAGTCGGTGGTGGCTCCCGAACTTCAAGACCGGTACTCGATCGTTGTTCATGCGTCACTGGGCTAACCAACCTCGGTCTCGCATCCAGTCTTCGCACAGCCCAGGCCACCGGTCATGAGCCAAACTCACTGGGCGAGCACCAAATCCGTGCCCACCATCGGCAAAGATATGAAGTGCGGCGGGGATGTCTCGTTTCTGCAATTCAGTAAACAGTGTCACGCTGCTCAGACAGCTGACGCGATCGTTGCGTGCATGGGCGAAGAACATCGGCGGCGTCGTGTTATCGACCGTGACGTCATCGATCAATTGGCTCGAATCATCCTCTTTGACTAGCCAAGCGGGATACACGAGCACAGCAAAGTCAGGACGCACGCCTTTGAGTTCCTCCGCGGAGGTTGGTTGCTCATCAGTTCGCGTCGTGGCTTGATTGCTCGAATCGATCGAGAAATGTTTGTGCTGGGTTGTCGCCGCTCGTGCCGACGCGTTGCCCCCGGCGGAAAAACCGAGCACGCCAACTCGATCGACTTTCACTCCCGCAACCTGGCCAGTTCTAACAAGTTCGATACTGCGTTGGATGTCCTGCACAGGAGCGAGCCACTTCTTGCTCGCGTCTCGCGACGGAACTCGATACTTGAGCACGATGGCTGTCACGCCAGCTTTCTGCAACCACTGTGCAATCTCGGTTCCTTCCAAGTCCCATGCCAAAATCGAGTATCCACCGCCGGGACAAACCACAATCGCAGTGCTGGACGCACCCGTTGTCGGTTGATAAACGTGCAGTTCAGGCGACTGGACATTCCCGAGCCGAATGACGGTTTTTCCGGCAACACGGTTGGCGTCGGGAGCACTTGTGTCGGCTTCTGGTTGATAGGAAGGCGTGAAATCCGGCGGTGTGTCCGGCCACACTTTCAGCACAAGAGAAGGCGCCGGGGCGTCTTCGGCTCGACAATCGGAGAACACGTGAAATATCAAGATCGCCGGGGCGATTGCGACAAAGTGCAACAGAATGCGACGATTCATGGATCGCTCGTTGGGTGCGAGTAGATGGACAGGGCGTGATCATAGCTTAGCCCACTTGGCCCAGATCACCATCCGCGGTCGTCGCGAACGCGTTAGAGCAACGAATCGATGCGTTCGCGGCATGATTTTTGACAACGCGTCGGTTTTTCGATCCAATAACGTGCTGGACTGACATTCCCACCATTCCCGATTTGCACGTAGACGCAGTTGTGAACATCGGATTGCCAAGCACGGATAATTCGCGGAGCCACGATCGCTTGCATCGGCTTGCCTTGGTCAGTGAAACCATCTGTGTCGAGCCTGTCGAATTGCTTTCGGATCCGCGGGAGTGGATTTCGATTGTGTCCAGCCGGCTCGGACACGATGTGTCGCATCATCGGCATGTCAGCCGATTTTTGTCGCGTGCGATGCTCGATTGCAATCGTCGAAACGGAGTCGCTTTGATTGCGATGGGGTCAGCGATCGAACCACTCGCAAGTCGAGCCGCTGAGTTGTTTCGAGTTCCCGTGATGCGAATTGGCGTCACCGCGGATAAAGCGAACAGCATGGATGGGGCAGATCTCATTGTTCACGAAAGCGACGACAGAAAACTTGATCGTGACCAGCTTGTCATCATGCTGGGGGATCGTGTGGACGTGCTGCATGCCAGACGCGGTGGAAAGATGGCGATGTATGCGGAGCAGCGAATCGCACAGCTTCAAGACACATCGACGCGAATTGCGATTTCGTCTGCCGAAGACGACGTTGCAAGAGCGTTGATTGCGTGTGGAGGTATTGGTTGGCACTTGAGGCCACCAGATAAAGTGGTGGACTGCTCGGTCGCGTCGAGCAAAGACACTCCATCAAGCAGCCGTTCGCCGTTCGGTCCTGGTGAGTGGCTGGTCCACTGCACGCGAGGCGCGAGCGAGCCTTGGCCAGACGAGACCGAGAACCAATTTCGTGATTGTGTTCTGCTCAATGAAACAGATGGCGACGAGAGAGGTGCATTTCAAACGCTGTCGCGGATCGTGCGTGGAGGGAAGCTACTCGCGTCCTGTCGTGCGAGCGATCGACGATTTCCGGTGGTCTGTTTGTCGGCAGTGCCGCTTGCCGAGTTACTCGAGCGACGGCAATACCGTTCGCACCTGCATCGTTGGGACTATGAGCCATACGGAGTCGCCTTGCGAACTTCGGCGGCGGAACGATTGGGAATTCGTCCAGTGATTTACGGCGAGGCGGACGATCGAAGCCATTTGCCAGCGGATGATCAGTACCTTTTTCAAGCCAAGGGGAAGACCTTTGATTGGACGTCGGAGCGGGAATGGCGATCTCGAGGCGACATCGACTTGTGCCAACTCAGCATTGACGATGTCCGCATTTTCACTCAATCCGAGGAACAAGCCGTGATTTTGCGGCGAATCTGTGCCTGGCGCGTCGATGCGGTGGGGGCGTGCTGTAAGTGATTGCATTGCCTCGGAGATCGGTGATTCAGTCGCCCGGAGAGGCTGGTTTGCCTTACGATTCCGTCAACTTGTGCTAGTCTGGAAGGCGTCTTCAGTCGTTCCTGTCTTGATTCGAGTCCTTTCACCATTGGATTTGTTATGCCACGGTGGGTTGTTGCCCTACACGGATGTCGAGTTCACGCGATTTTGCCAAGCATTTTTCTGCTACTGGTAGGTGGCATCAATTTCGCATTGGCTGTTGAAACGGTTTCGTTTAAGCACACGGCTGAGTCGGTGGCGAGCAATGGCGGACCGAGTTTGGCTTCCGATGCGGCTGGGGCAGAGGTACGCACGGTCGTCGGCGAGATCCTTGTCGAAGGGCAAGACGGCGGCTTGATGCTGCAGGCGGATGACGGACGACTTTGGACGATCCAGCCAGAGCAAATTGTTTCTCGAAAGGCTGACGATCAACCGCTCGTACCAGTGGATACTGATGAAGCCGTTCGTCGCGTCTTGGAAGAACTGCCTGCTGGGTTTGGCGTTTATCGCACCACAAACTACGCGATCGTGCACAACACGAACGAGGCCTATGCTCGTAACGTCGGCATGCTGTTCGAGCAACTCTACAAAGGTTTCTATGCGTATTGGAAGAACCAGAAATGGGACTTGCCTGAGCCGCGATTCCCGCTCGTCTCGCTCGTGTTCGCCAATCACGATGATTTTTTGAAGTACTCCGTCGCTGAGGTGGGCGAAACAGGCAAGTCGGTCATCGGGTATTACCATTTGTCGACTAATCGTATGACGACGTTCAACGTTCCCAACTTGGAACGCAACATTGCAACGATCATTCACGAAGCCACGCACCAACTTGCTTACAACGTCGATGTGCAACGCCGTTTTGCGGACAACCCGAAGTGGGTCAGCGAAGGTCTTGCGATGTTTTTTGAGTCTCCTGACTTGAGTAATCCACGCGGTTGGCGATCGATCGGTCGCGTGAATCAAGTCAACTTGGCGCGATGGAAAAAGTACGTGCCCAACCGTCCGGCTGAATCGCTCGCGACGTTAGTGGGCGATGACGCCCGCTTTAACAACGCTGGCACCGCAATGGACGCATACGGCGAAGGTTGGGCGTTCACGTACTTCTTGATTAAGACCAATCGTGATAGTTACGTGAAGTACATGAAGCTGTTGAGCGAAGGTCGACCGTTGGCAGAAAAAACGAAGAGAGAGCGAATCGAGATGCTCGAACAAGCCTTCGGCGAGACTCTCGCGAATCTCGACCGCCAATTTGTTGCCTATATGCTACGTGTGCGTTAGCTGTCGTTTGGAAGCAATCGTTTAGCGTCGCGTGATCTAGAAGTAGGGCAGGCTGCTAGCCTGTTCCTGGTGCAATGACAGGCTGGCAGCCTGTCCTACGTTTCATTTGTCAGTTGTTGTGCCCGCGATTCTTAGAGTCCAGCTTTCAAGGCTGCCGCGTAAAGCCCGCCGCCGATGCAACTGAGCACGAAGTAGGCGGCGAACGGACGCCACGTATCCGCGAAGTTCTTGTAGACGAAGTACAAGACATACAGCGGAACGAACATCGTCAGCAAACCTTCTTTGACGCTTTGCTTGAACGCTTTGACGATGATCACCAAGTACAAGCCTAGTGCAACGGTTTGCACTGCGCCAAAACCAAGCACGAGGAACGTCGCCATTGGATTGAACGAGCCCGCGCCATCGACTCGACGAGCGACGTTGATCGCAATCACAGCAATCGACACTGCACTCACGATGAAAAACAGAATCAACGCCATCACCCACCAAGGCATGCCCGCATTCGCCATTTTCGCCTGCAATTCGGTTTCGTGATCCAAGTCCCTTCCGGCTTTTTGCAGAGCGACTTCGCCGTGGCTGATATCGACGCCGGCGGTCTTGTGAGCCTCAAATCGTTCGCCCGTCTGTTTGTTGTAGCCACACTTGGTACACAGGATCGCGCCGGCTTGCATCTCAACGCGACAGACCGGACAAACCTGGGCGACGTGGCGATCGAACCCCTCTTGGCTGAAAAGATCATCCAGCTCCGCTTTCGGAGCGGCCGCTCGTTGCTGGGGCGCCGCTTGAACTGCCTTTGCGGACGCTTGGCCTGCTGCTGCGACGACCTTCACCGGATTACCACAACCTGGGCACTTGATCGCTTTGCCGGCTAAATCATCACGAACATTGACTGCTTTGCCGCAGGTACACTTGACGAGAATGGGCATGCGTGACTTTCCGTCGTTCTTCGTGCAAGCCTTGGGCTTGCGGTGGGTGGATGACTCAACCGGTGCTCGAACCACTCGGAAACCGCCAAAAAAGCGGATTCAGATCGATTCGGTCACCAGTTTACTTGCTTTCCCACGCACCGTCATCAGCGGCCGAGAATCTCTTGGCGTCGGTAGTGATGCTTTCAAGACTCGACTATATTTCGAAACTCGCGGATTTGGCGGATCTCGGACGACTACCATCACTTTCAGCATCCATCGCCTTCATTTGAGCCACTGCTATGAACTCGACCGCACTCAATCGACGACAGCTTCTCGCCAGTTCACTTTTGGGAGCCGCGTGGGCAGTCGCTCCAGCGCGTGCAATGTTGGCGGAGGAGACGTTAGCCCAGGAGACGTTGGCCCAGGAAACACCCTCGCCTCGACGGCCCAATCCGATTGCCGTTTCGACCTATTCGTATTGGCGATATCGCGATGACAGCAAGCTGACCATTGAACAGTGCGTGGATTTGGCTGCGGACGCGGGATTTGACGCCGTCGAAGTATTGCACGTGCAAATGGAAGACGAATCGCCAGCAATGCTCCAGCGGATCAAGCAGCGTGCGTTTCGTCGCGGCTTGGATTTGTGCGGCTTGTCCACGCACCAGTCATTTGTGTTCCCCGATGCAGCGAAGCGACAAGAGAACGTTGATCACACCATCCGCTGTATCGAGTTGGCTTATGCCATGGGCATCCCGACGATCCGCGTGAACACAGGCCGCTGGGGTACGTCCGCCGACTTTGATGCGCTGATGGCCAACCGCGGAATCGAACCAAGGCTCGAAGGTCATACCGATGACGAAGGTTTCGCTTGGGTTCGCGAAGGCTTTGAGAAGTGTTTGCCAGTTGCCGAAAAATGTGGTGTCGTGCTGGGCTTGGAAAATCACTGGGGACTCGGACGCACGGCCGAGGGAGTGCTGCGAGTCCTTCGCGAAGTCGACTCGCCTTGGTTGCGAGCGACGCTCGACACAGGCAACTTCCTCGACAACCAATACGAGCAATACAAACAACTCGCTCCCGAGGCAGTATTCGTCCAAGCCAAAACGTACTACGGCGGTGGCACGTGGTACACGATTGACATCGACTACGACCGAGTCGCGAAGGTGTTGCGTGATGTGAACTATCGTGGCTACATTTCGCTTGAGTTCGAAGGGCAAGAGTCACACGAAACGGCGATCCCCAAGAGCCTTGAAATGCTGCGTAAAGCGTTTGCATAGCGGCAAAAGAAAACGCTCGAAACCAACACGATTGCAAGCGAACGCGTCCCAATCGTTATTGAAAGAGGGTCTTTCGAGGGGCAGAATTTGCCCGTCGCAGTGTTCCAATTTTCGTCGGCTGCAACCGACGGGCGTGGGGGCAACCACCATGAATCAAGCGAATGCTTTGACCAGACGAAGCATTCGGGTTGGCAAAGCGAGCCGTCAGCGCTAACCGCGGGTGTTATGCGGAACCCGACGCTAGCGAGTTCGCATCATCCTAAAATCAGGACTGGCGAAAGGACTAGTTACCCGAATCAAGATGCCCGGCGACAATGACCGCGGCGCGGGGGACGGCGCCAGGGGCCCGGCGAAACATGGGCGTGATGGAACGCAACGTTTCATGTAGCGTTGTTTTGTAGAGTTCCGCGAGTTCTGGTTTGTCCAAAGCAGTGGACGAGAGATACACCAGATTCTCAAGCGTGACACTGGTCGCGGATGGCATCGCGTTGTCGAGCGGGTCTTTGAATCGAATGATCAAGGCCGTTTGGTCATCCGCGGTAAAGAAGAACCCGCCGTGCTTGTCATCCCAGAAATGCTGAAGCTGGATATCGGTCAGTTCTCGTGCAGACTGTAACCAGCGAGAGTCACCGGTTGCCTGGTGCAATGCGATCAGCCCGGAAGCGAGCATCGCATAGTCTTCAAGATACGCGTGCAGTTTCGCGTTTCCGTCAGCGAAGCTTCGGCGAAGTTTCCCGTCGTCGCCCATCATGTTTGCGAGCAAGAATTCAGCTGCCGACTTGGCCGCACGGATATCGTCGGGGCGATCGAGTACTCGACCTGTTTCGGCGAGCGCGGCGATCATCAGTCCGTTCCAAGCAGTCAACACTTTCGTATCCGTTGCTGGCCGCTCACGCTTCGAACGCTCCGTGAATAATGCAACCCGCGTCGAGCTCAACTGCTCATCGAGTTCGGCAAATGTGAGTTGCTGTTGTTCCGCAATCGCGGTCAGCGACTTGCCAGGGCTCGGTACGAAGAATTTTTCTTCGAAGCTCGGTGCCGCATTGAGACGGTAAACTGCGGCAAACACATCGTAGCCTTCGACTCGTTTCTTTACTTCATCGAGTTCAGTTGTTGTCCATCGATAGAACGCGCCTTCCTCGCCCTCGCTGTCCGCGTCCAGCGAGCTGTAGAAAGGATGGTGGTCTTCGTTACCAACACTCGTTGCCGTGAATTCCTTTTTGACAAAATCACACGTTCGACTCGCGATGCTGCGATACTCGTCTCGGCCTGTTAATTCGTAAGCTCGCGAAAACACGATGGCAAGTTGTGCGTTGTCGTAGAGCATTTTTTCAAAGTGCGGAATCGCCCAGCGACGATCGACGCTGTATCGGTGAAAGCCGCCTCCGAGGTGATCCCACATCGCGCCGCTTGTCATCGCATCGAGCGTGCGAGTCAGCATCGCTTGGGACGTTTGCCGATCGTCTTCCGAAAGGGACTTTCGCGTCGCGCGATCGAGTAAGAACAACAACTTGGACGGCTCAGGAAACTTTGGTTGGTTCTCGTTTCCTGTTGAAAAACCAAAGCCGCCGAATTCCGGATCGAACTGTTCCACGAGCGTTCGGGCCACACGATCGATATCGATTTGCGTCGGCAGTGATACTGGCTCGGCCGAGTCAGACGGTGCGTCCATCTGCTGGCCAATCGCATCCGTGACGAGTGTTGCTTGAGCACGCACGGCATCGGGATTGGATTGCCATGCTTGGTCGATCTGGCGAAGCACGGTCAAGAATCCCGGCAAGTTGCCGCGGTCGCCGTCACGTGCGGGGAAATAGGAACCTCCCCAAAATGGTTTCGAGTCCGGCGTCATGAAGACCGACATGGGCCAGCCGCCTTGTCCTGTAATCAACTGCACCGCCAGCATGTAGATCTGGTCCACATCAGGTCGCTCCTCACGATCGACTTTCACACAGACGAAACGCTCATTCATCACTTTCGCTATTTCAGCGTCAACGAATGATTCACGTTCCATCACGTGACACCAGTGGCACGCGGCGTAGCCAACGGACAAGAACACCATTTTGTTCTCACGTCGCGCTCGCTCAAACGCTTCTTCACCCCACGGGTACCAATCGACTGGATTCCGAGCGTGTTGGAGAAGATATGGACTGGATTCTTTGGCGAGACGGTTCTCTGGATGGTCGTTCTTTGGATGGGTGTCGTGCGATTTCGTCTGGCCCGATGCCGTTGCCTCAGCGTCTTGAGCGTACACGCTATACGACGTGGCCCCGCTTCCGCAAATGATCGTGAGCAACACGATCGCGGTGAGTACACGTTTCGGGGAACTCGCTTGAAGCGAATGACTACGGTTTCTTTGGCTGTCCCGCATCAGCTGGATCCTTGAGTTTGGCCTGGTCCGAGGCTGGAGGCGGAACTTTAGTCGCTTCTTTTGATGCCTCAGGTGCGGCTGGCGTTGTTTTGGCAGCTGGTGCTGGTGCTGGTGCAGCAACTGGATTTGGAGAAGGAGAAACTAGCTTGAGAATTTCCTTCGCCGCAACACTGTTTGAGCCTTCGCTCGTGTTCTGTTGACTTCGCAAATCGGCGAGCATGCGATCCGCTTGTCGTTTCAATTCGATCGCGATCCCCATTTGGTCTTCCGCTTTTCGCATGAGGTCCTGGGCGGCTTCCTCACGCAGTTTGACTTGAGCGATCGCTGCATCGGCATCGGCTTTGCTCTTGCTCGCGGCTGATTGTGCCGCGGTCGCATCGCGTAATATAGCGTTCGCACGTTGCTGTGCGTTGATCGCGATTTCTTCAGCTTCGAGAGCCTGGGTTTTTGCCGCTTCAGCCTTTTCTTTCATTTGCTCGATCTCCGCCCGCTCTTGAGCGGCAGTACTGCGAGCGTTCATCGCGGCGAGTTCTGTCGACTCCAGTGAAGAAATGAGTGCCGTCATTGCGTCGCGTTCTTTGTTGGTGGCTTGTTGCAGATCGACCAAAGCCGCCTTCTCGCGAACGGCGGCTTCCTTGGCTTTGGAAGCTTCTTCGCCAGCGGCGTTTGCCAATTTCGCCGCACGGTCAGCCGCCGCCATGGCGTCTTCGGCAGCTTCCTTTTGCTTCTTCGATTCGGCAATCAACGATTCCGCTTCACGCAAACGTTCGTCCGTCCGCGCACGTTCTTTCTCCGCTTCGATCTTCGCCGACGTTGCCGCCTCACGAGCTTTATCGGCCGCCTTGATACGATCTTCCATTGCATGTTGGGCTGTCTTTGCCGCCGCCAATTCCGCTTTGGCGGATTCGCGTTCGGCTTCCAAGGAAGCAACGAGTGCAACCGTTTCTTTTCGAGCCTGCTCCGCAGTCTCACGCTCCGCTTTCACCGCCGCAGTGGTTTGATCCAACTTGGTTTGGGCCGCAGCCAGTTCCGTTTTCTTTTGTTCAGCCGTTTTGGTGGCCGCCTCGGCTTCTTGTTTCGCCTTCATCGACGCATCGAATACCGCTTTCGCATCGGCGACCTGCTTCTCGAAAGCCGTTTGCTCTTGCTGCAGCTTGGCACGATCGGCCTTCACACTCTGCGTCATCGCCACCGCATCGGCTTTCGCCTGATTGGCGGACTCAGTCATCTTCTTGGCGGCCGCCAACGTTTCATCCGCCTTGGCACCGACAAGCTTCGCCGACTCCGCCATCTTTTGTGCGGCCACCATCATCTCGTTCGACTTCACGGACTCCGCCTTTGCTGAGGCTGCTAATTCCTCCGCGTTCGCCATCGGCTGCTTGGCCGTCTCGATCATTTTCTGAGCAGCCTTCATCGACTCCGCTGCTTTTGCGGATTCAGCCTTTGCTGTGGCGAGGGTTTCGTCCGCCTTGGCGGTCGCCAGCTTCGCATCACCGGTCAACTTTTGGGCCGCTGCCATCGTTTCTGCAGCCTTAGTCGATTCAGCTTTTGCTGCAGCAAGTTTCTCGTCGGCTTGCGATGTGGCTTGCTTGACCGAGTCGGTCATCTTCTGGGCCGCTGCCATCGCCTCGGTCTTCATCGCTTCGGCAGCCGTCTTGGCTTCGGCAGCTTCCTGTTTCGCCGCGACAGCTTCCTGCTTCGCCGCAGCAGCTTGCTGTTTCGCCACCGTTGCTTCCTGTTTCGCCGCCGTTGCTTCCGACTTCGCCGCCGTTGCCTCGGCCAGAGCTAGCTCTTTCGCCTTTTCGGCTTCAGCCACCAGTGATTTTGCGTTCTCCGACTCGTTCTTGGCCAACTCGCTCGATGCGAGCGCCTGGGACTGGAACTGCTGAGCTTCGCTACGAGCTCGCTCCAGATCCGCTGACATTTGGCTTTGGCGCAATTGCTCTTCAGCCGACGGGCCACACCCCACCATTGCAACAAACAAAGCGGGCAATAACACAGTAAAAAAGGCAAGTTGAGTCGTTAGTTTCATCGCGGCGGCTCCAGCAAACGAGCAGGTGAATCATCAAGTCTCGGGACGAGATCGTAAATCAAGAGACGGTGTCATCGTTGCGGCGAGACCACCGTAAGGCAACTTCAACCGAAGCTGCCCGGCTTGCCCATCTTACCGATTTGTTTTGGCCACGTATCCGGTCAACTGAACGAAAAGCACCCGTTCTGGCGAAAAATTTGGCGACCTTCTGAAAGGGCTCGACGTGGCTATGCTATGCAGGGAGCTAATTCCTTTCTTAATTGGGTTTCGGTTTGATGGAAATTTTGGGTGGACCACTCTTCGCTGTTGCTGGTGCTGGCGAGTCTCATGGGCCAGCGATAACGACAATTGTGATGGGATGTCCTCCGGGGCAATACATCCGACGAAGCCAAGTCCAAGAGTTTCTCGATCGACGTCGGCCGGGCGGGAACAAGCACGGGACGCCAAGGAATGAAAAGGACAAAGTCGTTTTCCTGTCGGGGATTTACCAAGACAACCACGACAAGCTTCTTGGTGGAAGCAATCTTTCGGTGAACGTCGATGGAGCCACGTTCGAAACCGAAGGCTACGAGGAAGGCTACACCACCGGCGAGCCAATCGCCGCGATCGTGCTGTCGACGAGCAAGAAGTCAGGTGACTACACCCAATTCAGTGGGCCTACGGGTGAGGTCCGACCCGGACATACGGACCTAGTGAAATTCCACCAATCATCAGGCTTCGTTGACGTTCGTGGCGGAGGCCGCTCGAGCTACCGTTCAACGATCACGGATGTGATTGGCGGCTCGATCGCGAGAATCTTGCTGCAAGAAAAATTCGGCACGGTAATCCTGTCGTCGATCAGCCAAGTCGGTCCGCTCAGAGCCAAGCATTCACTTGCCGAACATTTTGAAAGTCTCGTCAAAAGCTCCGGCAGCGTCCACATTGCTGTCGAAGCGATCGCCGCCGCCCAATCGCAACTCGCTGAAGGTGAAATTCACTCAATTGACACGGCGTTTGCTGAGCAAGCGAGCGATTTAATCAAAACGACTCGCAAGCAAGGCGACTCGTTGGGGGCCGCCGTCGAAGTCGTCGCTTTGAATGTGCCGCCACTGTTGGGTGATCCGCTGTACCAAAGCCTCAAGTCGCGTCTCATGGGCACACTCGGTGGACTCAACGCCGTTCAATCGTGTGAAGTCGGGGCAGGTATTCACGTTATCGAGCGACTCGGAAGCGAAAACAACGACCCGATTCGATCGGGCGGTTATGTCGGAAACACTCACGGTGGACTGCTTGGCGGAATCACGACCGGGATGCCACTCGTATGTCGTGTCGGATTCAAACCGACATCCACGATCAACAAGCCCCAGCAATCCGTCCGGAAAAACTTAGACGAAATCGATTTTGAACTCGAGAAAGGTCGACACGACCCGTGCGTCGGTGTCCGCGCCGGTGTCACACTCGAATCTCGCGTTGCGATCGAGTTACTTAACGCAGCACTCTCGCACCAAGCTCAAAAGTTAGGTTCGGATTTGTCAAAGTTGTTTTGACGCTGATGAAATATCCGGTAAGATCGATGCGTTGGTGATTCGGCGCACCGGTGAATGCGGAATCGAACGACGTGTTTTAAAACGGCCAACGATGATGATCGGGGGATGATCAATGAACACGCTGCGACTCGGGATCACACGAATGTGGATCACGCCAATCAGTATCACGTGGGTTAGCCTTGTCGTCGGCGCGATGCTCGCATCCGCGAGCGTCGATGTTTACGCCGGCAACCCAGACATTCGACTGATCAAGATGCTCGCGGGCCAGAACGAAGCCGTTCGCTTCAAGGCGCTTGCAATTTTCCAAAACGATCGTGAGCGAGCAGCCGGTTCACTCGATGACTTAGCGATTGTCGCCCAAGAACAAGCCGATGCGGCCCAACCCGACGAGCTCATACGCGCCAGCACCGTTGAGTTGATCTATTTAATCGGATCGATCAAATCGCCACAGTCCGAAAGCGTGCTGGTGGAGTTGCTTGAATCCACTCACGGTGGCGTTGCCATGGTTGCCACGGACGCGATTGGCAAGAACCAATTGCAGGGATCCATTGAACACTTGAAGCGACAAATCGATCGCCCCGAGTATGGTACCTCGTACGGTTTCCGGTTCAACTTAGTCCGTGCCCTAGCACAACTGAAACATCCGGATGCGATTGAATTTCTCGACTCGATGCGTGACGGACTCGATGGCCAACTCCGCGTCGAACTCGATAAACTCCTCGCCAATGTCCAGCAGGCGGATTTCCAAGGCGATGAAGAACGGTTCGCGACATGGCAAGCAGCTCATCAACCGAAGATCGAACTCAAGTCCGCTGGTTACGAATCGGAGTCACGCCAGCGACTCAACCTCGTCCCCACTCGCCAATATTACGGGATCGATATCAATGCAAAACGCATGATGTTCATCATCGATCATTCCGGAAGCATGAATGAGCGAGTCGGTGGGTACTCGCGGCTTGATCGAGCCAAGGTGGAATTGGTCAGCACCATTAACTCGCTCCCAAGTGACGCGGAGTTTGCCATCGCGTTCTATTCAGATGACGTTCGCCAATGGCGCAGCGAACTTGTCGAAGCCAACGACATCAACAAACGGCAAGCTGCGATTTTTGTCGAACAACTGGAACCGCGTGGGATGACGAATACCTATGGCGCGCTCCGCCAGTCGCTCGAATACGACGAGCAACTCGAAGCCGTCTTTCTGCTCACCGATGGACGTCCGACGATGGGCAGTATCATTGTCCCCGAAGTGATTATCAGCGACATCGTTCACCGCAACCGATTTCGTCACCTGAAGTTCAACACAATCGGCATCAAGGTCGACGGTCCCACCGAGCGATTTCTCCGTGCCCTCGCCGAACACGCTGCCGGCGAATTCCGCCAATCCCAGTAGTGGGTAGACCGGAGCAAGCCGCGTCCGAGGCGTCGATCCGGCGCCGCGGCTGGCGGATTTCAAAGTAGCAGGCACACTCCGTGTGCCGCAGACCCAAACGCCAGCGTCTCCGGATAGCGAATCGAAGCGGACGGCACACGGAGTGTGCCTGCTACTTTGTTCTGACGAAACGATTCCCTGAACTGACGTCCTGGGATTTCACCTGGCCTCGCTTCGCGATTGGGGAACAAAATTGGCGTCGTCCAGTCAGTGTCAATTCCAACGTTTTGACATCCCAGGCTATGGTGAATTGGAGTCTTGTTTACCGATTGCTTCTAACTTTCTGTTCAAGCCGCTGGCAACTCCCTGAATCTGTCAACTCATTTTGTGTGTTCGCATTCCAAATGGGCTCCTTCATCAGCAAGAAGTGTCTGCCACCTTTTACACATCGACGCCGTTATATAGCTCTTCAAGACTCGGCAATAGGAAGGAAGTGGTAAGCGGCGGTGTGTGTTTGGGCTTACTTCCGTTACAACTCGATTTAACACGCACGGTTGAAACGAAGCGAACAGTATCGCGAAGCGACACGAAAGCCAGTCAATAAGCTTTCTCTGGCAGAGCTTTTTCCGCTCGGTGTCTTGCAATGCATTTCAAGTTTTGCAAGGAAGCTATTTGCATGTCTTCCGTTTAATCCCGAGTTATTCACCACGAACGTAACGGGTGGAGTTTTTCGAGTTAGCCGCGTAAATAGTGGCTTGAATTTAGTTTTGATGCGTCATTGCGGCCGTCAGCGCAGAACGGCCCCCTCCCCAAATTCGATTTTCGTTCAGAT
>JBGTAI010000208.1:0-11991 GCA_041749955.1 Pirellulaceae bacterium | reverse complement strand
TATTGGCTGGCTCAAGGAATGTCGCGCTGTCTTCTCGCGTTTCGAGAAGACAGCCATCAACTACGCTGGGATGGTCAAGATGGCGTGCATCCAACGCTACCTGAAAATCCTCGCTCCAACCGTTTAGGGACAGAGCCTAGTAAACTCCTGCGCAAAGTTCAATGAAATCGCTTGAGCTTTGCCTTCGAATGACGCCTTCATGACATAAGTGCCAGCGCGATTCACACTGAAAGTCGCAACGCCATTTTTGAAGGTAACTTTCGCGGTACCGCCGGAGGGCTTGCTCTGTGTCGACCACTTGATATCCGTCACGTCCGACATCAAATCACCGAACTGATCGGCGCCAGACACTCGGACATTCTGGCTATCACCGGTTGCTGCAATCGCCACATTTGACTGAACCAGAGCCCCACTTGGAGTTGCAAAACTCAGAGATGAAAGGGTCGGCTCAACGCTCACTGGTATCGTTACGCTTTTTGTCCCCGTGATCGCAGTCAGTGAATAAGCTCCCGCCTTACTGAAGACTGCCGTTACCGCGTTGGAAGCTTGGTTCAGTGTTGCCGAACCGCCGGAGGGTACCCTCTGAGTTTGCCATGCAATCGATGGCTGCTGCGTTAAAGCGTCGCCAAACTGATCCAACGCAACGCCCGTCAAGCCATAACTTAGTCCACTGGTGACGGGTGACTTCTTAGGATCAATGGCTTTGTTCTTGGAATCAACCGCCGAAACACTCGTCAATATTTGAGCAACTCTGAACGAAACGCTGGCAGCCACTTTGCCAGACTTTGCATTGAGAATGTAGTCGCCCGCTTGCGTGAAATTGATGGTTGCCTTGTCACCAGTATTCGAACCCTTCGCAGTTCCACCCGATGGCCTGCTTGCCGCCGACCAACTCAATGTTGGCGGTGTTTTGATAGGGCTACCAAATTGATCCAGCCCCACGAACTTAACTTGCTGACTTGTGCCGCTGACTGCAATTGGCACTGAAACGTCGACAGAAGCTCCAGTCAGCGTCCTTATCGTAACTGCGGATAGCGTTTGCTTAACGCTGAATAGCACCCGACTTGTTTTGCCTTCGGCTGCAACCTGGATCGAGTAATTACCGGCTTGCGTGAAAGTCATATCCGCTTGAGACCCCGAGGTCGCAATCGAGGTGTTGCCACCGGCCGGCGCTGACAATTGGGACCACGAAAACGTTGGCTGCATTGCCATCGTTTGCTCGAACTGGTCCAAAGCAACGGCGGCTACATTCCCTGAAACACCCGCAATCGAAATGGACGTCTTGTCCTTGATGAGCTTGTTGCCCGATGACGTGGCAATGCTCGTAAACGCTTGCGAGAAATTGATTTGTAGTGTCTGGGTTTCGCTTCCGAACGTGGCCCTGATGACATACAGGCCGGCGCGTGTCGCGGTGATGGTAGCAAGACCTTTGCTGAAAGAAACCTTTGCACTTCCGCCCGATGGGCTGGATTGTGTCGACCATTTCACACCGGCTACTTCCGATAACGGATTCCCGAATTGGTCTGCACCATAGACTCGAACCTGCTGTTGCGTTCCGCTGGACTCGATCGCGATATCCGATTGAACCGCAGCACCGCCGAGTGTCTTGAAGCTCAACGCGGAAAGGCTTTGCCCAACACTCAGCGGGATCGTGACACTCTTGGAACCGGTCACCGCCCTCAGGGAATACGCCCCAGCTTTGCTGAAATCAGCATCAACCGCGTTACCATTTTGGTCGAGCGTTGCTGAGCCACCCGCTGGCACCTTCTGTGTTTGCCAAGCGATCGCAGGTTGTTGCTGCAGAGCGTCCCCAAATTGGTCAACGGCAACCGCAGTCAGACGATGGCTCATGCCACTTGTCGTCTGTGCCTTATTCGGATCGATCGATCTGTTTTTGGAATCAACTGCCGACACATCCGCAAGGACTTGATTCACGCTAAACGAAACACTAGCAGTCACTTTGCCAACGGCGGCACTCAGTGTGTAGTCACCTGCGAGAGTGAACGTGATCGTTGCTCTGTCGTTATCGTTGGCGCCACGAGCAGTTCCGCCTGATGGCTTCGTTGTTGCCGACCAAGAGATACGCGGCGTTCGCGAGATCGGGTTGTTGAATTGGTCGAGCGATTGAACGCGGATTCGCTCACTTGTCTGGTTCACCGAAATCGGTGATTCCGAGTCGATGGGAGTTCCAGCTGCCGTTGATAACTTCAAGGCGGAGAGCGACTGCGTCACGTCCATAAAGAACTTAGTGGTCACGCTTCCCGATCTCACTTGGAGCGTGTAGACCCCAGCTTGGTCGACCGTGGCGGTTACCGTGTCCGCGTTCACATTAAGAGCGATCGAACTGCCGCCGGGCTTACTCAACGATTCCCATTGGACGCTCGGCTGTTCCAAGAGTGCGTTGCCGAATTGGTCGAGCCCAATGACCGTGAACTGCTGGCTCGGCGCCGAATCCTTGACTGCGAAGCCAGCAGCAACCGATGCCCCCTTCGCCGTTTGGATCGCAAGCCCGCTCAGTTGCGCAACGACGCTGAATTGGAGATTACTGGTCACGCTCAGTCCCGTACGGTCCGTTACCGTCGCTTGAATCTCGTAGTCACCTGGAGCCTTGAACGATAGCCGAGTGCTCTTGGCTGAGTTATTTCCATTCTTCGAGAAGCTGACACTGCCTCCGGCCGGAGCAGAGATAGTCGTCCATCGGTAACTCAGCCCTGACTCACCAGCATCGTCGGCGCCCAGGACTGAGACGTTGGCACTTCGACCGGTGACCGTACTTGCACCCACCAACCGTACGGGCGAGAGGATCGTGGGAGCAGCGTTATCCGAAGAGACGCTCGGCCACCGAGCTTCTTCGCCTTCTAACTCCAGCATTGGAAATGGAGCCTCGAACGACGCCAGCGGAAACGAATCGACCGCGAACATGTTGCGCACTTCGAGATGCTCAAGCCGCAATGTTTTCTTCTTGCGGGTCTTGCAAAAGTTGCTTGAGTTAGAGTCCGTGCGAAATACCATGTGCGGAGCCCAAGTACAGGGTGAGTGCGTGGAGGGGTTGGAGCGGCACGACAGACGAACTTGTGTGCGAGACAGCCAACAACGGTGGGAAACGAATACGGACGCGACATCAAGTTGATTTCCGAGCCACTAAAAAACTTAGGTCGCGAGAGAAACGATGGCGGAAAAGACAAGAAAAACGTATTGGAGGCGAAGCCATTACCCAGCAGAGTGGTCGAGATGTAACGAACTGCACGGAAAATCCACGTAACTGCCCAGTGACCCAATTCTCTTAGCGCAATGCTTCCGGAGCCGGGCTGTTCCATAACGACACCAGCCGATGAGAAAAATCCCATCGGCTGGCGTGTTGTTTAGTAGTGGATGCTTCTATTGGAAGCGGTTTTGGCTTATCGCAACAGCGACAGAACCGATTGTGGGTTTTGGTTCGCTTGTTGCAGAACTGTTGTACCCGACTGAACCAGAATCTGAGCACGAGTCAAGCGAGCAGCTTCCTTAGCGAAGTCAGCATCGCGGATCGAACTTTCGGCTTCTTGCAAGTTAGCGACCGTATCGCTCAAGCTGACTTGGTTACTTTCCAAAGTCGTTGCTTGGAACGCACCAAGACGACCACGTAGGCTGGTCACTTGATTGATCGCTTCAGTGACGATTCTGGCTGCCTTGTTCGGGTCGTTTGTCAACGCAGCTGATTCACCGCTGCCGAGTTCGAACAACTTACCAGCGATACCGCCGAGTCGTGCAGCGCTAACGCTTTGCAGACCGATACGTGCTTGTTGGTTGCTGACAACGTCAGCACCGAGTTGGAACAATGCACCACCACCGGTGATCGAGAACGACGAAGAGTCGGTCTGATCAGCAGCCAAGCTGATCTTGAGGTCAAGCGTTGCAGTGTTGAGAGTAATTTCGTTACCCTTGCTAGTTGCGCGACGACCGTTGATCGTGGCTTCGATGTCGGTTCCGACAGCTCGCGATCCGTTGCCAAAGTTTCCGCCTGCAGCTTCGCTGATGACTCGCAAGTCGATTACCGAATCACGACCGTATTCGCTGCTTCGAAGCTCAAGCGTCGTTCCGTTGGCTACTGCATTGATACCAGTCGCGTCAGAAACCAAGTTGATCTGATCCACCAATTGGGCCAAAGTCGTTCCGGCGGAAACGTTGAACACTTCCGAACCGCTCTTACCAGCCAATTCGAAGACCGCGTCGGCCTGAACACCTTCAACTTCGACAGCAACTCCGCTGGCCAGCAATCCACCAGCAGGTGGAGTTCCAGCAATCGAAGAGCTGGTTGCCGCAGCACCAGTCGCCGAATAGCCGTCAAGAGTATTGATGGCATCTTGAATGCTTTGAGCGGTTACCGCATTCGCAAAGTTAGCGGTAATCTCGAGCGCACCAGTCGTGGCATTGATCGCAGCGGTGGTTGCGGTTGCGGTCGCACTATTGATGTAGTTGATCGCGACATTGTCATCACCACCTTCCTCTGGCGAGGTCACAGTGATCGTGCTTGCGGTGTTTTGCGTAATACCACCGGATAGGGTCGCACCCGTTGCCAGTACGCTAGCCGCCGTCGTTCCAGTACCGGTGTTTACCGCGGTGTAATTTGCCAACGAGCTGATGGCGGTAGCAATATCGGCACCGCTCGTTGCAACCGCTTGGTCATAAGACACAGTGATTGCGCCGGTTTGGGCATCAACAGCGGCAGTGACGCCTACTTGGTTTGCTACGTTAGCAAAGCTGATCGCCACGTTGCCGTTGGCACCGTTACCGGTGGTCGAAGTAACTGCGATGCTTGAAGCGAAGACTTCGTCAGCACCACCAGCGAGTGTTGCACCCGTTAGCAAAGTTGCAGGCGTCGAAAGTTCACCAGCACCGCCAGTGAGGGTCGTACCCGTTTGAGCACCAGTCGTTGTTTGGGTACCGCCACCGGTTACGGTGAAGCCGGAATCACCCGTCAACAAATTAATTGCGTCTTGGATCTGCTGGGACGTTACCGAGCCGGACTGGTCGTATCGGATTTCGATAGCTCCAGATGTGCCGTTGATGGAAGCCACTGGAGTAGCGCCTGTTGGTACGTCATCAATGAAGTTGACGGCAACGTCTCCAGCCGCACCAGGACGGTTTGCGGTAATCGTGAGCGTGTCGGTACCAATTGCGACAGTTCCCGTGGATTCAACGTCAGCGGTTGCACCGGAAGCCGTGACTCCGGTGGTACCCGTCAGCGTGTTGATCGCCGTTTGAACTTCTTCGGCCGAAATTGCTCTGGCTTGATCATAGGTGATTTCAATTGCGCCCGTCGTACCGTTGACAGCGGCAGCAACTCCTGTTGCGCCAGTGCTGTTGATGTAATTGACGGCAACGTTACCAGCTGCACCTGAGTTAGCTTGAGTGAGAGTGATCGTATCGCCACCTACCGAGAGCGAGCCGGGAGCTGCCGTCTGGGCTGCAGCCGCAGTCGCAATCGCAATAGTGCCAGTGGCAGCAACAGCGTTAACCGGTGCACCGACGGTGAGCGATGCTGTAGCTGAAACCCCAGCCACAGCCGCAGTAAACCCTTCGACGTCGACAGCTGCTTTGGTCGCAGCGGCTTGGATGTCGATTTGAACATCCACTCGGCCGGTCGCGCCCAAGTTGGCTTGGTCAATTTGCAGCGACTTGATATTGCTGAAGTTTGTTCCGCTCTGGCTGACGAAGTCGAGGCTGCCGTCGAGCAACTTACGACCTTGGAAGGTGGTCGTTTGAGCGATTCGGTTGATGGCCTCGAGCGAGCTGTCGATCTGCAACTGATTAGCTGCGATTTCGTCGTCGCTCAAAGCTCCGGAGTTAGCCGCTTCAACAACGAGACCACGCACGTCGTTGAGCAGCGAGCTGACTTGACCCAGAGCACTGTCAGCTGTGGTGATGATTTGGTTAGCGCGATTCGTATTGCTGATCGCTTTGGTGATGCTGGTGATTTCGCTGCGAAGGGATTCGCTGGCGATCAAACCGGCCGGGTCGTCCTTACCGCTGTTGATTCGAAGACCTGTGCTCAAACGAGTCAGGGTTTCTTGCAAGTCCGCGTTACTGCGGTTCAAGCGGTTTTGAGCGACAAACGATGGAACGTTGGTGTTGATACGTGTCATGGGTGGGTACTGCCTTTAGTGCTGCGGCGAATCGCAAACGTGTAGGAATGGGATCCGGCCGCGGATGGACCGGCGATTTGGCGTTGCCCCGAAAAACTGTCGATCGACCGTCGATCGGATTGGTGCTGGTAGGCATAGCCGTCTGGGAAAACATCGGCCAAGAAAAGCGATTCAGACGAGCAGCACATGCGAATTCATTCATGATTCTGGGAACCATGATCCTAACTTCGCGAGAACCGGCACAATCGGAACCAATTGCGTCCCTTACCAAACCAGAACGCCGAGAAACCGCTTTCCTCGAACAAAAGAATAGGTTCACAAGGCGACGAGAAATTAGCTTTCGCGTCACAAATCAAAAGCCGAAAGCCGCATCGCAACCTTCGCGACGGGGTATTCCGCTGCTAGGGTCACAACGCGGCTGGATGTGTTGCCGAGTTGAGTATGCTGAAGAACAGCTAGTCTTCTTTGCGTGGACGAATATCTTTTGTCGCGCCCGCACCCGTTTGGGTAGCACGACGATTTTCGCGTTGGATCGCTTCGTAGACTTCTTGACGGTGAACAGGAATCGACTGGGGAGCTTCGATACCCAAGCGAACTTTATCACCACGAATATCAACGATCGTCACCACAACGTCGTCGCCAATCATGATGCTTTCGTCGCGGTGTCGGGAAAGGACGAGCATGATGCCCTCGTGGTGATTCAGTGGGACGAAGAATACAGGCGGAATCGTTCAGTGAACCCAATTGGGTGTCACCAACTCCGCGGCCGGGCGACAATCGAGATCTCGACAACCACTGCCGCCCGCTCGCCAAGAGTACAAATCGACCACGATCGGGGCTGAGTTGACATTCCGCTGTCACAATCCGGCCATAGCGGTCGTACCGTCTAGAACCCGCAGCGACGTACAAGCTGTGACGCGAGAACGAATTAAGCCGCGCGCCGCGTTGGCACGTCAACGTTGATCGAATGCTCAGTTTGCAATGGCAAGTCCTGGCGAATCGGTTGGTCGTCTTCGGTAATGACTTGGCACCCCAACCGACGATCAAGATTAAGCAGAATTGGTGCACGTAGATTTGTCGTTAACTTGCCAACGTGACCGCTAACGGTGGTGAGTATAAATACGTCAGCCCCCGGTTGCATGCTCAACGACGCGAGATCGCGACGAGTGACGTGAACGCGATAGTCCTTAAAGAACACCCGTGGGCTGATCAAGGCAATCGCCCGGTCGCCACGCGATGCGCTTTGGAGCCATGCGACGGAAGGATTCTCGGGATCTGAAATGAGTGCCCACTGACGCATCGTCTCCATACCAATCAGCCCATTGGCAAACAGAAACAATTGGTCGGCGTTGAATCGTAAGGTTCCGAAACGCTGAGTGTCGATTCGCATTTCTTCTAATCCCAATTGAGGACACGTGAAACCATCACGGGTCGTGGCGAGCTTTTCCCTGCGCCTAGCTGCCTAATGGGGCAAGTCGCAGACTGTTGACCAAGGTTATCTCGATCGACTGTTATCTTTTTTATAGATCGACCTGTCGCACATGAGAATCGACAAAATCGTTACAGGAAGTTCAAAACGGTTAATTGACTGATTTGGCCAATGAGTCGCATGGAGGCTTCGATCGTGGTTTGCCGCTGAGTCAACTGGCTAATCACGGTTGCTAAGTCCGCATCGATTTCTTCCGACTTTTGGCTGGTAAGAACCACGATGTTGTCCTCAACCGCAGTTTTCAGCGCGTCCGCACTCTGGGCCATCACACCGACACGTCCACGCGTCTGAGATGCGCGGTTCAGGTCATCGTCCAGCCTCGTTTGCAGTCGCGTGATCTCAGGAATGTCATTCTCACGCACCGCTTTTTCCAATCGCAACAGCGTATCAAAGGTGCCGCCGGCTTCACGCGGTCTGTAATCTCGACCAACTAGCGTTGCGACCGAACCGTCAATTTGCCCTACGGATTCACTTTCGCCTTCAGGGATTAACCCCAAAGCGACGCCTGCATTGCTTGTGCCGAGCTGTGAAACTCGCAATTGCCCGATCCCAGGAGGCGACTTTAATTGCAAGCCGTTTCCAAAGTCATTGAGCCCAACAAGAACACGACGCGAATCTTGGTTAAGGGGGTGGTTCACAATGAGATCAATCACGTCGGCAATCGTTTCGGCATTCCCAAGTTCAATACCCAATTCAACTCCGTCGGGACGAGTGATAACAAAATCCACACCATTCGCATTCGTTTCGATACCACGACCCAGATTCAGATCATCGAGCAACGTCGCTGCATTGGAACTTCGAATACCTAGCTGTTGAGCGGCGCTACCGCCGTTCTCGCCAATGGAATAGTCAACGCCGCTAAGAAGTGAACGGATATCGATTTGTCCATCGTTCTCATTTAGCTCGGCACGAACGTCCGCTCCGCTACGGTTGATCGCGATCAGCACTTCGCCAATCGTTTTGGCTTCGGACAAGTCAACCGTAAAAACTCTTTCGCCCTGACTAATTTGGATTCCCGCCGATAAGTCGATACCAGCGCCGAAAGCTAGACCCGATATCTCCGTATTGACGGTCACTCGCGGTGCGAGTCGATCACCAACGATTGGCGGCGCGTTCAAGCCGAGCGGGTTAGCGATCCTTAGATCCGTCGCGAGCGTGGAACCTGCGCTGTTGTCGATGGCGAGCGTCCCAGGCAATCCGTCGGTGTACTCGAGTTGAATTGCGTCACTACTAATCGTGACCGTGAGCGTTCGGCCATCGAAATCGAGTTGTTCGATGACGTCCTGAATGTCACCGACCGATGAAGCGTTCGATAAGTCTACATCCTGCCATTTGCTGCCATCGGAAATCCGTATCACCCCAGGATTAACGCCATCGCCACTCTTCATGTCCACCAGTCGTGTGTTTCGATCCAGTGCGGCATCTAATGGATCACCATTGATTACAGTCGAAAAAGCTCCGAGTGCATCATTTCCAGTGACGTTGATCGCCGTGGCTTTTCCGGCACCAAGATCTGCTCGACCGACGGCCTGGTTGCCGCCGAACAATACCCCGTCAATGTTTGATTCATAGGCTTGGCCACTATTCAGGATGCCACCGAGCATTTGATGATTGCTAAACATCGAGTTTCCCGCACTTAGAACGGTATTCAATGTCTGGCGAATCGATGCCGCCAAGGCAGTGCGCTCGTCTTCCGAGAGAATATTTTGAGCGGCTTCTACAGTAACACCGCGGGCTTCCGTGAGCGAGGCGGTAATACGATCAAGCGCCGAGTCCGCAGATTGATAGAATGCAGACGTCGAATTGGCGTTTCGAACCAATTGATTGCCACGCTCGATACCCTGTTGCAGATTGATCGCCCGGCCAGCAGCTGTCGGATCATCTGACTGACGAAGCACGCGTCGTCCGGTGCTAAGCTGGTCAAAATCTCGCTGCAGGGCGACCTGGTCCGCATTGAGCTGAAACAGCGACCGCTGTGCAGCCAATGGCGTACTGGTGCGAACCGTGCTTACCGGCAATAGAGGCATTTTCAAACCAGTGACAACGGACTATTCAACGAGAATCCACATCATTTCTATCGACAGCTTTGCATACGATGATCCAATCCTTCGGAACATCGAGAAAACTCATCCCAGGCCACCTAGCTTACGGCAGTGGCATAATGAACAGAAACGAACTTCATGATTCACATCACATAGGCACGGCGAACCGACCATGATTCTGATTGGCACGATGAACCTTACCCGGACGCGCGACCGTGGCAACTTTTATTGCCCGACGTGCGGAAGCACTAGCACCTATCGTTTACGGTCACGCCGTCCGTTCCTGACGATCTATTTCATTCCCACTGTCCCCGTTGGGGCAAGTGAACCTTTCATCGAGTGCGACCAGTGTCGATCCAAATGGGATCCTTCTGTGTTAGAAATGGATCGGGAAGCACACGAAAAAGCCCAACAGGACCAATTTCTCGATGAAGCAATGCGTTCTGCCGTATTGGTGACTCTCCTTGACGACAAAATCAGCGAGGAAGAAATCACAGCACTCTTGCGGATCGGAAACAACCTTCTTGAGAGGGAACTCGATCGCGAGGAACTGGGACGACTTTGCTCCATCGCGACACAGAACAAGATCAAGGCGGAGAATTACGTCCTTACCGTGTCACGACGTTGGAGCCAGCCGCAAAGAGTGCTGGCGCTTCAAGCAATGTTTCTCGCTGCAACGGCGGAGGGTGAGTTATCAGATAATAAGCTGAAGACACTCATGAGCCTTCGCACGACACTCGATTTGACGGACGCCGAGTACGAAACGGCGATCGAACATGCCTTGCGTTTAAATCACCTGTGAGCCACAAGTGTCGCCGTCTTGGCTAGCGGCTCATGACAACTAAAATCAGTGTCTCAACACGACGCCTAAATCACCTTCTACAACCGTTGCACCCCAATGCCTGACTATCACGACCTCGATATCAAACGCGTCGCCATCTTGTTCGCCGGCGGACCAGCACCAGCCGCGAACGCAGTAATCTCCACCGCTGCCTTTTCGTTTCTCGAAGAAGGCGCCCAAGTTTTTGGAATCAAACACGGTTACAGCCGCTTAGCCGAATACACCGCCGCAGGCCCCATGCAAGAAGGCACGGACTACATCCGCTTCACGCATGAGTTGCTCACGAATGCCCGAACCAGTCGCGGGATCATGATTGGCACCGCACGAACGAACCCTGGCAAGCATGTCAGCGCTCCGGAACACCTCAAAGACGCTGAGCTTGTTGCGCCGCTGCGCCGCGTCTATGAAGGTCTGTGCTCGCTCGAAGTCGATGCGCTCATTTCGATCGGCGGCGACGATACGCTCAAGACTGCGAACAAGCTGAAAATGTTCCAGGACAACCTGCCAGCCGGCGCTCGACGGTTTCCTGTCATTCACCTGCCCAAGACAATCGACAACGATTACTGCGGCATCGACTTCACGTTTGGATTCTTCACAGCAGTGGAAACTCTCGCCGAAGAAATTCGCAATCTCAATTTCGATGCTGCCGCCGGCCGAGCTTACTTCCTTTGCGAAGCGATGGGCCGTAGCGCCGGATGGCTTGCCTACGGCGCCGCGATCGCTGGCGAAGCCAGCATGGTGCTGAGTGTCGAAGACATCATCGGTCCCCTCGCCGCAGAAGAAGTGCACCCAGAAACCGGCAAGCCTCGCAAAGTAATGGATCTCGACAAAGTGATCGACCGCATGGTCGACATGATGGTCGCCCGCGAACGCGAAGGCCGCCAATACGGAACGATCGTAATCGCCGAGGGCATGGCTGAGTTTCTCCCAGCGAAATATCTCGAAGGCGTCAGCCGCGATGATCACGGTCACATCAACATCTCGTCGATCAACTTGGGAACGCTGGTCTCGGGTCTGTTGGCCAAGGCCTACAACAAACGAACCGGACGCACTCGCAAGGTCAACGGATTGCAACTCGGTTACGAAGCCCGCTGTGCCGCACCGCATGCCTATGACGTGATCCTCGGTTCGCAACTCGGTGTCGGTGCCTACCGAGCACTTGTCGAAGAAAAGCTGAACGGCGTCATGGTGAGCGTGTCCGGCCAGTTCGATTTGCACTTCGTGCCGTTCGAACAACTGGTCGATCCCAAGACGCTCGTCACCAAAGTTCGTTTCATCGAGCAAAAGAGCGACTTCCATCGACTCGCTCGATTCCTGGAAACGTGCATCGACAGTTAGTCGACGGAAACTCGACAGCTATACCTCACTCGGATAGCAATGGCACATTCTGGAATGTCTGGAAATTGAGGGTCAGCAAGGACGCGATCGCAGGTTTATGAGTGGTACTGAGTTCGTCGAGGCAGGTGTCAATCGCTGCCTGAAAGTCGGCGTAGT
>JBGTAI010000207.1:0-4367 GCA_041749955.1 Pirellulaceae bacterium | reverse complement strand
GTAACCGAGCTGTACGTTGAACCACCAAGGACCAGCGAGGCTCGCTCGCCGGGGCGTTCGACGGTGTTGTCCAGTCCGTTGGAAATGGCGAGGGACATAGGTGAGGAATCAGGTTTCAGGTTTCGGGAGACAGGTAATCAGACCAAAGCGACGTAAGCGAACTTACTTAGCGGCGGCTTCTTTTGGTTCTTCAGCGTGTTCGTGACCATGATCGTCATGAGCGTGCCCATGATCATCGTGTCCTGCGGCTGCACCATGTGCATCGCCATGGTGATCGTCACCGTGGCCGCCATGGTGTGGCGCTTCGAGCGTTGCCAAATCCGTTAATTGGAATCGGTTCATCAATCGTGCAGGCGTATTGCGGACTCGAGCCAAATACTCCGTACGTGGCTTCACATTGAGTTGCTCGAGCATGCCGTACGCTCGCACATCAAGACGTTTCTTCGCAACCACGGATTCGGGGTCGGCAATGTTACCGAAGTCAATCGCACGCGTCGGACAAGCGGATTGGCAAGCCGTAACCACTTCGCCATCACGAATCGGACGACCACCATCCTTGCGAGCGTCAATCTTTGCGTGTTCAACACGCTGGACACAGTAAGTGCACTTTTCCATCACACCGCGACCGCGAACTGTCACGTCTGGATTCAGCACCAACGCCTGGAGCTTGCGGTTCGCGCCCTCGATGTTGCTTTCGTAAGCATCGATGCCATAGCCCACGCCGACGGGCACGTTGTAGTTGAAGTAGTTGAACCGGCGAACCTTGAACGGACAGTTGTTGGCACAATATCGTGTACCTATACAACGGTTGTACGCCATCGCATTGATGCCTTCGTCCGTATGCACAGTCGCGGCAACTGGACACACTTGCTCGCAAGGTGCCGTTTCGCAGTGCATGCATGCGACGGGCTGTTGAACGACGTCTGCATTCTCTTCATCGCCTTGGAAATAACGATCGACACGCAACCAGTGCATTTCGCGGCTATTTCCGACTTGTTCCTTACCAACGATCGGCACGTTGTTTTCGCTTTGGCAAGCGATCACGCACGCATTGCATCCGATGCACTTGGTTAAATCGATCGCCATTCCCCATTGAGGCAACAGGGGCTTTTCGATCTCGATCTCGTTGATCGGCTCTTGCCAAAGCGAACCGTCGCGACCGACCTTGGGAACGTGCGGGCCTTTGGCCTCCGCAAAGTTCGGCAACTTAGCAAGAAGCGCCAACGTGCCTTCACGAACCAGCGTGAAGCTTCGAGCCTCAGTCTCGTCCTTGCCACGCTCGTCGATCGCCCAGTGATCCTGGGTCGCCGACATCTCGTACTCAGTCAGCTTCGGACGGGCCTCCGCTTTGTACAATGCCAACATCGAATCACTTTGACGAATCGCCGACACGTCCGTTCCGACAATCGCGACATCATCTTGTTCCGACCCGCCGACAACACCAGCTCGCTTGCGGCCATAGCCGTAGGTGACTGAAATCACACCCGGCGCGATCCCAGGGATCTCGTAGACAGGCAACTCAACCTTGCTATCGCCACGACGAATCGCAACCATCAAGCCGTGCTTCACTTTGAGCGTCGCCGCAGTCTTGGGGCTCATCATGGCCGCGTTGTCCCAAGTCAGCTTCGTCAGCGACTGGGGCATTTCTTGGAGCCAACCGTTGTTCGCAAATCGACCATCGTAAATGCCGTCGGCCACCGTGAACAAGACTTCAATGTCATCTTGATCAATCGCGGAAGAATCCATCGCCACCGGAGCAGCGTCGACCAACTCAGCCTTGCCGCTAGTTTCGGACAGCATCTCTGGCGACATCTTTATCGCATCGCTGTAACCATCGTGGAGCAATTCACGCCACTCGCGTTCACTCAAGCTCTTGCCAGCAACCGAGTCGGCAGTGCGACGAACAATGGACTCGCCTTCCGCATCACGCTGACCGAGCATCACAGCCAAAACTTCGACAGTCGACCGTCCGCCAAGCAACGGCATAATTTGCGGCTGACACACGCCATAAAGACCATCGTCGCCAATGACATCGCCCCAAGACTCCAGCGGATGCGATTGCGGCAACGACCAACCGCACACAGCAGCCGTCTCGTCGTCGTACTCACCTAAGTAGACCGTGTTCTCAACCTTCGAGATCGCAGCCTGAAGCTTCAAGTCACTTGGACCCGCGAAGACTGGGTTTCCACCGAGGACCAATAGCGAATCGATTTGACCCGCGTTGATCTTCTCAACAAGCTCACCAAGCGATGTCAACTCACCCAAACCGCTATCCGCTACCGCCGCGAACTTCTGAATCTTGCCGAGCGAGCCGAGCTTTTGGTTCAACGCGATACCGGCCGCGATCGCGTCGCTGCCAAGGTGCTCGCCAACAACCACAACCGCGTCGCCGTTACTGTCGGCGAGGTCATGGGCAACGGTATCAATGAATCGCTCAAGCCGATCAGCGGCCGAAATCTCATCAAACGACTGGGAATCAACGCCGTGATCATGCGTCTCGCCGCCCTTGAGCTTGTCCACGCGACGCGATAACTCACTCAAGAACGCTGGCATTTCACTCGGACGCAACGCCAAGCGAGCATCAGACGAAACGCCCGTGGCACTGTAGCCACCTTCGACAACATACAAGCGACTCATGTCCTTCGAATCACGATTCATCGCGAACCCGCGAGCATTCGAAAGGAACCCAGGATCACTACCCAGAATGTCTGCCTGGATCGCAACAATCGTTTTCGCTGAGGACAGATCCAGCACTTGACGAGCCGGCTTGCCAAAGGCCTTTTTCGTGGCCTCGCTCATCGCATCGCCGTGCACGCCATCAAAACTTACAAAGGTCGCCTTTGGCAATCGCTTACGAAGCTCGCTAAGCATGCGAAGGACTGACGGCGAGGATGTCGGCTCCATCACGACAGCGAACATGCCGCCTTCGCCGTTGCCCTCAGCGGCACGAAGCAAATTCTCACCATACTTGTCGAACGCATCCCAATCCGCAGCAACACGACGGCCTTTCTCGTCATCGCCACGACGCAAGATCGGGCCATCATCGCTGCGTGAACGATCCGGATCAAAAAGACCCAATATCGAAGCTTGAACGTATGCGTCCGTCCCCAACCCGCTCGGGTGCTCTGTATTCGGTTCGATCTTTAAAGGCCGGCCATCAACACATGTGACCAACAAGTTGTAAACACGACCGGCAAGCTCAAGATTCGTCGCACGCGAGTACGTCTCGCCTGGCACGCGACCCTCAGGACGCAACACAAACGGCGCAATCGTCTCTTCGGGATAGCGACATCCCGTTGCGCCGGCGACTGCGAGCGAAGCACCCATGATCTGGAGCCAACGACGACGCGAGACGCCTTCCGGGAATTCCGAAGCGGCGACCGGGAACTCGCGGTCCAAGAACTGATTGAAATCGTCGCTCCGATGCAACTCCGAAAGACTTCGCCAATAGCGAGCACGTGGAGCAGCGGCAGGAGTCGAGTCTTGGCTGGTCATAGAAACTTGGGAGTCAGGTAACGGGTTGCAGTTTTAGGAGACAGGCTTCAGGCGGCAGGACTCAGGATTGACGCCGCGAACGGCGACAACACCTGCTACACGACACCTACTATCGGTGACAGACCGCACAGTGGACTTGCGGGTTAATGTGCAGATCTTCACGGGCTTTCTTCGGATCCCAGTCCGCTGGCGCTTCCCAATCGAGCTTGGTCACAAACTCTTTCGGACGCAGGTGCGGCTCAGGATTCCGGTGACACGTAATACACCAAGCCATCGACAACTCTTTGGCCTGATAAACAACTTCCATTTGATCGATTCGCCCGTGGCAACTCACACAGCTAACGCCGGAATTCACGTGAGCAGCATGATTGAAGTACACGAACTCAGGCAAGTTATGAACTCGCTTCCAAGCCATACTTCGACCGGTTTCCCAGCTCTCACGGATCAGAGCGAGTTTCGGACTGTTCGCTCGAACGGCCGCAAGTGCCGTGACGCCTTGGTCGTTCTCGCCACTGTGGCAATTGATACAAGTCGCTGTTGGAGGAATCGCAGCGTGAGCCGCCTCGAATACTGTGTTGTGACAGTAGCGACAATCCATCCGTAATTGACCAGCATGAATCGCATGGCTGAACGGAACAGGTTGCTCAGGCATATAGCCTACGTTGAGCGTCTTTGGATCAGTTATCAGTCCACCCATCGCGCCGGCGTATACACCGCCAGCAACAACAACCGCTCCCATCAGAGCGAGGAATGAATTGATCCAGCGGGGAAACAGAAACCGTTGCATAGGGTCTGGCCTTCGCCGTGAGCGCGGCCCGGATTTGGTGGCCCGGATTAAGCACAGAGTGAATCAAGAGTGAAGTGGCGACCAT
>JBGTAI010000206.1:0-15411 GCA_041749955.1 Pirellulaceae bacterium | reverse complement strand
GCTTGAATTCCTTCGTGAACGTCCGACGAGGTGGCTTGGCGGTCTTGCGTGGTTTTTTGGCCATCGTGGCTCTCCTAGATGTTGGCTTCCAAGACTGAGATCTTAGAGGTACGCGCGCCCGTCAAGCATGGGCCACCTCATCATGAGGTGGCTCCGGTGTAGAACGAATGGCCGACTCGAGATCGTGATAAGTAGGCAAGCACGGCGTCTTCGAAACTGATGTCGGTGGATTCGACATGTGCGCCGATGCTTTCAATCGCTTGGACGGTGGCTTCGCTGGGATCGGCAACCGTGATGTGCCAGCGGCTTCCGAGTGAACGACAATGGACCATGCCGGGAATCGTGTGATTGATCGTTGGATTATCAGTTGAATCCACAATCCATGCGGCAACGCGGTTGCGGAAGTCGTCGAGTGTGCTGTCCACAAGCATGCGGCCGTCGACCATCAAGGCCACCCGATCCGCCACGCGCTCGACGTCGTCGAGTAAGTGACTGCTCAGTAATACCGTTCGCTCCCCCGACTCACAGAACTCAATGATCGTTTCGTTGAGCGCTCGACGGCTGACCGGATCCAGCCCGAGTGCTGGGTCGTCAAGAATGAGTAGCTCTGGATCACCGGCAAGCGTGGATGCGAGCGAGACACCCGCTCGCTGGCCACGACTCAGCCAGGACACCTTGGCTTCGCAATCGATCCCAAATCGACGCACCGATTGTTCGAAGAATGTGCCGTCCCACTTCGGATGCGTCTCGCGACCGAATCGTTCACAGTCACGAACTCGCATCCAGGGATAAAGAAAATGGCCTTCGACCGTATGCCCGATTCGAGCACGGATCTCAGGCGTGAGCCTTCGGCTGTCGTGACCAAGTACTTCACACGAACCGCGAGTCGGCTCAAGAAATCCCATCAACATGCGAATGGTCGTCGTCTTGCCAGCCCCGTTGAGGCCCAGCAGCCCCACGACGCTGCCGCGAGGCACCGTGAAGTTCAGCTCGCGAACGACGCTGCGACGGCCGAAATAGCGAGTGAGTCGCTCTGTGCGAATAACATGCGTGTCAGACATCAGTTCTCACATCAAGTCTTCGAGTTTTGATCGCATCCGAGCGAGAATTTCTTCACTGGTAAAATCCAGCGTGACTGCAGCGCTCACCGCTGTCTCTAGTGCTTCATCGAGTCGACGTAGCCGCTCAGCTTTCGAATAGACACTTCGTCGTTTGGCGACAAACGCGCCGCGACCTGGCTGAGTCTCCAAGACGCCATCGCGAATCAGTTCTGCGTATGCCTTGGCCACCGTGTTCGGGTTCACGACCAGCTCTTTCGCGAGCGCACGTACACTCGGCATCGGGTCACCAATCGCCAGCTCGCCCAAGGCGACCGCGCGACGGACTTGGTCAGCAATCTGACGATAGATCGCAGCACTACTGCCGGGGATCACTCGTATTTGCATAGAACACCTTCCGAAGCGGACGCCGCACTGCTGTACTGCAGCAAATAGTACAGTGATTCAGTGGCGGTGTCAAGTGTCGTGAAACTTTCACGCGTTGCTAGACTTTGACGCGAGGCGGGCTTTTTATGAATGGAGACTTTCTTTAGGCACGATGAATCGTGGGAAGCTCGCCTCAGTCAGTAATCCACCAGCAACCGGTGAACTCGATGCCCAACGAATCGCGATCAAGCAGTGACTGCTCAAGCACGGACAATTTCCTGACGCCCGAAGAGTTGATCACCCAAATGAGTTCCGATGAGCTGCAAGAGCTGCTCGGCGAGATTGGGTTCGAGGCGTCGGAGTCGATGGCTCGGTGCATCCAGAACCTCGTGAAACAATTAGGCAGCCTCGAAGCTGCGATCGACGTTCTTTCTCAGGACAATTCGCAACAGCGAGCAGCTTAAGGCTCACTCACAGGGGGCATCACTCGCACAATCCATTCGTCGCCAAACGCGTTCGGTCACTCGCAGTGGTGCCGCGGCGACAAGGGTTGAACCGAGCATGCTCGTGAGCAAGAACGTTGGCGTGAGCACCGCGCTGGGCACGTAACGTCGACAGACCACTGCCCAAGCGACAAGCAATCCGAGCAGCCCCAAGAGCGAGATTGCCTTGCCCAGAAACACAACCTTGGTTCGAATGACCATCGCAATTCCCTGTGCACGCTCATGGTGCGGAAACGCCAGGAAAATCGCGTTCTCGGCTGCGAAAACCGTCACGGCAAACGGCGGCAACACGCCGAACCACAGCAGCGTCTGGTTCCAGCCCGGCTGAACGATTAACGAAGCAATCACCATCACGATCATCTGGAACGCGATGGTCATCATCACGGGGATCAGCAACTGGCCAATCACCATCGCGCGTGGTGGAATCGGCAATCCAGCCAGCAGCGTGAACCGCCGCACGTCGCGGCGGAAATCCAAACGCAGTGCCGGCGGTGCCAAGAGCAGCGTCGAGAGCGTGACGCCACCAATCACAAACAGCCACTGTTCGGTGCCGGTGTTGATCAATAGCGGTGACAATGAAAGAAGTGACGGAATCACAAGACTGACCATGACCACCACCGCGTGTTCACGAAGCGTTTGGAATTGACGCTCGGCGATCGGCAAAACGCATCGATACGACTCGGGAAGTTGAGACTCGAGCCATCGCCCAAGCTCCGATTGACGTTGCCAACGGCGTGTCGTGACGGATGAGGTTTTCGTCGCTGTCCCAGCCACGCGTGGTTGGCTCGCCGCTTTGCCATCAAGCACCGCAAGCACCATCATCGCAAGTGGTGGCCAGGCGGCGGTGGCTGTAATCTGGATGCAGGTCGTCGCGGAGTAATCGACTGTCACTGCGAGCGACGCTGCGGCGTGCCATGGCGTTGCCAAAACTTGCACAAACGACGACGAAGCGAGTGAGCCGAGCGATTGGAGTGCCGCGAGTAAGTAGGCTCCGGTTGGAGATCCATTGGGTGTGGACTCCGACACGCGAACCACGACGGTGACCGCAATCGTTAACGCCACAAGCGACACCAGCACACGACACATCTTCAGAGCTGAATGTGACAATATTGCCAAGCTGTGATCGATGATTCGGCGGACAATCTCCAGCAGTGCAATGGAGCCAAACATGCCCAAGACGAGCATCTCGATATGTCGTACGTCATGGAAGAGGATGACCGCCAGCATCAATGTCTTCACGATGGCCTGGGTCACCGAACCGATCAACTCGTAGCTGAGTATGGACGATCGTTGTATCGGTGCTCCGGCGAGCCACAACCGTGCTGCGTCGGATAGTTCGACGCTTGTATGCTCGTCACCGTGTGCGTTGACAGTCCACACGCTGCGCACCAAGTGGTACAGCGCATAGATCACCATGGATCCGCTCAGCCAACGTTGTAATTGTGCTGGTTCAATCGGAGTTCGCTGGGACAAGACCGTGAGGCCAACAACGACGTATCCCACGAGGCAAAGCACCGCAAGTGTGGTTGCCAATGCCCGCTGGGGTGAGCGGATTCGCTCGATGCTTCGCAGCACTCGCGAACGCACCTGACGAGCGTGCAAGTCTGCTAGGTTGCGATACGTACTCGGTGAATCCCAGCCGATGGCGTTCACGCACACGCTCCTGGAAAGCTCGGTATCGATTCATTGTCGGCGATCGCTTCAAAGAAGGCCTCTTCAAGAGTCTCGGCTTCGTTGTAGCGAGCATGCAGTTCGTCTCTCGTCCCGAGAAATCGAACGCGGCCGTGGTGCATCACCATCACCATGCTGCAAACGTCCTGGATCATCGCCAAAAGGTGGCTGCTCAGGACAATCGTCGTGCCGGCTTGAGCTCGCTCGCGAAGCGTGTCAAGGAACAGGCGGATTCCCTGTGGATCGAGCCCTGTCATCGGCTCGTCGAACAACATTACTTGTGGATCCACAAGATACGCGAGACAGATCGCAAGCTTCTGGCGCATGCCGCGAGACAGCTCGCGAGCTAGGTTGTGTTGTCGCGGGAGCAATCCGAATTGCTCGAGCAGTGCATGAGAGGACTCACGATAGTCCGTGACGTTATAGATGCGTCCGATGAACTCGAAGTGATCATTCACCGACAAGTCATCAAACAGCGGTGGATCATCGGGGACGTAGACAACGTGTCGCTTCAAGTCGACGGGTTGTGTTTTCGGCGAGAATCCCGCGAGACGTATTTCGCCTTGATCGGCGTGCAATAGCCCCGACAGGCAACGCATCGTTGTTGTCTTACCCGCACCATTGTGGCCGACCAGCCCACAAATTTCACCAGCGCCGATATTGAACGACACGCCATCGACGGCGACGAAATCGTTGTATTGCTTTCTCAGCCCAGACACATGAATCATCAGAGTTCTCACGCCGGCCCCAGGGGATTGGGAATTTGGGCCTAGGGAACTCTAGCTCACCGATGGCGAACGCTACTGTGAACAAGGCATTGAATAATCGTTACAGCCAGTTTATTCGCGACTCATTTTGGCAAGCCGTCGTCTGCGAGCGAACACAGTGCATCAAATGGTACACAGCCAAATGGATGAAGCGGGCTCAGTGGCATCCGAGAAAAAGTCAGTCCGTGAACTCAGGCTCAGGGCGCCGAGATGGTTGACATCAACGTGAGTTCGTATGGACCGGCGGCCAAGACTCTTTGCGGGTCATACTTGAAGGTCACATTCAGTTCGACATTCGCGACACCGACTCCGTCAGACCCGATTTGGACGGACGCTTCTTCGTCATTCAAGTTGACGTTTGTTGCGTCAGTCGCCTTGTTGACCGTCCAATTTGCAACGCCTGTGGTCGATGTGATTGAAACTTGAAGTGATGCGTCATTCTTATATGTTGGGTCTTCAGTGTGCCGAAACGCGTACTGCACACCAAAATCAACAACGATGCCTTCCATGCCATTTCCTTGGACAATCCAAGTTTGCGGAGCGAAGACTTGATCGCTATCAATCGCTATTGCGGTAATTACCTGGTCCAAAGGCGGCGTCACCGTCGAGCTCGAAGGAACCGCCAGTCGAAACGTTTGTGATCCAGCTGTGTCCGCAATCACGTTGGCCGCAAGCGTGATGACGAACAGAAAGACAAACGCAATTCGAATGAAGAGAGTGCACATCATGGTATCAGTTTGCTGGAGTCGATTCGGCTGTCGTGCTGTTCGTCAGCACGCTTGCCGTGGCTTCGTCAATTTTGATCACGACCGTACGTTTGGTTGGTTCCAAGCCTGGATACGTTTCGACGACGAGTGCGACTTGCTGGTCACCAGCTCCGAGACGCATCTGCGGATCGAATCGCAGCATTCGAACTTCGCCTGGTGCGAGCCAGCGTCCGTACCCGTCAGTCATCGATGAATATCGGCCCTTGCCATCGTCCACGGACAATGAAGCGTTGATTGGAACGAAACAGTCGCCGTGGTTGGTGACTTGCAATTGGAACGTGTTGTAGCCATCGTTTTCGAGTCGTTGCAATTCAGCGATCTCGACCTTAGGTGCCGTGGGGGCCGCAAACATCATCGCAATCGGCAACGAATGCATGGGCTCCGATGAGGTTGCTCCGAGCACTTCGACATAACCGAATTTTGAAATGTCCACGCCACGGGCTGAGTCAAGCGTAACTCGAATCGTTTTGGTGCGTCCCGGTTTGACTTCGAACTCAGTATCCGAGAGTTTCAGCCCATCGAGCGAGTTTCCATCGAAGGCTTTTGGAGCCAAGCGAAGGGAATGAATCTCGTCCGAGTTATTCGAGAACTTCAAATTGCTAGTGCGGCTCGTTCCCGAGATGTGCCCGACTTCAATTTGTGCGGGCTCAATGGAGACGCCGGCATCCAGGAATGCCATTTTTACGTCAAGTGCCGGGTAGTCGCCTGTTTGCACGGACAGCGGGAACGAGCTTTCCAAAATCGACCGCCGACCGTTAGTCATGGTCAGCTGGAGCACTTGATCTCCAGGAAACATCGACGAGTCGACATCCGCTTCCAACCGAATTCGACTGTTGGGCATCACACGAACCAGATACTTGTCGTCACCGGTTAGGTCACGACGGCAAGGCATGTTGAGATTGAATGGTTTCGGTTTGCTCGATGTGGAGGACTCGATCGCCCCACGAACGTAGCATTCCAGCGAAAAGTTTGTTGGATTCGTTAAATAGGTCTGAACGACGGGCATCCCGTTGATCGAGTTGACGCGACCAGCCTCCAAGATGAGTTTGTTCATTTCGCTAATGTCTTGCACGCCCGTTTCGATGTCGACACGAAGAACGTATTGAGTCACGAACTTAATGGCTGCGGTTGTTTGCGTGCCGTCGTTGGATGTGTCGGTCTTTTGGCCAACTTGCCCCCGATCTTTCACGAGAACGCCATAGGACAAGAAGTTTGTTTTTGCTAACGGCACCGTGACTTCACCGCGAATGATTTGCGACTCGCCCGGAGCCAACTTGAACTCGGTCGCCGAGAGAATTCGTAATTCACGTCCAGTAACGTGGCCTTCGCGATGCAGAACGACGCCGCTCTCTTCTTGCCGCAGGTCGACAGGCACGACCTCCACATCCATGGATTTACCAAGCGACGCGATTTCGAATTCAAATGGGATGACCGTCCCGCGATTGCCTTGGAAACGATGAACGATCGGTTCAATATGAAATGATGGTTCGACTGAGCGGGTAAGGGTGATCGGTTGCGAGCTGGGGCCGTTGGGCGTATCACCCTTCGGCCTTGCTGACTGTGCAAAGACAGAAGTGCTTGTCAACGAAGCGAGTGTGAAGCCGAGAAACGCTAGAGAAGCACTTCGTCGCAATAAATGGAATGTTCTCATGGATCGGGGGCATTCGCTGTTTGCGCCAGCCGTTCTAATCCGTTAAGCAGGGCTTCACAATTCTTGGTGAAATAAAGATGACAACATCGGCTTCCCGCGTCTGTCGTTGTTTTGACTTAAAAAGATAGCCCAGCAAAGGGATGCTGCTGAGGCCGGGCACACTATTTACACGATCAACTGTTTCCTGTTGGACCAAGCCCCCGATCACAATGGTTTTTCCATCTTTGACGTGTACTGTCGTTGAAACCGATCGACGATTAATGATGGGGTAAGGATTGAGTGCGAGTTCACTACTTGCACTACGAATGTCTTCACTGACTTCCGCATTATCAATTTCAATAGTAACCACGTCGCCACGAATATGGGGTGTGATGTCGAGGGTGATTCCAGAGTCGACTTTTTGTATATTCTGTTGGATAAAGAACGAGCTGTTGTCACTTCCCGAAGTCTGGTTAGGCGAGGTGCTAAAGAACGTCTCTCGATTAATTGATATATTGGCTTTTTGGCCGTCTTTCGCCATCACGTGTGGTGAAGCGCGGATTGTGACATAGCCATTTTCATTTAATAGTTTCACGAATGCGGAGGTTGTCGCAAAATCACTAAATACAGAATCCAGGCCCTGGCGGCTTGCGTTTCCGCTGAGAGCTAAGCCTGAAGCGCCGAGTTTTAATGCTGTTTTGCCGTCAAGTTCTACGGCGTGCTGCCAATCCAAACCTAATTGAAAACCGGAATCTGGCGATACAACACAAATGATGGCTTCTAAAACAACTTGAGGCACTGGTTGGTCAATCGAGACGAATCGATCCACGATTTGCTGCCGAATGCCGCGCGGTGCTTCGATAAGAATGAGGTTGTTGCCTTCGATCGAGTTGACGAACTTTTCCAGGGATTTCGGAACAGTCGTCATCAACATGGTCGCATCCAAATGAAGTGGACGATACTCCGTCGTTTCTGCAACGTAAGAAAACAATGGCGAACTGGGGTCGGCGGGTGCGACAATCACGCGGTTCCCGTGACGGGCGGCGACCAAACCTAGTGGCAACAACAGTTTCTCGATTGCCGCGTCAATCGGCATGTCGTCGATGCGTGTATTGACGACTCCCGCGACGTCTTCGTCCATCACCAAATCGATCTCGGCCTCTTCGGCGAGGATCAACAGCGCTTCGCGAACATCGGTTTCAATGAACTCTTCGGAAACTCGTGGGCCGGTTTGCGGAGAATCGATGTGGCCGGTGTATCCACCTTGAGTCGTGATTCCGCTTCCATAAGGCGGATTGAGCCATTGACCGTCGACGGGTTCTTCGAAAACCTCAAAGGTTGCCTCATTCATAACGGCTAGCTCTCGAGTCTGTGCCGATTTGTCGAGTGCTTCTTGGATTAGGTCGTGAACGGTCGGCTGTTTGGGGTCAAAATTTTTGTTCAACGCACAGCCATTTCCAACAAAGCAAATCACGAGCGCGCAAACACTCCAGCACGCCCAAGGGCGAGTCGAATTTGTGTTGACTGGTGGAGCAACTGAAGCGAACAAACTGTCCCTATGCTTACTAAAGTCCCGTAATTGTCAGCTCCACGGTGGCGTAATGGTCACCAGCGGCAGCCTTTGAAGTATCGATTTCCACATCGACCAGTACATTAAGTTTTCCAGTGCCCTGCATGTGCATATCAAAACCTGCTGATTGGCTGCCATGGGAAACGTCAGTCTTTACAATGCTAGCATTGGGAGAAACGATAATCGGCCCTTGAACGGCTGTCACAGCAGCCCTCATCGTTGCATCGGATTGCGACTGGGCGTTTTGGGCGTGTGAGAAGCTGGTGCAATTCCACCGAAGTACAACGCTCTTTTGTTGAAGTCGAAACAGCCAATTTGCTTGAGCGTGGGTGCTCAGTCCGCCAGGCGTCACGGGCTCGACGTCAACGCGAAAACCACCCTGCGCGAGTACTGTGCTCGCAAGGGTGGCTAGGATCGCGACAATGAGTAGTACTCTTACCAATGTTTTAACTAGTTGGCGGTTACGGTGCCGGTTACGGTCGACTCATAGTCTCCAGCGGCGAAGCTACCGAAACCGTTGGTGACAAACTTCATGGTGAGGTCGAAGGTCGCTTTGCCAACACCGTTGGACGAAGCCGACACCGTCGCCACTCCGTCACTACCGACGTAGTTGGTTGTGTCTGCAGCTTGACCGACAGTCCAGGTGGCTGGTCCAGTGCTGCTAGCAACAGCCAGGCCGAGTTGTGCGTCTCGCTTGAAAGTCGAGTCTGTTTTGTGAACGAAAGCAGTGTTTGTCGAGAAGGAAACTGCAACACCTGCGAGCGAGTTGCCTTTAACGACCCATTGTTGTGCGGGGAATGTTTGGTCGCTCTCTGTTTGGTCGTGAGTAATGACAACGTCCGATGGAGCAGTAATCGAAATGTTCGCAGGAACGATTACTTTGAACTTTTGCGTGGCAGTGGTTTGAGCCATTGCAGTCGATGCGGACGAAACAGCAAACAGGGCGGCGACGATGTACTTGATGTTCATAACGAGTCTTCTAGGTGTAAACGAGGGGCAGATTGGGTACGAGACGTTATTTAGCTTGACTAATGGCACACGCCATTAGAAGTCTACTTTTCCTGTGTGGGTATAAGTCCCAAGCCATCGTGGCTTTAGCGCATAGAACATATTGGTGATCCCAATCGAGCGTTGAACAAGATTGAAAAGAAATATGTTTTTAGCGAAACACTTTGTTGGATGAATCGACGAACATGTTGATTCGATTTCCTTCAACGTACAAAACCTATCTTCGATTTCTTTCAATGGCAATAAAAGTCGAGGGAAGTCATATACTCCCTGACATTATGTAAGGTTGTTTGTTGGACTGCCTGTCAGGGCTGTGGTGTTTTATTGCACCACATGGTGATTGTGGTAATTTACCTGACAAGATATGTAAGGTGCGAGCAAAGGAAGTGGCGTCTTGCGCCGCCTAGTAGGCGACCTTAATCGCGTGCTCGACGACTTAGGCCTTCGTCAGTGATGCTGAGTTGGAATCGCTCTCGCCCAATTGCTTGGCGAAGCTGAATAGCTCCGCACGTCCACGCAGTTGGTATTTCTTCATCACTCGCGAACGATAGGTTTCAACTGTCTTGACGCTAAGGAACAAACGCTTGGCGACTTCCTTGTTCGTCAAACCGTCGGCTAGCATCAGGACAACCTCACGTTCACGTGCTGATAAAGTCTCAGGCTCACCGCAGTTACTACGGGCGGCAGTCGTTAAGCCTTTCAAGGCAGAGCTTGACTTCGGTCCACTCGGCGATGGATGCGAGTGGCTGATGAATATTCGCCCTTCGTGGATGGCTCGAACGGCTATGACGACTTCTGCGAGACTTGCATCCTTGGTGATGTATCCACTAGCGCCGTAATTGAGGAGCATTTGAATGTTCTCTCTAGTGTCAGTCGCACTGAAGACCAAAAGCTTGAGGTTCGGTTGGGCGGCGAGCAGGCGTTGTGCGTGATCAACTTCTGACGCATCGTTGGCCTGGACATCTACGATGACGACATCGGGGCTCGTTCGGAGAATCTCTTCGAAGCAACTGCTCAATGATTCGGCCGTGCTCACAACCACAATATCAGCGGCATCGGAGCAGGCAAGGGTAAGTCCCCAGCGGACTACTTCCTGGCGATCAACAACAAACGTCTTGATGGTCATGGGTCTTGAAAAAGGTGGTAGGCGTGGATGCGAGTTTGTGCTCTTGCATCACCGGACGAATTGGGGAGCCCTCCTACCGGCAGCCCCCCGCCGGCCGCGGACATGAACCCTTGTGGTTCATGTGACGCGTTAGTAGTTAATGACACACGAACAGCGAATTTCCAGTTCGCAGGTGCGTAATGTGCAGAATCGTTTAACTTTCGCCACACATTCGGGTGAATCTGTGCCGTTTGTAACGAACGTAGGTTGTGAGAATTCAACATGTCGTCAATTTGTTAGAGCTTGGCTGGACTTGCCGAATTTGCAGAGTAGTGCTGGAATCGTGTTTTGGGTCATGTCGGTACGATTTGTTTTCAGTCTTCTTCCACTTTTGAGTCATACATTTGTCTTCTGACGCATCGGCCTGGGCTCCTTTACGGCATCGCGTGTATCGGGCCTTTTGGATTGCGTCGCTTGCATCCAACATGGGGACCTGGGTTCATGAGGTGGGGGCAAGCTGGCTCATGACGAGCTTGGATGGGTCACCGGAGATGGTTTCCGCCGTTCGGTTTTCGATGTCGCTGCCAGTCCTAGTGCTGGCGATTCCAGCGGGGGTATTAGCGGATCGAGTCGATCGCCGCCGCTTGCTGTTGATGACTCAGGTGATGCTTCTGACGACAGCACTGTTTTTGACGGCGTTAACGGCGACGGGGCACATCAGTTCCTGGGGGTTGCTCGCGATGACGTTCGTCATGGGGCTTGGGATGGTGGTTCACGTGCCGACGTGGCAAGCATCGATTCCTGAGATTGTTCCGCGAGACCAATTATCGCGTGCGATTGCCTTGGGGAGCATCAGCTTTAACCTTGCTCGGTCGTTTGGTCCAGCGGTTGGCGGAGTGCTGATTGCGAGTCTGGGGGCGTGGAGTCCGTTTGCTTTCAACGCAACGTCGTTCGCTGGTGTGATTGCAGTGTTGGTATTTTGGAAACGCACACCGACCGAATCGACGCGGGGGCTTTCGTTCGGCCTCTCACTCATCCAAGGGCTTCGGTACGTCTTTCGCACCCTTGCGATGCGTCACGTGATGATTGGAGTGGTGATGTTTGTGATTCCAGCGAGCGCACTTTGGTCGCTCTTGCCGCTTGTGGCACGGGAGCGATTGGACTGGGACGCACGAGGATTCGGCTTGCTGGTCGCCGCGGTGGGACTCGGTGCGGTAATTGCCGCAGCCATCATGCCGCGTTTGACGCGTCGCTTTGGTAGCGACTGGGCCGTGTTTCAAGCGATGCTCGTGTTCGCTTTTGGTTTGTGGAGCTTGAGCCAAACACACGATCGCATGATTGCGATTGCCGCAGCGATCGTGATGGGGGTTGGATGGATGATCACGCTCACAACGTTCAACACCTCAGCACAGGTGACGCTTCCACGCCGACTCAGAGCGCGTGGCATGGGCTGCTATCTCAGCGCGTTCGCGTTTTCCATGTCCACCGGGGCGATTGTCTGGGGCCGATTGGCGGGGTCGACGAGCTTGGGCTTCGCGTTGGTTACTGCCGCCGTTGTGCTTGTTTTCACAGCGACATTGCGGCTCGCATTTCCAATTCAAACCGCGTCAACAAGCCGATAGCCAGTTGACGCGGTGTTCGTTCGGTTAAAATGATCGATTGCTTTACGCAACTCGATTATGCAAACGTGTAGCCTTCTTCGCCATGGTCGGTGATATCCAAACCACGTTGTTCTTGCTCCGCAGGAACACGCAAGCCAATCGCGACGTCGATCACCTTCAGCAGAATCAAGCTTCCGACTCCAGCGAAGATATACGTGACCACGACAGCGGCTAATTGGCCGATGACAAGGTTCGCATTGCCGGCTTCGAGCATGCCGAGCTTTGCGCCCCCGGCGATATCCCAGCAAGCACGCGTTGCAAAAACGCCAGTGAGTATCGCGCCGAGCGTGCCGCCAATGCCGTGAACGCCGAATGCGTCCAATGCATCGTCGTATCCGAGCTTGTGCTTCAGCTTGGAACAAGCAAAGTAGCAAACGACGCCTGCACAGGCACCCATAAAGAGCGCTGGCATCGGCTGGACAAAGCCAGCTGCGGGAGTGATGCACACGAGGCCAGCCACTGCGCCGCTGCTTGCACCGAGAACGGTTGGTTTTCCGTTGAGTAACCATTCGGTGAACGCCCAAGCGATCGCGCCGGCGGCTGCGGAAAAATGCGTGACTGCGAACGCGCTGCTGGTTAGGTCATCGGAGAGCAACTCGCTTCCCGCGTTAAAGCCGAACCATCCAACCCATAGCATTGATGCGCCGAGCGCGGTGTAGGTGAGGTTGTGTGGTTGATGTGGCTCGCGAGGGTAACCCAAACGTGGCCCGATCAAGATCGCCACCACGAGTGCCGAAACTCCGCTGCTGATGTGAACAACGGTCCCACCAGCAAAGTCGAGTGCGCCACCCATGAGGGCTCCATCGGCACCGAATGCCAGTAAACCGCCGTCCCAAACACAGTGGCAAAGTGGGCAATAGATAAACAAACCCCAAGCGATTGAGAACGCCACCATCGCTGAGAACTTCATTCGTTCCGCAAACGCACCACAGATCAACGCGGGCGTGATGATGAAGAACATGCCTTGAAACAGCATGTGAGTGAGCATCGGGATCGGAATGTCATCGCTGAACATCGGCGTCACGGGCGCACCAGCGGAGTCGTCCCAGTAACGTTGCACGCCGTCCATGAAAAGGTACTCGAAGTTGCCGATGTACTTTCCGGAGCCACCAAATGCGAGCGAGTAGCCAACGATCGCCCACAGCACAGTCATCAAGCCCATCAGAAAAATGCACTGCATCATGACGCTGAGCACGTTCTTGCGTCGCACGAGTCCGCCATAGAACATGGCGAGGCCCGGCGCGGTCATGAACAGCACCAATGCGCAACTCATCAACATCCAGGCGTTATCGCCAGCCAATCGGGCGACAGCGATATCCGCGGCGTAGTCCGGTGTTTCCTCGACAGCTTCGGGTGCAGCTTCAACTGGCGCGGCCGCATCGACTGGCGCGGCGGCTTCTGCTGTGACAGCAGCAGCGGCCTCGGCGGGTTCGCTCGAAGCATCCTGGGCAACGATTGGCTGGAACAAACCAGCACACAAAACGAGGGTGGCGAACGCCAGAACATGAGAAAAACGAAACACAGGAGCTACCTTGTTTGAATACCAAAAGGTGCAGTTTCCCTAGTAGGGCGCGGGCTTCCGCCACCCGCGGCTGAGACTCAGAACCTTCCGCCTCGGAGCTGAGTATCTGCTGCGTACGAGCGATAGCATAAATCCCCCAAGAGGCCGCGCGTAGCAGACTTGCAAACTAGCGGCTATCCAAAGCTCGAAGCGGGAACAACTCACTTGGCGTGTGTTGGGAATCCGCAATTTCTTGGATTCGCGAGATCACATCCGGGTGTTGGGCGGCAACATCGCTCGTTTCGCCAATATCCGTTGCGAGATCATAGAGTTGCCACGCAGGAAGCTCGGCACCTTTTTGAAGCCGTTTGCTCATACCTTTGCGGATCGCCTTCCAATTCCCCAGCCGAATCGCTTGTTGGCCGCTATACCCGGGCGACTCCCAATACAGGAACTCATGCGACGCTTGCTTGGACGAATCACCAAGGATCGTTGACATAAAACTAGTGCCATCGATTTCTTTGGGGGCGTCAACGCTCGCGACTTCGCAAAGCGTTGGCAAAATATCCCACCAAGCACCGATCCAATCAGTCTCTTGATTCACGACGCAGTGGCCTTTCCAGCGAGCGATGAGCGGAACTCGGATTCCGCCTTCGTCCATTTGCCCCTTGAGTCCTTTGAGCGGACCTGCGGATTGAAAGTAATCGCTATCCGAGCCGCCAAGCCGATCGTAAGTCGGACCATTGTCGGACGTGAACAAGAACAACGTGTTCTCACTCAAGCCGAGTGATTCGACTTTATCAACGACTTGCCCGATGCCAGCATCCATGTGCGTGACCATCGCAGCGTACCCGGCCCGTGGGTGTGGATGTTGCAGGTAGCCTTTGTGGACATAGTCCGCCTCTTGGATCGTTTCGAGATACGGCTTGAGCGACTGCTCAGGAACCTGGATCGAGAGGTGTGGGACAGCCATTGGCATGTAAACGAAGAAGGGGCCACCAGCGTTTGAGTCGATGAACGCGCATGCTTCGCGAACAAACTGGTCTTGCGAATAGATCTCGCCATGGAGCGTACGATCGTTGCCAGGTTGCGTTTCCTTGACACGGTTGCGCCACAAGAATTTCGGATAGTGGTTGTGCGCGTGGACTTGGCAATTGAAACCGTAGAACAAATCAAAGCCTTGAGTGTTCGGATCACCCGAGGTTCCAAAGTGCCCGAGTCCCCATTTGCCGAACGCTGCGGTTGCATAGCCGCGGCTCTTTAGCAATTCAGCTACCGTGACTTCCGACGCTGGGATCGGCAACTGGCCAGGGAACTCGAAACCCATCTGCTTTGCGAATTCAGGATCATGTGTCGGGTTGCCGTTGTCGCGAACGAATGCATGACCAGGGTGCTTGCCAGTCATCAAGCAACAGCGACTTGGTGCGCAGACAGCGTTGCCAGAGTAGAAATTCGTAAACCGGATGCCTTCACTCGCCAGCGCATCGATTCGCGGCGTGCGAATGATTTGCTGGCCATAGCAACCGAGCTCACCATAGCCGAGATCGTCAGCGACAAAGAGAACAATGTTCGGTGGACGCTTGGGCGGTTCAGCCGCGGTGGCGGTGGAAGCCACAGCAAGTCCCACGGAGAATAACGCAATGCTAAACAGTGGTTGCGTCAGTGTTGTTGGTCGCATAAGTCGTGAATTCCTACAGAGTCAAAAGCCATCGACCCAATAGGATAACCACAACTTACGCGTCCTGCTCGACATGGAATCGTTGACTAGTTTTTCAAGCTGCGAAACGTAGGGTGCCGTGGGGGG
>JBGTAI010000205.1:0-16687 GCA_041749955.1 Pirellulaceae bacterium | reverse complement strand
GAACGAGCCAAGATACTCGCTGACGACGGGAACATCACGATCAGTGATCTGCCCGAGGATTTACGCAATCCGAAGACGCATCCTGCTGCCACGCCACTGCCGTCTGTCGGTTCGCTAATCGCTCTCGAACGCCAACACATCGGCGAGGTCCTGCAACGCGAAAACGGCAACAAGTCCAAAGCCGCCAAAGCACTAGGTATCGAACGCCGCAAACTGTACCGCATGATGGAAGAGCACGGTATCGAAGGTTGATTTGGATCGATCGAGAGTCTTGGTATTTACACAATCACGATCAAGGTAAAGCAATGCGAAAAGTACAGATATTTGACAGAGCGATGTGCTGTTCCACGGGCATTTGTGGACCGCAGGTTGACTCGACGCTCCCACAATTCGCAGCGGACCTGGATTGGCTCAAGAGCCAGGGGCACACGGTCGAGCGATTCAGCCTGTCGAAGAATCCATCCCAGTTTGCGACTAACTCAACGGTCCAACATCTGCTGGAAACCGAAGGCGTTGAATGTTTGCCACTCGTTATCGTTGACGACCATGTTGTCAGTCGCAGCGAGTACCCGTCGCGTGAGAATTTGGCACTGTGGACAGGAACTCGTATTCAACAAACATTGCCAACTGTTGCACCGGAGTCAGGCAAATGCTGCGGAAGTTCGGATTGCTGTTAATGGTGTCGATCTCCATCAAGGAAAGCTCAAGTGAAATTTCTAGATAACCCAACTCGCAACTTTTTCTTTACTGGAAAAGGTGGCGTGGGGAAGACGTCGATGGCCTGTGCCACCGCGGTTCAATTGGCTGATCGCGGTCTTCGCGTGTTGCTGGTGTCGACTGATCCAGCATCTAACCTCGATGAAGTTCTGGGCACTCCGCTTGATGGTCATCCAAAACCAATCGAATCCGTCCCTCATCTATTCGCGATGAATTTGGACCCCGAAGCGTCCGCCCGTGAATATCGGGAACGGATGGTTGGGCCCTATCGTGGCGTGTTGCCGGATGCGGCTGTCAAAAGTATGGAAGAACAGGTCTCTGGTTCCTGCACCTTGGAGATCGCCGCTTTCGATGAATTCTCTCGATTGCTGGGAGATAAAGACGCGACGAAGGAATTCGATCACGTCGTATTTGACACGGCTCCAACCGGACACACATTGCGACTGTTGACGCTACCATCGGCATGGTCGGGTTTCATGGACACCAACACCACAGGCACGTCATGCCTGGGGCCACTCGCCGGACTCCAGGCCCAGCAACGTGTCTACCAGCAGACAGTGAAAGCGCTCGGCGATCCGAAGACGACGACGCTGGTTTTGGTAACGCATCCAAGATCATCCGCCCTCAAAGAAGCGGCCCGAACGAGTGTCGAATTAGGGAAGCTTGGCGTCAAAAACCAGCAGTTGATTATCAATGGAGTTTTTGTCACCGATACGCCGTCGGATCCGATTGCAGTGCAGATGCAGTCACGAGGTCAGTCCGCAATCGAGTCCATGCCAACGGAGATTGATTCGCTCGAGAGAACGATCATTCCGCTTGCGGCAGCCGGGATCATGGGCATCGATGCTCTTCGGAATGTTGGTGGTGAGGTAAAAATTGCTGAAGTCACTCCGAATGAAGTGACTCCCGTTGACGCATCCATCCCCGAAGGTCTGGGGTCTTTGATCGATGATCTGGCGAGTGTTGGTCACGGCGTGATTTTGGCGATGGGCAAAGGAGGCGTCGGAAAAACGACGGTCGCTTCCGCTGTTGCCGTCGCGCTTGCCGAGCGTGGTTTTGCCGTCCACCTTTCCACGACGGACCCGGCTGCACACCTCGCAGCTACGTTTGCGGCCGAAGAACTCGCCGGCTTGACCGTTGGTCGCATTGATCCGGCTCAAGAAACAGCGGACTACACATCCGATGTCATGCAAACCGCCGGGGCAGAGCTCGACTCGGATGGAAAGTCGCTTTTGCAAGAGGACCTGCGATCACCATGTACCGAAGAGATCGCTGTCTTTCGCGCGTTCGCAAGGACTGTATCGGAGGGAGCGGACGGCTTCGTTGTTCTCGACACCGCCCCGACCGGACACACGATCTTGTTGCTCGATTCGGCGCTCGCTTATCATCGTGAAGTCACTCGCCAGACTCACCAGATGCCCGAATCGGTCGAGCAACTGTTGCCGCGACTTCGTGATCCGAACTTCACTCGTGTGTTGATCGTCACGCTGCCGGCCGCGACTCCGGTACACGAGGCGGCACAATTACAAGAGGACCTGCGCCGCGCGGAAATCGAACCCTATGCTTGGGTCATCAACGAGTGCCTCGCACCGCTTGACGTCCATGATCCGATCCTTTGTCAACGACGACAACACGAGTTTCCGTTCATCGACGAGGTGCGAACTTCTCTCGCAAAACGTGTCGCACTGATCCCCTGGCAAAGCGAACCACCAACGGGACTCGAAGCCTTGCGGCGCATTGTGGATTCAAATTGTGAGGTCGGAAGTTAACATCGGCACAGACGTTTTTGGCATAATGGGTTGGCGTGATTGGCTTCTGGCTTATCTTTTCGCACTTAACAGGCTGGCAGCCTGTTCTACGACGACGATTCAACTCACGATCAAACTATGTTTGCAGAGACTGACGGCAGCAGGAAAACGATTGGCGATGTGGACATCTTGTTCCATGATGGTCTGTACCACTTGTTTCACCTCGTGCTGCCCAACCACGACTTCATCGCGCACGCCGTCAGCACCGATGCGCTGAATTGGCGGCGAGTCAATAACTCGCTCTTTATTGGCGATCCCGGCAGCTGGGATGACTTGATGTTGTGGACGATGCACGTTTCGCCCGATCCACATCACGTTGGCCGTTGGCGAATGTTTTACACGGGACTGTCACGGCGCGATCAAGGCAAATTCCAACGACTAGGCATGGCAACCAGCGATGATTTGTTTCACTGGAAAAAGACGCCAGTCCACTGGGTCGACCATCGAGGCCCCAACGACCCAGAACGCGTGAAAGAGGCACTGAGGCAGAGTCGGTCTGACGTTGCTGACAGCCGCAACTCGCTGTTTGAGGAAACGAGCTGCTTCCCATTAGAGCCGGACTCGCAGCACTATGAAGCTTCACTGGAGGAAGGACGGCATTGGGTCAGCTTTCGTGATCCGTTTTACTATCACGACGGAAAGGACGGTTGGCTGCTAGCGGCTGGCCGCGTGAATACAGGACCGGTCGTTCGTCGTGGCTGTGTTGCGCTGATGAAGGAAGTCGAACCGAATCACTTCGTTGGTCAGCCGGCGTTGCATCATCCACGGCTGTACGACGATGTCGAAGTCCCCAATCTGATCGTGGTCGACGACGACCACTACTTGATCGGAAGCATCCGCGAAGACGCCAAGATTCGCTATTGGCATACCGATAAAATCGGCAACCGCTGGCAGAGTTATCACGACAATGTTTTGCTCCCTCAAGGCAACTACGCTGGACGAGTATGCCGCGACGACAAAGGATGGCTGTTGTGGAATTTCTATTCGATGAATCTGGCTGATCGCACCGCAGAAAACTTGATGCCACCGCCAAAACGATTGGTCAAGAACGATCAAGGGCTGCTGAGAGCGGTTACGTTTGAAGGCATTGCGGATTACGTTCGCGAACCTGTCGACACAACGTGCATTCACAGCCTGATCGATGATCTCGGACCGAAAGTCCAACAGTGCCGAGTCGGCGGCGGTCACTTGGACTTGGCTTGCGACAGCGGTTTTCAGGCATTCGTGTTTGATGAGGCACTGGACCACTTTCGATTCCAGGCGAAGCTTGAGATGAAGGGACTCGGCAAGTGTGGTTTGGTGTTTCGCATCGACCCAGAATCCCGCGACGGATACTATATGTCGCTAGACCTACTCAAAGGCGTTGCTCAATTGCGAGCCTGGGGTACCGGAGCGGATGGCAGCGGCGAGCACATGATGCAGTTTCGCTCATTGCAATCAGGTTTCTGGTACTCGGAAAACCGCGGCGGAGCGTCGGTGCAATTGATTGCCTTTGGAAGTTACATCGAACTAGCGATCAACGGTCGCGTGGTGTTATCGCTCGCGGACAAGACTTTCGAGAGCGGCCAATTGGGCATCTATCTCGAAACAGCGGAAGTGCGAGTGTCGGAAATTCAGTTGGACCGATTCGCGTCTCCGAGTCAAACCGACGAACACTTGGCGAACGGCTAACTTCGTGATCGCTAAAGCTATCGGTTTGGATTCAATGCACGCCGCGAGTTTGCGGCGCATGGTTTGCATTCAGAGTTCTTATCGAACGATCTGCTGATTATGGATCGACGACAGTAACTCGATTCTTCATGGAGAATGTTCGGATGCCCATTCACACACATTACCAACGACTCAAATCACTAACGCTTGCGGTGATGTCCGTCGCGTTTCTCGCTTGCGTCTTCCCCGTCGCCGCAAACGGTGACTCACCACCTCAAAGGCCGGATGGCGACCAAGCTGACGCGAAATCCAACGTCATATCGGCTGAGCACGCTGAAGATGAGTCACCGGAACTTGGTGTCATCATCGGCTCCTGTCCGGGTGAAGGTGTTTGCGTACTGGACACTGTGTGGGGAAGCCCTGCGGATGAGGCTGGCATCATGCACGGTGACTACATCCTCTCGCTCAACGGCACGAACGTGTCCACACCCAAACAATTGATGGACGCGATGAAGAAGACCAAAGGCGGCGAGACTGCGAAGGTCACCGTTTGGCGTCACGGACAAACGGTCGAACGTGAAGTGATGCTGGCATCTAAATCGGATGAACCGCCCGCAAGCCACAAGGCTTGGCTTGGAGTAATGCTCAGAGCAACGCAGGGCGATACCGCTGGAGTGATGATCGAGCGCGTGATGCGTGGTGGCCCCGCAGCCGATGCGGGACTTCAAGACGGTGATGTGATTGTTCGACGCAACGACCAACCGATCGAGGATATGCGATCGTTTGCACAGAGCATCGAAGACATGGGACCAGGATCGGAACTGCAACTGACCATTCAACGCGACGGCAACCAACAGCAGATGAAAGTCACGTTGGGCGACATGGACGAATCGCCGATGCAGTTTCGACGCGAAGCAATGAGCCACATGCATGAAGGCCTGCAATCGGGTTCTGCTGGAAACGAATCGTCTCAGATGATGGACGAAACTCTAGACGATCTACGCCAGCGACTTCGCAACCTCGAACGTCAGGTCCGTGAGATGAAGAGCAAGGACGATGTCTCGAGCAACTCCGCCACACCGAGCGTCAATGGAACCATGCTTGTGGTCCAGCGAGATCAAGATCGCGACCGAGACAGAGCCCGTTTGGGAAGCCGGAATTCGGGACTTCAATTGAACAACAATAACTACAATTGGCAAAACCGCTATCGCAGTGGTTACCGAATGCCACTGAGTCGCAGCCCAGCTTACGGCAATTCCTACTTCCGCTACGGAGGCAACCCGTACTACGGAAATTCTGGCTACGGAAACTACGGCCGCAACTACAGCTACGGCCAAGGTGGAGTTCGCATCGGCAACTTCGGCGTGTGGTGGTAGTCTTTGCGACTCCCATGTTGAGCACTACTTAACGCACTTCTATGGCGAAATGGCTTGAAGCTGTTTCGCCGTTGGTGCGTTTCGAATTTTGCTGGTCAAGGACACGAGTGATAACTATGCGTGAGCTTGGCTAAATGTTGGTGGATCGCTTGCCGGAAAACTCTCTCGGCATGCTTCGTCGATCAACGCATCGTCATGGGCAACGTCCGCATCACGCGTGCTTTGCCACTTCACGGCAAGATTCGCGGCATCGGCTTTTCTCTCCAGTAGATCGCGATAGCGCTCGGGGGCCGGTTCGTTCGCAAACGAAAATGATTCTCGGACAAAGTCCGCTTCCTCGTTCGCGTCTCGTGCGATCCCCACCGCACACGTGCCTAGGTGTGCGCACAGTTGTTGCCATTGGGATTGCACAAATGGATCGAACATTGTCTTACCTTCTCTCGGTTTGGTGGCTGGGCAATCGCGGATGTCACGATATCCGTCAACGTTGAAACGCAACTCGCGTACCCAAACACACCGACACAACTGCATCGGGTCATCAAAGAACCGGGCTGAATAAGCGAGCAACGGCTGTGCCAGCTCTCGCAAACCAAGGGCGGATTGGGATCTCGTCGCCGTTGCTTTGTGTCGAGCTTGAGAAGTCTTGGGCCAGCATCGCGGCGACGTCAGTGACAACTTGCCGATCGTCACTTGCAATCATCAGCTCAAAGTTGAGATAGAGCGAACGATTATCCAGGTTGGTTGAACCGATCATGGCTAACGAATCATCGACCAACACACACTTTTGGTGCAGCAGCCCCGCGTTGTATCGAAATACGGGAATGTTCAATTCAGCAAGTTCGCGTTCGTAGTGATACCCTGCCAGGTAGACTGACCATTCGTCGGCAATTCCTGAAATCAGCAACCGAACGTCGATGCCACGCGCCTTTGCCATCGCCAACGCAACCATCAACGCATTGTCGGGAATCAAGTAGGGTGAGCTGATCCAAAGTCGCTCTCTCGCGGAGTTGATCGCGGCTACGAACATCATCGCGGCGCGCGGGCGGGCATCCGCTGGACCCGTTGTGCAAACGATCGCGCGACCAGTGTCGGCCATCTCCTCTTGCCGAGTTTCCCAATCTGCTTCGGGTAGATGGGCTCGCGCGGCCCAATAGTAGTCGCCGGCAAAGACGGCTTGGATTTTGCGAGTCAAGTTTCCCTGGATCGCGATGCCAGTGTCCCGCCAATGACCTGCCCACGCCGCTTTGCCAACGTATTCGTCACCGACGTTCAAGCCACCCACCACGGCCTGCTGGCCATCCACCACGATCAATTTGCGATGGTTGCGAAAATTGATTTGAAACCGATTCACCCAGCCCTGTCGCGTGTTGAACGTATGGACGTCGACGCCGGCTTCCACCAGACGACTCAAATAGCTGCTCGACAAACGCAGGCAACCCACCTCGTCGTACAACAATCGCACGGTCACGCCTGCTCGGGCACGCTCGATGATGGCGTCGGCGAAACGGTTTCCGATGTCATCGTCACGAATGATGTAGAACTCAGCGTAAACGTATCGCGTGGCGGATTGGATCTGTTTCAGCACTGTTGTAAAGAACTCGTCGCCGTCGACCAGCAGGCGAAACTCGTTTCCTTGGCTGATGGGCGTATCCAACACATTGGCGATCTGTTCCAGCGGTGACGCGCGTGAAGTGGAAGAAACATCCGCATTGCTGATCAACTCGCGCCGAATCGCGGCCACGGATCGCTCATGGTTGTTACCCACTTCGCGAATCGCTTCGCGATAACCCTCGAAGTGATGGCGAGCAAAGACCCAGTACAACGGTAGCGTTAGATAGGGCAGTGTGATCAGCCCCACCACCCAAGCCACGACGGCTTGCGATGTGCGCACATGCTGAAGCGAATGAAACGCTGTCAGAACAGCAACGATATGAATCACTAAAATCGACGTTGCCGTCCCCCACGACGCCCAGGGTTGGCTCAGTAGTTCAACGAACAACTCCATCGGAAGCATTTCTCGAAAGCTTGGTCATCAATGGATAAGCAGTGTGCGGATGCAGACGGTTCGTTGTGATCGCCGAAGTAGTCAAAACCCTGGGCGGTCTTGGATCAACTCAAAACATTTGATTGAATCTTGCTCAACACCATCTCAACATAGCATACCGGCAACTTTGATTCCCCACGTTTCATCGGTTTCGAAAGAAGATGATCGCGACAAAGCGAGCCAACTCTACACGACCTCGAAATAGTGATCTGTCGAGTGCGTCGTTGCCGGCGGCAATATAAAGTCATTGGAGGGTCCGTTCGATGGAAGATGATTTCTCACTGGCTGACTTCATCTTTGAACCCGCGCCGGCGCATGCGCCACGCATGGCGAGCCGATAATTTATGGCCTACACAATGGGTCCGCGGCGTCCCATGACAAGGCCGATCACGAACAAGACGAGAAAAACGACAAAAAGAATCTTTGCGATGCTGGCAGCCGTACCAGCAACGACGCCGAAACCAAGTACACCAGCGATCAATGCAATTACCAGAAAAGTTAAAGCCCAACTCAACATGACAATCTCCAAAAGAAAGGTTTAGTTTTCTGTCGGGGGAATGAACATCAAACCCATGCGACGTAAGCTCATTTAAGCGATTACCGTGCCAATGCTTGGCATCCGCGGACAGAAAAATGTTCGGCGCTCGAGACGACTGCCGAATCGATCCAGTGGAGCTCATTCAACGAATTCAACCGGGCCAGAATTTGTCAATTTGGCACCAAATCGTTCGGTCTTGAATTCGACCATCGCCTTCACCCACGAATACTCCGTGGCATTTCTTGATCTTCGGTAACCAAAGTGGACAAGCAATTTCCTGCCTGGCTTTTTAACGACCAGATTGGCTGGAAGCGATGCGGACCTGTTTAGAAGCGAGGAGTCCGCAGACTGCGTTCTAAAACTCAGTGTGTTAGTCTTGGTTCCACGGAAGGAGTGTCGACTTTACTGAGTTCGAAATCGAAAGTGCGTTGGCCCGACGTTTGCTTTCACTGGTGGGTTAACAAAATGAATTTACTCATTTGTTAACACTTCCTTCCGGAGAAATGACCATGGCTACTATCACGAAAAATCAATTCAAACGAGACATCCTTCAAGGCAAGGACAACGAGAAGGTGACTGCAGCTTTGCAGTCGAATTTGACAAATCTGATTGACCTCGCGTTGTTGATGAAGCAAGCGCATTGGAATGTCGTCGGGCCGAACTTTCGCAGTATTCACTTGCAATTGGACGAGATCATCGTCACCGCTCGGGCTGCAAGTGACGAAGTGGCCGAGCGGATCGCTGCTCTGGGAGTTGCCGCTGACGGACGATCCTCGACGGTTGCCGAATCAAGCGAGTTGGAAGCATATCCCGGTGAGTTTGTCAAAGTTCAAGATACGATCACTCGAGTAGCTGACGCAGTGAAGACGACGATTGACTCGCTACGCACCGCAATCGAAAAGCTGGGCGACTTGGATCCGATCAGCCAAGACATGCTGATTGGTATCTCTGGCCCAATGGAGAAGCACCTATGGATGCTTCAGGCCCAGGAAGCTTAAATACCTTTCTATATCAACTGGTATTGTAACGTTAGTCATACGCGTTAGCGTCGAGTTCCACACGCTACCCTGCCGCTAGTGCCCCATGAGTCATTTCGTGCGAATGCGAAGCTCAGATGCTAGCCGTGGGCGACACTCTTGCCTATTTCTCCAGGACCTCTTCTCCTGGGGCTATTCGCGCCCCAAGGCTAGTGAGTTCGGTTCATAAAGAGAACGTTATTCAGCTAGCTTTGTGGGCTCATTTTGACAATCTGCATTCTTGAACTTTTGGCTTCGTAGCTCGTCACACTCGCGGACCACTGCGAGGTAGCTTGGGTTTTGCAGGCCACGCATTCCTCAGGGCTTCAGTTTCCAGCCAACCAAAACTCCCAGTCCAAAGCACCAGCAAGCAGCGACGTCTGGTTTATCTCTTGCATAATCTTTTATTAGTGAGAGCAAATCCATTGCGGGTTCAGATACAAAGTGGCGAGCTGCGATAGGACCTTGTTCGGTGGCGTATGCCTTTGCGGATTCCGCGGCATTGCATGCCGTTTCGCTGATCGTATCCAAAGTCGTTTTGACGTGCGTGTTTTGCTCAGCGTTAGGTACGTTGGTTGACATGCGATTTACCTGCTTGGGTAGAGTGAAGAATGAAGTGAACTTGGTTTGCCTGCGGATGCGCCGCCAGTGGCAAACGTATCGCGGCGAAGTTGGTTACGGGGCGAGGAATCAGGTGATACGAGAACGGCTTTCAGGTACCGGAGATTTTCGGCAAACTCGCTCTTCGTTTCCGACATAGCCGCCGCAGCCGTTTTGATTGAACGGATGGCAATCCAACTCAGTAGCACAATGAGGATGCCCACAGCGCCGCCCGTCGCAATTAGTGCGCCTCCGATGGAGAGATCTGTATTTTCATGCAGCAAAAAGCCAGTGCCGATCATCAATACAGTTAACATCGATGCTCCAAGCCCTGCGGCAACTCCCCCCAGGACAATGGCTTTCGTGGCTTTCCGCCGAGCTTCTTGTGAGTCGACCGAGATCAATTGCATTTGCAATTCGAAAAGGTCCATGCAGTCCCGAATGACTTGACGGAACCCTCCTCGCGTTGAATGTTCGTTCATCGGTCTATACGTTCCATTTGCGTTTAACGAGCCAGCCAAGGACGAGCCCAGCAGTAACTGCGACGACGAGTGAGGCAACCGGCTGTCCCACAACGATCGTCTTGGCAGCACGCTGTAGCTTTGTCAACGAGTCCGGTGCGTCGAGAATCTCATGATCCTTTTGAGATCTGGACTCGATTGGCGATGAACATGGAGGTGTCTTGGACAGTGAATTGGCGGGCGCGATCATGATGTGAAATGCTCTTGCTGCGGTGGTTTGGTCGAATTGGACGCCAGCGTTTCATGGGGATTTGCCATCATCGGTCGCGTACCCATCAACGATTGAGAGACATGCTGGGCAAGCATTGATGTTGCTGACCGAAGAGCCATCGTTGCAGCAGCGGCAACAATGCCACTGAGCATTCCACGCTTGGCTGCTTTTGTTTCGGCCACGGATTCACCATGCGACGTCACAAAAACTCGCTCCTTCTGGCGCTGAGCATGTGGAACAACCACGTAGCCGATCACGACCGCAGCAGCAATCGCTACTACAGGATACTGCCGAAACTGGTACCGCCAGTCCGTGATCTGATGGATGCTCTGACGCGCGACATCCACGTCGTAAGGCAAGTCGCTGCGAATCTCTGCCATCCGTTGGCGGATGGCTTCGGATTGCTTTCGAGTGGCAAGGGTGTTCGTCATGGCTGTCTTCCCTGGAGTCGTCAATCGATGTTGCGAATGTCACACGGACAATCGAGTTATCGCCTTCTTCCCAGGAAAAAGAACGCGCCGGCGGCGATGCCAAGGCCAAATGCGATGGCCAGTGTTTCCGTCGGCTTCGCTCGAACGACATCAGAAACTTTTGCTGTGTAGTCGCTCGTCTGATTAACCATCTTGCGTGCGTTGTGCTGCAGATACTCTCTAGCCTCTTCCGCGTAACGCTGAGCAGCTTCGCCAATCTGTGACGTCCAGGGGTGATCCGGACCTAGAACATTGGTCAAAAAACTCTCGATTTCTCGACGAGTCGCGCCAGTCTTTTGCTGTACGACTCCGACTAACTGCTCCGCCGAGCCTTCAGCACGCATGAGATCGTCATCTGTTAACTGGCCCCATTGCTCTTTCAAGCGTCCAGCAACTTCGTTCCAGTGACCTTTCAATTCGTTTCTTGTAATCATCATTTTTTCCTTCGGTTTGAAATTTGAAGTTTCGCGGTCGTTTACTTGCAGTGAAGGAATGCATTCGCCGTGCCATTGCTAACGCATTGGTCGAAATTGAGTCGGCCATGCAAAATATGGGCACGAAAGAACCAACGTGCGCGACAAACGACCAGTCAACTGAGCGAAAAAGCGAGCTTTCCGCCTCGGCGCAACAGTTGCTTAAGTGGTTGCTTAAGTGACTTTGACCGCAAGCCACCGGCTTGTCGGCCCAGCCCAACGGCTCAAAAGCTGGCAGCTCTTGGCTACCTGTATACTGAGCCAATACAACTACGCACTAATTTCTCGCGAAGCAATTGCCCCGTATGAACTGTCTCCGACTATTCCTAATCGTTACGTCCGTCTTCCTCTGCGACTTGCAAATGGTGGCCGCACAGCAAGATTCACAAACAAGTGTTGGAACCACCGTTGCAACGAGCCAGTCAACGGCGGCGGCTGGCGATGAAATCGCAACGGGAGTCGCTGAAGTTGAAGCCGCGAGTGGTCTGGATGAAGCAGTCTCACAATCGCTCCTCGATCTCTACAAGCAAGCCAAAGCCTTTCGAGCAACGGTTACCAGCCGCCACGAGAAGACAAAAACATTCAAACAGATGACCTCCTCGGCGGCTGATGACATCGCAAAGCTGTCCGAGAAGCTCAAGATTCCAGTCGAGAAAGTGGATACGCCGCCCGAGCGAGTCTCGCCAGAACAGCTACGACAAGAACTAGCAACGACGCAAGCTGAATTCGACACAATCAGTGACACAATGAAGTCATTGGTCTCTGAACCAGCGACACGTCAAAAACGGCTAGCCGAGATTCCTGCGTTAATATCGTCAGCGGAAAAGACGCTGCGTGATGTCGAAGAACAACTGGCACTTCCAAATCCGACAACAGAAACACCAATCGAAACGCGAGCACGTTTGGCGCGGACGAACGCATACAAGGCTGCATTGGAAGCCGAAGTCGCGGAACTGCAAGCCGAACAAGCGGCCTACTTGGCTGCGACTGACCTGCTGCCGCTCCAACGCCAATGGGCTGAACGACAACAATCTCAGTTGCGAATGAAGTTGGAATTGCTGCGTGAGGCATCAACCCGCCGAAAGCTAGAATCCAACGATGAGGTGATGAATGTTCTGCAGCGCCAAATCGAGTTGGTTCCCAACACGCTGAAGGAATTAGCAAAAAGCAATTATGAATTGGCCCAGCGACGACAGAGCTTGCTTTCCGAAGCGAATTCATCGATTGCCTTGGCCAACACCATCAAAGAGAAACAGAGTGAGCTGGAAACGGCTCTGATCGCTTCGGAAGGTCGCTTGGAAGCGGTCGGTTTGACCCAAGCAATGGGGCAATTGCTTCGCAGCAAACGGGACGAATACGAGAAGGTTCGACTGAAGTTCCAAACGTCCGCTTCGTTGGAGCAGCGGATTGCGGAGCACCAAGTCGCTTCCTTTGAGTTAGAAGACCGGTTGTCATCGTTGACCGAATCACTTAGCTCGATTGGGCTCGTTGAAACGCCAGATACCAACGCGGATATCGCCAAACTAGATGCTCAACAAGCGAGGTACTTTTTGCTTGCTCAGCAGCGAAGCGAAACGCAAGAGACGCTTCAAGCACAAACGACGTTGTTGCAGGCCCTGCTCTCGGTGGAAACCTCGAACCAACAATTGCACCAGTCGATTGACGAATATGCCGCATTCGTTGACAAGAATATCTTTTGGATTCGCAGTGATGCCCCCGTTTCGATCCAGGAGATCGCGGAACTACCGTCTGCATCGCGTTGGCTTGTTCGTTCAACGAACTGGTCGGACCTGGCGACTCAGTTCCTTTCAGGCATCGTTTCACGTCCGATCATGACTTTGATTGGAGCGAGCGGACTGGTCCTCCTGTTTGTGCGTCGACCAGCGATGCGACAGGCGCTTGCCAAGAGTGGTGAATCCGCAAAAGCGTGGAATGCGGGTTTCCATTCGACTGCGACGTCGATGGCCGCGACCTTCCTACTCGCCCTTGGTTGGCCAAGCCTGGCAGCTCTCGTGGGAGGCATCCTGCTCTGGGGCCAAGCCGACACGTTGTTCACTCGCGGATTTGGCAACGCATGCATCTATGTCGCTTTGTTCGTGTCATCACGTCACCTACTCAGCCAAACATGCCGCGATGGTGGTCTAGCTGATAAACATTTCGGTTGGAGCGTTTCGTTGCGGAAGATGCTGAGGCGAAACTTGCGTTGGTACACAAATCTCGGTCTCGTCATCGTATTCTTACTGTTTCTCTTTCATGAACACCCTGATTCGACAGTGCGAACGGCAGTGGCTCGGTCGGCCGCCACGCTGTTATTCTTGGCAACCGCCTTGTTTCACCATTTCATTGCGAGACCCAAGAGCCCGATCTACAACGACGTGCGAATGCACTATCCGGATTCCCTCATCTACCGGTTTCGACGCATCATTTGGCTCATCGCGGTAGGTTCCCCTGCTTCGTTTGCGGGTCTGGCGCTGTTGGGCTACTTGGATACGGCTTATCGGCTTGGGAAATCGCTCCAGTCAACGATGCTACTGTTCGTTGCATTGATTGTTCTAGTGGCGCTAGCATTTCGGTGGTTGCACATTTATCAAGCTCGGATAGTTCGCGAGCAAATGATGGAGATGCGACGAAAGAAGTTGGCCAATGACGAGGACTCCGCGGGTGGATCACTTGCGAGTGACGTCGGCATCGAAATCCAGAAGGAAGCGATGGAGGACTTGCCGGCGCTGAGCGAACAAACACGAAAACTGGTCTTCGTTGTTGCCTCTGGTGCCGCAATCGTTGGCATGTTGCTGGTTTGGAAAGACGTGCTTCCCGCGATGCAGCTCTTGGATCGTTTCGAATTGTGGACGATTGGCGGTGGAGATGAAATTGACCGGGTTACACTACGAGACGTGATGTTGTCGATTCTCTCGATATTCGTCACGATTTTGGCGATCAAAAACGTGCCCGCACTGCTGGAATTGATTGTGCTGCGACAAACGTCGCTTGATACAGGCGCCCGATATGCAGTGACGACGATTTTGCGCTATCTGATTACGATTGGTGGCGTGATCCTGGCGCTGAATTTCTTGAGTTTATAGGCCTGACGTGTGACGTCAGGGGGCTGACGTGTGACGTCACCCGGTCTTGGGTGGTGATGGGTCGCGCGACCGCTGTTGATGTCTCGAACGAATTCCCAATTGATCGAGTACAGATTCGATTTTTGACCGCCGTCGGCGTAACGATCTTCTTCGGCGATCACGAACCCGAACTCCTTTTCGGCTCGCTTGATAATGTCACGCACGCTTCGTGGCTTGCATTCAAGCTTCATCGCCACGGACTCGTGGGAAAGCTGCACACCGGTACGGCCAACATCGATAGCGAACAGATAGAATATGAACTCTCGCACGTGCAAATCAGTAATCTGACCAGGTCGGTTACGCTGAGATTGAACCAACCGCCAAGCCGCAAACAGTGAAGCACGATCATCGGCAATCTTGCCTTCAACGTGCTCAATGAGCGGCATCGAATTGTCTTGTCGCCCCGCCATTAGAACATCTCCTGCTGAGTTGGTACCTGTCGCTTGCACCAACGAATCGCGGACGTGAGTGCCTCGCGAGACGAGACGATGAGTGGTCGATTGATGCCAATGAAGTGGACGGTGACTGTCCACTTGGAACCTTCCAGCTTCAGCTGCGTAACGGACATGCCATCGATCTCATTCTCGATGTACCGTGCGAGCTGGACTACGTTCTCAAAATTCATCGCTAAGCCGCCGCGATGTGGTTGAGTGTTTGGCGGTAAGCCATGTCAATCCGCGCAGCAACCAGCATCCGCTGAATCGTCGGCTTGCAATTGAATCGCAGGAATTGCAACAACAACATCGCTGATTCAAAGTCGAGCGGCTCGCTGGCAGCGATCGCTGATTCCATGCGATCGACCGCGTCCATCAACATATCCAGCGACTCTGGATCGTGCTCCGGACGCGCACGCATCTGATCCAGTGCCAAATGCAGTGCCGACGTGCAATCAAACAACGCGTCCTGGATCTCATAGGACCACCAAGCCATGGCAACCGAGGCGTTCGAGTCATCAACCGCCCTGGTTGCCCCATCGCGGCGCGTCTTCACATGAACTCGCATCTTCAATCACTCCCAGATAACCAAAGGAAAAAGACAAGTAAACCAAACCCAAATACGAAATACTGAATCACGTCGATTCAACCACTTCCGGTTCGCTCCATTTACCACGCGATCGCAGTGCTGACTCCCAAGCTTTCTGCGTTGCCTCATCACAATGAGCGAGCGCATCTTTCCAAGTTGGCCATCGGCCCTGAGCAAAATAAAACTTGTACTGGTAGTAAATCGACTGCTGGTTGTGCGGCTGCTCGGGAGCATGATCAACAGCACACTCTTGGCAAACGTCTTTCGCACATGGAAGCAATTGCATCACGTCGAACTCCCCAGCAACAATTGCGACTTCGCGTTGATCCGCACCGACGGCTCCGGCAGCCGTGGCTGCTCACGAGTCAACATGTGGAACTCCTCGACGGATTCCCGCTCGATCCAGCAGCGAAACTCGATGCCGCGATACGTGAACTCAAAGTGATGCATCGTCTCCGAGTCGTTGCGTTGCACTTTCCCAATCGAGATTCCCAACTCTCGAAACAGCGCTCAAACCCGATAGGTGTCAGACGCACGGTCGGATGCGTCGACGATTGATAAATGTCCAATCCAAGAACATCGATGTTCTTGATCTTGTAAAGCTCGATCGCCTGCGCAGCGTCGAGTGCCATTTTGCGTACCGTACGTCCCATCAAACACCTTCCTCGTCTTCATCGTCATCAAATTCATCCTCGTCATACTGATCGTCTGGCGGCGGAGCTGCGATGCGTGGCGCTCGCAGCGACTCTGGCAAATCGAACTTGGAGATTGGCACCTGGTTGCGTTCCTCAGCCATGCCGCGTGCGATCTCTTCGCTAACTGGCGTGATGGCATAGATCGACGCGGTCCCGATCAGCTTCGACCAGGCACCCACTTTGTCGGTCGCTGGTATGTCCACGCGCACGAAGCCTTGTCCGGCGACGACTTGCTCAGTCACCCGCCCAACGAATCGCTGGTGACCCATCACGTCGACAATGGCCCACTCGTCAAACGAAGCGACGTTGCTGTTGTTTCCCGATTTCTCTGACAATATCGATCTCCTATGCTGGTTCTAAAGAAGGATGCACAGCGCTCATGATTTGCTCTGCGGTGTGGTTGATCCAGGCTCGATTGGTGGA
>JBGTAI010000204.1:0-8805 GCA_041749955.1 Pirellulaceae bacterium | reverse complement strand
TCAGCAAAAGGTGCGTGCAAGCACGACACCCTACGAAAAGACAAAGGCCCCAATTTGAAAAAGTGAGTTGCCCTGGATGATTCCGTCCCTTGCGTGTCCGAGAAAATCGCAGACAACAGTACGCCGAGTCAAAACAATGGAAAGCCAGCCACTTACCGAAAATTAATGGCGATTTAGGCAACCAAAAGTAGAGATTTTCGGCATCGAGGATAGCATTGCAGCGATTGCAACGATTTTTCTGCCGAGGTCATTGTGACCCCCCCACCTGCTCGTTAATATAGGCTGCTTATACCGCTGGCGGGGAAACCCCCACCTCCAAAACTAGACTCAGGTTAACAACATGATTCAGCTATTTAGATTTACGTTATGTGCGGCCGTTTGTCTGATTTCGGTTGAGCGTGGACAGGCTGCATTAATTACCTCATCGACGGGCTTCGGAGGGTCTTTAATTGATTTTGGAACTAGCGGAGTGGGATCTGGGACGATTTCGAGCGGTGCTTACTCGACAGTTGCTGACGGTGTCGGGGTAACGATCACAGGTACTTCAAATCTTGCCTTCCTAACGACGGGAGGGCCCGGCCTGACAAGTTTCGGTACAGACTCGCCAGCATTAAGAGACACTTCTGGGGCTGGCTCGATATTTAATATTACCTTTGGCACAGCCGTAAACCGTGTTGGAGTAGACCTAGCTGGACTATCGAATAATAGGTCTTTCACTGCTGAAGTTTTTTCGGATGCTGGGGGGACCACTTCTATTGAAAGTTTCACTCCTTTTTCAAACTCCAATGGAGGCAGTGTCTTTGTTGGATTTGATGTGGGTGCGGGTAATAGCATCTCACTTCTTCGAATTACCGAGCTTGCCCCCGATTCACAGTCGTCCGCCATCGACAACTTAAGATTCGGATTTTCGGCGCCTGTCGGTCCTTCTGCTGTTCCTGAGCCAAGTTCTTTAGCGTTTCTTGGACTCGCCTGTGTTACTGGAATTGGCACAGTTCGACGAAGACGCCGAGAAGAAATGGCTCGATGATCGCTTTCTATTTAGCAGTAGGTTTGACGTTGCATTTGTGAGTGTTGGCTGACGCACCGCGATCATTTTAGCGAGATGGAGACTCGCTTGAATGAATTTGATCTAAAGGCGTGCAGTTTCCCAGGCTTCCGCAAGTAATTGAATCGCTCGGTCAGCTTGTTCGCGGCTGGTGGTCCAGCCCATGGAGACGCGTATGGTCCGTCCAGTCTGTGCGTCATTACGGCGAATAGCGCCAAGCGACCGAGTGAATTCATCGGCAGGCGAGTCGGATCGGGCGGTCGCAACAACTAGTTGACGCGCATTTCGTTGCAGACGTTTGGCATCTCCGGGCATCTCGATCGCAAGTGTGTTGGAAAGCCGTTGAGAAAGCTCGCAAAGTAAAATGGGCGCAGGGCTCATCGTCTCTCTAAGTCCATCAATAAACCTATCGCGGAGTTGGACAAGATTGTCACGCGCGTCAGCAGAGCAACGAGCTGCAAGCGATGCCGCAGCTCCGAGACCGACGCATCCAGGGATGTTTTCTGCGCCAGGACGCAGTCCCATTTCGCGTGTCTCGCCGTACAGAATCGGAGCAAGCAGTAGCCCACGTCGAACGTAGAGGGCACCGGTACCCTTGGGCCCATAAAATTTGTGCCCGCTGATTGATGCAGTGTCAACACGCCATTGTGTCACATCGACGGAACCTTTGCCGAAAACCTGGGTTGCGTCACAGTGCACCGGGATCCCGCGGTTGTGGCAAATGTCCGCGACTTCGCGGACGGGCTGGATAGTTCCAAGGACTGCGCTAGCCGCCACAAGGCAGACCAATCGGGTGTCATTTCGCAGCAAGCTTTCCAATCGGTTGGGATCGACGACACCGTCGATTTCGCAAGGGAATACCTCAATTTCCCAACCCTCGCTGGCTAAGCTCATCGCGGCCGACAAGACAGAATCGTGTTCTAATTGGGACACTAATACGTGTCCAGGTTTTCGTTTCCGACAGAGTCCCAGAACCGCAAGGTTGTTCGCTTCGGTGCCACCGCCCGTAAAGACGATCTCGAACGGGTCACATCCAGCCAACATCGCAACGCCCTCGCGGGCACTCTCAAGAGCTTCGGAGACCGCCTGCGCATGCGGATGCTCCTGGCCCGGCAGCATGAAGTGAGTCGCCCAAAAGGGCTGCATCGCTTCTAGCGCCGTCGGCGCGAGCGGCGTCGTTCGATTGAAATCGAGATAAATCACTGACACGCTAGTTTAGTCCGAATGGTGCATGAGTCGGGGTGGCAATCGCGATCGGTCGGTATCGAGGTTGATGAGAACAAGTTGCTAAGCGTCGACAAGATGCCGATTGGGTGATCGCAGGCAAAAACGGCGAGCGGTTGAGAGGTAAACGGGGGGTGAACGGGCGGCGGACAGTTGGTTTCGACGGCAAGCAAACAAGACTCTTCGAAAATACTGGTCAAGATCCTCCGATGCGCCGAGTGGCAGCCCTTTCAAAAATTCGGAATCTGAAAAATCTCGCATACCCACCCAGTGGTGGTGATTCCTGTTTTGGGAGCGAGTTACCGAGTCTGACAATTCAGTTTAGTCCGCACGAATCTGCTGGCTGGCTGCATGAATGCAAGCATTTTTAAGGTGATTTGAGGCCAAAATCGCTGGAGGCTGCATTATCGACGAGCAACCGAGAGCGTTATCGCGGCGGGCTGGGTTGGTTTCAATAGGACGACAGTCTTTCGAGCGGAGGCGAGGAGGGTTTGTGTTCCTGAAACCCGTCATTTGCATTTTCGGTCTCGACTTGCGATAATTCATGCAGCAAACTCTGTATCGAAAGAGCGCAGCTTAATTAAAAGCGCTCACAACTTTTCTAATCTCTGGAGCGCCAATCCTATGAAACGAACAAATTCCGGTTTTACCTTGGTCGAATTGCTGGTGGTGATCACCATCATCGGCATCCTGATGGGATTGCTCATTCCAGCAGTTAATGCGGCGCGAGAAGTAGCTCGGCGCAATCAGTGTGCGACCAATATGAAGAATTTCGCGTTGGGTGCTGTACAGCATGCAACTTCGAAGAAGACCTTACCAGGTTGGGTACAGAGTTTCGGTACATTCGCACCAGGTGGAATGGGCGGTGTCGATCCTGCTGACGCCGGTGCTCCTGCTGCCACGATTCCTTCGCACGCCAAAGTTGGCACCTGGGCCGTTGCATTGCTTCCATGGCTCGATGCACAACCGACCTACGAACGATGGAACGAAGACCGATATCCGGTTATTACGACCGCAGCTATGGGGACCGATTTCGCTCCTACCTCTGGTACGTTTGACGGCGACGGCTTTCATCCCGATGCCGCACCCAATTTGGCTATTTTTCAATGTCCAAGTAATCCGGTAACCGACGCAACCGCAGGTTTGAACAGCTACATCTCAAACAATGGAATGGCAACGACAAGAACAGGAGTGAGTACCGCGATTGAGCCATGGGTAAGTTCCCAGCAAAAGGGAAATGGTGCGTTTGTTGCTGGCTACGACGGGACGATGGGTGAGATAGGCTCGCGTCTGTCGTTAGAAGATTTTAAAGACGGCACCGGTATGACGATACTCTTCGCCGAAAATGTCCAAGCAAGGCCATGGCACCGTGTAGGTTTCCTGGACGGCACTGGAACAACGTCCCTCACAGTCATCAATACTGCCGGTGAACTCAACACGGGAACGGTTGCGATGCCGACCGTTGCAATGCGTAATGCTCTCAGAGCAGCCAAGTACACCACAGGCATGGTTTGGCATTTCGAGGATCCTCAGGCTGCCCAACTGGTGTCGTTAACACCGCCTCCAACGACGACCGGTGGCGCCGCAGTCGTCGTTCCAGACACAAAACACCTCATTAATGGTGGTGGAGCGACTGTCTCGGATTCGATTTTTACATTGCAGATGGTTGCAGGTAATGCCCATGATTTGGCTCGACCTTCGTCAGCTCACGTTGACGGTGTGAATACGGCAATGGCTGATGGTGCGACACGTTTTGTTGCCGATTCAGTTGATTATCGGGTTTATCAAGCATTGCTTACTCCCCGTGGCAAGAGCAGTGATGTGCCGTGGCCTGAATACGTTCTAAGTGACGAATCTTTCTAATACACTCAGTCGTTAAGATCACCGAAGCCGAGGCCTTTCCAGAGGGGCCTCGGCTTTTTTCGTTTGAATTCGTAGTGGTTGTTGGGGCTGGTGCGGTTGCACATGCACGCTGGCAAACTTCGGTGACTTTGCCGCTTCTTCTTCTGAGCTAATCTGGGTCGACTCGCCGATCCTTTCTTCTAGCACCGGGAACGACCCTCCCAATCAATGCCGGTGTCGCCGGGTGAATCGACCATCTCCCAAACCCTCCCTGTCGATTCACCCGGCTTTTCAGTTTGTTTTTGTTTGTTGCACCCAGGCAAAAACTAGCGGATGGTGGGACGTCGCTGATTGCGATCTTCCCAACCGAAATACACCGGCACGGATAGCCGCCGACACCCTCCCAACGTTCCCAGGCGATATCCACGTGAATAAGACGATTCCCGGTTACCTTCGGTTGCACCAAGCACCACCATCCGCTGGCGACGACACGCGTCCAGAAGGCATCACGGTTGGCCGCGAAAACAAAATCGCCTCGACGATCGATAACTTCTGGAATGCCTACACCGCTGCAACCGGTTGGCGAATTGATCCGAAGCAACATCGATCCAGCGGTATCATCCAGTTGCTGCCGGCTGTCACGATCGATGCGATGTGCATGCCGGAAGATCTCGACGACATGCCGATGACGAGCGAGAGCGAGGCCCGTCGACTCGCTGAACTCGCGATGACGCTGACCGAAGACTTGAAGAAATCTCGCCGAGTGCTGCGACGACAAGCCGCTGAACTCGCCGCTCGCGCCGCACTGATTTCCTCGCAACCCAAGCAAGAAGATCTCGCCCAAAGCATCGAACGCATTCTTGCTGACGCGACACTCGCATGTGGTTGCAACTCCGCCGCGTTGTACTTGCTCGACGAAGACACGAGTAGTTTGAGTTTGCGTTTCAGTCACGGGATGCCCGAGTCGCGTATCGAAGACGAGCCGCGAGCCCTTCGCGGAAGCCGTGGAGATTTGGAAGCACTTGTGCAAGGTGTCGTCACGATTGACGATCTCAAAGCTGGCTCGATCGATACGTGGAGTTGTCCAGAAGAATCGGCCGAAGCGGCGATCTGTGCTTCGGTGAAAGTGGATGATTTGCCGATCGGAACCGTTTGGTTGTTCAGCGACACCAAACAAGAATTCGACTCGGCGACATCCGCAGCCGCGAGGTTAACGGCAACGCATGTCGCACGTGAATTGTCATCGGTTTCGTCGACACCCTCGGCACTGCTCGAGCGCCAGACCAAATCATGGGTTCGTGATTTGGCGGCATGGCAGCACCGAACGTTGCCGGTCGGCACACGTTTGGCCGATGATTGGGGAGTCGACGGGATGCTCGAATCGCCAAGCGACTGGGCCGTCGGTTGGCACACGTGGGACATTCTGCCTGACGGCACGATTCTCATCGCGATGGCGGAGGCATTGGACCCCTCGATTACTGGAGCGATGGTCGCAAGCGTCGCTCGCACCGCGCTGACGGCGCACGCTGGATACCGTCACACGCCCAAGCAGTTGCTGCAACGAATCAGTGACACGTTGTGGCAAACGAACACGGGTGACCAGATCATTTCGGTGTTGTGTGCACACATTCAACCGGAGACTGGCGAGGGCGAGATCGCTTCCTCAGGCCAATTGAGTGCGATGATTGGTAACCGCTATGGATATCGACCACTCACGACGGGAAATTCCGACCCGCTTGGTTTGAACATGGATCCACAGAGCGTGATCAACACGTTCAACATGACGAGAGGCGATTCGTTGTTGGCGTACGGCCCAGGCTGGACGGCCGACGGAGCGACTCAGCATTCGATTGGCGCGGCATTGAAAGACGGCATGAGCGAAGCGAACCTGAATCCACTCGCAACAATGCGACGCGACCACGCCAAGTTATCATTAAATGCCGAACGCGGCGCGATCGCGATTCTTCGATCGAAGATGTAAAGCAGGCGAATGTTAGCGTCGCATCTCGAATGTACTCATCACGCTCCGTCGTGATGTTGAACAGCAACACAGGAATGTTGTTTTTCGCTGGTGGCTGAATCGATGCACGGCAGCACTCCTTTAGATCGCTACCAATCGCATTGATTCTTCAGGCCGGAGGCCGGCACAACCTTTGCCGGGGCCATGAGGCCCCGGTGTAGTGCGCAATCAGATCTGGAAATTCACATCGTGATCGACGACACCGTTGTCAGCACCGCGAACGCGAAGTTGTGGCTTCTCGAGAGTCACGGTCGTGTGCGGCGACACGGTTTTGGTGATCCAGACGGATGAACCAATGACACTGTCGTGCCCAATGACGGTGCGTCCACCGAGGATGGTCGCGTTGGCATAGACGACCACACGGTCTTCGATTGTCGGATGACGTTTCTGGCCACGGATCAATTCGCCATCAGCGTCCGTGGGGAAGCTCAACGCACCGAGCGTCACGCCCTGGTAAAGCTTGACGTGTTGACCGATCTCACAAGTCTGGCCAATCACGACGCCGGTGCCGTGGTCGATGAAGAAGTGATCGCCGATCGTCGCGCCAGGGTGAATGTCGATCCCTGTTTGTTTGTGTGCCCACTCGGTCATCATTCGCGGAATGAACGGGACGCTGAGTTCGACCAGCTCGTGTGCGATGCGGTAGACTGTGATCGCTTCGAAGCCTGGATAGCAGAACACGATTTCGTCAGTCGTTTGGCAAGCCGGGTCACCGTCGAAGGCTGCTTGAACATCGGACGCGAGGATGCGTCGAAGTTTCGGGATCCGCTTGAGCATCTCGATGGCCATCGCTTGGCCTTTGGCTTCGAAATCGACGTCGCTCTCACAATCATTGTGCTTGTGCGTGACGCGATCCTCGTGGCGCAAGGCGCGAGCGATTTGCGTGGTCAGTTGATCGTGAAGCGAATCCACGAGCCCACCGACGTGATATCGAATGTTGCCTGAATGCAAGCCGGTCTTGCGGCGATATCCAGGGTACAGAATGTCCTTGAAATCCAGCAGGATATCAACGACGGCTGTGTAGCTCGGAAGCGCACAGTGACCCAGATGGTTGATTGCATCGTCGGGCGTATAAGTCGCGACGATCTTTTCAGTCAACTCGGGAAGCGATTCTTTGAGACGAACGTCGGATGCCACGGCAAATGCGTCCGCAGTGTTAGAGGAAGAAACGACTAAATCAATTGCTTGACATCACGAACGATTTTGCGTCTGCAGGACGTCGGCCAGGACCTGTCCTGGCGATTGCATCTTGCTGGTGACAAGACCGCCAGGACAAGTCCTGGCCTACGTAAGAGCAAAATCTGCAACCCTCGGTTCGGGTCGGGGCGATATGTTAGCGGCCAATCGTTGGCGGGTTATCCAGCAGGAAGTCGCGAGGACCCCGAACCGTATAGTAAGGATAGCCGACTTGGGCGCTTGGCGGACCAGGGGTAAACGGCTGGTTTTGTAGGTTATGTCCGGCCTGATGGCCAAGCGCACCGGATTGCAGGTGCGAGCTGTAATCGAGGCCGCCTTGTTGCCATCCGAGCGGGCCAGCGACGCAGCCCGTGCGTCCGCAGCCACCACATCCGGAGCCGCCGCAAGCGCCTGATTTGCAGGAGCCTGAACCGCATTTTCCGCCACAGAGTTTTCCGAGGATACCTTTGCCCGAGCTGCTCTCGCAGCTGCCGGAGCTACAGGCCGAGGTTCCACACGAGTTGCATCCGCCTCGCATTTGATGTTGCATGCATCCGGTAGCTGCGGTGAGCAGTCCCGCCAACGATCCGATTATTACCCAACGATTCATCGCCGAATCCTTCCGCGCGTTCAGTCTGGATATTCGGACACCGCCGAGGCTCGTGCCGTAGCGGTATCGAAAGATTGCCTTTGTTCAATCCTTTTTCTCGACCTGTGACCTAGCTCGGGAACACAGAATCGCCACAACCAGGACAGACAGCATGAAATCGCGACGGCAGCTTTGACGCAAATTGCCTGGATTGACACATGCACCGCCCTTGCGACGACTTGCGGTTGCTTGGTACCAGCAATTCGTCCGGGCGTTGTCTTGAGATGACGAGTCTTCTACGCGAGTGTTTGTGCCATGGTGTTAATAACGTATTCTCCGAGTTCCCGTCGTCGCTGGGTCATCGGTGTCTGTTTCACGCTGGGTTTTCTTGTTTCGGCGAGCAAGCCAGCCACTGCTCAGATTACGGTTCCGCGAGTGTTGTCTACGACACCCGATCGTTACGCGACACTGGAAGAGCAGTTGATTAATCGGCTGCGAGCGACCGCCGAGGATCAGAAGGCTTACCTCCGGTTCGTCGTCAACAAAGTCCGTGATAATCAGCTCGACCTCAAGCTTGTGATCGCTGTCCAGCAATACGCTATCAAACGCAACCCTCAGCTTCCGTTCCTGTTTTTTGAGCGAGCGTTGAAAGTTGAAGCAGGCAAACGCGGAGTCTTTTTGCCTCCAGTACGGCAGTTCGCCACGACGACTGTTCCTGCGGCGTAGGAACAGTTCGTCTCGAGTTGCACCGTAGGCCAGGACCTGTCCTGGCTAGTGCGTCATCCAGTCTTAATTTGGGGGTAGAGACGCTTTAGCTTTGTGCGAGCGTCGTCGATCTTGAATTGCCAGTCGACGCCGCGTTGCTTTTCGTTGGTGCGTTTGGCCCACGCAGCGATTTCACTTTGCAAT
>JBGTAI010000203.1:0-13294 GCA_041749955.1 Pirellulaceae bacterium | reverse complement strand
GGGGGTTCCCCCCACGGCACCCTACGTTTCGCAGATTGAAAAACTGATTTGCCCTGAACTCAACGCTTCATTCGCCGTCGATCCGTTCAGCCATATGCGTGTCGAAGCGAACCGACCACCGATGCGGAATCACGACAGACTGAAAAGGAGAAGCTCGCGGTGGTTCGAAACCCGTCCAAGGCGTGGTCGTAATACGCTCGCTCGACATTCGCCAAGTATCGCCCGCGCACCTCATCCGCCATCTCACAAATTCCGCCGCCAATCACAAGACGGTCGTAGTCACCGATGTAGTTGATCATGAGCAACGTGATGCCAAGCGCCTTGGCTTGGTCATCCAAAAGCTCCAAAGCCAATGCATCGCCCGCCGACGCGAACTCGCGCAGCTGTTTCGCTTTATCACGCGGCGTTCCCGGACGTGCGTTCAATGGATGATCCTTCCAACAGTCCAGCCCCAATCGATACTCGAGTTGATGCGTCAAACTGGTGAGCGATATCGCGGACTCAGCCGTGCAAAACGCGTTGCCGACCTTCAGTTGACGATCGTGATCATGTCGAAATGCATCGACCGGTAGCATCAAGTGTCCCGCGTGTCCGGCGCGGCCTTGGCAACCACGAACCGTACATCCATCACGGACTTCGCCGCCGCCCAAGCCAGTCCCCACGGCGACCATGAAAAGCGAATCGAATGAGTCGTGTTTCTGCGGTGTCGGGCAATCCGGCCAATCGATCTGTCCCGTCCGCACCGCAAACTCACCCAACGCAGCCGCCTGGCCGTCGCCGATATACGTGACGGGAACACCATCCACATGCTTCGCAAACGCCAATTCCAAACGCTCACGAATCCGGACTTGGTTCCAAAGCAAAGCGTTCAAATTCGGCGTCTTGAGAAGCACTCCGTCCGCCGTTGCTGGCCCAGGCGTCGCCAACGAAATCGCAGTGACGTCATTCCCCGTCGCCCCTAAGCTCGAGAGTTCTCTCAATATTGCCGCGACGATGTCGTGAATCGTCGCGTCCGGCCCATCTTCCGAGCGAGTTGCAAATTGATCCGAAATCGCCAGCACACGTCGTTCAGAATCGCCCACAGCAACCGTGCTCGTCGTTCCGCCGACATCAACTCCAACATATAGCGACACGTCCACGTCCCTCGTCAGAAAGGCATTTCTTGCTACCTACGCAAGGCAAGAGCTATCAAGCGTAACGGAGAACAACCATGTCAGCCACCATGCGGGAGTAAATCCATATCCGCTAGGTCTTGCCGTCGTTTTGGCGCACAATACGCATTGCAACCTCCCTTTCGTCTATCGCGAGAGGGAAACTGTCTTTGGACTTCTTCTCACCGATCTTCAACAGAACTTCAAGAACGGCACTCCCTAACCTAGTTCTGAATTGCCTGTTTGTTCGATCGAAAGCTCCGCTCAAGAAAGGATTCAACTTGGAAACGACCGCCAAAGCCATCGCCTCAGAACTTCAAATTCCGCTTCGACAAGTACTCGCAGCAATCGAATTGCTCGACGCCGGGAACACGATCCCGTTTATCGCGCGTTATCGCAAAGAGGCGACTGGCGGTCTCGACGAAATCGCACTCCGAGCAATCGAAGACGCTGTAGAAAAAGCCAAGGCATTAGCCGCCCGCAAAGTCACCGTCCTGAAAACCATCGACGAACAGGGACTTTTGACGCCTGCTCTACGCAAGCAAATCGAAGATTGCAGCGACCTACAAACGCTCGAAGTCATCTACTTGCCGTACAAACCAAAGCGACGCACCCGAGCAACGATTGCTCGCGAGCGAGGCCTTCAGCCGCTGGCCGACATTCTTTTGACACAGACTTCGCTTGGGCGATCCAAGCAAGACACGCTCAAAGCGTTTGTCGACACGAGCAAGGACGTTCCGGACACCGACACGGCATTGCAAGGCGCGCTCGACATCATCGCCGAGCAGTGGTCGGAGAATGCTGAGACCCGAACGTGGATGACCAAGCAAGCACAATCGTATGGACTCGTCTCGTCGCAAGTCAAACGCGGCAAGAAAGACGAAGCCAGCAAATTCGAATTGTACGTCGACCACAAAGAGGCCGTCGGCAAAATCCCTTCCCACCGATTGCTCGCCATGATGCGTGGCGAATCCGAAGGCGTGTTAAAAGTCGGCGTCGAAATGGACGAGACACAAGTCCTGAGGGAACTGAAACCCAAGCTCGCACACAACCGCAACTTCGAATTCTATTCCGAACTCGTCCAAACCGTGGAGGACTGCTACACGCGATTGCTGATGCCGGCGACCGAGTCGACCGTGATGCAGCGGCTCAAGGAGCAAGCGGACGAGGAAGCGATCTCAGTATTCGGAAAAAACCTGCGAGAGCTGTTGATGGCCGCGCCGGCTGGTCCTCGAGTGACCATCGGCATCGATCCTGGATTTCGAACTGGTTGTAAAGTTGCTGTCGTGGACGCGACGGGTAAATTCCTCACCAACACCACGATCTATCCCACGCCGCCCAAGTCCGATACCGTGGCCGCTGGCCGAACACTCTTGGAGTTAATTCGCAAGCACAACGTCGAACTCGTCGCGATTGGCAATGGCACTGCATCACGCGAGACAGACACCTTTGTCGCGGGTCTGATCCGCGAACACAAACTGGAAATCACCAAAGTCATGGTGAGCGAATCCGGTGCGTCGATCTACTCCGCCAGCGAATTGGCTGGGAAAGAGTTCCCCGATCTCGACATCACCGTTCGCGGAGCCATCAGCATCGCTCGACGTCTGCAAGACCCGCTCGCCGAGCTAGTCAAAACAGACCCCAAGTCGATCGGCGTGGGCCAATACCAACACGACGTCAACCAGACCCAGCTTCGCAAGTGCCTGGATCGAGTGGTTGAGTCTTGTGTGAACCATGTGGGTGTGGACTTGAACATGGCAAGCGTGCCGCTGCTTTCACACGTCGCTGGCATCGGCCCCAAGCTTGCCGAAAGCATTGTCGAATATCGAAACGCGAATGGCCGATTCTCGAGTCGCAAGCAACTGACCAAAGTCCCCAAGCTTGGCAAGAAAGTCTTCGAGCAAGCAGCTGGATTCCTTCGCATCCGAGGCGGCGACGAACCACTCGACAATTCCGCCGTGCACCCCGAAAGCTATCCCGTTGTTTCGCGAATGGCAAGGAAACTCGGTGCGGATACGAAGAGTCTGGTTGGAAACGCAACACTCAGCCAAAAGTTGCGTCCAGATGACTTCGTCGACGACCAGTTCGGCATACCAACGATTGTTGACATCATCTCCGAGCTAGCCAAACCTGGACGCGATCCGCGCAGCGAATTCAAAGTGGTGAAGTTCGATGACACTGTAAATTCGATGGACGACCTCAAGCCAGGACTCGTACTCGAAGGTGTGATCACCAACGTCACTCATTTTGGCGCCTTCGTCGACATCGGTGTTCACCAAGACGGTCTGATCCACATCTCCCAGCTCTCCAACGAGTACGTTAAAGATCCCAACGAAGTCGTCGCGGTCGGCGATCTCGTCAAAGTCAAAGTCCTTGAAGTCGACATCCCTCGTAAACGTATTTCCGTGACCCGCAAGTTCTAACGAGTAGCTAGCCCATTGCTGCTCGCGCAATCACGCTGACATTCCGATTGTGCCGAGTCTGGCGGCGTGAAAAGGCAAAATCCAGCAAATCCTGCTCAATTGAACTGTTTTGCCCAGCCCAACGACTCAGCGTAGTCCATATCTACTCGGCAAAATAGATTCGCAGTTCTCGACAGGATACATGGGCATGACCTCAACTCGACCAACGACCGAACGTAAAGCACTCGCTGTTAACCTCGATCAGCGTCGTTATGGATCGTTCGCCGAGATCGGTGCAGGCCAAGAGGTCGTCCGATGGTTTTTCCGTGTTGGCGGGGCTGCCGGTACGATCGCAAAGAGCATGTCAGCTTACGACATGTCCGTCAGCGATGCGATTTACGGTCACTGCGATCGTTATGTTTGTCGCAAACGTCTTGAAGACATGCTCAACCACGAACACTCGCTCAATCTCGAGCGACTTCGAGAAAGCCGCGGTGACACCACGTCATTCTTTGCGTTCGCGGACACCGTTTCCGCTCGCAATTTCCATGGAACCAACGAATGCCACGGTTGGATGGGCATTCGATTCCAAGCTCACCCACGCGACCAAGACAGCGAAATCATCCTTCACGTGCGGATGCTCGATACCGAGAACGCACTGCAACAGGAAGCACTCGGCATCGTCGGTGTGAATCTGATCTATGGTGCATTCTTCCTCAATCACGAACCAGATCAATTGATCGAGTCATTGCTGGACAATCTCAGTACTCGCCGTATCGAGATCGATATGATCGAGTTTTCTGGCATCGCGTTCCGTCACGTTGACAATCGCGTCATGAGTTTACGATTGGTACAGCTCGGGTTGAGCAGTGCTGCGATGTTCTCGGCTTCGGGCGAAGTGCTCCAACCAAGTGAAGTGCTCTACAAGAAGCCCATCCTCGTTGAACGAGGCAGCTTCCGTCCTCTCACGCATGTCAACCTTGACATGTTGCGTGCAGCACAAGAAAAGTTCCAATGCGAACCCGACGTCGAAGGCGAACAAGTCGTCACGTTGGCTGAGATCACGATGCGTAATCTGCAAGCCAATGGCGATATCGACTTGCAAGATTTCCTGGCTCGCGTCGATATCCTCGCTGCTTCCGGAATGACCGTGCTCATTTCAGACTATTTTGAATATTACCGACTCGCAGCGTATTTGGCTCGATACACCAAGAAGAAGATCGGCATCACGATGGGTGCCGGCAGCCTGTACGATTTGTTCGATGAGAAGTATTACACCAAGCTCGATGGCGGTATTCTCGAGTCGTTTGGCCGCTTGTTCAAGAACGACTTGAAATTGTACATCTATCCGCTTTTGAATCGAGAAACCGGCGAGATGACGACGGTGGAAAACTTAAGCATCCCTCAAGAGATTCGAAGCCTTTATCAGTACCTTGTCGAGAAAGGTGGGATCGAGCAACTCGACAATTATGATTCACGACATTTGAAGACATTCTCGCGTGACGTGTTGCGACAGATTCAAGCCAGTGAATTTGGTTGGACTGAGCATGTGCCCGTCGAAGTGGCTGACCTGATCCAAAATCGTGGATTGCTCGGTTGGCGCCGACAAACGCCAAAACCAGGAAAGTCCGTTGTCGCTCCAGCCACGGGAACCCCATCTCCTTCGGTGAATACACCAGCAACCTATTAAGGCCTGACGGGCTGCCCCCAGAAGTCCAGACTCGCCGCTCTTGGGGCCGGGTGTAACCGACGTTCCGCTGGCTAGCAGGCAAGTATGTGCGGTGTGTATCCTTTAAGCAAGTTTCGGTTGAGATGGGTGCAGCGGACTTCATTTTCCATGCGCCAGTATCAGTCGGTTCGCCAGTCGTCGCCTTGATGTGCAGCTGTGCCAACCAAAACACCGGCGGATCGCTGGTCACACCCGTATTGAGCTCTCCTACAATGAAATCTTGTCGCCCGGCAAATTGGCTTGCACCTGTAATGCTAGCGACAGTCGTCCTTGGTTCTGTTCAGGCTGACGATGCGAATTGGACTCGCTTTCGAGGTCCGAATGCGACGGGTGTTGTAGAGGACGACCCTCGATTGCCGACATCTTGGTCGAAAACAGAAAATGTGACTTGGTCGATTGACGTAGCAGGCCAAGGCTGGGGAAGCCCGATTGTTGTTGGTGATCGAGTTTTTGTCTCTTCCGTAGTTTCCGATGAGCCAAACACCCAACCGCAAAAGGGGCTGTATCTTGGTAAAGGAGTTCGCGATCCGGAAAAAGGGATCCACCATTGGATGGTGTATTGCTTTAGCTTGGAGAGCGGCAACGAACTGTGGAAGCGCGAAGTAAAGAGCGGACGCCCTGTCGTGCCACGGCATCCCAAGAGTTCTTATGCAGCAGAGACTCCGACGACAGATGGCGAACGATTGTATGTGCTGTTTGGTGACGTTGGCTTGTACTGCTTTGACCTTGATGGCAAGCAATTGTGGACGCACGACATCGAACCAAAGAAAACGAATTTGGACTACGGAGCTGCGTCGTCGCCTGTTGTTCATGACGGACAGGTTTTCGTTGTATACGATAACTTAGAGGATTCCTGGATCGCTGCGTTCGATGCAGAGACAGGCAAGGAGAACTGGAGAAGCCACCGTGATGAAACGCACTCATGGGCTACGCCTCTTGTATGGGAAACAGAAGCCCGTACGGAGATCGTCGTAACGGGCCGAAACAAGAATCGCAGCTACTCGCTCAGCGGTGAGTTACTTTGGGAGTTCGACGGTGACATGTCTGTGCTTGTCATTCCGTCTCCGTTTGCTGCGCATGGAATGTGCTATCTCGCCTCGGGCTATGTCGGCGATGCACATCGCCCGACGTTCGCTGTGCTTCCTGGTGGCAGTGGCAACCTCGCCCCGAATTCCCAATTCGCGAGCAATCCATTTATCAAGTGGTACCAAGCGCAAGCGTCACCGTACAACACGTCCCAAATTGTTTACGGCGATTATCTTTACACCGTCTATGACCAAGGATTCATCACTTGCCACGATGCCAAAAGCGGCAATGAGATCTATGGAAAACAGCGTTTCTCACCCTCCGGTTCATTCACCTCTTCGCCGTGGGCTTACGACGGAAAACTTTTTTGCTTGAATGAAGATGGGCTGACTTACGTCGTCAAAGCAGGGCCAAAATTTGAAGTACTCACCACAAACTCGATTGATGAGCTGTGCATCGCAACGCCAAGTATCGCTAGCGGACGACTGTTGATTCGCACCTTGAGTAAGCTGTATTGCATCACTCATGAGAAATAGAGTGACATCGCTTTGGCATGGCGATTGCATTGCGTAAGAGTCGGTCAAGCGATAGTCACGTGACCCCTTCGGAATCCGAATCCCCTAACCTCTGGCACGAATGATGAAACAACGATTACGCAGTATTCTTTTGAGCGGTTTACTGCTCTTAGCATTCCTGAGTGTTAGCACGAGCTTTGCCTTGGCGCAGAACGTCATTGTGTACGGCAACGGCCGATACGGAAATGCCGCTTCAAATCGAATGAATGTGAGCCCACAGCCCCTTCGGCAGTATTCGCCGCAACAGTCACTGTCGCAGAACGGTTATTCCGTTGTTGCGCCACAATCACGCGTTAGGGCCTACGACCGAGTAAGTCCCCAGGCGTATCGAGGCGCTGGCCAAAGTACACCCACGATCACTTATAACACACAGCAAGACGGCTTTTACTACGGCGCAGTCCCCAGTTACGGCTACGGGCTGTCATTCGGCACTCAGCCGATGAGCAATTCCACCACGCCGAGATCTTCGCGACCGAATTCTCGAAGCCGCCTTTTTTTCGGACGGTAAATTATTCAGGTTCGCGACCATTGGATTGCTTCGAAACGCCAAATCACAGGAATTTCGCGAATCCCGAATTTGAATCCTAAAGAACGAGAGTGCCAAAAATCTGTCCATCGATTTGCCCGATCAGTTATCATGTCTCAGGCGAATGTGCTTTTAGGTCGGCCGAGCTTTGTTTATGTCGGAAAGCCCCTGTGACAATGATTCGAACTCTCACGCTACTATCTCTACTATCTCTCTCGCTTGCTTCGCTGCCATTGCATGCGACTAGCGGTGCCGAGAATGCGAAAATCAGTTTTGACCGAGATATTCGGCCGATCCTTTCGGAGAACTGCTTCTCCTGCCATGGCTTCGATGAAAAGTCGCGAGAAGCGGATTTACGCCTGGATACATACTCGGGCTCCGTGGATGAAAGTGGAGTCATTGTACCCGGTGACGACTCATCAAGCTCCCTTGTCGACCGCCTCCTGTCGACTGACGATGACGAAGTGATGCCGCCCCCAGAGACCGGCCATAAGCTGACTAGCGAACAAATCGAAAAAATCCGTCAGTGGATTGCGGAGGGCGCAGAGTATCAGACGCATTGGGCGTTTGTTCAGCCCGTGCGAGTTGAACCACCTGCGATCCAAAACGTCAGCCATCCAATCGATCGATTTATCCAGGCGGAGCTAGCAAGCAAAAGTGTTTCTGCATCCGCGCTAGCTAACCCAGCGACGTTGATTCGCCGCGTCAGTCTCGATCTCACGGGGCTGCCGCCCACCATTGAGCAAATCACTGAGTTTGAAAAAGCGATGGCAATCGGCCCGGATGAGGCTTATGAGCTTTTGGTTGATCGATTGCTTGCGAGTCCACACTACGGCGAACGATGGGCGCGATGGTGGCTCGATCAAGCTCGATATGCAGACAGCAACGGCTACTCCATTGACGCGCCTCGTGAGATTTGGAAGTTCCGCGATTGGGTCGTGGATGCTTTAAATCGTGACATGCCATTTGATCAATTCACGATCGAACAATTGGCTGGAGACTTGCTGCCCCAGGCAACGGAAAGCCAGAAGATTGCCACTGGCTTTCACCGCAACACCCAAATCAACCAAGAAGGTGGCATTGACCCGGAACAGTTCCGAATCGATAGCGTCTTTGATCGCGTCGCAACCACGGGCACCGTTTGGCTCGGACTTACCGTCGGTTGTGCTCAATGCCACGATCATAAATTCGACCCCATCAAGCAAAAAGAGTTCTATCAGCTCTTTGCATTCTTAAACAACCAAGACGAACCAACACTGAAGGTTTTTCCAAGCGACGTTGATGCGGCCTCTCTCATGGGCGAAAAGAAGCAAGTTGAAAAAGACCTGCAATCTCTCGTCGACCAACACTCGAAAGCGCTTGCTGATTGGGAAAGCGACCTCAACGATGAAACGAAGTCGTCGCTTAGCAAAGAAACACTCAAGGCAATTGAAGTTGCAAAGGAGAAACGCAAGCTTTCGCACCAGCTAATTTTGTTGGAGGCTAGTCAGTTACTTGGTGAAGGCTCGACAATCATGCGGTGGCAAGACCGCATTGCCGCGATCGAAAAGGAGCTTGGTCGCGGCACATCCACGATGGTGCTTTCGGAGAAATCGGAACCTCGCAAGACAACCGTTTTCATCAAGGGCGACTTCACTCGGCCAGCCGACGAGGTGCAGCCGAATACGCCGTCCATATTGCATCCGTTTGAACCGCAGAGTCAATCGCCGAACCGATTAGATCTAGCGAGATGGATCGTGGCTTCAGAGAATCCGCTGACTTCGAGAGTGATCGTGAATCGCGTGTGGCAACAATATTTCGGCCGAGGTCTGGTTGAAACGGACAGCGACTTTGGATTGCAAGGCAGCTCGCCTACTCATCCAGAACTGCTTGATTGGCTTGCCATCGAGTTCCGCGAATCCAAGTGGAGCTTAAAAGAACTACACCGCTTGATTGTTACCTCGCACACATATCGACAAAGCTCGAACGCCAGATCGGAATTGAACGACCAAGATCCGCTGAACCTACTTCTTGGACGGCAAAATCGACTGCGACTCGATGCGGAAATCGTGCGTGACGTCGCTTTGGTTGCAAGTGGACTCTTTTCGCCCGAGATTGGTGGCCCGCCGGTTTATCCTCCGATACCCGATGGCGTCATGGGCTTGGGGCAAACGAATCGTAAGTGGAACGCCAGCACGGGCAACGATCGTTATCGACGCGGTCTGTACACGTTCGTGTTCCGCGCCACACCGCCCCCATCGCTCAACGTATTCGACGCCCCAGATGGCCAGAGCAGTTGCACGCGACGAATCCGAAGCAACACACCGCTTCAAGCCCTTACACTTCTGAATGACACTGGCTTTTATGAGTTTGCTCAATCACTCGAGAAACACATCGAAAAAGACGGAGTTGAAGCCGCGTTCCAGCGCTGCACATCCCGACGCCCCACTGAAGAAGAACTCGCTTTACTGAACCAGTTGGACACCCTCGGCGTAGCCCGGGCGTTATTGAATCTCGACGAAACAATCAACCGCGAATAACGACCATGCGAAGCGAAACACACACACTTCTCGAATCCACTCGTCGGCATTTCTTCAGCCAATGCTCGATGGGCATTGGTTCGATCGCCTTGGCGTCGCTTCTCGCCGAGTCGAAACTCGGCGCCGCCCCGACGGGCCCGATGACGAATCCGCTTGAACCGAGAGTTGCCCATTTCCCGGCCAAAGCAAAGAACGTCATTTTTTTGTTCATGGCTGGCGGGCCGTCTCAGCTCGAAACGTTTGACTATAAACCCAAACTCAATGAACTGAGCGGCAAGCCAATTCCAGAGAGCTTCGTCGAAGGCAAACGATTTGCGTTCATGAGCAGCAGCCACCGAACGGATCTTCTTGGCTTTCGCCCGACCTTCAAACAATACGGTGCGAACGGAACATGGGTGAGCGATTATCTGCCTCACACAGCCGAAATCGTTGATGACTTAAGTATCGTCAAGACATGTAGTACCGACTTGTTCAATCACGCTCCGGCCAAGTTGTTCATGAATACCGGCACGGGCCAATTCGGGCGACCAAGTCTTGGTGCATGGACGACGTATGGACTAGGCAGTGAATGCGACAATCTCCCAGGCTTTGTCGTGCTGCAAAGCGGTCCGCGTGGCCCACGAGGCGGCGCGATCCACTGGAGTAGTGGCGTATTGCCGACGACCTATCAAGGTGTTCCTTTACGCAATCAAGGTGACCCGATTCTGAATTTGTCCACGCCGGATTCGGTTACCGCACACCAGCAACGCCAATTGGTTGACACGCTTCGCGAGTTGAATTTAAAGCGACTCGCCGAAACGGGTGACCAGGAAATTGGCACGCGAATCAATGCCTATGAGATGGCGTATCGCATGCAATCGAGTGCACCGGAACTCATGAACACAAGCGATGAGAGTGTTGAGACTCTCGACCTATACGGGATCAAGGATGCCAATGAATCAAGTTACGCCAGAAACTGTTTGCTGGCGCGGCGATTAGTGGAGCGTGGAGTACGCTTCGTCCAGCTCTACCATACGAATTGGGATCACCACGGCGGTCCAACGGAAAATCTAGAGACCCATTTGCCAGCTATCTGCAAAGAGATTGATAAATCGACAGCAGGCCTTATTCGCGACCTGAAACAGCGTGGACTTCTCAATGAGACGCTCGTCATTTGGGGCGGCGAATTTGGGCGTACGCCCATGGGTGAAGTTCGCGAGTCCACTGGGCGCAATCACCACATCGATGCCTTCACGATGTGGTTCGCCGGAGGCGGTTTCAAACCTGGGACGGTGTATGGTGAGACCGATGAGTTTGGTTTCTCGCCGATCGACAAACCTTGTCACGTTCGCGACATACACGCCACAATCTTGCATCAACTAGGCCTCGATCACGAAAAACTCTCGGTTCGCTTTCAAGGCCTCGACGTAAAACTTACAGGCGTCGAAAAAGCACACGTGCTGAAAGAACTTGTAGGCTAATCTGTTCGACCTGGACTGATGAGTTGCACTCATGTTTCAGCGACGCTCTTTCGCTGCACAGCAAGAAACTTCTGACTAGTTGATTGGTGAAGATTCGAGGGTCACTCATGGACATCTCGCATCTTTTCTTGATTAACAATCATGCTCATCGAAACATACGTTGTTGAAAGACACGCAAGGCAAGCACTTGGTGGTGTTTAAGCGTTCATGGCATGTCGTTTGCTTGGCATAAGTCAAAAATTACCGTGAACTGTTCCGTAATTATGCAAAACAACGAAAAGCGGTAGCGTTACATTAAGCAGCGCGATCTCTTCTCAGAACCTCATTTGTTGCATTGATTTAAAATCAGTCTGCACCGTGGAGAACAACATGTTTGACTTTCGACCATCTCGCTTGAAGTTGAATCAGTCTCGTATTGAATCACGAAACGTCGCAAAAAGAGCGTCCAGTCCGAAAAAGCGGTCGCGGTTTTGCAGACTATTGGGCGAACGCCTGGAGAATCGAATTGTTCTCACGGGCTACATTGTTGATACCGCGAACGATGTAGTTGCCGTTGACGGAATGGTCAGCTTGCGTGAAGCCATCCTGTCTGCGAATGGAAATGTAGCGATCAACGCGGACATCGCGGTCGCTGGTGAGGCAGGACCTGGAGCAATTGATTCGATCACCTTTGCGGACGGACTGTCGACGATTGTTCTTACCAGCCAATTGTCAATAACAGATTCACTTGCGATTTCACTTGGAGCAGCTTCGACAGTGACGATTAGTGGGGATGATGCGTTTCGCATTTTCTCTATCGACGCAAATAGTGACGCGTCGATCGTGAACACCGTCTCAATTACTGGCTTGTCGTTGACAAATGGCCTGGCGGGTGATGGTGGAGCAATCTTCGTATCGACTGACCAAATACTCATGCTCGACACCGTCACGCTTTCAAATAACGAAGCCACAGAAACGGGTACGACAAGAGGTGGGGGAGCTCTGTACAACAATGGCGGGACGGTTTCAATTGTTGACTCCGTCATCAGTGGCAATAGTGCCAGCGGCGTCCTCGGGAACGGCGGCGGCGTGTTTACCCTCGGCGGCAGTGTCACGATCAACGGAAGTACATTCAGTGGTAATGCTGCCAACCGCGCTGGTGGCGGTATCGAAAACAATGCGGGCACAGTGACATTGACCGACGTCACGCTTGGCGGCGCAACCGCTACAGATGGGAACACCGCCGGCGTGAATGGCGGTGGCTTGCATGTCTCTGGAGCCGGGGCGACGACGATCAATGGCGGCACGGTTCAGAACAACGTGGCCGGTCAAGAAGGCGGCGGATTATGGAACTCTGTCACTGGCGTGATGACGATCCAAACCAGTGGTGTGGGTGGAACGCTCATCGACAGTAACACCGCCAACGGAGACGACGCAGCGACGGCACAGGGTGGCGGTGGCGTGTTCAATGTCGGCGGTACGCTTTCCATCACTGGCGCAACCATCAGCAACAACGTCTCCACAGCGACGTTAGCTGGAAACGGCGGTGGCGGGATCTTGATTGAAGCGGGTGCTAACAACACAATCACCGGCACGACGATCACTGGCAACACCGCAACAGCGACCGGGACAGCAGACGGCGGCGGAATTCTAGTTTCTGGCGGCGCGACGCTGAGCATCACCGGCGGCACCATCAGTGGCAATGCTGCGAATCGGGCTGGTGGTGGGATCGAAAACAATGCAGGCACGCTGACGCTGACCGACGTCACGCTTGGCGGCGCAACCATTGCTGATGGGAACACCGCCGGCGTGAATGGCGGTGGCTTGCATGTTTCTGGCGCCGGGACAACGACGATCAATGGCGGCACGGTTCAGAACAACGTGGCCGGTCAAGAAGGCGGTGGCTTGTGGAACTCTTCGACTGGTA
>JBGTAI010000202.1:0-37484 GCA_041749955.1 Pirellulaceae bacterium | reverse complement strand
TTTGGGAAGGTCGCTATCGGCTGCAATTACTTCTTGATGAAGCGAGTTTGTTGGCTTGTGCGGCGTATGTTGACTTGAATCCGATCCGTGCTGCGATCGCGAAGACGCCAGAGACGAGCGAGTTCACGGGCGCCAAAGATCGTATTGATGATTTGGCGGAGCGTGAGGATCGGACTCGCGTGAGCACGCATGATTGGGAGCGGAGTCGTCGTCGCCGTCGTAGTGGCTGGATGAGTCCGATCGAGATCAACGAAAAGGACGATCCGGTGGGGCCGTGCTTGGATGAATCAGGCCGTCGAGCGAGCGTGAAAGGTTTTCTGGGTGTGTCGATGGGACGCTATCTTGAGTTGTTGGATTGGACTGGTCGGCAATTGCGTCGCGACAAGGTGGGAGTGATTCCGGATCACTTGGCGCCGATCCTCAGTCGCATCGGTTTGGATGCGCGGGCTTGGTGTGATGTGGTGCAGAAGTTCGGACGCGTGTTCAAACGCGCGGCTGGGACGCCGGAGAGCCTGGCTCAGGAAGCGATTCGTAGCGGCCAGCGATGGCTGTGTGCTCCCGATAACCCGCTCGGCATGTCGGCAGTCTAGTCAGCCGATCTCCTGGATCGCTTTTATGCAGCTTCTGCGTTGCGTGCTGCGCTGACACGTCGAGTTTAAGCGGTGTCACGTCGAGCTGAGGCCGGATTGATGATGCGGACAGCCTTTCTGAAGTCACGATTCCTAAAACGAATGCGGCATAGCTAGCAGTTCGCAATAGCATCCATTGGCTGGCCGCTTTCCGTGTCCTTGGCTGGCCCCTTGCGGCTGTGTCCTTGGCTGGCCCCTTTCGGCTCCGTCTTTGGCTGGCCCCTTTCGGCTCCGCTGGCCCCTTTCGGCTCCTGCTTTCGGCTCCCTGTTCCCAAGTTGGCCCCTTTCCGTTTCCTTGGCCCCTTTCGGCTCTCCTTTCGGCTCTGTTGGAAAACTGAGTCTCAACCCATTTGTAATTGTCGAGCACTCTCACGTGACCGAGGCCGCCCCATGGAAAAGGAGCTACCTCATGACTGGTAGGTTCATGATGCTATGACGGCACATCAAGGCAATCCAGGAAAAATTGCAAGCAAAGCATCAAGCCTCTCCAATCAAACCGCTTGCAACAATCACCCTCCCACAAAAGCGTCCTAGCAACTTGGGTAATGACAAGCCCTTGCGAGTCCGGTTACGAATGCCAACCCTAAGTTTGTATGTTGACGAAGCGCTAGTCGACGTTCACGAGTTCGACGATGAAATGAAGGTTCGAATGAGCAGGTATGGAGCCTGGGGATCCGCGTTCGCCGTAGCCGAGCTTTGAAGGCACCCACAGTTCGATCATTCCGCCCTCACCCACCAGCTGCATTCCTTCCGTCCAGCCGGCAATGACATTTTTCAAGGGAAAGGTGGTCGGTTCACCTCGCTCATAGGAGCTGTCGAACACTTTGCCGCTATTGAGCCAGCCGCGATAGTTGACGGTTACTGTGTTTTCCGTCGTCGGCTTCTTGCCGTCGGACTTTCGCAGAATCCGATACTTCAGCCCTGATTCGGTCGCCGAGAATTCGGGTACAGCTACCGCGTCCATTTCGCCCGTTCCAGCTTGAAGTTCAGGCCTGTCGACAAACGTGAGTGGTTTCCAACTCGCGGTTGCCGCATCCGACGTTGCAAGCTCTGACGAAAGGTCCGGGCTGGATTTTCCTGTGGAACGACACCCCGGAAATATGAATACGACGCTAAACAGACACCATGGCAACCAGCTCTTCATTGTCGTTCCAACGCTCCAGTCTCGCATCCTGCATCAATCCCATACGCCCATCGGACGTGAACATTGCGTCACTTCTTCGTTGGCGAGGGTAGCGAATACAGGCCTTTCTCGAAAGTCCGTAAATTCGTTAAAAGACGCCTTAAGACGGACACGCGCCTGGTTGGCAATGACTATAAGATCCGGCCCTTCATCCAGGGTGCTGAATTCAGAAAGTTGGCGATCGCGCTGCCGGGCGGCACAACTTGGTCGCACTGCTGGCGCATCGCGTCGGTCAAACTCATTTGCATGACAGGCAAAACATCCTCCAACTGGGCCAACGTTCGGGGCCCGCACAACGGAGCCGTGACCCCGGGCTGATCTTTGACCCAAAGCAGCGCCAGGTGGGCGGGACTGATATCGAAGTCGCGTGCCACGCCCACGAACTGCTGGCCAGCGTCGGCCGCTCGATGAGTAATTCGCTCGGCATAAATCCCACCGCGCCCGAATCGTGGCGTGTCAAACGATTCCGGCTTGCTGCTGTCGTAACGGCCAGTTAGCAGTCCCATCGCCAAGGGGGACCAAACGAATACGGCAAGCCCCGCGGCGCTAGCGGCCGGAATGATTTCGTTCTCAACGCGGCGGTCCAACAAATTGTAAGGCAACTGTTCGGAAACCATACGAGTAAAGCCTCGGTACTCGGCCAGCATCGAAGACTCGGTGATCTTCCATGACGGCGACGTTGTGGAACCGGCATAGCGGATCTTGCCTTGCCGCTGTAGATCCGTCAGCGCGCCGAGTGTCTCTTCCAACGGCGTCTGCATACAAACGCGGTGAGTTTGGTATAGGTCGATGTAATCGGTTTGCAAACGACGCAGTGAGTCTTCGCAAGCCTTGATGAGGTGCTTGCGGGAATTGCCTCGATCGTTGATCCCTTTGTTACCGACAGGATAGTGAACTTTGGTTGCGAGAATCACATCGTCTCGTCGGCCGTTTTCCTTCAAACAACGACCGATGATTTCTTCGCTCTGTCCAGCGGCGTAGGAATTGGCGGTATCAATCAGGTTGATGCCATTGTCGATGGCACAGTTGATGATGCTGGAGGATTCCTCGGCCGATGTCGGGTTCGCGAAATTATCGCACCCCAGACAAATGGGTGAAACGTACAGTCCCGTGCGTCCCAGCGGGCGGTAAAAGCTGTTGTCTAACATGCCGTGTAACCTCCATCGACGGTGATGGCGCTTCCCTGCATGTAGCTTGACGCATCAGAAAGAAGAAAGAGTGCGGCCGCTGCGATCTCACGCGGGTCGGCGAGACGTTTTTCCGGTATGGTGGCAGCAATTTGTTCGAGCTTTTCATCGATCTCCTGCTGAGTCAGAGAACGACCTCGCTCGGAAGCAAGCATGGGCGTTTTCGTTTCTCCGGGACGAACTTCATTCACGCGCACGCCACTGCCAGCCAGATCAAGTGCGGCGCTGCGGGTGATTTGGCTAACGGCCCCTTTCGAGGCACAGTAGGCCAACACGCCGGCGGCACCAACGTCACTCCAAATCGAGCTAACGTTAACAATCGAGCCAAAACCCTGTTTCTTCATCACGCGAGCGGCGGCGCGGCAAAGGTAGAAGCAACCTTTGACGTTGACGTCCATGACGAAGTCAAACTCTTCATCCGTGCAGTCGAGTATCCCAGTACGCTTGAGGACGCCAGCGAAATTGACGATTCCGTCAAGTCTTCCCCGCTCCTGCACAACCCGTGTCACAAGCTCATCGCACTCAATCGAACGGCTAATATCGATCACGCTGGGCAAAGCACCCGTCGTCGAACAAGCCTGTTCGAGTGTCTCTTGTTGCCGGTCGGCGGCGTACACAACGGCGCCTTCATTGCACAACATTTCAGTCGCCGCGCGTCCCATACCAGAAGCGGCTCCGGTAACGATGATGATCTTGTCTTTCAGCGTCATAGCGATATTGGCTCAGCTTGTACTTTAATGATAATTGATTCTGTGAACTGTTCTTGCCAGTTCTGCCAGATTGTAGGCGGAGCATCACGAAGGAACAAAGCCCCGCAGCAGCGATTAATGAGCTTCGCGAAGTTCGGGCGGATGCTTGAGTCAAGAAGTATCGGCGATTGTGAAAGACTCGCCTGCTAACGCTGCTTTCGTGAATCCAAACATTGACTTGTGCACCGCACCAATGTACTTTCGCCCAAATTCTCGCCTTCAACTAGCGAAGCGTAGAAGGTCGACTATTTGAATGTTCTCAAATACGCAACGAGCAGTCCGTTCCTCCGCCTCCTTATTTCGACAAGCGTGCTGACAGGTTGAGGCTCGAATCACTTGGATCCACATTGACCTTGTAAGCTTGCGTATCGAATGGAATCACGAGGCTGTCTGGGTTAGAAACCAGAGATGATTTCCGTTTCACCATCGAGCCGTTTCGTAAACAAGCGGGAGGGAGTCGAACCTGCAATCATCCGGTTTTAAGCCGGACCGCTCGGCCGGTTGGCGTATCTAGGCGTTGATAATTGGTGCCGCTTGGGAGAACGCGACCGACCGCGTCCTTCCCTTGGATGCCAACGTTTTGCGCATGCAAGCGAAGGGTTAATGTTGCAGAACACCGAGTTACGATGGCTGTTCTACGAGCAACGCAATTTGACTACGTGTTCGTTGGCGAAGCCCGAGTCACCAGGTGCTCAGGAATTGCATCGAGTGATAAGCTATCCGAAATGTCGTGAGGTCGAGCCAGAGACAGACTCGGCTAGGGACGGTCAGTCTGTCTCAAATTCAAAACCTCGACCAACCACTTCGATTAAGCATTCGCAAAAGGCCTTGAAGCCATGATTCAAGTCGGCAGTACGTATAGTTTACGAGTGGTCAAGCACACTGACTTCGGATTGTTTTTGGACGCCGAAAACCTCGGCGAGATCTTGCTCCCCGCAAAGCATGCTCCGGACAACCTAAGTGTTGATGACTCGGTCGAAGTCTTTCTTTACCTGGACTCGGAAGATCGCCCCGTCGCGACCACTCAAACCCCCAAGGCTGAGGTTTGCGAATTTGCGTACTTGGAAGTCAGAGACAACACTCCGGTCGGTGCGTTCTTAGATTGGGGATTGGACAAAGACGTCTTGGTCCCATTTGCGGAACAGCATCGACCAATGATCATCGGTAATTCCTACATCGTGTTTTTGTATCTCGATAACAAAGATCGGATCGCTGCTACATCCAAGATTGACAAGATCGTATCGGAAGATGACGAACACGATTTCCGTCCGCAACAGGCCGTCGATTTGATTATCGGAAGTAGTACGGAATTGGGCTTTAAGGCAATTGTGGATCAAAGCTATTGGGGTTTGCTTTACAAGGATGAGGTTGATCAACAGCTAAGTTTTGGACAGAGCATTCAAGGCTATATCAAACGTATTCGCCAAGACGGAAAGATTGACTTGAGCCTAAAAAGCGGTCTGCAAATCCGCGACGATTATCGTCAAGTAATTCAGGAATACTTACGCGATCACGATGGCTTTGCGCCTTTTCACGACAAGTCGGATCCAGCACAGATTCTCGATCATTTTGGGATGAGCAAGGGCCAGTTCAAGAAAGCGATAGGTGCTCTGTACAAGCAGAGAGTCATTACGATTGCGAATGATGGTATACGATTGGTCTGATCTACCGCCCATGATTGGAAAGTAGTCCCGGATGGAATTGCACCATCATCGGAAGTTTGAAGAGTGAAGGGTGAGGAGTGAATTCTGTTTGCGTCTGATCTTTCAAACTTCACTCTTCACATCTCAAACCTTCATACGCCCTGACTAGCTGGTTTGGAATCAGCTGTGCTACCGTTACACCAGAGACGTGCGTATTGACAAAAGTGGGAACTCACATCGCTCGGATTAAGAGTCCGATGCATTACCTTGTCTGCCACAATACCAAATTGTTTGCTGTCGTTGTTTCGTTTCAGTCGGCGTGGCGGGAATCGAACCTGCGACCGTCGCGTTATAAGGACGCCGCTCTCACCCCTGAAGCCCAATGCGGATTTTTCTTTTGATTTCCTAAATGAGTTGGGCCATGTCGTCGTCCAAAGGACATCAGGTCATCGTGGTTGCGGCGACTGGTACCGGCAGACCAAACTTCGCAACCGCAGCGAGTCTTTCGTCGCGACCAGGAAAAATGTGAGTGCGGCGTGGGTAGCTCAGTTTTTCCGCCGGAACTTTTGAGTACCGAAGCTGGTGTAAACTGAGGCGCATGCCCTGCATGAGTCCTCAAAAGGCTCGGTCCAAATGGGTGCCACCAAGTTGAAAACGGACTCTGGTATCAACCAATTGGGACAGGAAATATTCTTCGGTCGCTCGACCAACGAGTGGATCGCCAGGCTGCAGAAGGCCGGCCCGCCCGGCAAGGAATTCCACTACATCAGCGTCAACACCCAGGTTCTGGGCATGGTGCTAGAAGCGGCTACAGGGCAAAAGTTGGCCAGCTACATGGAAAAGAACCTCTGGTCGCGTCTGGGGCCTGAAGGCGACTCGCACTGGCTGACGGACGAGCATGGCACGGAATTGGGCTTTGGCGGTTTGTGTATACGCACCCGAGATTACGCCCGCTTTGGCTTGCTTTACCTGAATCATGGCCGCAACCTGAAGGGTGAGCAACTGCTTCGGCCGGAATGGATACAGGAATCGGTGACCCCGCGCACCGCCTACCTCCAGCCGGGCCGCAAGTTGTACAATGGCATCCCGGCACTTGGCTACGCCTACCAGTTCTGGATTCCTCAAAGTGAAGAAGGCGAGTTCATGGCCATCGGCGTCTACGGACAGTTCATTTACGTCAATCCGATGCGCCATGTGGTAATCGCCAAGAACTCAGCCTACATCAATTACATCGACGACGGAGAGCAAATGGAGTTCGAAGCCATCGAGGCCTTCCGTGCGATTTCGCGGCAGGTGGGCACAGGACCAACAACGTAATCCCAGTGCCGCCCAGTACTCACCGCGCGATCATGTGACACCATTTCCCAACTCTTTGCACGCGAGAGGCACCAATGTCAACTCATTCCTTAACGCTGTCCCTATCATTGCTTGTCTTTCTGTCTGGGCACGCCATCGGCCAGTCGAACGTCGACAGCAACGGTCAGTCAAGCGTCGAAGCATCGCTGCTGCTCGACACGCCACCTCCTGTGCCGGAGCAACTTCGAGAGCTGTTCGATCGAATGGAAGCAGCCAATCGTCGTTCACAAGATGTCTTTCGGCAGTTGTCGGTTGAGCAGATGAACTTCAGACCGTCCGATGGCACTCACACTCCGCGATGGAACGCCGAACACATGGCCGGTCGACAGTTGCTTTTCTTCTCGCAGATTTACCACGCACTAGATCCTAGTATCCCAGTCGCTGACTGGAATCCAAAGCAAATGCCCGCGGACTACGAAGCTCGCAATCGTAGTTGGAGCGGTAAGGATGAAGCACGGGCCATGCAGAGAGTGGATGACTTCTGTCGTCGCTACGCCTACTTGCTTAAAGACATTCAGCCGGACGAGAAGCCACCAGCAACTTCCTGGCGTTCGCTCGGTGCATTATTGCTTCAAATGGAGAAGCACTATGACAAGCACACCGCTAACGTCAAGAAAAAGTTTCAGCTGCCAGATTGGCCCAAGGACTAGTTGACTCGTTCATGCACACGCATCTTTGCTTGTGGAAGTTACTCGTCATGGTCGCACTGAACTGCGGCAAGAAACTGATCGATCAATCCTTCAGGTGCATTGACGATATGTTCGGGAGCTGGAAATCCTCCGCTTTTGACATCGGTGATATAGTCGCGAAAACCTTCGACTCGCTCCGCTTGCATTGCCTGCTCCATCTTGAAGAGGTTCCGATATTGCTTGGTGTGTCGTGGATAGGGAGGTGCGTGATTGCCTAAGATGTCTTCTGCAAACATGAATTGAATGTCACCGCCACTGCCTGCGCCAATTGACGAGACGACCAGACGGGTGCGGCTAGAAATTTGTGCAAGAAGTTCCGCCGGTACGACTTCAACTTCAACCGCCCAGGCTCCTGCTTCTTCAAAGGACCGAATCTGGTTGAATACCCACAGTGCTTCTTCAATGGTTTTTCCGACCGCCCTCAGGCCTCCAGTCCAAGTGCTCAAGCGGGGTACAAGACCAGCGTGTGCTTGAACCGGAATGCCAACGTTAGAAACAGCTCGAATGAATTCAGGCCCCCATTGGCACATGATTCCATCCGCGCCGGCTTCCATGGCGTCGAAGCCCGCACGGACTGCTTCAGCCGGGGTAGCAATCTTGGTCAGCCCGATACAGAACGTCATGAATGTGTTGGGCGCTGCTTTTCGGATCGCAATTGCACTGGTCGGATCGAATGGATCAAACTTGACTTTGAGCGTATCGATTCCCGCCTCTTCAGCCGCCGCAGCCTCGCTCGTTGTAAAGGGCATCGTCTCGGTGAGAACGGTTTTTCCTTTCAAGTTTTGCAGGTGCTTGATGGTATAGTTGCGAGTTGCGTATGCCCCACCGAGGGTCATGGTTCGGTGCAATCCTCGCTTGTGCGCGTCTCTCGGTGGAAGTGCGTTGGATGGGTTTCCGTCAGATTTCATGGATTGGGTTTTCTGTTCCAGTGAATTGTTTGTGCGGGCGAAGTGGATTCACCCGACTGCCGCAAGTTGTATCAAAAACATTGCGGTGACATCTGATCTTAGCATGCTTGATCCGAACCCAAATAGTAACGGATTGCCGCTCCAGTGGGCTGTACGCCACGCACGGGATCGCCGAGGTTGATCGTGGTTCGCCGCGTGATCGCTAACCGCCTTGCTGATTGCCGTTTTGTTGACAGAGGCAATGTCACCGGCTGCCGGACAAGTCATCGAAAAGCAGCCTCGAGAACAGATCGGTGAGTCGCTCGGCGAGCCAGTCTATCGTGACGAGATTCGCACCGGCAAGAATGTCACCCTCTCCGGCGAACTACATCGATTGTTCACCCTCGCCCGGCATATCGCCTCGATTGGACGAAAGTAGCTGGCAACGAACGAGACGTATTTCCATGCCACTCTTTCAACAAGTGTTTACCTAAAGTGGGAAATCGTCGTTTACGGCTGAGTCAGTGTAGAGCGGCATATGACGATAGTAGACTTCCAAAATCATGGTTGCCATCGCAGTCGCGTAGAGACGACCTCCTGCGGTTCCGTCCAAATCTTGATTCGGCGTCCAGCTTCCTGAAGCGTGTCCCTCTTTGATTTGAGCGTGGATTACCGCGTCGCGCGTGGCGTTGTTCCATTTCTCCCATCGCTCTCCGCCAAAGTGGTGCATGACCTGTGTTGCGTAATAGTTGTAGTAGACGCGGTCTATGTCTGGTCCCATCTTCGCAATGGCGTTGACTCCGCGAGTTAGACGTTCGTCCGACTTTTGCCAGCCGTGATACATGCGGCACAAAACGCCGATCGCAGTCGTGGCGGCGAGCCCGTGTGGGTTTTTGTCTGGAGCCATATAGCCATAGCTGGTACCGCGACCGGAGCTGACTCGATCGAGAAAACGATTTGTCCGTGCGAATGTATCGTCGGGTACACTTAGTCCTGCAATCTTGCCGCTTTTCAATGCCATGACCGCCCATCCGACAGCGGACGTATCGCCTGGTGCGCCGGGCGCATATCGCCATCCGCCGTCCAGGCGGTTTTGCGATCTGACAAGAAAATCAAGTCCGGATTGAGCGAAGGGGCGTAAGAAAGAATCGCCTGACATTGCATACGCTTCACATAGCGCAATGGTCGACAAGCTATGCGAATACATCGTGCCTCCTTGCTCGTACCACGATTCATCAAGGTTCTCGGGTATCGATTTGTCGCTAGCCGTGCGGTTGATGTGAGCGACCAAAAATCTCAAGCCCTTGTCAACTGTTTCCGTGTACGCTCCAGATTTGTGCGTGTGGCCTGCTCCCAGGAACGGTAGAAGTGCGATTGCAGTCGCTCCATTGCGTGAGGTGGCGAAACGGCCATTCGCATCGCACTTTCCATCACAGGATTGGCTATGCGCAAAGGACCAACCACCATCATTGCTTTGGTGAGCGGCAATCCACATCAATGCCCGCTGAACCGCTTGTTCGCTTTCTTTGCTGCCTCCATTCTTCACAAGCAATTCTTGACGCAGATCGAGGCTCCTGCCGCTCAGCGATTCGGAAAGCGGACGCATCGACAAGACGTGTCCGAGCGAGCCTGCAACAGCTACGCTCAGTGAGGGGACCGTCGTATTCGCTGCTATCGTAATGTCAGCCATCGGATGCCGATCATCTACCAATGAAAAAGACTCGACGGTGATCGGTGTTGGAACGATCGACTCTGATTCAAAATTTTCGTTGGGAGGCTCGTCTGACGCCGGCGAAGAATCAATATGAAACTCAAGCAACTCCGTCCCGCCGTCGAATGGACTCTCCAGCTCTGCTGTCAAATACACAAGCGAATTTCCAAGATCGGAAAAACCAATCAGGGCGAGAAGGAGCAAAAGCAGTGCATGCAGAACGGTACTGATCGCCCAACTTGGAATCCCAAGCCATCGATTTCGAGAGGCTTTTCGGGGCGGGCGAATATCCATCAAAGGGAATCTCCAACGGACTACGCAAACTAAGAACAGGTTCTTAACAAATCGTTAAAGCTTAAACTCGCGACACATCCTCATCGGCTTCGATCTGCTTTGAACCAACGGTTCGGTCGTGAATCGCAGCCAAAGTCACACGAAGGATGTGTTCCGTCAAACGCGGGATGGTGAACTTGCGATATTCGGTCTTCGGGATCACCAAACGATCCATCTGGCGGCCGAACTTAAAATGCATGCATTGTCCGATCACGCTGGTCACCATCATGTACGTTTCGACTTCCGGAGTGTCATCGGGGAGTAGCTCGGCGATCACGGACTTCAGAAAGTCAATTCGCGGCTTGACGTGGGAGCGTGCGATCTTCGATGTGGCTTCAGTCGGTGACACCATTTCACGGAACATCAATTTTTCTTCGGGCGTCGAGTTTTTCACGTCGCTCATTGACATCGCCAACATGCCAGCGATGATTTTTTTCAGTCGTTCTTCGGGACTCGCTACCCCTCCTGGCTCTTGGCTCTCTTCGTTGTGCATCTCACCAACGACAGTCCGATGGGCCACTTCCACCGCAGCAATGTAAAGAGCGTCCTTGCCCCCAAAATGGTAGCGCACGGCATTCAAATTGACGTCCGCTCGTGCGCATATCTCACGCAAATTCGCGTCATCCGGGCCTTTCTCAGCAAACTCCAAGATTGCCGTTTGGAGCAACCGTTCGCGAGTACTCAGATTCTTCTGTGACATCGGATATGCACCAAATGAAGTAATACACTTGTATTAATCGAGAGGGTTGGCTATTGTTTTAATACAGACGTATTAGAGCTCGCTGGTCTCGGTACGTCAACTCATTTGATTCAACGCGAAGTACGACGTTTCTGCCAGTCCCGACTGCTCGTAGTCAGGCTGATTGGATCGCGTCATTCGATTGATCCGGAAGTCTCATCAGAACCGAAATGCGATAGAACAGATGGCTCAAATACAAGAACCACTTGCGCCGGTCGCTACCGCCGACGGGCGATCGCCGACTGAAGAAGACGGATCAGCATCATCGGACACACGCTGGAACCGTGCCAGTCGTATTGCTTTTCAAAAAAAAGCGATTCCGGTTCTACTTCAATCTCTTGTGTCTCTAGGACTTTTGGGCGGTAGCGTCTTCGTATTCGTTTATCTCAATGCGAGTCGACCGGAGCCGATCCCCAGAGAAGCGACCGCATCACTGCAAATTGTTGAAACAGTTGTTGCCAAAGAAGGTAGTCAGGGTATCGACTTTGAAGTCGATGGCGTCGTGATTCCGTTCCGGCGTATCGATGTGCCAGTCGAAGTTGATGGGCTCGTCGCAAAACGTTCAGAGAATTGCCGCATCGGGCGATATGTCGAGAAAGGCGATGTGCTCTTCGAGATCTCTGAGAAAGATTATGATCTCGAAATTCGTCGACTTGAGGAGCAATTGAAACAAGCGGATGCGAGTATCAACGAACTGAACCTTGAAATTGCCTCGCGGAATCGCAAGATCGCTCACGCCGAAGAAACGTTGGAACTCAAACGTGATGACTTGGCTCGGCAAAAGCAATTGGTCGCCCGGCTAGCGGCGTCGACATCGGAACATGACGCATCGAAACTTGATGAACTGCAGGCTAGGAGCAATCTTCAAACGGAGACCGACCAACTGAAGATCACCGAGTCAACTCGTGCGCGACTTGAGAGCGAACGCGAGCTAGCCATCGTTCAATTGGAAGGCGCCCAACTCGACAAGCAACGCTGCACGGTACGTTCACCGATTTCAGGGGTCATCACGCAGGAGCCCGTCGAGGAAGGCACGTTCCTTCAACGTGGTGCCACGGTCGCTACCGTGCAAGATGTTTCGACTATGGAAATTCGCTGCAGTTTGAGCATGCGGCAGATGAACTGGTTGTGGACCAGCAACCAAGATGATCTCGATGGAACGGAGACGGACGACGGGAATCGGCCGTCAGAGATTTATCGCATCCCACAGACACCGGTAACGGTGAAGTTCAAGGTCGATGGAACAGAGTATTTATGGCAAGGTAGCCTTGACTATTACGACGGCGCCGAAGTCGACAGAACGACTCGGATGGTGGCCTGCCGCGTCTATGTACGCGATCCGCAAGGACAGGCTCGCAACGCAACCGGCTCCGACTCTGGAAGCACCCGGCGAGTTTCTTTGATGACCGGGATGTTTGTCACGCTGCAGGTGCACGCAACTCCTCGTGCAACATTGATCGAGCTTCCTGAATCGGCCCTCTACCCCGGCAATGAAGTTTGGTCGGTTGTAGGGCCTAACGAGTCACTCAAATCAAAAATAAATGCCGATGATCAGCCTACCCAAAACGTATCGGCTCCGATTCTGGCGAGTAACTCGCCCGATGAAGACAATTTTCAATATGGCGTGCTTCGACGAATTTCATTGCGATTGGCTCACGCCAAGGACGACATGGTCTTTGCCTATGCCAGCGAAGAACTGCAGGCCGGTGACCGTGTAATCATTTCGCCGCTGGCTTCTCCCGTCAACGATGTCGCCGTGAAGTATCGGACGCAAAAATGAGGTCGCTTATCCGATGTGCACTCTCGAACGCCCCCGCCATGAACATCGTTATGGTCGCAGTGCTGCTGACCGGCGCAGTGTGTTTGATGAATTTGAATCGTGAAACTTTTCCAGAGTTCGACATCGATACGATTTCGGTTTCGGTTTCATATCCCGGTGCTGCGCCCGAGGAGGTCGAGGAAGGAATCTGCCAAAAAATTGAAGAAGCAGTCCGCTCGGTAAGCGGGATCAACAAGGTGACTTCAACAGCGTCTGAAGGAATGGGCACGGTAACTCTTGAGCTTCGAACGGATGTGATCGATCGCGACCGAATCCTCAACGATGTTCGTTCAGCCGTTGATCGGATCCCGAGTATGCCTGAACTCGCCGAGGACCCGGAAGTGAAGATGTCCGAACGTAGCGAACAGGTGATTCGAGTCGGTGTCATTGGTCCGCGAGACAACAGTGAACAGGCTCACTTGTCGCTACGAAAAGTTGCCGAGTATGTGCGCGATGACCTCCTTCAGTTGCCAAGTGTTTCAGAAGTGAATCTGGCAGGCGATAAAGACTTTCAGATTGACATCGAGGTCTCGGAGGACGCTTTGCAGTCGTATGGATTGACGATTCAACAGATTGCCCAAGCCGTTCGACGTGAGAACAACGACACGCCCGGCGGAGCGATTCGGTCAAAGTCTCAGGAAGTATTGCTTCGTGGGCATAACCGCCGTTTAACGGGAGAGGAAATCGCAACGCTTCCTCTACTGACGCAGCCGGACGGAGCTGTGCTTACCGTTGGCGACCTTTGCACAGTCCGCGACGCGTTTGCTGACACGACTGCGGTTAGCGAAATCGATGGCGATCCGGTTCTCGTGCTGTCGGTCATGCGAAACCCGAACGAAGACCTTCTCGGAATGGTCGACAAGGTTTACGAATACGTTGAAACAGCCAAATTGCCAGCCGGTTACAAGCTGAGAACGTGGGGTGACCGCTCGATCGAAGTCAGGGGCCGCATCGAGTTGCTCGTTAAGAATAGTTGGCAAGGATTGATCGTTGTTTTTCTCGTCTTGGCTGCGTTCTTGGAACTCCGGCTGGCATTCTGGATCGCGATGGGCATTCCTTTCTCATTGCTGGCAAGTGCGGCTTGGCTGTTGCTTACCGGACAGACGCTCAACATGATTTCCATGTTCGCATTTGTCATGGCCTTAGGGATGGTAGTCGATGACGCTATTGTCGTCGGCGAGAACATTTACGCGCACCGGCAAATGGGTAAGTCATTTTTCCAGGCGGCGGTTGACGCTTCGGTCGAGGTGATTCCGTCGGTCGTGGCATCGAGTGCTACGACGATCATTGCTTTTATGCCGCTACTTTTCGTTTCCGGAACGCTGGGGAAAATTATCTTCGTGCTTCCGACAGTGATCATCGCAATGTTGATCGTTTCGTTGATCGAGTGCATGACCATTCTTCCCTGTCACCTTGCTCACGAAGGCAGCGTCATCTTTCATGCCCTTCACCGGATCTTCTACATCTTCTCGTGGATTTTGATTCCGTTGAAATGGATGAACCAACTTTCTTCAGCGGCTTTGCAGTCGGTGGTTGAACACATTTATCGACCAGGTCTCGACTGGGTGATGCACAATCGCATGATCTTCCTCTCGGGCTGTGCATCGGTGTTGATCATTTCGATTGGGCTCGTTGTCTCGGGGCGCACACCATTTGTCTTCTTTCCTGGGTTGGACAGCACGTCCATTAAAGCATCGGTTACCTTTCCGGACGGAACACCAGAGTCCGTTACGGTCAGTGCGGTCCGTGAAGTAGAAGCCGCGTTCTGGAGAGTCGCAGACCGATTCAAAACTGAGCATGGTGAGATTGCTCAAATGTCCTACGTGACGGTCGGCTCACAAACAGGCGATGGGCCACCTGGACAATCAGCAACCACGGAGTCTGGAAGCAGCCACCTTGGCGGCGTCGAAATTGAGTTGGTCGACCCTTCGCTTCGCTCGCATCACAGCGACGAAATATCGAACGCTTGGCGCGACGAAGTCGGCGATATACCGGGCGTCGAGTCGCTGACGTTTGGATTGAGCTTTTCCGGTCCGGGAGGTTCCCCGATCGAATTCAAACTGACCGCCAACCGTGATGGAATTCCACTGTTGAACGATGCTGTGGCACAATGCAAACAAAAGCTGGAAGAGTATCCCGGTGTGTTCGACATTTTCGACGACTCGTCCCCCGGTAAATGGGAATTTCGAATACGGATCAAGGACACCGCTGTCGCAACTGGCGTCCATGCGGCTGATCTGGCGGAGACGGTCCGGGCGACCTATTACGGCCAAGAAGTCATGCGTCTGCAACGCGGCCGCCACGAAGTTCGCTTGATGGTCCGCTACCCAAAAGCCGATCGTCAGTCGATTGCAGGGTTTGATGACTTGAGAATTCGCACCGACGATGGGGGCGAACGGCGGCTTGGGGAACTGGCTCAGGTGGATGTTGTTCGAGGCTATTCCAAAATCAACCGGATCGACCAGCAACGATGCATCACGATCACGGCGGACATCGAACAATCAACCGGCAACGCCCGCGAGATCGTTGCCGATCTGAAAAAGGAGTTTCTACCACAGCTGCTGGCCGCGAATCCAGGACTACGAGTCCGCTGGGGTGGTCAACGGGAGCAAGAAGCGGAGTCCTTTCAAAGTATGTTCGCCGGATTTGGAATCGCCTTGTTGGCAATGTTCGTGCTGCTGGCATTCGAGTTCAAATCCTACATTCAACCGCTGATCATTTTGGCCATCATTCCCTTTGGCTTGGTCGGTGCCATCGCGGGCCACACATTACTTGGACTACCGCTAACGATGTTCAGTATTTTTGGTTTGGTTGCGTTGACGGGAATCATTATCAATGACTCGATCGTGCTGGTCGACTTCATCAACCATCTTCGCGCGACAGGCATGAGCGAAAAAGAGGCACTCCTGCAAGCTGGCCAACGTCGCTTTCGCCCCGTCATGCTCACAACGCTCACCACCGTCGGCGGGCTGACTCCGATCCTGCTCGAAACATCGTTTCAAGCACAGATGCTGATTCCAATGGCAACAAGCGTTGCTTTCGGTGAAATCTTTGCCACGGTTCTCGTCCTGCTCCTCGTTCCGGTGCTCTATTCGCTCTACCTAACCGTCGCGAAACCGGAGATGCCAACACAATGAATATTGGACAAGTTGCACTTGCGATGGCCCAAGATTAGCAAACGATTTCCACTCCAAGTTTTCTGTGAAGCGTACTTTCGGTCATCGCAACTGCAATTCGCAAAACATGATCACGTGGTCCAGCGGCTAGGAAGCCAGCGTGACAAGCTGGAAACGGTGGATCGTAGGAGGCAGATTCGACGTTGTTTGAGTCGGGGTCGTGGCGATCTTTTGCGACGAGGAATCGCTGTTTGTGTGATTGGCGTGTTTCGTGGTTGGGAGTGGAGGTAGGAAAATGGAGGTAGGAAAATTCTGCGGATGGGTGTTGTTTGTGGTGGCGTTCTTCGCTAAGTCGGGCTTCTTTTTGCACCTTCGTTTTTGTCGACCAAACTCGCTGGTGTTCGTATCGATTGAGCAACCATTCTTCATCGTTAACGTTTTTGCTTTTAGCGTCGCGTCTTTGCTCTTGGCAGGGTTTGGGTTGACAACGGCTATGCTGCATCTGTGCTGGACATCACGACGGAGCGTGCTGAGTACTTTCTCTGGGGCATCGATGAGAGTTTTGTGACTGTGCGTGTGCGTTAGAGAATCACGTTTGACACTGATGGTGCGATGGTTTTTTTGTGGTTCTTTGTGAACTTTTGTGGCACACAGTTTGGTCCTGGTTGGGATGTCTGATTGCGTTGGTTGATGGGTGAAAATCCTTGTTGTCTAAAGACATGGATGGCCCGAAAGAGTTTCCCGGAAGAATCCTCGGTATATCGGCAGTTTAGTCAGTTGATTGCCTGGAGCGTTGTCTTGCAGCTACTTTGTTGCATGTTGCGCTAAGGCGTCCAGTTTGAGCCGTGTCAAGTGAGCTGTGGCCGGATCGATGGTGCGGACAGCCTTTCATAACGCACCACACTCGAGACGATGTTGCATCGTGAGCAGTTCGTTAACGCTAGGGTGGTGTGGCTGGCCTTAGAGTACCCGAGAGTAGCGAGAATATATGGCTGCCGGCGCCGATAGTAGCTGGCCCCGATAGTCCATAAAGCGTGTGTTGCAAAAATATCCGCAACAGGATCGATGATTCGTCAACAACACCTTCATGCATGAGGGTGACTCCGCGTCTCAATCGCTTGCCTTCTCAGCGAACGACCACAGGGCTTTGTCGGTACGCACGAAGACATCATTGCCAGCGACGACGACTGAGGCATTGGTCGATTCATCAAGAGCATTGTTCGCAAGCGTTTTGAATTCGGTTCGGTCAGGCTGAAAGACGGTTGTGGTACCGGTCTTCGTCAGCAGAAACATTCGATCGTCACCGGTCTGAGTGATAGTGGACCAAGTGCCTCCTCCTTCAGCCCGACCCTTCCAAAGTTCGTCGCCCGTTTGCACATCGAGGCAATGCAGCACGCCGCCCATATTGCAAATGTAGATCGCTCCGTTGTCGACGATTCCTGTGCCCAGCCAACTTCCGTCTTTCGGCTTGTGCCAAATTCGATGCGTTTGCGTTACATCGCCACGACCTCCGGCGCGCACTGCCAGCGATGCGCCGCCATAGCCACCCAACGCCACGATGACTCCGTCTGATTCCATCGGCGATGCATACGCAAGCGGCGCCGCACCTCCGCAGGTCCAGAGCTCCTCGCCCGTCTTTGGATCGAAAGCGCAAACTCGGCGTGGCAGTGTCGCGACTAACTCGGTGTGGCCATCAACCTCAACGAGTATCGGCGTGATCCAAGCGCCGCGAAGTCGCTCAGTTCGACTTTTCTCACTGACAAAATCATTGGCGTTACCATCGTTCTCCGGACCGCTGAGCGCTCGCTCGGCTACATCATCAAGAGCATCAACCTTCCAACGCGTTTCTCCGGTGCTCTTGTCCACAGCGATCAAGAACTCGTTAGTCCCTGGGCCAAACAAAAGAATACAAACATCGTCGTGCAAAATTGGCGATGTCCCATAACCCCACATATGATCCTGGGGCCCAAGATCACGTCGCCACAATTCATTGCCGGCCATGTCCCAACAAACCAGCCCGGCGGAACCAAACCAAGCAATCACTCGTTCCCCGTCCGTGACTGGCGAAGCCGAGCAGTAGGGGTTGGTCTTATGCGTGGGCTCCGCTTGATCGTAGGTGATGGCTCGTTGCCAAACTTCGCGGCCAGTTTCACGATCGACACAGTACATCGCTCGCTGCTTGGCATTGCTCAGCGGCTGGGTGAAGAACACTTGGTTCTCCCACACGATCGGCGTCGAGTTGCCCGCCTCAGGAAGTTCGATTCGCCACTTCACGTTTTGGTCGGGCCCCCATTGAGTCACCGCAGCGGTCGCAGAGGTCACTCCAGTACCGTAGGGGCCTCGCCACTGCGTCCAGTTTCGGTTGTCGCCGAATGCATTCGCAACAACGCCAGCGAAGCAAAGGCCCAAAAAGGCAATCCACACGTTCTTCATGCTAACTCACTTTCAGGCTAATGAACTAAGGAGACGGCTATTGTATGCAAGAAGCAATAACCAAAACAATCGCTCGGCGGCTTCGCTGGAGTTCCAAATAGCATCCCCCAGCCGGCGCTGCTGGATCGGTCGTTGTCGCATGCCGCTCGCCATTCGGTGAGCTTCATATAATCCGTTGGCGATTGGTGTGAAATCTTGTGTTGTGTCCTTGGCAATATAGTTGCCAAACGGGGAGGGTTCGCGAACGAAGACTTTTCTCGAGCTGAATGTTGCAGGGTTTTATATTACCCGACTGAGCAATAACGCGGAGCAGATCATCGCCGCCGAGGAGCCGATGGCGATTCGCATCAAAATTACGTCTGGCTTCGTTAGCCAAAGTAAGCTCGCGGCGTCATTGGAAGAAGGTTTCAAGAATGCAACCGGTGGAAACACGAGTAGCCTCAACAAGGAGATCACGCAGTTCCGTGCCTGTTTCCATGAGCCGATTTCGAAGGGTGATACCTTTGATATGGTCTATCTTCCGACGCACGGTGTGATTGTGAACAAGAAGGGCAAGCACAAGGGAATTGTGACTGGCTCGATTTTCAAGCGAGTGGAGGTAGGAAAGCTCCGCGGTTGGGCGTTGCTTGGTGGGTGGGTTAATCGCTTGGCCGGGACTCTTTTTACACCCTTCATTTTTGCCGACCAAACACGCTGGCGTTCGTATTGACCGAGCAGCCATTTTTCATCGTTACTTTTTTGCTTTCAGCGTCGCGTCTGAACTCCTGGATGGGTTTAGATTGACAGCGGCTATGCTGCGTTTGTGCTGGACATCACGACGGAGCGTGATGAGTACTTTCTCAGGGGTATCGTTGAGGTTTTTATGACTTTGCGTGTGCGCGTGAGAACCACATTTGATCCTGATGGGGCACTGCTTTTCTTTTCGTGGGTCAATTTGAACTTTCGTGGCTCTGCACGTGGTTTTAGTTGGTAAACATCCGTAATCAAATCAAATTGGGGTTCATCCAAGTACGGATTCGAGATGATGGAATTTGGGCGGTGGGAAGAAAGATGCGTGGAAGGCGCGGAGGGTGACACCAGTAATACCGAATTGTACTCAATTGTGTATCGTAAATCGCGATACGTGCGTTTGGCTTGATGCTAATACGCTTCCTTCGATTTGACACCGCTTCGGTTGTTGTTGAGCAAGCCCTCGTAGTTACTCTTTTGTTCCATTTGGAATATACCGTTTTGGTTAAACAAGTTGCTTCGCAAATCAGCTTGAGCTGGCTTCGCAGGGCCGGTGGCTTGGGTTTCAACGGCAGGACTTCCAAACGGATCGACACCATTCGTGTCCGCTGAACCGAATGGATCCATACCGCTCGACCGTTTGGCTTGGAGGGCAACCTTGCCTCGATAGAACGCGTAACGGTTGCTGTCCCGCATTGCGATGACCGTACTTGTGCCCGCGATATCGTCGGCGATCATCAGCCCACGCAAGTCGGTTTTGCCAACCACGAAGTCCTGGTTCGCCGAACCGATGACGTTCACCTGGACATCGCTCACGAATGAATCGTCACTCGCATCTTTGACGCTCACACGAACACGGCCAGACATCGCGTCTTCCTCGACGGTCAACTCAAGCGGGCTGACGAGAACCAATCCCGATGCATACAGGTTCTCGCCGCGGCACACAATCAAGTACGCACCTTCATCCTGGAGCGGCAATTCCAGCGATTCTTTGCGATCGCGATAGTCCTTGCCGTCACCGAGCTTTAGCGTTTCTTCGTGGTACGGCTTGATCCCCGCAAGATTGATCGCGGTGATGCGGTTCAAATTCCGCTGCGTCAAGCCGAACTTCATCAAGTCGATGCGATACACCTTGATCGCCACGTCGCTGTTGTTTCGGAATCGCAACTCAACTTTCTTGGCGGCGTCTGGGCGGATCGTTGTGACCTCATCCATGGCGATGTCTTTGCGGTTAAAGAATGCGATCGCTTCGCTGGCGTCCGCGAACCGCTCGCTGACTTTCGTGTACTCATCGATCGCGTTGGCAGCTTGACCGAGACTGTGATAGATCTGGCCCATGATGTAGATCGCTTCCCAGCGGTTCTCCGCGACACGAGTTCCGCCAGTCTCAGCGATGGGGAACGTCGCCTCCGCAACCTTGCGACACATCGCGAGTGCCTCCTGGGGTTGCTCCAACTCAAAGTGGCTGTATCCGATCATGTACCAGAATGCATCGAGCAAACGACTCTTCGGATAACGCATCGCGTACTTTTCACAGCGAGCGATCGTCGCATCGTACTGTTCCAAGTCCAACAGCGCCGTCGCCAATGCGAAACTCGCTTGGTCATCCGCAGGGTCTTCGGGCCAAGTCGTGACAAAGTGGTCGAGCATCTCGATCGCCGAGCGAATGAGTTGGACACGCGTGATCCCAGCGGCCTTGAGTTGTACGTCATCTTTGGCCCCCGGGGCACGGCGATACGTTTCTTGGGCCAGTGAATACGTTGCTGTGGCAACATACGATTCCGCCGGATAATCTCGGAGCAATCGCTCCATCGCACGGGCACTGCGAACGAACTCGCCGCGGGCGTTTAGGAACCCAGCGACTTGCGATTCACGCTCGAAACTGCCTTCGACCGTCGAACGATACACGAGATAGCCTCGTTCGTACTCACCCAGTTCGCGATATGACTTCGCGACCCGCAGGATGTCTTCGAAGCTGATTTCGACCTCAGGGAATTTCTCCTTCAAGATCTCAAAGTACGCGACCGTGTCACCGTGTTTGCCGAGTGCCAGCGATGAATCGAACAGCAGACGTGTCGCTTGTTCATAGGGCGTGGTTTGCAATCGAAACTCGGTGAACAACTTCGTCAGGTGTTCATGCGCTGACTCGAAGTTGCCTTTTTCGAATTCAATTTTCCCGAGTGCGAACAACTCGTCGGGCGATAATTTGTATTCGTCAATCGACTTGCCGTCGGCGGGAAGCACCTCAAGCGTTGAGGCGGTCGAGACGGCAAACAGCGACGGAGCATAGAAGCTTCTCAGAATCGATTGCGGCACGCGGTATTTGCCAGGAACGTAACCGAGCAGCGAGTATCGAATATCACTCACATCGCGAGTGTCACCGATGTAGAACGTGATTTGCCCAGGCTCGATTTCGAATCGTTCATACGAACCACTCACTGAACCGTCGAGCACAACGCACCCCGCCGGAATCGGTTCCGTGAGCACCAAGTAATCGAACTTCTGGTCACGGTCGCTCGTCAGCCGCAAGCGTCGCGGCATCACGGTTACTTCAGCAAGATCACCGACGGGCAATTGAGTCATCGGGTTGGTGAAAGGTTGATAGCTTCCATTGACCAACCTCCATCCACGATTGATCGTTTGGCCATCAACAACCAGCTTGGCGGGTTGATAGTTTCGCGTCACTTGCCAGTCATCCGTGGTACTCGCGATCTTGTCAGCGGGGACAAAGCCCGTCATCACGGCGGAGTAGCTGAATGTCGCACGCCCGTTGAGCGTGAACTCGATCCGATTCGCTTGGTCGCTCCTGAGCATTTCATTCGGAACTAGCAGCGTTCGCCCAGAGTCCTTGGCGGGATCGATTTCTAGTGTTTTGAGTTCATTGTCGTTAACGGATACGAGCAACTTGTACTTCTCGGAGCTGCCTTGGCTTTGTGATTGCCAACGTGCGAGCGCCGCGATCGCGGGTCCGTTGGACTTTTCCACGGGGAACCGCGAACCGACACGAGACGCCAATAGCGATTTCGCGAGCGGCGTGATCCGCGGATGATCCGTCGCGACTTCTTGCAACGCCAGCAAAATCATCGCTTTCAGTTCGACATTGTTTCGCATCCAAGGAAGTAATGATGATCCCTTGTCGTTCGAGCGGACTGAGCCGTTTTCAGGAATCTCGATCAAGTCGACAAGTTCTTTCGCCATCTCCTTGCGGTTCATCGCGGCGAGTGTGAGCGACAAGTGGGCGAGGCCAGACGCATTGAGTCGATTGCGTTCGCGGTGCAAGCGATTGGCGAAAGCAAAGTCACCACAACCGCACACGGCCATCGCGTGCAGCAAGATCGTTTGCGTCTCCAAGTCATTTTGTGAGGCGGAGGCGAACGACGTTTTCAAGAACGATTTGCCCTTCTCGAAAACGTCTTCGGGAACCGCGAACCCAGCACCACGTGCGGTTGCAAGTGCCCACATCGCGCGAGCATTCATCAGAGCGTCTGGAATAGCACTCGCATTGGTTTTGGCTGCCACGAAAGCCCCCTTGTCGTCTTGGGACGAAACAAGATGGGTCACCGCCACCATGATTCGCGAGGAGATCGATTGAGCTTCGGGCGTATTCGCGTTACGCGAGCTTCCCGTCATCGTCAACACCGCAACTCCGCCGAGCACGTCGGAGACACTGCGTTCGAGCGGACTTGAAGCTGGCAACCCACAACGCAACAGCGCCAGATCCCCGCCGCCGACAACGCTATCCGCGAGCGAACGATTGACGCTGGATCCGATCGAGATTTCGAGCGACGCACCAATGGCACTGAGCTTCTTATCCAATTCAATCATCGCCAGTGTGCTTTGGGACGACGTGCCGCTCGCGGTACTGTAGACCGGGAATCCATACGGCCGAACGTTGACGACTTGGAACGATTCGTCGGCGACACTCGCTGCGTCACTTACCGTCAATTCGAATTCAGCTTCCTCAGCCTCCTCGATCGCGACATCAAACGCTGTCTTCGAGATGCCTGGCCCAGTCACTTCGATCGATTGCGATTGCTTGACGGATTTATCGCCTTGCGTTGCCTTGAGTGTGACTTTCACTGTTCGATTGCCATCGAGCGAATTGTGAATCTCGACAGGCACGCTTGCCTTGTCACCAGCAGTAAACGCAAGTGGCAGTTTCATGTCGCCGAACAAGTCTTTCCGCGTCACGATCTCTTCGACGGTTTCGCCAGCCAACACACCCGTGTCGATACCTTTGGCTCGCAACTTCCAAGACGTTGACTTCGTCGGCATCGGGATCGTTGCTGTGGCTTTACCGGATTCATCTGTGACAATTGTCGGATCCCAGAACCCGGTCTCGGCATTCACCATCGTGGGAAGCAACTGCAATCCAGGCTGATTCGCAAGTTGTTGTGCAATCTCGCGACCGTTGCCGCTGTAGGCAAGAAATTGGCCATTGTCGAGCAACGCGTTGATGGACAGCTTGTCATCGAAACGCCGAGCGTAGTTGTTGTTCGATGGTGATTCGCCCAGTTCAATGGCAGCCCGCAACTGCTCGACATCTCGCATTGCACCACGAATGACGATGGTGCCGAGTTCGGGAACGAATTGAAGTTCGACGGCAACGCTGTTCTGTAACCGACTATTCATTAACGCATCAGGCGCGACAATATTTCCGGCGACGCTACCGCCAAACATTATCCGTCCTGTACGTGCCGGATTGCCACTGATTGCCAAACCGCGATTGTTAGCAATTGGAGATGAGAACATCGGAACGATGGGTGCAGGCGGCGCATTCAGTATCTGATCATGAACATCCGAAGTTGAGCTAATCACTAAACTGGGATCTATTGAATTGCTTCGGGCTATTCCCATTACTTGGGCTTGAATCGCCTCAGCTTCACGTTGGCTTAGGAATTCAAGCATTGCACTACTGACTTCTTTCGTCTCGGGCTGATAGCCGAATGTGCAACTCGTCTCTTGGCGAACGGCAGTGGCTCGCCGGCCTGAGCCGAAAAACGTGTTGATCGGCTTCTGGATATCGGAATACTGGTTCAGCAAACTTGCCTGGACCAGCGCCAGCGACAATTCTGCCGACACTGGATTGCCTTGCGGGTCGGTGACTTCGATTTCGACGACCAGTTCATCGCCTGGCTTGAGTTGCTTGGCGCTCGGTTTGAGTGCGATTCGCAAATCTTGAGAAACCGTGAATTCAATCTGGGCTGTATGAAACGTGTTTCGCTGCATCACGGCCACAGACAAGAAAACGTTCGGGGCGAAGTCGGCTTGCATTGGAATTTGCAACCGATTGTCGCCGGTTGCGAGTTGCACCAATCGATGCGACAGCACCTTCGCACCTTCGAATGTGATCAGCGCGAGTGCCGGTTTTTCACGCCAATGCAAAGTGACTTCCGCCGTCTCACCCACGTTGTATGAATGGCGATCTGCGAGGATTCGCAACCGCGTGGAGTCTTTATCGCCAGAGATCGTGACGTTCCAATCGTTGCTGACGTCGTTTCCGAATTGGTCTTTCCCAATGGCACGAACGATGTACGATCCAGACTCATTCAGCACCAGCGTTTGGCGGGCTTCGCCGTTCTTGGCGTCCGTGGTGACTTCGTGGGTTTCAACTACCTTTTCGCCGGTGCCCATGGTCGAGGTTGTTTTCTTGACCACGTCAATTTTCAATCCAGTCGACACGGGCTTGCCTTAGGGGTCAGTGACCTTGAACGTCGTTTCAAAGGATTCGCCGTTGATGTACACGCTTCGGGGTGTCGATCCAGCGACCGTGAAGCCTCGCGTGGCGATGAACACCAAATGCGCGGAGACAATATTGCGTTGTGGACTTTTCGCTTCGATTACGACTGTTTGTGACTCGCTGAATCTCGACGTTTCGAATTCGATCGCCACCTTGCCATCCGAATCCGTCTTCGCTTTGACGAGTTCTCCGTCGCTGCCGACTCGATACTCGATCTCTTCGTCGGCCAGCTGCGTCCCGTAGTAATATCGAAGCGTGATCGTGCCTTTGGGTTTCTCGCCGCGGAAGTAGATCAACTTTTCGAAATCGAACACCAATTCGACGGGCTCGAGCTTGTATTCCGTCACCTTGAACGTTGTTTCGAACGACAATGCACCGATCTTGTCGGATTCGCCAGCGGATTGGCGATGCAGATGGATGCGATAGTCGCCTTGGACCGCAGACTCCGGCAGCAACAGGTGAGTGCGAATGCTGCCGAAATCATTCAGCGTGACGTTCTCGGTCTTGAGCCGTCGGCCGCGAGCGTCGTACACGTCGAGTGTGAACTTTTCGCCGGGATTGAACACGAAGCGATCGTTGTCGACCCAGCGTACGAGTGCCTTGATATTCACAAGTTGACCGCTGCGGTATGCCGGCCGATCGGTGTACAGATATCCGCGCGCAGTCAATCCAGTAGCGAACTCGAGTCCTTCGAGTTGGCTGATTGTCGATGCCATGTGGCCATCTTGGATCGCGAACACTCGTAAGTCTTTGCTGGACTTCAATTGGTCGTAGCTCTTTTGCAGCACGCCGTCGTCGCCTGTGACTTCTTCGGCGAACACGTTCGATCCGTCGCTGACCAGTACACTGACGCCGCCAACCGGTTTGCCTTCGCGCATGTTCTCGGCGAACAGAAAGACTTCGTTGCGTGACGACTTGACGATGATCTCGATGTCGCTGACCACGACCATTGTGGTGGCTTCGAGTTTGTCGGTTGAGATGGTGACCGCAGTGACGCCGGGTCCTTCGATTGGCAATTCGATGAGACGGTCAATCGTCCGATAGTCGCCGTAGTCCTTCACTGTGTATTCGAACTGATTGTCGGGATCGATGAGTGCGATGTCGAGCGATTCGATCCCGGTCGTCAAATGCATTTTTCGAAAGTAATCCGTCATGTCGACTCGATAGGTTTTCACCGTCACCTTCTCGAGATTTCGTGTGCTGAGTTTGACGCGAGGCTTTTCGTCGGTACGAAAACGTCGTTCGGTAACGAGTTTCAGTTCAGGTTTCGTGAGCATCTCTATTCGCAGCATCGCTCGGCCTTTGAGAGGATCGCTGACCTTTTCCAACCACTCGAGTGCTTCCTTCATTCTGAGCAGCCGCGTTTCGTACAAGTCCGCGATTGAAAACGCTGCTAGTGCCGCATCAGGACTGCTCGGATACTTGCTGACCACGCGTTGCCAGTCTGCGATGGCTTCTTCGAACAGTGTGGTCTCAGCCTCGTTGATCAGCACGGAATCCGCCGACTTGCCGTTTTCGACGGTTGCGTTGATTCGTGTTTGGTGAGACTCATTCGCAGCCTTGGATTTCATCTCGCCGAATTGGAACAGCACGTTCGCCGCTCGCGGATCGAGCGGATACTTGTTCAAGAACGTTTGCCACAATTCACGAGCTTGGTCGTATTTGTCGTGAGCCAATGCGTCGTTGGCTTTTGCGAACTCGGTATCGACGACTTGTTTTTGAACCGCTGGCCATTTGGAGTCTGTGGGGTGCTTTTCGAGGAACACCTTCCAGGCATTGATGGCGTCGTCGAACTGTTCTTGAGCCAAGTATTCTTGCCCGAGCATCTCGCGAGCGACGGAGACTTGTTCGGCGTCGACGTACTTGGGGTTGTCGATCAGCGAGATCAGTCGCGTGGCGGCTTGAGCGTGACGACCGTGCCGCGAGTAGCCTTGTGCGATCTCGAGTTCGGCTAGCGGGGCCATTTCGTGATCAGGATGCCTGGCGAGAAACTTCTCTGCAGCGGTGACGGCAAGTTCCAAATCGCCAACAGAGTTTGGAAAGGGCAGCCCGTAGGTGTGCGCGAGTCGGTATTCGGCCTTGGCAAGAAAATCGTTGATGGCCTTTTGGTGTTCGGCGTCGGTTTTTTCGCTCCAAGTTTGGATAAAGTCTTGCCATGTTTTTCGCACAGTGGCGAAACGCTTCAGTTTCAAATGGGTTCCGCCGAGTCGATACCAGGATTCGGCAACGCGTGATGCCGGGGCGGTGATGCCAGAATTCGGATTGTCGCCGGCGTAGTCCTGGAGGAACTTGTCGTAAGCCGTGATTGCTGTGGCGAGCTCCGGTACTTCTTCGTTACAGCGAGCGATGCGAAACTCGATCGTCTGTCGAAGCTCCGGCGTCGGTCCGAGTTTGGCGGCTTCGGTGTAATACGTGAGGGCTTGGGCGTAATCCGGTTGCTTCGCTTGCGACGGATCGGTAGCGGGGATGCCTTCGTAGTAGCGATCCGCGAACTCCAAATAGATTTTGGCGAGTTCATCCTTGCGGCCTCGCGACAACAATCGTTCCGCTTCGGCCTGATAGATCCCGCTGGCTTCGATGTATTGGCGGCGGAGCACGTACACGTTGGCTCGGCCGAACCGCGAACGACTCAGCCAATCGCTTTTTGGGAAATCCTTTTCGAGCTGCTCAAAGGTCGCAATCGCCTCGTCGTACTGTTTGGCGTGCGTTCTAGCGACGGCTTGCAGGTAACGGAGATAATCGGGCGAAGCGACGTCGGGTTTTGCGATCGCGTCCTCGATGAGCTTGATTGCGACGGCGTACGTGCGTGACTGCATCGCATCGTGAATCGATTTATCGATCGTTGGAAGCGTCGTGATCGGCTCAGTCTTTGCTGTAGCTGGTTTCGGGGTATCGTCCGATTGACCAATAGCAGGATGAGGTGCCGAGATCGCAAGGCAAAAACTCGCGACGATGCCCAAAGACCAATGACGCACGGTGTGAAGAGACAAGATTTGACCCCTTTCCTACGAGTTGCTTGCGTTAGCTCGGAACCAGCGATGTGAATAGACCCGTAAGCGGTAAAACACTCGGGCGTCGCGTGGACTAGCCCTCAGTCTACACTCCACAAGGCCTAGTACCACGCGTTGCCTTGTTAGACAGGACGCTTTAACACCTAAGTATCTTAGGCGAATTCTGGTAGATTCATGGAAGTGGTACCGAGTTTGCATCAAAGCTCGATCGCAAAGTTGCCAGATCGCACCGTTTGTTGAAAGTGAAAATCGATTATTACCAGTCACACAGATTCAATGAATGGCGGCACAAACGGGTTGCTTCAGAGAGATGCGGACGCTAACAGAAGTGTTTTTTCACTTTCTCCACACTCTAAACTCACCTTACCCCGCGATCTCCAGCCCGAGTGGATGGACGATCCAGCGATCGATCCTGTGGAACACGCCCAGGCTCTTGCCGGTCTCGCGAGACTGAATCGATTCACTGGTGTGGCGGGCTTGATGTATCGCTATGTCCGTCGGCTGACCAAGAACCGGAAATCGTCGACATCCGTGGTGCGACCGCTCAGAATCCTGGACGTGGCCAGCGGTGGCGGTGACGTTCCGATCGCATGGGCCCAACTTGCGAAGCGTGATGGCATCGAAATCCAAATCACGTTGATTGATATCAGTCCCGTCGCTCTTGAGCAACAGCAGCGTCTTGCAAAGGCGAACGGGGTCGACGTGAAATCGATTCAAATGAATTGTCTCACAGAACCGCTGCCGACCGGTTTTGATCTTGTGACGAACTCGCTGTTCATGCATCACCTCGAAGTCGCGGACGCAGCTCATATGCTTCGCCAGATGCGAGCGGCAACCGACAATGCGATCTTGGTCTGTGACTTAGAACGTTCGCGACTGAATGTTGCGTTGGTAGAGTTCGCCGGGCAAGTATTGTCGCGTTCCAAAGTGGTGCATCACGACGGTCCGCAGAGTGTCCGCGGCGCATTCACAAGGAACGAGTTCGCCGAGTTAGGTGAGTACGCGATGGAATCGCCTATCCAGATCCACAGTGCCTTTCCGTGTCGCTTCATCGCCTATCACGTCGCATGAAGCTGCTCGAACAAACTCGATCCGCGCGTCCAAAAATTCTTGTGATCGGTGCCGGTGTCGCCGGTTGCTCGTTCGCTTTGCGGTTGCGCAAGCACGATATCGATGTGGACGTTGTAGAGAAGGAAACGTTCCCGCGCACGAAAGTCTGCGGATGTTGCCTCGGTCCTGCGGGAGTCGACCAACTTCGGGAACTTGGTTTGCTCGAAACCGTCATGGCAAGCGCTGTCACCACGAATCGTTGGCAAGCCTCACTCGGTGGACGCCAGTTGAGCCTGAAGATCCCCGAAGGCATCGCGATCTCCCGAGAGATCCTTGACCCGAAAATGGTCGAGGCGGCACAAAACGCTGGCGTGCGTGTCACGATGCAGTGCTCAGCGACGGTCGAAGAAGTCAACGAGCATGGCATCAATGTGCGGCTTGATCGAGCAACCGAGAGAACAACCGAAACCTATGATTGTGTCGTCATCGCGTCCGGCCTTCGCGCCGGGAACCTGAAAGGCATGTTGCCTTGGACCGAAGAACCGCATGGCCCGTTTGGCGTTTCGTTCATGGCATCGTCACCCGATGTTGAACCTGGGACGATCTACATGGCGTGTGACAATGATGGTTACGTGGGGCTTGTGCAACTTGAATCGGGACAAGTTGACGTCGCGGCCGCGTTAGTTTCCGGATCCGGCGGCGCATCCCAGGGCGATCCACTCAGTCGGGTCCAGCAGATCCTTGCTCGAAGCGTTTTCTCATCGATGCGAGTTGAAGGGGTCACACCACTGATGGCAACGCCACCACTGCGGCGAACCCGCATCGCGGGGCGCGGTCGAATGATCGCAATTGGCGATGCCGCTGGTTACGTCGAACCGTTCACTGGCGAAGGCATGACATGGGCCATGCAAAGCGGTATCGCCGCAGCCGACCTCGTTGCCGAAAACCTTTTGCAATTGCAACAAATCGGCGAGCATTGGAACGACTACATGGACGTCTCTGTTAAACGACGAAAAACGATCTGTCGAATCATGACGGCAATGCTCCGATCTCCAGTCGCCTGTCGTATCGCCGCCACAACACTCAGCGTCTTCCCCAGCCTAGTTCGCCCCTTGCTCCAGACCACCCGCAACACAGCCTGGCCCGCCTAGTCTTCACTTCTCAGTTTTGATCTTCCCAACGGCGTTCACCCGTCAAACACTTACCGCCGGTTTTCCACTTGTGGGCTGTCGATAGATCCACGCGAGACCGGCAAGAGAAAGTGTGAGCACGACGATGCTGACCCATTGCGAGATCGAAAGCGAGGTCCCAAATTGGCCTTTCTCATCCACACGAATCATCTCCATGATAAATCGCAAAATCGCATAGCCGGAGAATCCACCGAGCATGACGACTCCATCACGCAGACGCCCAAACGGAATCGTACAGAGCAGCAGGCATAACATTAGCGCCCCGAAGCTGCTAATCAATTGAGCTGGCTGTACCGCACGAGCTCGCAGCGGTAACTCGTCCGCAGTCCATTGATAGACCTTGCCATCCACGAGTGCCGCAGCCCCAGGTCGAACGGCTTCGACGGGAATATCCGTGGCAATCTTGGCTCGCTCAGGATACATCTCCTCAATCCGCTCGAGCGTTTGGCCAGCTCGAATGCCCGCCCGCGATGCAATCGAGTCTGGATCAACGGATTCAATACGTCCACTCGTCGGATCGACGGACATGCCCATGAGATCACCGGATCGCATCTGGTCGATATACACGGGGCTGTTGGGCGGGAAGTGCAATGCGTAAGCGCCTTCGTCGCATCGTCCGCCGTAACAGCAACCGTTCATCAAGCAGCCAATTCGCCCAAGAAAAACGCCGATGAACATACACGGTACGATTGCATCACCGAGCCGAAGGAATGGAAGCTTGTGGCGTACAACGAAGACTAATGCCGCCAGGAACCCGCCGATGAAAGACCCATAAACAACCAGTCCGCCTTCAGTGAACGCGAGCATATTTCGAGCGGTCTGTATCCACGTCTCAGCAATAAAGTTATCGCGATATTGGATCACGTAAAAAATACGTGCGCCAGCGATCCCGCCGATGAACACCCACGGAGCCAGCGAGAGGATTAAGTCACGATCTATGCCTCGGGCCTTGGCTCGATACCATGCCAAAGCGACGGCAGAGGAAACGGCAAGCAGGAGCATGACGCCATACCCACGAATCGCCATGCCAACAGGCTCACCGTTGACGTTCTTCAACTCAACCATCGGTACGATGAAGGCGATGACGACTGCCACCATGATCCACATCGGAGCATCAGCAAGCAACGAAGTCGCTGGTGCTGCATCGGACGATTTCGAGTCTTCAGGGGAACCGGCACGCGTTGCCAAGACCACCCGCGCAGCGAACGCGACTCCCAACAGGATCAATAGCCACCCAAATCCGAAGACTGGCAAACCAGCGATCTCGTGGGGAATGAACAATAGCGTGCGAAGCATAAGTGGGTTCAGGGGTTATCGTGAGCTGACCTGCAAATCGACGCATCCGGTTTGGTCTGGACGGCGATCTAACTCCTTTTCTACGTTCTCAGACGCTGGAACGTCTAGATCGGACCTTCCGCGACCATTCAAACACGCTTGAATTCCGGATTCGACGTCTCATGAATCGATTCATTTCCCCCACGGTTATTGCCGCCATGGCGTTGCTCTTCACGCCCCATTTCGTCAATGGCGAAGCGAATGTCCCCGCCATCCAGTCGACTGAATTTCGCGTCAAAACAACGCTTTTCGCCGGAAAAGACGAGCAACCCGCTGCAGAACACTTGATCTTGTTCAGCGATTCGCTTGTGTATGACTTGCCCCAGATCAACGACAATGTGGTGACGGTGTTCGACCCAGGCCGCGGTCGGGTGATTTTGTTGGATCGAGCGACTCAGGTCAAATCAACGATCGCGACCGACGACCTCGTGAAACTGACTGCACAGCTCAGGACGTCCGCCGATAGCCCCAAGAAACGGAAACAACTCGGTTTGGACGCGGAAGTTCAGCCAATTATCGTTGACCCCAAAACAGACGAAGCAGCTCCAGTCGCCCTCAACGAGTCGAGCGAGAAGATTGCTTCGGACGGATACATGACGACGTTTGGCGACGCTCGCTATGAGGTGCTGACACAAACGCCGCGGCAATCTGCGATCGCAAAGCAATACGGCCAGTTCGCGGACTTGGCACTGCGATTGAATGTGATTCGCCCCCTTGGGTTGCCGCCATTTCCACGAATGACTTTGAACGATCGCGTTACCGCATCTGGACAAATCCCACTCGAGACGCGTCTCACGATTCGCCGCGCTATCATGAGCGACCGTTACCGTTCTACTCATGATCTAGTCGAGCTTTTAAGTGAATCGGATCGCAAGGTCATCAAAGAAGTCGGCGGAATGCTCGCGCTGTACAAAGAAGTGCCGCTGGATCAGTTCCCGCAGTAGTCAGCGCAATGTCGTATTAGCTTGGATGCGAGAACCAATCCGCGATCGCATCCACGATTCTGCTCGATGCGTTCCCGTCGCCGTAAGGATTATTCGCCGTCGCCATCTTCTCATACACGGTGGCGTCTTCGATGAGCTGGGATACGCCATCAACAATGTTCTTTCGGTTTGCCCCAACAAGACGCACGGTGCCGGCAATCAAACCTTCAGGCCGCTCGGTCGTGTCTCGCATCACGAGCACAGGCTTGCCGATTCCAGGTGCTTCTTCTTGAACTCCACCGGAATCTGTGAGCACAAAATGGCATGACTGCATCAGCGCCACGAACGGACGATACGACATCGGTGGCAGTAAAAACACATTCGAAAGATGCGACAGCGACTTCAATACTGGTTGACGAACATTCGGGTTCAAGTGAACTGGATAGACAAACCTGTGACTGGGGAAACGTTCGGCTAGCTCAATGATCGCATCGCAAATCGCTTGGAAGCCGCCACCAAAGTTCTCACGGCGATGACCCGTGATCAACACAAACGGAATCTCTCGCCAGTCCGCTGGAAGCAGCGAGCCGAGTTCCTGGTCGATCATCGTCGCCACCGCAGGCTGCTGTTGCTTCGCCACTTCGATCTGGAGCGCATCAATGACCGTGTTACCAGTCACATGAATCGTTGACCCAGCGACCTTGTCCTCGAGCAAATTATCGCGGCTCGTCGTCGTCGGTGCGAAGTGCAGCGAGCACAGGTGCGATGCGAGCACTCGGTTGGCTTCTTCTGGAAACGGGCTTCGCATATTGCGCGTTCGCAAACCCGCTTCGACATGCCCGATCGGAATGTTGCGATAGAAGCAAGCGAGGGCTGCCATCAACACAGTCGTCGTGTCGCCTTGAACAATCGCGAAATCCGGCTGGTGTTGCTCCAGAACTTCATCGATTCGTCCCATCAAACGAGACGACAACCCAGCGAGTGTTTGGTTGGTCACCATCACGTCCAAGTCGACGTCGATGGGAATATCAAAGATATCGACGACTTGCTTAAGCATCTCGCGGTGCTGGCCCGTCGATACGGACAGCACTTCGAAGCGTTCATCGGCAACCAGCGAGCGAATGACGGGTGCCAGCTTGATCGCCTCAGGCCGCGTTCCAAAGAAAACGGCAATCTTGATTCGCTTCATCAATATTCCGAGCTACAAAACAGTTTCATACTTTTGCGGAAGCACGACATTGTGCACGAACAACATTGATCGTGCGTTGCTGGTCTTCGTCCGACATCGACGACCCGCTGGGCAGACACAGCCCGTCTTTGAACAATCGCTCGGACACACCGTTGGTGACTGCGCGGCAATTGGCGAAAACTGGTTGCAGATGCATCGGCTTCCACACTGGTCTCGCCTCGATATTCTCAGCTTCCAACGCCAAGCGAATGTCTTCCCGAGTTGCACCGAATTGGGCGGCGTCTACTGTGATCGACGTCAGCCAACGTGTCGAGAAAAAACCGTCTGGCTCCGGCATAAACGTGATGCCAGGAAGATCGCCAAGCGTTTCCACATACCGCTCAAAAATACGCCGACGGGCTGCGACGCGTTCGTCCAACACTTCGAGTTGCCCGCGCCCAATCGCGGCGAGCAGATTACTCATGCGATAGTTGTACCCGATGGTCGCGTGCTCATAGTGCGGCGCCGGTTCGCGAGCCTGAGTTGCCAAGTGTCGTGCCTCGTCAGCCCACGCTTTGTCCTCAGTCACGAGCATTCCGCCGCCGCTCGTCGTGATGATCTTGTTACCGTTGAACGAGAAACATGCGATCGCGCCGAAGCGACCAGCCGCTACATCACGATGCTTGGCCCCGAGGGCCTCCGCCGCATCTTCGACGATCGGGATTCCGAAGCGTAAACAGATCGGCATCAGGTCACGATAGTTCGCGCATTGGCCATTCACATCGACGATGACGGCGGCCTTAGGCATGCGTTTGCGAGCCGCACAGCGTTTCAGCTCGTCCTCGAGAAGCTGTGGATCCATATTCCACGTCGCCTCATCGCTATCGATGAACACAGGATGAGCACCCTGGTACTTGATCGAGTTTGCTGTGGCGACAAACGTCATTGACGACGTCAGAATCTCATCACCGGGTTGGATCTTCAATAACCGCAGTGACAGATGAAGCGCCGCGGTTCCACTGGACAGAGCGACCGCGTACTGTGATCCGATCTTCTCAGCAAACTCTTTCTCAAACCCATCGACATTCGGGCCAAGCGGAGCGATCCAATTGCTGTTGAAGGCCTCGGTCAACCGAGTCAGCTCCGTGGCGCCCATGTGCGGCGGCGATAGATAGACTCGAGGCCGTCCGTTACTCATCAAATCCCTCAACCCAAAAATGCCAGCGATCGATCACGCCAGGACAACTCTAGCTAAGCGCCGACCCGATTCGAACGCTATCATTTGCCCTCAATCGGACGCTCGTTACATTGAGAATCAGTCTATTAGGTTCGATTCTAGCCATGGCGCAAGCTTTTCCGCCCACTTATTCGCATGTTCGCGCAAACCCGCGTCGCTGAAGTGCACGCCCAGCCCGCCACGCTCTCGAAACGCACCCTTGAGCGCATCGGTGTCCGGGCCCTCCAATGCGATACCATCGCGCCAAAGCGACGCTTGCGCTTCCCGAATGTCTGGCGAAGCTTCATCTCCAGGAACGTGGTAACTGACTTGAGCAACGAACCACGGAGCGTTCCAGCCAATGCCACGCTGCGAATCATGGATCACCTGTGCCAGATATTGGCGATATAAATACCCAGCAAGCGTTCGCGACGCATCTTTCTGGTTCGCATCGCTCTCGCCCTGGTGCCACAACACCGCTCGAAAGCCATTTGGCCCCAGCGGTTGGAGTCTCCCAATGAAGGCCTTGTACGCTTCACCCTTGCTCACCCAAGATCCATCCGCGTTCTTCTCCACACGGCTTTCGATCGTTGGCGGGTTCGGAAAACTCACTCCCACCGGCAGCCACTCTCGCACGCTCGTTGCCCCGATCCCACAGGCCACGAATCCAATCGGCACATCAAACTTCTGAACCAACAAATCACCCAGAATTGGCATCATACTTCCGCCGCGTCCGCTCGCACCTGGCTGAGGATCCACCGCAAGTTGCCAACCAGTCCCATTGAAACTGGAGACACGCCCAGTCTGTGTTTGCTGTTTCACTTCGCCATAATTGGCTGAGTTCGATTGGCCTGTGACGACGAACACTTCACCCGCGCCAACGTTCTCCACCACAGCCTCACCGACGACCTGGCCGTCCAACGACGCACGAACTTCAAGTTGGTACCAACCGCCCGCGTTTACATCGAAGCTCGCCTCAAATTGCGAATCGGTCGTGCGAGCAACGATTTGCGTCCAATCCTTCTGGTCGCCGTATCGTACATCAATCGTCGAGCCAGCCGGCGCCGACCCTCGAACAATCAATGTCCCCACATCGCGAGAACGCCGCTGAACCACTTGATAGTTGGACGGCGAAGTCAACGTAAGCAACGAATTCGAATTCCGAACCGCGACTGAACTCGTCGTCGCAGGCTCATCCGCAACCAATCGTGCTGGCGAAAAGGGAATCGCAACACAGAGTAAGGCGAGGACAACGATGCTGGCAACTTTCATTTTAATTCTAACCTGCGATACAGCGGCTATCTTTGAGCGGGACACTTGCGAGCAGAGGCAATCGCAGTGGTCACAATTGGCAATAAGCTGAACATAAGCGAAAAGTATACTACACCCCCGGGACGACGCTCGGATAAGCTATTCCGTGCCACAAATGCCGTTATTCATACTCTTTCGCAAGCGAAAAGACCTCGATCGTCATGTTCATCAAAACTGTATTGCTGACTCTCGTTGCTTCTGTCCTCGGTTCGACAATCTTTGCCCGTGCTGCGGAGCCGTATTTGCAGATCCAGGGTGAGACGGGAATCGGAGTTGGCCAGCACATTGTCTTTGTGACTGGTGAAGAGTACTACCGCTCCGAAGAAGGCATGAGCATGTTCGCTCAGATCCTCGCGCATCATCATGGCTTCAAATGCACGGTTCTGTTTGCGACAGACCCAGTCACCGGCTTCATCAATCCGAACCAAATCGATCACATCCCTGGCTTAGCTCAGCTTAATGATGCGGACCTAATGGTCATCTTTGCTAGGTTTCGGGAATTGCCCGATGACCAGATGAAACACATTGTCGACTATGTCAACGCAGGCAAGCCGGTATTGGGCATTCGCAACGCAACGCACGCGTTTAGATATTCCGACAAGAACCCGAGTGCCTACAAGTCATGGGACTTCCGCAGCAAAGATTGGGAAGGCGGCTTTGGTCAACAGCTCCTCGGAGACACGTGGATCGCTCACTATGGAGCATTCCAAAAAGAGTCGACGCTCGCACATGCGAACCCCGAACATCTGAACCATCCAGTCATGCGGGGAGTCAGCGAGACAATCTTTTGCCACACGGATGTGAACTCTGTGAAGCGATTGACTCCGAGCGAGGCGGTATTGTTCCATGGTCAAGTGCTCTCGGGATTGAATCCTTCCGATCCACCTGTCGAAGACGAACGCAAGGATACTCAGATGCCACTTGCTTGGTTCAAAACCTACACAGCACCGTCTGGCAAACAAGGTCGCTCCTTCACAACCACAGCCGGCGCGTCGCTGGATTGGGAAAGCGAAGATCTAAGGCGATTACTCGTCAATGCGATGCTCTCATTGACTGGTCATGACAACGCGATACCCGAGAAGACAAACGTGGCGTTCGTCGCACCGTATCATCCTCAAGCGACAGGAGCTCATACCAACGAAGAATGGGCTGAAGCAAAAATCCGTCCACAAGACTGGTTGCCTGCGAGTCAAAAGTAAAGGTAACCGTTCACGGCCTGCGGCCTTGAACAGCTACCATTCATAATCTTAATCGGTCGGTCAATGATGCGATTGTCAACGTTGCCCCCAGTCAATTGTTGCTCAGTGGCTCATGTAGAGATTTGCAGTGACCGTTGT
>JBGTAI010000201.1:0-24799 GCA_041749955.1 Pirellulaceae bacterium | reverse complement strand
GAAATGCAGAGATTCGAGCTGTTTTCAAGTAGCAGGCACACACCGTGTGCCGTCCGCGATTTTTGGACGGGGTTGTTGAGGCGGACGGCACGGCGGAGCGTGCCTGCTACTTTGTTGTTTTTGAGGCGGACGGCACGACGGAGCGTGCCTGCTACTTTGTGTTGGCTTGCGACTGGGCTGATTGGTGGATTTTTGTTTCGAAAAGTTTCTGAAGTTTTTTCGAGGATCGCTCAAGCCTGGGCTGGCGGTTGCCGATAACTCACTCTTGCAAGACGCAATCTGTTTTAGTTTCACGGACGAAGCTGGTTGCCGAAGTCATTCCAGGCGAGCTTTCCGGCTCGCATCGACTCTCGGCTCTCACAAACCATCCAGCCTCCGAGTCCACTCTTGCGCAATCTCACTCTGGGCGTTCTTATCGTCTCAGGCGGTACGCTCGCCGCGTTGCCATTCCGTCGAAGCTCCAGCGATCGGCAGACCCTCGATGCTGCCGTCCGTGCAACAGGCCCGACGGTGACGCCGTTGGATACGTCAACGGTCGAAGTGAACTTCAGCCCATCCACCGAAGTCCACGCGACGACGATCGGCAACCCGTCCTGGATGCCGCGGCATATTACTGAGCCGATGCAGGGCGAGCGGTTCATCGAAATGCCTGAGTCGTTCTCGGATGGCACCGCGGAACTGCCTCGGCCCAAAGTCGTCGAGGAACGGTTCAACGCTAGTGTCGACTTCCAAGCGGATGCCGCTGTGGCGAGACAGGTCGCGGACCACGCAAGCGTGATGATCGGCGATCTGGCGCGGGCCCAATTAAACGGGTCTCAGTTAAACGGGGCTCAGTTAAACGGGTCTCAGCTGTATGGTGCCCAGATGGGTGCCACTCCCGCTTATTCGGGACCGAGCCCGTACGCTCGCGGGCCACTTGTTGGTGGCGCGATGTCGACGCCAGTTGCCGCGTCCGCGAATCGGTTTAATGGTCTGGCGGTGGATGCCGGAGGCGTATCCCCGAGGCCGCTGGGTAATGGCAATGCACCGGAACTTGCCACCCGTGAAGCGACGGCGAGTCGAGACACATTTGTCTCCAGTCGCGCGGCACGATCGGCAAGCGAGTCACTCGCGGATCGCTCACCGGAAGCTGAGCCAGCGCCACCGCTGCCGCCGGTGCAAACCGAGCGGCCCAAGCTCTGGATTCGCCAGCCAAATTAGTCCGCCGAACTTATTCGCTTAGCACGCTCGCCGCCCCTTGACTCTCATCTCAACCAAGGGGCGGATCGTGGTCCAATTTTGGCACCCCTCAGCTGGCTCTGCGAAGCGATGTCGGTGACCCGATTGTCGCTGCTCCACCATGGCTGAACCTGGGTTCTGGATCCAGGAATTTTTGTCTTGTCTCTCGCCAGCCAGTCCGCAGTTTTTCTCTTCTGCAAAAACTCCGCAAACCAAGCCATCGCGTGGCTTCTCACAGCAAATCTCAAGATGTCTTTCGAGGTGGACATTTAGGACATGCACATCTGGGGTTTGCCTGGTTTTTGTGCATCTCGGCCGTGCGGTCTCGTTTTGCATGACTGCCTCGAAACTGCGCAGCCCTAATGCAATCAACGTAAGTCCTTATGCAAGCAATGTTTGGAAAGTGGCGTTTGCCTGGGTGTGAGTATGGCGGCACTAAACACAACCCGCCCTCCATGGACCTTCTTGAAAGGAATCACATGACTCCATCAATGCCTTCCGCCGAACTTCGATATGCAAGCGACCCAACGCCTGGTCAAAGCGACTCCAACGAAATTCGCTTGACGCTGTCGCCGATGAACACTCGTTTGCCCGTCGAGCAGCGTGGTCGCGAAGTCCTTCGGCTAGCCCAAGAAGCCTTCGCGATGACAGGCAGCTGGATTGTCTTCTATCGTGAGATGCTCGGTGTCGACGGTGTCGTCCGAAAGCTGTTCCCAGACTCGGACCAACTTCGCTACTTCGAGACTCAACCCGAGTTCGCTGAGCTCCAAGAAATGGTCGCCGCCATGCGGAGCCAGGACCCTGGAAAGGGCACCGCTTCCGAGCCCGAGCGGATGATCACGATCCGCTTGCCGAAGAGTCTGCACGAGGCCCTTCAACAAGAGTCAGACGAGTTGAACTTGAGCATCAACCAGCTCTGTATCAGCAAGCTGCTTCAACGGATCGAAAGCCGCTTCATCCCCCTCCAACGCGGTCGTCGCCGCGGCCGCCGACCTGGCCCCCAAGGCAAGCGAAAGACCACAGAGGTCTAGTCCCGCCCGAGCGGCGTCTTTGCCAGGAATTGCAAGCCAGCTTTCCAGCCTGACACGCGATGCACCATCTCCGCCTACAATGTTCTGTACGTCAGGCTTTCCAGTCTGACCGAGGAGCCAATTGAAGCACTGCCTCAGCGTGGAATCGCCAAGGTGCCCTGCGCCCCAGGCTCCTTCGGCCCCCAAACGCTCCGCAAGGAAAATCGTTATGCGACTGATCCTATTGGTGTTCGCAGTGCTCCTGTATTGCGTCGCAAGTTCCAATGCCCAGTTTGTTGACCCGCCGGCATCCCGCGGTGACGAGTTGCTCGCCGAGTACTTCCAGCGTCAAGCGAATGAACTGAGCGAGCAGACGTTTGCTGAGATCGAAACGCTGGACGATTGGACCAGCCGCCGAGCGGAGTACCGTCGCCAGCTGCTGGAGATGCTGGGCCTGGACCCGATGCCTGAGCGAACGCCGCTGGCTCCAACGATCTTGGGGACTGTGGAATCAGACGGCGTGGTTGTGGAGCGATTGCATTTTCAATCCATGCCTGGCTTGTACGTCACAGGAAACTTCTATCGTCCAGCCAAACAGGACGGGCCGTTGCCAGCGATCCTTTACGTTTGCGGCCACGCGAACGTCCAAGTGGACGGCGTCAGCTTGGGGAACAAGACACAGTACCAGCATCACGGCGCGTGGTTTGCCCGAAACGGCTATGTGTGCTTGACGATCGACACGATCCAACTCGGTGAGATCGGTGGCATTCACCACGGAACGTATCGCGAGAACATGTGGTGGTGGAACAATCGCGGTTACACACCAGCGGGTGTCGAAGCATGGAATTGCGTCCGCTCGTTGGACTACCTGCAATCGCGAAACGAAGTCGATGCCGATCGAATCGGTGTCACCGGACGCAGCGGCGGTGGTGCGTATTCATACTGGATCGCTGCGATCGACGACCGCATCCAAGCCGCCGTGCCAGTCGCCGGGATCACGAGCCTCAAGAATCATGTCGTCGACGGCTGTGTCGAAGGACATTGCGACTGCATGTATATGCTGAACAAATACCGCTGGGACTTTCCCATGGTCGCAGCCCTCATCGCGCCTCGGCCACTGCTGATCGCGAACACGGACAAGGATCGGATCTTTCCGCTTGACGGAGTCGTTGACGTTTATACCAAGGCCATGAAGATCTATTCGCTCTATGACGCCCAAGACAAACTCGGGATCTACATCGCCGAAGGCCCCCACAAGGACAGCCAAGAACTCCAGGTCGGTGCGTTCCGTTGGATGAACCGCTTCTTGAAGAACGAACAGCCGCTGATCGAAATGGCTGCGACGCCGCTCTTTGACCGCAGCCAGCTGAAAGTATTCGAGGCTCTGCCCAGCGACGAACGTGTCACGACAATTCACGATTCGTTCGTTGCGAAAGTTGACGCGGGCGATGTATCAACGGATTCGCTTGCGGACACAGAACGACTCGTCGGACAACTTCGGGAACATACATTCCGCGGCTGGCCACAAGAAGCGGAGTCGCTGGATGTCAAAGTCACCCCAGTTCGTGACGAGGCGGTGAAGGCGCAAGTTCTTGAGTTCACAAGCCAAAGCCCGTATCGATTGCAGATGTACTTGCTGCAACGAACAGACGCTGAACCAGCAGGCGCGGAACGAACAGACGCTGAGAATCAAACACTGGATGTTGTTGTGCTGGATGAAGACCAATGGCAACAAACAGCCCCGATGCTTGCTACGTTTTTCCCGGACCACTTCCCTGGTGTTGAGCCAAACGAATCACTCGGCAAGCAATGGATGGAGGCCTCTGGCTCCTCGTCGACAGTCTTCGTCGTTCCGCGCGGCATTGGGCCAACTGCGTGGACAACCGACGAACGTGAGCGCACGCATATTCGGCGGCGGTTCATGCTGCTTGGGCAAACGCAAGCATCGATGCGAATCTATGACGTGCGACGAGCGATCGAATCACTTCGCGAGATCCCCGAACACGCCCAGAAAAAGATCAACCTCGTGGCCAAAGGAAATGCGGCCGTGCTAGCGATCTATGCCTCGCTTTTCGTTGACGGAATTGGCTCGCTCGAGTTGTCGGATGTCCCGCCAAGCAACCGAGACGCACCTGACCTGTTGAGCATCAGTCGCGTTGCTGAGCTCTCGGACGTCCTGGAGATCGCAACAATGCGGACGAAGTGATCAAAGAGTTTGTCGTAACCGGGTATCCGGCGAGCTAAACTGTTCACATCGGTGTTTCGGTTTTCCTCAACGACTTTGCAAACTGTATCGCTTTCTCATGAGATCCCAGCTTCTTTGCTACCTGGTGTTTTGCCTCGCCACTGCGTTCTGCGTCGATGCCCTTTCCGCCGATGCCCCTCGCGCCGATGAACTGCTTGGCCAATCCGATGGCTTGGTGTCCGCAAAAACTCCCGCCGCAACCAAGAGCCAGACGCCAGCGGAAACTGCTCCAGCAGACGACACGAGCGACGAGGCCATAGAGAAAAAGGAAGCGGACTGGGATATCGAGTCGCCGCCTGGGCCAGTACTCGAACAAGCGATCGATACGGACTCGGGCACGTGGATGAATGTTGACGTCAGCCCCGACGGGACGCAGATCGTTTTTGACCTGTTGGGCGACTTGTACTTGATGCCGATCACGGGTGCGGACGGAACCAAAGCGACGGGCGAGCAAATGCCGACTGCGTTGACTTCCGGAATGGCCTGGGACATGCAGCCACGTTTCAGTCCCGATGGCAAACACATTGCCTTCACCAGCGACCGCGCTGGCAAAAGCAAGAAAGCCGGTGACAATATTTGGATCTTGCGAGTCAGCGACAAGAAGCTCACTCAAGTCACTGGCGAAACGTATCGGCTGCTGTCGGGACCCTCATGGTCACCCGACGGGCAATACATCGTTGCTCGCAAGCACTTCTCGAGCCGCCGGTCGCTGGGGGCTGGCGAGATGTGGGCTTACCATCGAGACGCCATCGCGATGAATGCAAGCGACGGCGTCCAATTGACGAAACGTCCCAATGACCAGAAAGACGTTAACGAACCCGTCTACTCTCCCGACGGAAACTATCTGTACTACAGCCAAGACACCACACCCGGCGACACATTCGAGTACGACAAAGATTCACACAAAGGCATTTACTCGATCAAGCGACTCGATCTCAAACGCGGAGAAACGGAAACGCTGATCAGTGGCCCTGGTGGTGCTTGCCGACCGACGCCATCGCCAGACGGAAAGTCGATCGCATTCGTTCGTCGCGTCGGAGTCAAAACAGGCTTGCATCTATTCGACCTGCAATCTGGCGCCATCAAGATGGTCGACGATGGGCTCGAGCGAGACATGCAAGAAGCCTGGGCGATCCATGGTGTCTACAGCGGCATCGCGTGGACTCCCGACAACCAATCGATCGTCGCTTGGGCCAAAGGCAAGCTGTGGCGCATCGACGTTGCGACTGGCAATCGCACCAAGATCCCGTTCCAGATTCGTGACACGCGATCGGTCCGTTCGGCGGTTCGCTTCCCCATCCCCGTGGCTCCCGACCAGTTCGATGTGAAGATGCTTCGCGACGTCTGCGTTTCTCCCACCGGTGACCGCGTGGTCTATCAAGCACTCGGATATCTGTATGTCAGATCATTACCAGACGGTGAACCGACGCGATTAACAGACCAAGACACACATTTTGAATTCCAGCCAAGTTTCTCGCGCGACGGTCGCTACGTTGTGTACTCGACTTGGAACGATACACAACTCGGATCGCTACGTATCGCGTCGGCGGATCGAGACGATGGCGAGAGTTGGATCGTCACGGATGACCCAGGCCACTATCTCCATCCAGTCTTCTCGCCTGACGGAAAGAATATCGTTTATGAAAAGCGAGGCGACGGCTATCTACGTTCACCTCTTTGGTCGCGTGACCAGGGCATCCACGTTACCGCCACGCGTGATGGAACGCCCAAACGGATATCGACCAAGGGCGCAAGTCCCCAGTTCGGTGATGCGAGCGATCGTGTCTTTTTGACGCGAAGCGAAGGCGACAAAGAATCGGATAACGTGAAGCTCTTTTCCGTCGACTTGTCGGGCAACGAAGAACGCGTGCACTACACCAGCGACTGGGCGACTGAGTTCTGTGTCGCGCCGGATAGCAAAACGATTGCGTTCGTTGAACGGTTTCATGTGCTGGTTGCGCCAATGATCGACACCGGATCACCGATTAAAGTTGGCCCCGGCGCCAAAGGATTGCCCGTTATTCGTGTCAGCCAACAGGCCGGTGACTTTGTTCATTTCTCCGGTGATTCCAAGTCGTTGCACTGGAGCCTCGGCCCAACGCTCTACACCGCCGACGTCGCGGCCGCGATGACGCCAGCCGACGAATCAAACACCGACGAGTCTGACACCAAAGAGGCCAAAGACAAGGAAGGCAAAGACAACGAAGACAAAGCGGCATTGACGGAAAGCAAAACCCCAGAGCCCACACAGCTCGCCATTGGGTTTACACACCCGCACGCGAAGCCGAATGGCATGAAAGCGCTCGTGGGTGGCCGCATCGTCACGATGGCTGAGCAAGACACGAACGGTGACGGCGAAACTGAAAACGGTGTCATTGAAGATGGCGTGATCGTGATCGACGGCAATCGCATTGTGGCCGTCGGCTCGCGCAAGGACGTCGAGATTCCTGAAGGGGCGATGCAGATCGATGTTGCTGGCCAAGTCATCTTGCCTGGATTCGTCGACACGCACGAACATGGTGCTCAAGCCACCGATGGCATCACGCCTCAACACAACTGGGTCGACTACGCTCGGTTGGCTTTCGGCGTCACGACGATTCATGACCCCAGCAACGACACGCATGATATTTTTTCTGCGAGCGAGATGACGATGGCTGGCATCATCACCGCGCCACGTACGTACTCAACGGGGCGAATTCTGTATGGTGCGACGGGTGCTTCCAAAGCAGAAATCGATAGCCTCGAGGACGCGAAATTTCACTTGAAACGCATGAAGGCTGTCGGAGCCTTCACCGTCAAGAGCTACAACCAACCGCGACGCGACCAACGACAACAAGTTCTCGCCGCCGCACGCGAATTGAACATGATGGTGGTTCCCGAAGGCGGTTCGACGTTCATGCACAACATGACGATGATCGTTGACGGGCATACTGGCATCGAACACTCGCTGCCCGTCCAATTCATCTACGACGACGTGCGGGATCTGTGGCGTGGTACCGGCGTCGGGTACACACCCACCCTCAACGTCGCGTACGGAGGCATCTCAGGCGAGCAATATTGGTACATGATGAACGACCTTTGGTTGCACACACGTTTGCAAACATTCATTCCGCCGCACGTGCTCAACCCTCGATCACGCCGCCGCGATAAGGCACCCAAAGAAGACTACAACCACATCAAAGTCGCACGGATCGCCAAGCACGTGGTCGACGATGGCGGCCTCGTTCAAACAGGCGGCCACGGGCAAATGGCCGGCTTGGGAACGCACTGGGAAATGTGGAGTTTCGTGCAAGGCGGAATGACGCCGATGCAGTCGCTGCGATGCGGTACGCTCAACGGAGCCAAGTACTTGGGTCTCGACGGTGACATCGGCTCCATCGAACCAGGCAAGTTGGCTGACTTGGTTGTATGCCAAATCGATGCTGACCCGACCCAAGAGATTCGCGACAGTGAAAAACTTCAATACGTCATCGCCAACGGCGAAGTCTACGAAGCCAATCGCATGAACCGCTTCGGCAGCCCGAGCCCACGGCCACCGTTCTACTGGGAAGACGGCTCCACCGGCATCTTCGCCCCCGCAACCGTCAGTGACTCCATCGGCTGCAGTTGCCATCGAGGCCAAAACTGCTTAACGAACTAGAGACTGTGTCGCGTTTTCTTGGCATTGATTCTTGCGAGCTTCGGCATACGTTACCAAGCAATCACGTTCTTCGTCCCAGAGCTTCAGCTTCAAACACGCAATCACGTCGCGAATTCGCAGCGACGTTGTCTTGGGTGACTGGAGCGCGGGGAACGCCTTCATCGCTTCGGGCAACCGATAGAACGGGATCTTTGCGTTGAGATGGTGGACGTGGTGGAATCCGATGTTACCCGTCATCCAGTGCATCACAGGGCCTAGCTCCAGATAACTTGATGATTGCAGCGCTGCGCTCGTGTAAGACCATTCATCGCCGTCACGCATTTTTGCGCCAGGAAAATTGTGCTGGATATAAAACAGATACGTGCCTGAAACGGTCGCAACCCAAGTCGGTATCAGGAACGCAAACGTAGTTGCTGTCCAACCTAGAAACCATACGCATCCCGCGATGAAACTAAAGTGGATCAAGATCGATGTGACCGCATCCCAGTGACGTCGTGGGTCGCGCAGAAACGGATCGATGCACATGCCATACAAGAAGACAGGGAAATAGCCGAAGAGAATCGCCAGCGGATGACGCATGATGCGATAGATCAGCTGTGTTAACTTTGAAGCATTAGCATAGTTGGCTGTCGTCATGATTGGAAACGTTCCAGTATCTTTTCCAAACAGCCGCGAGTTGTGGTGATGGTGATAGTCGTGTGAATGTTTCCACGCACTCGGCGGAGTCAGCATCAAGTTGCCATAAAGGAACAGAATAGCATTCGCGATTTTTGAATTGCGAAAAATTGCGTGGTGCTGGAAATCGTGATAGATGATGAACATCCGGACGATCGTTAATCCCGTCAGCAGACTCGCAAATGAACGGACAACGAGGTTCTCCGAGACGGCTGCGACCGTGGCACAAACAAGGATCACGGCAAGCGTGCTGAGCAGATGCCACCAGCTTCTCAATCGGCTCTCTTGAGCAAACTCACGGCTGGCGATGAGCAATTCGCGATCGACTTCACTTTGCGACAGATGCTCAGGCGACGTTTCCAACCAAGGCTCAATCGTGAGCGATGGTTCAGCACCAGTGGCGCTATCGAGACAGTTTGCAGACAACGTAGTCGAATCCTCTAACGAATGAACCGCAATCTTGGTCCGCTGCTTGCGGCCCTCACCACCGAGAACTCGGCAAGGGTGACCATTCGTGGTTATGGCTCTTGCACGCGTCGTTGAGGATCAAGTGAACTTGTTGCTTTGAATAAGTACGGTGGCGTCAGGGATTCACCGCCGATAGCCGGCCTCGTCCTACTTCTCAAGAGTTAGAGCGTAGGTGACAGGGTTTGATTTGGCAACAAGGTCGCGTCAGAGCCGGAAAACGGCATCAATCGACCACCGATTTCCGCCGCCGGCGTGTCCTGGGCCGCTGTAAAACAGTAGCAGGCACACTCCGTGTGCCGTCCGCTCTATTTACGCTGGGTTCTTGAGGCGGACGGCACGACGGAGCGTGCCTGCTACACGGTGACGCTTACTTTTCGATTTCGAAACCGGAGGCTTCAAGCTGTTCGGCGACGACCGCACCAAACGCATCACCGAACGTGTCTGCGGGAGCACTCGGCGCGTTCTTCGCTCGCGCCGCCACAACATAGGCATCTCGTTCTTTGCTCAACTCGACGATTCGCTGTTTAATCTCAGCCCTCTTCTTCGCCATCTTTGCCAAGTAAGCCGTCCGCTCCGCTGGAGTCATCGTTTGCATGACCTTCGGTAATTCGTCCTTGGAAAGTTTCGACAAGATCTCGCTGTCTTCTTCCGCCGTATCGACGAGGTCTCGCCCAGTATTGCGATACACCGCACTCACTTTCGCTTGAGCGCGGCCGCTACCAAATCCGGAGCTACCCGAGGACTGGAGCGCGTTCGTGTCTTGCGCGATTTGGTTCGTCGCGTATGACTTACGAGCTTCTTCGCTTCCGTACCACAAATAGGTATCGTTTAATTCCGAGTTCAAACGGATGATGATTTCGTCTTGTGGACAATCGATATGAATCACCTTGCGATCAGAGTTGATGTTCATATAGCTGCCCTCCGCCAGATCCGCACCGTCTTTCCAGTGGGTTGCGATTCCTGTTTTGTGGTCACCGCAATGGATGGTGTTCACGACAATTCCATTCTCGATGGCTGAGCGACAACTCTTTTGGTACTCAACCGAGCCTTGGGAGAACGGTTCGTTGCCCGCGATAAAGATGGCCTTGTAGCTATTCGGTTCGCTGCTCCAATCAAGACGCTTGATCGCTTCCGCAATCACTGCGCCACAGTACTCATCGCCACCGTCCGTCTTCAACGCGAACAAGGCTTCGGAAACGCGATCCAAGTCATCGGTAAGCGGAACGACTTGGCGAATGTAGTCTTCGCTCGCTGGTAAGTTCGAGTTCCCGTACTCGAAAACAGAGACTCTCAGTGTTGGAGTTTTTCCCGCCTTCTTGGCTTCCGCGAACTGTTGAACGATCTTCCAGAGCTGGCTCTTGGCTTGGTCAATCAAGCCGTCCATTGAATTGGAGGTGTCAAGCAAGATCGCGACATCAACCGTGGGTCGAACGCCAGTGAAAGGTTGCTTGGCTTCTTTTGTTTCGTCGGATTTGTCTTTCCCCTTGGAGATGACAATCGTGACCTCCTGGGCCTGGGCTGGTGTCGAAAATTGCATGGGAACGCCGATAGCCGATGCGAGAATTGATGCCCAGACAAGGTGAGAATAGGCAAGACGCGAGTAGAAAAGACGAGACATGTTCGAGCTCCGTGTTTGGAAGTGACAAGTGGCTTCTATTATCCACTATTACGATTCTGGGCCGGGTTTGTTAGGGAAAAAGTGAAAGTACGTGACAAACGCGTTACAATGTGGCCGATCTGCGGGCAACCAGCTTCGCTCGCTCCTCGTTCTTCTCGAAATTAACACTTTGCGGAATCATTTGAGATGCTCCCCAACCGTCTTGTCTCAGCTCTTCTGGCTTCGACTTTGCTATCGTTTGTTTGTTGCTCGGCTTTCGTGACTGCTGATCAGCCCGAAATAGAACTTTGGCCCCAGGGATTGCCTGCTGGAGCGGTGCAGTTGGATCCAGACACCATCACGAAGCTCAAATCCGAGTTGACTGAGGAGCGAATCAAGTACGTCGATGCAGCCACACTCACGGTTTACGAAGCTCCGAAAGAAACAGCGAACGGTTGTGCTGTCATCATCTGCCCTGGAGGCGGCTACAATATTCTGGCATGGCCCAAGGAAGGTCTCGAGGTTGCTGAGTGGTTCAACTCGATCGGGGTCACTGCGTTTGTATTGAAGTACCGTGTGCCTCGTCGCATTCCAGACAACATTCATTGGGAACCGATGCAAGACGTCCAGCGTGCGATTCGTGTCGTGCGTCATGGAGCCAAGCAATGGAACGTCGATCCGAAACGAATCGGCACGTTGGGTTTCTCCGCAGGCGGACATTTGACGGTGATGTCGGGAGTGCAATACAACACGAAGTGCTACGACCGCGTCGATGAAGCTGACGACTTGAGTTGCCGCCCCGACTTCATGTGCCCGATCTACTGTGCCTATCTCGGCAACGAGTACAACGACAAAGTCGCTGAGCTTGGCGACTTGGTGACTGTCACCAAGGACACCCCGCCAACCTTCATGGCCGTCACATGGGACGACGCAATGCGAGGCGCCCAATCCGCGTTGCTGTTTGCCCGTTTGCGAGAACACGGAGTCCCCGCCGAATTGCATGCCTATACCAAAGGCGGCCACGGCTATGGCATGCGACCTTCAAACGACCCCGTCTCCCACTGGAACGAACACCTCGCCACTTGGCTCGAAACGACTGGTTTGCTTCAGCGATAGTGTGTTCACATGGAGACGAAGAACCTGCCCGATCAAAAACTCGACCTTCGAATGACTGCTGCCGAATACGCCCTGTGGGAACGCGAGCAAACGGAGCGTCACGAGTTTTATCGTGGCGAAGTCTTCTCGCAGGCTGGTGGCACGCGAAGGCATAGCCAAATTGGGACGAACATCGCACGAAGTATTGGGAACTTACTTGCTGGGCGAGATTGCATCGCACATGGAAGTGACATGCGGATTCATGTCGAGGCAACTGGCTATCATGCGTATCCCGACGTTTCCGTTGTTTGTCCACCAATTGATCTGAGCTAGTTCTGCACAATTCACTCGGCATATCCAGACAGTTTCCCAGCATCACAATTTCTCAACGCCTAGTCCTTTCATTAAGGTTTTTGCCTCCTCTATCGCCGGAGCATCCGGATTGTCCGTTGCTGCAGCTCCTAGTTGCTCGACCTTCTTGATGATTTCCGTGATGTTCGCGACATTGATCTTGGCCAATTCCAAATTACGCATCGCCTCACCAAGTGCTGGCGACGATTCATCCCCTTCCGAGCGAAGCTCTTTGAGCGATTGTTCGATATGTTTTAGACGCAGCTCCGCAACCTGCTGACTCTGCTTTAACTGCATTTCCAGCAACCGGTTGGATGCCTCAAGTGCCTTGATTCGAGCTTCTGTTTTTTGCACTTCCGATTGGGGAGTGAAACCCTTGGCTTTAAGATTTTTTTGCTGCACCAGCTCAGACTGCAATCCGTTCAATTCAATTTGCTGACGAACATACTGTTCAGCCGTCGCAAAGCCCATTGAGTCGACTTGGGGTTCTGCTTGCATCCGCGTACCCTCGGCATCTCCTGCTGAGGAAATCCGAATGCCAAACGTCGAAGAGGTCGTCGATCTTCCTTGATTGGCAGGGCCTACAGCTCTCGAAGGCTGCATGCCTTGCCCGGACGGATACGCGGCTTGCGGAGGACCTTGCCCGATCATGAATGGAGACTGATTCGGGCTTCCATACTGATTCGGTCCTGGCAGATAAGCACCTGGTGGTAACGAGCCAGTCGTCCAGCCCGCAACCGCTGGGCTCGGATTCGGATCCCAGCTCATTGGGTCCGGCTCGCCGATTAATTGCTTCACTCGGCGTTCGACGATTTTTGATTTAGCGGCGAGGCGGGCCTCGAGTGTCTGGCGCAGTTTCTTCGCATCGAGCTCGGCACGCTCAAGTGCTTTGGATTGTTCTTCGTGCCGCTCGTCGAACTGTTTGTTTACGATCTCGGAGAGCTCGTTCTTCTTTTTTTCCAACTCTTCACTCGGCATTTTGACGTCGCCTCTGGCGGCAGCTCGCAGTAAGGCGGCCAACTCCATCGCAACTTGGTCGTCTCTGTTGGGCAACTGGACATTGTTGGTAAGCGGGATGCGTCCAGCCATTCCCTGATATCCCGAGACTTGCACCTGAGTGTTGAAGCCGTTGGAGTTTTGAGCGGGAGCTGGAGCGAAAAAACCTGACACGGTTGAAGGCAGCTGCTGCTGCGAATTAGGCGGCGCAATCGCGCTCGGAAAGCTGTTTTGTGGTTGATTGGGATCTGGGCCGAAATTCTGTGCTCGGGCTGTGTGTAACCCAAGTACGGCAACACCGGGAAGGATCGTCGCAACCGCAATCGTGGTGGTTCGACTGAATCGTTTCGAAAGAACGCTCATTCTCTTGTCTCCTTGAGGGATGGGGATTTATCTGGGGCATTGGGCGGCTCGACGGTATCCTCCGTCGAGCCGCCTGAGTCAGGTTAAGGTTGACCAATCGTTTGAGTTAAGTCGCTTAGGGCGTCTTGAAGCATTGAAAGTTCTTGACGCCATTGCATGCTCTCCCATGAAAGATCAGTGGTCGGGTGCGGCGAGACTTCATTGTTTGCATGGTTTGGTTGAATCAACTCGTTAGCGACAACAGGGGATCTTGGCTGGGACGCACTAGGCACTCGCGAACGATTCTCGCCACGTCCATAAAACACCCAACTCGAGATTCCGAGCAACAGTGCGGCACAAACAATCACGAGCCAGCGAGAACGACTGATTGAATTCAAACGTTGGTTTTGCAGCAGCTGCGTCGGAAGTGCAGAGAGACTGGGCTGGCGCACATGTTGCAGCGAATCACGAATGAAAGTCGCTGCGGCTTGAGCGGATTCGACGCGCTCGTCGATGCTGCGTGTCATGAGTTGTTCGACCAGTCGGCTGAACCATACCGGCATCCGCTCGTTGATCTCGTGGACGCTTCGAGCGGGTTGGTCGCTGATCATGCGAAGCACAGCCAGTGGGCTTTCGGCGCGAAACGGTGCGCGTCCCGTCGCCAACGCGTACAGCAGGCTGCCCAAGCTAAACAGGTCGCTGCGTGCATCGATCGATTCACCGCGTGCCTGTTCTGGACTCATGTACTGTGGCGTCCCAGCAATCATGCCGCTAACGGTGAGCGACGCATCGTCCAGTGCCCGCGCCAAGCCGAAATCGCTAATCAGCACGCGTCCATTGGTCGCTTCGACTAAGATGTTTGCTGGTTTTACATCGCGATGGATCACGCCGTGGTGGTGTGCGGCGGCTAGTCCTTCCGCAACTTGCACTCCAATCCGCAAGACTTCTTCGAGTTCCATCGCACCGTCGCGATCGATCCGCTGTTGCAAGTTGCCTCCCGCGACAAACGGCATCACGAGGTAGGGCAGCGGCTCGTTGGTTTCGATTCCATAGATCGGGATCACGTTGGGGTGCACGATCGCCGCAGCGGCCTGGGCTTCGCGCATGAAACGTTGACGTGCCGCGCCGACGCCTGCCAGGTGTGGCGAGAGGACTTTGATGGCGACGGGCCGATTAAGCTCCACGTCGATTCCGCGCAGTACGACACCCATCCCGCCTTGGCCAATAATCTCAGTCACCGGATAGGCACCCAAGCGACCGAGCCGTCCAGCACTTTCATCTGGCTCGAGCAGCGGCTGTATCCATTGTGCTTGGCTTCGCTCGACGGATCTGCCGGTTGAGTGACTCAGCGGCTTGGAATGTGTCGTCGTTTTCGGTGCATGGTTCGTTGTCTCACGAAGCATGTCACGTGTTTCGTCCCACCACTCACCGCTGCCGGCCAACTCTTGCAGTGCTTCACGACATCGGGGGCAACCATCGAGATGCGATTGAGTCGCTGTGGCCTCGTCCAACGGCAACGCATCATCCAGCAAACCAAGCAACCGATCGTGTGAGCATGGTTCTTCACGTCCTGGTTTGGCGATCATTCTTCCCACCTCGTGGCAACTAGCTGGCGTATGCGTTTCAAGATTCGACAGCGAGCGACATAAACGGCGCCGCTCGTTAAGTTCAACTCTTCAGCGACCTGGTCAACTGGGATTCCTTCCACCGAGGTTCGCCAAAATGCGATCCAGTTCACTTCGCCCGTTCGACGCCGCACCTCGCTCGCTGCCCAGCGAAAGAGTTGCTCTCTCCTTCCGCGTTCGAATTCGTCCATCAAGGCGTCTTCGAAAAGAACGGTTCTTGATGCGGCATCTTGCAACTGAGTCACTGCTTCACTGTTGGTCAGTTCAACTCGGCTCATACGGCGGAACCGATCGATGGTGGCATTGCGAGCTAGCGTGGACAACCACCCACGGAATGAGCCAACAGCTTCGGGATCAAAACGATCGATCGCTTTCGAAACGGCGAGAAAAACGTCTTGAACAATTTCCCGTGCATCCGCGTCTTGGCAACCACGTCGCTGGGCCAATCGATAAACAAGTGGCTCATAGATCGCCGCAAATTCACTCCACGAAACGTCGTCTCGCGGATCACGAAGTCGCAACAGCAAACTGGATCGTGTCGTGGGGTCGTAATTCAAAACCGTCATCGCTCCAGCCAACCAAGATGAGATTTGAAACCGTGATTTTCACCGTCACAAGGTAACACGTACCGGCTGAAGAAATCTTGCACGCTTCTTCCCAAAAAAATCCTGGCTATTTGCTTGCATGCTCGTGAATCACGAGGAATTAGTTACAACTTAGCGTCTAGGTAAATCAATGTTGGTAGCGAATTGGGAAACTCTCAAGAGTTAGTCCCACATTCAAAAACGTCCCGTGGACCAAACTCGACGGTGTGGACTCCTGCTAGACTATGAACTGTTTCGTGATGCCTTTCCCTACTTCCTCCTTTGAGAGTCAGTCTATGCCTACCGTTTTTCGTTCTCTCACTTGTTTGATGGTCGCCGCTATGGGTGCTCTGTTGGCTGGCTCCACCCGTGCCGAGGAAGCTGGCACCAAGAGCGATGGCAAGCTTTATGAGCTTCGGTTCTATGTCACGAACCCAGGCAAACTGCCCGACCTGCATGCTCGCTTTCGTGATCACACGATGAAGCTGTTTGAGAAGCACGGGATGGAGAACATCATTTATTGGAATGTCTCTGAAGGTACCAAGGATGATGGCGAGAAAGCCGAAAACATGCTTGTCTACATCATCGCCCACAAAGACGAAGCTTCGAAGGATGCGTCTTGGGCTGGCTTCATCAACGACCCAGAGTGGAAGGCCGTCGCGAAGAAGTCAGAGGAGAACGGCAAGATTCTTGCTGAGCGACCACGTGCCATTTTCATGCGTGACGTGGACTTCTCCGCTCCAGACGCGCCGGCCAACACTGACTCAGGTGCACCGGCACGCTTGTGGGAGCTGCGTCAATACAATGATGGCCCCGAACGCGTTCCGCACACAGTGGATCGATTCGGCTCCGGTGAAGCGGAGATCTTCACGAAGAACGGCATGGAGACCGTTAAGTTTTGGACGGCAACGGACAACAGTGCCTTCATCTACTTGCTCGCCCACAAGGATAAGGCTGCTTCGGACGCGTCTTGGACTGGATTCAAGGCAGAGTTCGGCGACTTCATGAAGGCCTACCGAGAATCGCACCCGGATCTGCCCAAGGGTCGCGGCAACGGTAACGAAGTCCGATTCCTTGTTCCAACCGACTACTCGCCGCGAAAGTAGAGTAACGCAAAACGTTTTGCTACCAAGCTCTAGCTTGGTAGCAGTGTTGCGAGGCGGTCGCGGACGAAGTCGCGGATTTCATCGCGAACGCGGCGGTAGTGATCGAGAGCTTCTTCTTCGCTCGCCGCAGTCTTGGCGAGCTTGGGCGGATCGTCGAATCCGACGTGGACAAGCTTGGCCCGACTCAGCGCTGCGGGGCAGTTCTCGTCGGCGTGCCCGCACACCGTGATGACTAAGTCGAGTGCCACATCGTCAAGCGAGCTCGCCAGCTTTGACGATTGCGACGTGATATCCACGCCCGCCTCATTCATCACTTTGATTGCGTTGGGGTTCATGCCATGGGCTTCGATCCCAGCTGAGTAGGCGTCGACGCTGTCGCCGTGGAAGTACTTGGCCCAACCCTCCGCCATTTGGCTACGGCAGGAATTGCCCGTGCAAAGAAAAAGGACATTTACTTTGTTCATGGCACTCAAGTTGCTCCTCAATTTGGTCAATGTCTGGTGAAGTAGTTAATCAAGTCAAATCCGCAACCCAGTGGCGTCTCGTGAGACTCACTGGCGGATTGGGCCAAGTTTCCAATAGATTTTATCGCGTTTTTGCGAGCTTCGATGCCATTTACGTGCTTGTATTTAAACGGCCTTGAAAAACTCACGCTCTCGATGGAGAAGGATGATGACGGTTCAGGAATGCGAAACGCGCGACCAGCGTTTTCTGCAAAACATCCGCGAGATGTTTGCTGTAAATGACTTGCTTTGCGAGCACGCAAATCGACTTCGTTTGACAATTGAGAACGCAGCGATCGTGATTCGAGGCGAATTACCGTCCAGCGATCTGAAAGCTGAACTGGTTCCGTCCGTTCGCCGAGCAGGCGTGCTTAGCCGCGTGTGCGACTGTGTCCAAGTTCGATAGACGCACACTCTCGGTAGTCACAAGCCCTACTAAAAATTGGCTCGAGACCCAAGCAGTGTGCTCGGGCCTCGACCAAAATTCGCTCTAGAACAAATCTAGATATTGGCTTACTCAGCCAAACCGCAATCGGCGATCGTGATTTTTGTACGCGTGCGGCCTGAGCCACTGCCTTGCTTCTCGATTTTTCGAACAACGTCCATTCCTTCGATCACTCGACCAAAGACCACGTGACGACCATCTAGGTGTGGCGTTGGAACGGTCGTGATGAAGAACTGGGACGCGTTCGTATTCGGCCCAGCGTTCGCCATGCTCAACAGACCGGGGCCATTGTGGACGAACTCGAAATTCTCGTCAGCGAACTTCTCGCCATAGATGCTCTCGCCACCGGTTCCGTTGGCATTGGTAAAGTCGCCACCTTGGAGCATGAAGTCGGGAATCACGCGGTGGAAGATGCTGCCTTTGTAAGACAGCGGCTTGCCGGAAAGGCCTTTGCCTTTATCGCCAACGCAAAGGGACTTGAAATTCTCGGCGGTCTTGGGGACTTCTTTTCCAAACAGCCCAATAACGATCCGACCCGCAGGCTCATCGCCAATGGTCACATCGAAGAACACCTTGTCAGTGACTTCGCCATCCGCAGGCGACTTGGCAGAAGCAACATTGGCAAAAGAAACAGCCGTCAGCGCAAGAGCCGACAAACACAAAAAGGCGCGTAACATCAGTGATTGATCTCCAAAAGCGTTTAAATTTCTAAGTGGGATTCCGTCATTTTTGTAAACAAAAACGAACGGCAAAGGCATCTCCTATCATGCCCGTGACCCGCCGCAGGTCAAATTCTAGCAGTTCAGGGTTCTAAGCCCAGTCGCCAGGAAATGTTCGCTGCAAAAGGTTGTTTTGATCGCGTTCTTGGCTGGTTCGCAGTCTGGTAAGATGGGCGTCGATGGCCGACAAACGGCTGTCCATGCCAACCCGACACGTTCAAGCCTCCAGAGCAAGCTCGTCATGAAGTTCAATTGGATCACCCCTGGTTTGATTAGTTTGAGTTTCATGACGCTGAACTGCGCATTGGCCGTGGATCCGGCGGTCTCACCGAATCACTCGAGCGAAGGCTTGGACTGGGCGAATTGGCGTGGTCCTCGATTGGATGGGTCTGCGGATTCGAGCACAAAACCTCCAACAGCATGGAGCGATACCGAAAATATCCAGTGGCGGACACCCGTGCCCGGCCGTGGTCATGGTTCACCGACGGTTGATCGCGACAATGTGTTCCTCGCTACGGCCGACAAGGAACGCAAACTGCAAACCGTGTTGTGTTTCGACCGAGCCACCGGCACGCAACGCTGGGAAGCGATTGTCCACGAAGGCGGCTGCGACACACAGAAGTCAAAGAAAGCCAACTCGAAGGCGTCGTTCGCTTCGTCAACGATCGCCGTGGATGAGCACCGCCTCTACATCAACTTCTTTAACGATGACGCTGTGTACACCACAGCGCTCGACCTGGCTGGAAAAATCGTGTGGCAGCAAAAGATCACCGACTATGTGATCCACCAAGGCTACGGTTCTTCGCCGTTGCTTCACGGCCCACTCGTGATCGTTTCGGCTGACAACAAGGGTGACGGCGGCGGCGCGATCGCAGGGCTGGATCGCAAGACCGGCGAAATCGTCTGGAAGCACAAGCGGCCTGCGAAACCAAACTATGCATCGCCGATCGTTTTTCATCTCGACGGACGCGACCAGCTGATCATGACGGGTTGCGATCTCGTGACCAGTCTGGATCCGATGACCGGCAAACTGTTGTGGGAAATCGATGGTGCAACGACGGAGTGCGTTTCGACCACGGTCACCGACGGCAAGCATGTCTACAGCACGGGCGGGTACCCTAAAAACCATATTGTTGCGATTGTGGCTGATGGCAGCGGTACGATTGCTTGGGAGAAAACGATTCGCCAATATGTGCCATCGATGCTGATTCGCGACGGTTACTTGTATGCCTCACTCGACGATGGTGTCGCGACTTGCATCGACGCTGCGACCGGCGAAGAGATGTGGAAGTCGCGTTTGGGCGGAACCTTCAGCAGCTCACCGGTGCTCGTTGGTGATTTGGTCTACGCGACGAATGAAGACGGCGAGACCTACATCTTTCGTGCGTCGCCAGAGAAGTTCGAAAAGATCGCGACGAACAAACTCGGTGAAAGCGTGTTCGCGACGCCAGCCATTTGTGGCGGTAAGATCTATGCACGTGTCGCACAGGGCAAAGATGACAAGCGACAAGAATACCTCGTTTGTGTTGGGAAAGAATGACGTCGAGCGACCTCGTCACGCAATTCACGGATGCGCTGCGTGCGGCCTCGGCGGCCAATGCGCCGCTACCGTGGAGTCGCTCGGAGTTCACGTCGTTTGTCGATCGCGTTCACAACGCCCCGAAACGATTTACCGCTGCACTGAACGTGTTCGAGAAAACGGATTCGCTCGACTTAGTCCTCGAAGGGTTGACGGCGCGTGAGTCGGCACGCCGCGATCTGGCTCGTGTCCTGAGTCGAACACTCATCTACCTGACGTTTGTGTTGTTGATTGCAGCTCTGCTGGCTGCGACGTTCAATTTTCTGGTCACACCGACGATCGAGAGATTTCGCCAGGACTTGACGCTTGTACCGAGTCTGCCGACCCAGCATCTTGGGACGACTGATTTTGCCGGCAAGGCTTATGTGGGTCTTTGCATCGGCTTCTTAGTTTTCTTTACCGCAGTCGTCTTTCGTGGGTCTTCGCTCGTCGCTTCACTGATGGGCGGACGCAGCTATCAAGCCAACCGGGAGACTGCGGCGGTGCTCCGAATTGCCGACCGCTTACAACAAAGCGGCAACAAGCCAGAAGACGCGATCTCGCTTGCTTGTGACGTTGTCGATGCCCGGCAAACGATTCGCGAGACGCTTTCTCGAGTCACTCAACGTGGTCAATCAGCGACAAGCTCGACTCTCGACCTCAACGCGATGGCCGACAGCCATTTGTCCGCCGCAGCGAGTCGACTTGCGGTGTTACGAAATGGGCTGCCGCTACTCTTGCTGGTCTTGGTCGGTGGTTCAGCCGTGTTGAGTTACGGCCTCGCGGTGTTTTGGCCTGTTGTAACGCTTTTGAAAGACCTGTCACTTGCCGGAGGCCACACATGACTAGTGCGGTACCCGAACCAAGCCCGTCCGGGCAACTGCTTGAGAATGAATTGCGTCGAATCATCGCGGCTCGATCAACGATCGCAAGCGTCCTTCGCGAAAACGCGAGCAACTACATCGGCCCCCAGCACTGGGCGATGCAGCGGCTCAGTCAATTCTTTGACGCCCCTCAACTAACGTCCGCCGAAATACTTCAACACCCAGAAGCGTTCGCTGTTTGCTTGCCGTTAATGAAGTCCACAGAGCCGCCGAGCTTGAATCCGACGCCGGAAACAATTGCGACAAACGAAGGAGAGTTCAGCCGACAACAGATTGCCGTGGCGGTCCGCGTCGGTTGTGACCGAGTCTGTTCCGCGACACGCTCGGCACCACGCGTGCTCAGCCTCATCGCGTATCCGGTTCTCCTGGTGCTGATGACGTGGGCAATTCTGGTTTTTTTCAGCTTCCAAGTGATTCCGGTGTTCGAACGCATGTTCGACGAGTTTGGCTTGGATCTCCCGCCATCGACCAACGCTGTAATCGCAGTTTCGCATTGGGTGCGGGATGGGTGGTGGCTAGTTTTGCTGTTCATCGGCGCCGTACTCTCCAGCATTCTCTTGGCACGACTCAATGCGACTCTCGATCCTCGCTCGCGATATCGTTATGGAGCGATCGAAAAGTGGATGACGAGTGCTCGCACGGCGTGGGCGGAATGGGCTTGGCATATCGCGATGCTGATCGAGGCGGGGTTGCCCCAGTCGGATGCTGTGGCGATCGCAGGCAACGCGAGTTCAAAATCATGGCTTGCCCGATGCAGCAATACTTGGGCTGGCGAATTGCGTCGCGGCGTTCAACCGTTTGCTTCGATGACGCACATGGACGGTAACCCGATTAACACCCTCATATTTGCACTTCGTTTACCACGAGCTGAAGATCAAGCGGCAATCCTTCATGATGTTTCCGCAAACTACCACGACCGGGAATCAAGCCGCAGACGTTGGTGGGTCGATTGGATCACGCCGGTCACGGTTTCATTGATCTCGTTCTGTATCGGGGTGACGGCGTGCTCGCTGTTTATGCCGCTCATCAGTTTAATCAGTGGGCTCACATGAACCACCCAGCACCAACAGAATTGCTCGATGTTGGAACCGTGCCTGAGAGGTCGCTGTTGCGGTTGCTTGCGACGGCCCATGGACGAAACATCAACACTGGTGAGTTGGTGGCACACTTGTCTTGCGAGTTTACCGGTGCCCCCTCCGAACGACTTCGCCAGCTTGCGATGTTGCTGTCTCGCGGTGTGCCAGTCGTGTATGCACTGCGGCAAGTTCCCGATGTACTCGATGCGTCGACGGTCATGGCACTGCACTTAGCTGAAACGGACGACACATTGCCGGAGATGTATCAAAGTTTGCTTGCGACCACCGCAGAAGCTGATCGTGATTTGCGTGCCTACGAACGGCCGCCAGGGTCCGGGCTCGTTCGCACCTTTATCGGCATCGCTTTCGCAATTTCCGTCGTGTCGTTCATGATGCTATTTATCCTCCCCACATTTGAAAAAATGTTTGAAGAGTTTGGGCTCGATCTCCCAGGCATCATGACGGGATTGATTTCGGCGTCACAGTATTTGCCGACGCTGCTGTTTCTCGTGCTGATTGGAATCATCGTTTATTCGCTATTCAGCTTGCACTCGATGACGCGACCGATGCTGAATCGATTCAGTCCCATGATTTGGCAAAAGCAACTCGTTCCGTCGAATATCAAGCTGCTTTCGCTGCTGTCGATTGCCTCCCATTCAAGGCGATCGCTCGGAGACGGCATCGCGACTCTAGCGGCGGCACATCCCGTCGCAGCCACTCGACAGAGATTGTCGCGTGCGAATTCGCGCGTCGAAGTTGGCGAGGATGCGATCACGGCGCTCGCTACGGAGAAAGTGATCACATCCAAGGAGTTGTCATCGCTCTCATTGACAGACTCCGACGCGGCCCAGAGTTGGTTGTTTCGATGGTTCGCGATCCAGCGATGGAATCGCTCGAGAATTTGGGCGCCGCTCGTGGCAACCACTCTATCAACATTCGCGACCTTGTTCTTGGCGTTCATCACGGCTTGGATGGCCTTCGCCGTCATGATGACGCTGATGTCACTCGTCTCGGGGTTATCATGATCCAAACCCGCAACACGAATCGCTGTCCAATACCGAAACCACGTGCTGGCTTCACCATGATCGAAGCCGTCGTCTCGGCGGGGTTGTTGATGGTCGTGATGAGCTTTGTCGTCCAGATGACCTTTCGGATCGACGGCGTTTGGGGCGATACCCACCACCATCGCATCGCGATCCAAGAACTCTCGAACCAATTGGATCGATTGACGCGACTGTCGGCGGAAGAAGTCGTGATTGAGCTCCAACAGCTACAGCCCAGCGAAGCGATTCGCGAAACCTTGCATGAGGCGACAATCTCAGGCGAGCTCGTGAAAGATGAATTCGGACAACGAGTCGCATTGCAATTGAATTGGGACAAACGACAGCCCGGTAAGCCGATGGAGATGTCGGCGTGGTTGCGCCAGCCCGATGGCACGACCCAGGAGCCACAAGAATGATTCGCAAGCGATCTCGACGCGCTTACACGCTCATTGAATTATCCGTCGTCGTGTCGGTGTCATCGGCACTCATGGTCGTGGCGGCAGGCTGGATTCATCAAAGCATGAAATTCGGGGCCATCGTTCGATCTCGCCAGAACAACCACCACAGCCTGCTTCGACTCGGCAGCCAACTTCGCGACGACGTTCAACGCGGTAAGTCGATGGTGATGCAGGGCAACAATGAACTGGTGATTCTTGCCAGCGATACGCTCAAGACAACGTACACGATTTCTCCAGAGCGGATCACGCGGATCGTGACGGATGGAGAACAAGTTGCCTCGCAAGAAATGTTTGCATTGGCTTCAACGAGCGAGCCAAGTTGGGATGCGACTGAGTTGCCCTCGACCATTTCGTTGACGGTCGTTCGCGGGAGCGGCACACCCATCGCAGCTGGGTTCAAGAGTGATTCCAGACCAAGTTCGCGCGCGGTCGACTTGCATGTAAGAGTTTCGGCAGATCGGTTTGCTGGGAATCGAGAGGCAACACCATGAAACGGAAAACTCACTCACTCAACCAGCCGCAGCGACGTGTTGGGCGTCATGGCTCATTGCTCGTCTGTGTGCTGGTATGCATGGGCATTGCGTTATCGATCATGCTGACTTCGGTTCATGCAAGTCTTCGTGAGCGTCGGCAAGTCGCTCGCGAGTTGCAAATGGAACAAACACGCTGGCTTGCCGATGCTGGATTGACGCGTGGCATCATGAAGCTCACCCAGGACGCTGGCTACACCGGCGAAACTTGGGAGGTGACTCCGGTGATTCGCGAAGACCAGCTCGCGACGATTGAAATTTCGGTGACAACATCGGATGACGACACCGGATCGGTACGATTGTCTGCATCCGCAACGATACGTGGAGATCAACTGAACTCGCAACCTACGCGTCACACCGCGTCCGTGGTGATTGATTCCTTCAAAGTAGCAGGCACACTCCGTGTGCCGTCCGCTTCGATGCGCAATCAGGAAACGTTTGGTTTTTGAGGCTACGGCACACGGAGTGTGCCTGCTACTTTGAAGCGGAATTTGTAACCGTTCACGGCCTTCGACCTTGAACGGTGGACTGCTCGTGATTTCAAGTGCGAAATTGCTATCGGGGGTTTCACCTGGAGCCGTTAAAATGGTGTCATCATGGATGAGACATCTGCCAACGACTGTAAGCATTG
>JBGTAI010000200.1:0-4675 GCA_041749955.1 Pirellulaceae bacterium | reverse complement strand
CAATGCTTACAGTCGTTGGCAGATGTCTCATCCATGATGACACCATTTTAACGGCTCCAGGTGAAACCCCCGATAGCAATTTCGCACTTGAAATCACGAGCAGTCCACCGTTCAAGGTCGAAGGCCGTGAACGGTTACAACTTCTTCGCCGTTTTGTCCTTCTGCTTTAGACGCCCCGGTTTCACTTTCTGCTCAACAATTTCCATCAATTCCGGCCAATGGCGAGCCTCTTCCTCCGTGCGATCACCAAAGTTGATGATATATCTATCCGGAGCATGCGTCGGGCTGTTAGCGACCTCGTCCCATCCAATGAAGGGGGAAATGAGTTCTTGATTTCGTGATTCTTTTTTGATCAGTTTCTCCATCACTGCTATGGGGGTAGCTTCTTCTTTGTCGTCATCGAACGTAAATCCCATGCCAAGTGGAATGACGCCTTGGAAGCTTTTGTTGGTGTTTGCTTTAAGTGCCGGTGGTGATTCATGGTCTCCAGCGTAAAACAGGTATGCGGTAATCAGCTCAACTGGTTTCGAGTCGAGACAATACGGCGGCGGTACTTTTCTGCGTGAGATATGCACGACACTCACAACAACGGCAGCTACGCCGGGCCAGCGAACTCGACGCCGCGCGTGGTAGATACATCCCTCGTTAAGACAAATCCAACGCAAACCCGTTGTTCGCGTGTCGCCTTGGGCAATTGTGTTTGTCGCAATAAGACCGAATGTGCCTCTTTGTCGCAAAAGCATATACGCGCGACGGAAGAAGTGAGCGACTAAGTCGGAGTTCCCGTGCGATTCAGCATGTATCGACTTCAGCCAATCGAGCATTCCATCACGACTTGAGGCGATGAGCGTGTTCTTCCCCGCAAACGGCGGATTCCCCACAAACGCATCGAACCCGCCATTCTCCCTCGCAAACACTTCAGGAAACTCAATCTCCCAATGAAACGCAGGGATGGGGTGCGAGCCTGCGAGCAGACTCGCGGCGGCCTGGCCCAAAACGCGACGCGACTCGAAATCGACCTGTTTCCCAAGCCCCGCGGTCAAACTCTCTAAATAAGAGCTGGCGACTCCAAACAGACGCTCGGCGTGCTCTTCACGCTCCTTCTTTTTCTGACCCGCAAAGAAACCGCTCACACACGCATCGCCCACCAGACGGATCAGGTCCAGCGCCTCATCCGCGAGGGCCATCTTTTGCTCTTGATCGCGGTAAGCAACGTCTTCACGAGCGTTGAGGATTTTGGCTCGGGCCTCAGTAGCACGGTCGAGTTTTCGCTGAATCAGGTCTTCGCCAAACTTCTTCTGCTTTTTCACTTCCCAATGGAAGCCAATGATTTGCTCTCGCGTGAGACCCACCAGCGAATCGCCGTGACGCAGGGCATGGTCCAGAAACGTGAAGGCGTGGTCTTTGGCCAGCGTCACCAGCCATAACGAGAGTTTGGCCAGATCGACCGCCATCACATTCTTGTCCACTCCGTAGAGACATCGCTGGGCGATCAGACGGCGGGCGTAAAGCACTTCGTCTTCATCGGGGGGAATGTCGGTCGGGACGGCATCGTGCGCGTACCACGCTTTGATCAGTTCATCGCCCAGTTGGCGGCACGCTTCCACCAGGAAGGCTCCGCTGCCCATCGCCGGGTCGCAGATTTTCAGGTCGAGGATTTGGGAGGGGTGAGGCGTGCCGATTTCACGGGCGGCCAGGGCGTGTTCAACGCGTTTTTCGGACTGGCGGATCCGTTGGGCGATTTCTCCCGCAGTGAATCGTTCACGTTTGTCTTTTGCTGTCGGTTGCCAAACGCGTGGAATGTCCCCGTCAGGATCACAGAGTTGCTTGAGGATCGGTTCCAATGTCGTCCGTACAATCGGCTCGGTCAACGAACGGGGCGTGTAGTGGGAACCGCTGCGGCGTCGTTCGTCAGAAGGCTGCAGCACGATCGCTCCGGCCGGGACGACTCGCGGCGTGACCTTCTTTTGAATCTTCTTGTCGAGTGCCGCCAATAGCTCGTCGATCGTCGTCGCGTCTTTGAGCAGCTTGACGGACACCGAACCGAGCGATTGATCGGCGTTGTCCTTAAGCCACTTCGCTCGATCCTTGCCCTTTGTTTCGAGCAGTGCATCGAGGTTGATCGTCGTCGGGGCTCCGTGAGTTTTGACAGGCTTGATTGCGATCGCCTTGCCTTGTGCGACTTCGAGGTTGAAACCCATCACGGTTTCATAAACGCTGCCGATCTGTTCGACGTCGAGTGTTCGGTAACTGAGTCGTTCACCATCCAGGATGAGTAGATTCTTGAGGACGTTGTAGACAATGCCGTCACTGACGCGGGGGACCGTTGGCACTTGGTCATGACCCGTCGTTTGTTCGTCCTGAATATGTCCTTCAAGGAATGGATAGCGTTCGGGATCGAACAAGTAGCCCTTACGTGCAGGGAGCTTGAAATCGCCATGCTGGCCGCCTTCGTAGACCAGTCGGAAGAGTGTGATCAGTTGCGACCAGGCACCAAACCGCTGGTGTATCGTATCGGGGAAACGACCAGCATCTTCACGCAACCGATTGAATAGGCCGGTGACGGAGTAATGGTTGGAGTAAACCGGATCGCTGGAGAGCAGGTCGCGGTCTTCGGCGTACATGACGAAGACCAACCGCATCAGGACGGTTAGCAGTCCTGAGTAAACATGATTCGGACGGTTGGCCAGAACTTCGCGTAGTAGCTCGCCATCGCGGACATCGTTCGCCGCCTGGAATCCTCGCATCAGCTCGTAAAGAGCCGCCAATACTTGTTCGGCTAACTTTGTGGAGACCGTGTTTTGGTATTTGCGGCTGTTTTGCAGGACTGCCGGCAGTCGCTGGTTGTCCCCCATCGAGAAGATGCGTTCGCTCGATAGCAGCATGTGCAACGCAGCGAACATTGGGCGACCGGCGACTTGGCTCATTTCGTCGACGTTGAACGTCGCATAGCCGCTGGTTTCACCTCTTGGCGAGTAGACCAAGCGTAGTTGCCGGCGATTGGATAGCAGCCCGATGGGCACCTGGGTCTCTCGCAGGAGACGCTCGAACTTGGCTTGCGGTGCGGCGTTCCAATGCTTGGCTGAATCCGCTTCGTCGGGCTCATCCAAGTTTGTTCCAGCGGGCAGCTCTTGGATTAGCATCATCCAAGGATTCTCGCCTTCGGCGGGACGGAAGACGGGGACGGCGTGTGTCGGACGGAGTGTTTCGTGGTACTGGGGCAAGACAACTTCGAGCGCAGCCAGGTCGCCAGAGAGTGCGATCTTGGGCGTGACATCGATCAAGTCATTGGTTTCCCAGCCCAATACGGTCTGGACGAATTCTCTTAGATCACGGATCTCGGGTACGAGACCACCGGAGGCATCGCGTGGCAAGCAGTGCAAGAAGCGAGCATGCTCGCCCATGATGTTCTTATTGACGTAGCACTGTGCCTCGAGCATCGCCGGAATTGAAACGACAAGCCCCACCGGCTGGACATAGCCGAGCCATTCAATGTGTGCGAGTTCTTCGGGTGTTTTGGCCATGGGCAGTGATTAGTGGGTAGGGATTAGTGATTAGTTCTCAATGACTGGGATAGGCCAGTGAGTATTCGCCCTACCTCCTCTGCTAAGTCAATTGTTTGTTGCGGCGCGTTTAAGTAACCAAGTTGCTCTGCGATCAAGATTTGTGTCGTTAGTTCTGCGACTGATCCTCTTGCAATACCCACGAATTGCTTAAACTCGCCGGTCGAATTTCGAGCTTGACCTTCAGCAATGTTGCTCGGAATCGAAACTGCACACCTTCGCATTTGCGATACAAGTCCGAATTTCTCATCGTCTGGAAAACCCTTCGTTACTTCATAGACGTGTTTCACCAATGACATCGCTTTCTGCCACGCGATTAGTTCTCGGTAGTTCTGGACCATCGTCTTCCCCTCTAATCACTAACTACTACTACGAACTAACCACTACCCAGTCACCGGCCAGAGATAGACGAGGCCGACTGGTTCGACACGTCGTGCTCGAACAGCGTACAGGTCTTCGATTCGCTGTGGTTCGGTCTTGAGTTCGTCGCGTAACTCTTCCATTCGCTTTGCCCAATAGCGTTTGTTGGCGTCCAGTTGAAGCAATTCGTCTTCGACGTCACCGAAGTCGAGTCGCATTTGGTTGGGGTCGAGTTTCGAGATGCGTTTGACGGTGTCGGAGATGTGCTTGGCCTGAGTTTCAAGAATCTCACGCATCGCTTTGGATTCGGCTGTGCCACGGGCGGCAAGTTTCTTTTCAGCGTCTGCCGCGTATTCTTCGCCGCGTACTTCTAGGTGCGGCAAGAGTTCGCGAATATCGTTTGCCGCAGCCGCTTGAAGTTGCTCGATAATTTCCGGTGTTAACTTGACCCCGCCAGCGGTGAGCAGCGACTGTTCGAGTAGCCCCATCGTTTTGGATTCAGCGTCCTTTGCATAGGGTGACAGCGGACCTTTACGGATGCTTGGGTCGGTCCATCGAGCGGTTACGGGGATTAGCTCTTCGTGAAGTCTCGCAGCTCCTTCTCCATAGAGTGCTAGTGCGTCATCCAGCCTAAGAATTGGGGTTGGTTGATTTGCTTAAATTAGCGGAAACTTTCGTCAACACACGGAGGTTTCCAATGATCAAAAAGTATATCGTCCGACTCTCGGATGAAGAACGCCAAGTTTGTCAGG
>JBGTAI010000199.1:0-32216 GCA_041749955.1 Pirellulaceae bacterium | reverse complement strand
ATCAGCCTTGAGCAAGATTTGGGCACGCCGCACCTTTTGGGACGTGCCCTTGAGCTTCTTAACAACGTCCTGACAAACTTGGCGTTCTTCATCCGAGAGACGGACGATATACTTATTGATCATTGGAAACCTCCTTGTGTTGACGAAAGTTTCCGCTAATTTAAGCAAATCAACCAACCCCAATTCTTAGGCTGGATGACGCACTACGGCGGAAAATAACTGTCTTGTTTGGCTGCTAGACATCACGACGGAGCGTGATGAGTCCTTTCGAAGGGCGACATTTGTTTTCCGATGGAGTTTTGGGCTACAGCGGTGCGGGTAGGTCGCGGCGTGTGAAGCGGATTGAGGCCGCAGTATAGGCGATGATGCCGAGTGCGATGAGGAGCAGCGGATACGCGAGCGGCGGTAAGTCGGCGCCGGGTGTTTGTGTGACGAGGCTCCAGGGTGCGGAATGCGACTCGTTGACGGCGAGCGTTACCATTTTCTGTGGCTTGTAGCAACTGAAGAACGACATCTTTCCGAGCCACTCGAGCTTCGGCGTGGCTTTGCTCAGCCCGAACATGACAAGTTGGATGACGTAGATGCCGACGATGGTGCCGACGGTGCGCCAGCGATACCGATCCATACTGCTGATGAATGTTGAGAGGCCTAGCAGAAAGAATCCGAACGCGAACAGGTGAAACGTTGGCGCGGCAAAGATGCTCGAGTCGACACGGTCAGCAAGTGACATGGATAACTTCGTTTGTTCGCCTCCGAGCAGCGGCACCTCAATGTTAAGATACGGGATGGTTACCGTTGGCGCCGGCAGCGACTCTTCGATCGACGTGGTTTGCACGCCCACGTAAATCCCAGCCCACACGAGCAAGCACAACAGCGCAAGTCCAGCGACCGAAACGGCCGCATGTGAAAGCAGCAACTGGCGACGAGTGATCGGTTGAGCAAGCAACATCTCAAGTGTGCCACGCCCAAGCTCACCGCTGACGCAATCGCTGCCGCGTGAGATGCACCAGATCACCGTACAAAGAATCACGATCGGTTCGTCGAACGTCATCCCGACTCGGCCGGGATAGGTAAATAATGAATCGAATTCGATCGGTGCGAACTTCTCGAACTCGCGAAACTGTTCAAGGATCGTACGGAATTGGCCCATGTCCAATAGACTCGTTACCCACACACGCACCCAAGCGAACGCGAACAAGGCGGAACCACACGACAGCCACAACAACATCGATTGGCCGATATACGATCGCACCATCACGCGATGAATCATACGGTTACCTCGGATGCACATGTGGCATCGACATCATTGTGCACATCGTCATAGACACTGCGGAGCCCCAGCGGTTCAATGCGAACACGTTTAAGGTCGAGCGAATCCAGCCACGACAACAGCGGCGCGAGATCACCGACCGTGTCGATTCTCCATTGATTGGGTCGATTGGTTTGCACCAGTTTGCTGACTTGAACGGTCGAGGCGATCGAATCAGGTACCTCAATCGCCTCGCCCAGATCCGCTGCGGTGATGCGATGCTTTTGTGCCAATTCAGACATCTCCAATTCGCGAACCAAACGACCTTGGCGAAGGAAAGCGACACGATCACAGGTCTGTTCGATCTCGCTGAGCACGTGCGAGGAAAACATCACGGTCCGATTTTCATCACGGGCTTCTGTGACTAAGTCGAGTACCGCTGAACGAACCGTTGGGTCGAGGTTCGCAGTTGGCTCGTCAAGGATGAGCAGTGGCGTTCGGGGTCCGAGGACAACGGACAACGCAAGTTTTTGTCGCATGCCAGTCGACATGAACGCGACATGGCGTTTCAGATCCAATTCCAGACGATCGGCCACCGCGAGGCTGCGATCGAGATCCCCATCGGGATGCATCTCGGCAAAGAACCTCAGCACGCTGCGGCCTCGCATGTGGCGTGGAACGTGAGCGTCGCCGGGCAGGTACGACGTGCATCGGCGAACCGCGATACCATCGTTGACTGGATCGACCCCGTCAATTTCGCATTTGCCGCTTGTCGGGTGAAGAAACCCAAGCAAAAGGCGAATTAACGTGGTTTTCCCAGCACCGTTGGGGCCCAGCAGCCCAAAAATCTCGCCGCGACGCACGCCTAGCGTACAATCCGCGAGTGCGTGAAAGTCCCCAAATCGCTTTGACAGCCGATCGCATGTTACTAAATCACTCACTTCGATCCTCGTTCAATTGCTGCCCCATTGTTCTGAACCCCCATTGTCCGGCGGCGTCAAACTCAGAACAGTATTCACGTTGTCGAATGCATTCTTTCGACCCCCACCAGCTCATTACCCGCGAAAAACAATGTCCAAGAAACCTGAGTTTGACCTCGCCAGCCTCGTGTTGCCAATCGGCTTTCGTTTTGCGGGGGCGACCGCCAAGATCAAAGCCAGCGGCAAGCCCGACATCTCGCTCATTGTCACCGACAAGCCAGTTTGTGGCGCGGGGGTGTTCACGCAAAACAAAATCGTCGCCGCCCCCGTGGTTCTATCCCGTGGCCGCACGCCGTCGAGCAACATCCGGGCGATCATTACCAACAGTGGTAACGCGAATGCATGCACTGGCGAAGGTGGTGATCGTGATGCCGCCGAGATGTGCAAGCATGTTGCCGACAAAGTGGGATGTGACGAATCGAGCGTGCTTGTGATGAGCACGGGCGTTATCGGCAGACCGTTGCCGATGGACAAAGTCATTCACGGAATCGACTTGGCTTACGAGGCCCTCGGCAGCGAACCATCGCACTTCATTGCCGCCGCCGACGCGATTTGCACAACCGATGCTTATCGAAAGGTTGCCGCATCGTCGATCACGATCGACGGCAAACCAATTCGCATCGTCGCGATGGCCAAAGGCGCGGGGATGATCGCACCGAACATGGCAACGATGTTGGCTGTGATTGTTACCGATGCGTCGCTGACTCCCGAAGATACGCAAAAGTTACTCGTTGATACCGCCGACCACAGTTTCAATTGCATCAGCGTCGATGGTCACACGAGCACCAACGATACGCTATTGCTTCTATCGAGCGGCACCGACGCACCGCTCGCGGGCGATTCGCTCGAGCAATTCGCGACCGAGCTGAGGCGACTCGCGATTGGGTTGGCCAAGCAAATTGTAGCCGACGGCGAGGGAGCCACTCACGTCATGAATATGCACGTCGTCGGTGCAGTCGATAACGCATCGGCCAAGCGGATTGCCAAGATGATTTGCGAAAGTCCGCTGGTGAAATGCGCAATCACCGGTGGCGATCCGAACTGGGGACGCATTGTGTCGGCGGCCGGGTATTCCGGTGAACCGTTGTCGCCTGAGCTAACCACGCTCGATGTCTGTGGCACAACGATTTACGAGAATGGCACACCGCTGGCGTTCGACGCAGCCGCCTTGAGCGCGAAGATGAAGAGCCAGATGGACGTCCAGCTCGATTTGCGAGTCGGAACGGGGCCAGGCGAAGCGACCTATTATGCAAGCGACCTGACGACTGATTATGTAAAATTCAATTCTGAGTATACGACTTAGTTTTCACTACCGCTTAACTTTCACCACGACCAAAGTAGATATGACCATGCGTGCAATTGCCTTGACCGTACTTTCCTTATTCCTCGCTGCCCCCGCGTTGGCCGAAGTGCAAACCAAGACGATCGAATACACCGACGGCGACGTGACGCTCGAAGGATTCGCGGCTTGGGATTCCTCGAAAGCCGAATCGGCTATGCCGGGTGTGCTGATTGTTCATCAATGGATGGGTTTAACGGATTATGAGAAAGGACGTTGCAAGCAGCTCGCGGAACTTGGCTACGTCGCGTTTGCGTTGGATATCTATGGCAAAGGTGTTCGTCCAGCCAACACGCAAGAGGCGGGCCAGCTTGCGGGCACGTACAAGACCGACCGCGAGTTGTATCGGCGTCGATTGAATCTCGGGTTGGCTGAGCTTCGCAAAGTTGACGTTGTTGACAAAGCTCACGTTGCAGCGATCGGTTACTGTTTCGGCGGCACTGGCGTCATCGAGCTTGCACGCAGCGGTGCGGACATCGATGGGATTGTCAGCTTCCATGGTGGTCTGGATTCACCAACGCCTGCTGATGGGAAAAACATCAAGGCGAAAGTCTTGATCTGTCATGGAGCGGATGACCCGTTTATTCCGGTGGCCGACATCGATGCCATGAAAGCTGAGTTCAACAACGCGGGCGTCGATTGGCAAATGGTTTACTATTCCGGCGCCGTCCACTCATTCACCCAGCCCATGGCCGGAAACGATAACTCACGCGGAGCCGCTTACAACGAGGCGGCGGACAAGCGGTCGTTCACCGCGATGCAATCGTTCTTCAACGAAATTTGGTAATCCCCCTGTCGTGACTCTGTTTTGCGAGGCAACGCGGAGAATGGCTTGAACGAACGCGAGAGGCGATGCAGCAATGAGATACCCAAGGTCATATCCGACATGGAGCTTCGTGATTGCGTTTGTCGGGTTTGCTTGTTCTGTCGCTGCGTCGAGTGCTGATGAATTTCAAGACACGGTACGGCCGTTGCTGCGTGAGTACTGTGTCGCTTGTCATTCGACCAAGGACCAACAGGGCGAATTGGATCTAGAACAGTTCATCTCCATTGCATTGGTTAAGAGCAACACGGGGGTCTGGGAACACGTTCGTGAGCAACTCGCCAACAACGAGATGCCACCCAAGGACGCGAAGCCATTGTCGAGCGAGCAACGTGGTGTGCTTGTTCGATGGACCCAGCGGACACTTGATGAGGTCGCACTCGCGAGCGCCGGTGATCCTGGGCCAGTCGCCGTGCGTCGTTTGTCGAACATGGAGTACACGTACACGATCCGTGATCTGACGGGTGTTTCGTCGCTTGATCCAGCCGCCGAGTTTCCGGTCGACGGAGCGGCGGGAGAAGGTTTTACCAATGCGAGTTCAGCACTGGTGATGTCGCCGTCGCTGGTGACGAAGTATCTGGATGCGGCAAAAGAAGTCGCGAATCACGCCGTCTTTCTTCCTAGCGGACTCCGGTTTTCGCCGAGCACTTCGTCTCGTGATTGGACTCAAGAGACGCTCACCCAGATCCGCGACTTGTACGCGAAGTACACAGTCAACGATGGAGCGACGGCCGTCGATTTGCAAGGCATCAAGTTCGATACAAACGCGGGCGGGCGATTGCCAGTCGAACGATATATCACGGTTCTGGTGCAAGAACGGGAGAACTTGCTCAGTGGAAACACTGACTTGTCGATCGTTTCGACATCGACGGGGCTGAATGAGAAATATCTTCGATTGCTTTGGCAAATGCTCGGCACTGACACGGAGTCGCCCGAAGTGTCGCCGTTGTTGTCGAGCATCCGCCGTGCATTCGATGAGTCGGCGTCGGAGGACGCTTCACAGGTTGTGGATGGAATTACCGCATGGCAGAAATCGTTGTGGCGGTTCACGAGTGTCGGCCACATCGGCAAATTGAATGGCCCGACGGCTTGGCAGGAAGCGGCGACGCCGCTGGTGCCCAAGCAAGAGTTGCGATTGCCGCTTGCTTTGCCTAGAGATGGCGATGACGTGGTTGTCTACTTGGAAGTGACCGACGCGGCCGATGGGAACGAGGGTGATGTTGCTGTTTGGGAGAATCTGCGGCTTGTTGCCCCAGGCCAGCCGGATCTGTCGATTCGAGAAATGCGAAGTTACCTGTCGCGAATGGCAAAGCGAAAGGAACTGGTGATTTCAAGTGCCGTTGAGTGTTTGGCTGCGGCAGCATCCGCGCAAGCGGCGACGGAGCGAACGGACGTCGCCAAGCTGGCGAAAGAGTTTGATGTTGATCCACAATTACTTGCGGGTTGGCTCAACTACTTGGGGATTGGATCGGCGGGTGATGCGAGTTTGGGGCCGCTTCTTGTCGACCAACTCAAAAGCACCCCTGATTACAATTTTGTTCAAGGTTGGAGAGGTGCGGACGCGTTGAGCGTGGTTGCGAATTCGTCGGACACGGATGTTCGCATCCCTGGGTACATGAAAGCTCATGGCGTCGGAACGCATCCGTCACCAAGTCAGTCGGTCGTTGTGGCTTGGCGGAGTCCGGTCACGGGCGAATTGCAAATCGACGGTGTTGTCCGCCATGCGCACCCGGACTGTGGCAATGGAGTGGCGTGGAGTCTCGAGGTACGTCGCGGACACACGCGAGAGCGATTGGCCAGCGGCAATAGCTTTGCGACGGCCGAGCCAATGGGTCGTTTTGAGAACGTGAAAGTCCGCCCTGGCGATATCGTTGCGGTTGTGATCTCGCCTCGCGAAAGCAACCATTCTTGTGACTTCACGATGCTGGATTTGCATCTCAACGATGGAACTCAGGAATGGGATTTAGCGAAAGATGTTTCACCGAACATCTTGGCGGGTAACCCGCACATGGACTCGTTTGGCAATCCCGACGTGTGGCATTTTGCGAGCGAACCAGCGACGCTTGAGGTCGCTCCATCGATTCCCGCGGAATCATTGTTGGCGACGTGGCGTGCCGAGCCGGACGATTCCCAACGCCAGCCCATTGCGATGCGAGTGCAAGAATTGTTGCGGAGCGGCATGGAGGCTGAACCCGCCGACTCGCCGAATCGAGATCTTTACAAGCAGCTGATGTCGCCGAGCGGTCCACTGCTCTCGACGAGAGTAAGCAGTGAAGTCGCGGATGAAGTCGCGGATGTCGATACTGCCAGGGACGATGACTTGTCAATGTATGGGCTTGCCGTGGAATTATTTGGTCGGCATCCAAACGCTGCTGACTCGATTGACCCGGCGAGCTTGTGCGTGCAAGCTCCTTCGCTGGTTGAACTTCGGATTCCAGCGTCATTAGCAGAGGGAGCCCAGCTCGTCGCGACAGCAAGATTGCATGATGCCAGTGCCGATGGGAGCGTGCAAATGCGATTACTGGCATCGCGACCAGACCCCGCGACTCCGCGCCTTCACGCGGACTCGCTAGTGATCGTGAACGAAAGCAGTTCCGCGAACGTTCGTTTTGAGGAATCCTTTGCGGAGTTTAGAAATGCGTTTCCGGTTGCGTTGTGTTACACGAAGATCGTCCCAGTCGATGAAGTGGTGACGCTCACGTTGTACTACCGCGAAGACGAGCATTTGAAGCGATTGATGCTTGATGAACGTGATTCCGTCAAGCTCGACGAACTTTGGAGCGAGTTGTTCTTTGTCAGCCAGGCACCGCTCAAGCAAGTTGACGCGTTTGAGCAGTTGTACCAATTCGCGACGCAGGATTCGGAGCCGAGCGCCTTTGAGCCGCTTCGCGAGCCAATCCTGGCCGGCGCTCGGCGTTTTCGGGACTTGATGGCCAGTAGCGAGCCGATCCATGTTAAGGCTGCGATAGAGTTTGCGAAACTTGCATGGCGTCGGCCACTTCGAGACGACGAGCAGGAAAGTTTCCGCTTACTGTATCAAGAACTGCGCCGGCAAGACTTGCCACACGACTCGGCGGTGCGAACGTTGTTGGTGCGATCGCTGGTGTCACCGGACTTTTTGTATCGAGGTGAGAAACCGGCCGCTGGCGAGCAAGCAATGCCGATCGGTGATCATGATTTGGCGGTGCGGTTAAGCTATTTCCTCTGGTCATCGTCGCCCGACGACAAGCTTCGGGAATCCGCGAGTTCGGGCCGTTTGCATGAAAGTGACGAACTGCGTTCACAGACTCGGCGGATGCTGGAGCACGCCAATGTGCGGCGGCTTGCAACAGAGTTTGGTTGCCAGTGGTTGCACGTGCGCGACTTGGAAACGCTGGACGAGAAAAGCGAACGCCACTTCCCGACGTTTGTTTCCCTGCGATCTGACATGCAGGAAGAAACGGTGCGGTACTTTGTTGATCTTTTTCAAAATGATCGATCGATACTTTCGTTGATCGATTCGGATCACACGTTCGTGAATGAAGCTCTCGCGAAGCACTATGATCTCGACTTGACGCCTGCTGGTTGGAAAAATGTCGATGGCTGGCAACGTGTCGATGGGATGAAGGCAAAGGGTCGCGGCGGTATGCTTGGATTCGCAAGCACACTGTCCAAGCAAAGCGGAGCATCACGCACGAGTCCGATCCTGAGGGGGAATTGGCTCAGCGAATTGGTGCTTGGCGAGCGACTTCCAAGCCCGCCGAAGGACGTTCCGATTCTGCCCGAAGAAAAGCCGGACGGATTGACTGAGCGTCAGATGATTGAACGACACAGCAGTGATGCTGCGTGTGCAAAATGTCACGAGCGGATTGATCCTTTTGGATTTGCTCTCGAAGGCTTTGATGCGATCGGCCGGTCGCGGGACGTTGATGCGGCGGGTTTGGCGATCGACACGGCGACACGGTTGCCCGATGGTACGGAGTTGAGTGGGGCCGACGGGTTGAGACGATACTTGATGGAATCGCGGCGCGACGATTTTCTTCGCCAATTCTGTCGTAAGTTGCTAGGGTTTGCGTTGGGGCGTAGCATCCAGTTGTCGGACAATCCATTGATCGATTCGATGTTAACGGAACTGAGTGGAAATGATTGCCGCGTCAGTGCCGCTATAGAGAAGATCGTTTTGAGTCCCCAGTTTCGCCAAGTTCGCGGTCGAGATTTTGTCGACCCTTCACGTGACCAAGAGTAATTCCAGGACTTGCTATGAGCATTCACCGAACCAGTCGACGAGTTTTTCTGCGTGGCGTTGGTGTCAGCATGGCCGTGCCGTGGCTGGAGTCGGTCAACGTGTGGGGCGAACAGCCATCGAGCCGCGGATCGGGAAACGATGCACCCGTTCGGTTGGCTGTGGTGTTTTCGGGTAACGGTTTTCACTCCAAGGAATGGTGGGCAAAGGGTGAAGGCAAAGATATGGAGCTCGGCAAAGTCTTACAGCCACTCGAAGGACTGAAGGACAAGCTCGTCTTTGTGCGAGGGCTTTACCACGAAGAAGCACGCAAGGGAAACATCCACAGTTCTCAAACGGGCAACCTTTTGTCGGGTGCTCCAATCGCTTCGGGCGGTGAGATCCGGTCGGGAACGAGCTTTGATCAGTTGCTCGCCCAGACCTATGGCCGAGGAACCAAGGTGCCGAGTTTGGTGCTTGGATGCGAGAAGTCGAATCCATCGGTTCACAAGAATTACTCGATGTTGTACAGCTCGCATATTTCGTGGAGCTCTCCCACGACGCCGACACCGCTTGAGTTGTACCCGGCACTCGCATTTGATCGATTGTTCAAAGACGAAGTCACACCGGGCGACAAGAGTGTGTTGGATGCCGTGCTAGCGGATGCGCAAGATTTTCGTCGTGGGATCAGTGGCAACGACCAGCGTAAGCTCGACGAGTACCTCGAGTCCGTGCGAGATGTTGAACAGCGAATTGCCAGCGCCGGCCAACGTGGTGAAATGCAAGGTTGGCGTCCGACGCTCGAATCGCCGAGTTTCGACCGTCCTGCGGATGGGATCCCCCAGGATATCAGCGAGCATATGCGATTGATGTGCGATATCGTCGCGATCGGTTTTCAAACAGACACGACGCGAATCTCGACACTCAAGTTAAACAACGACCACAGTGCGCTGCGGTTCCCGAATCTTTCGAGCGTTCAACAAGCTGGAGCGGGGATCGATTACATGATTCACCACTTGTTGTCTCACTCCGATGGCGAGGACTGGCTCAAGGTCAACCAATTTTTTCTTGAACAGACAGCGTACCTGGCGAACAAACTCGATTCGATCCAAGAAGGTGATCGCTCGTTGCTCGACAACACGATGCTGATGCATTGCTCGAGCATGATGGCTGGCGCGAGACATGACAACGACCAGTTGCCTGTGGTCTTGTTAGGGCGAGCTGGCGGAAGAATCGACGGAGGCCGTGTCGTTGACTACAAAGACAAACCGAACCGTCAACTGTGTCGGTTGTTCCTCTCGATGATGGACAAGATGGACGTTCACCCCAGCGCTTTCGGCGACGCCAACGAAATGCTGAACGAGGTCTAGCGTTTTCAAGTCAGCGGAAAGGCGGTAACACCAGCGTCTTCGGGAGCAAGTTGTCACCGCTGTCTTAATTTTCGGAATTTTGACTTTTTCGTGCAAGGTTCTCGACTCGGGTAAGATTTAGTTCTGATTCGAGGAGCAGTTCGATGATGTTGAACCATGAGACACGAGCGAGTTTAGTTCTGCGGTTGGGTGATCCAGCGGATGACCTGGCTTGGAACGAGTTTTTGCAAATCTATGAGCCGATGCTGTTTCGGCTCGCGATGCGATGGGGGCTGCAACAAGCCGACGCGTTGGAAGTCGTCCAAGAAACGCTACTCGCCGTTGCGAAAGCAGTCCCCACGTTCGATCGCAACCAGCATTCGGGTGCGTTTCGCGGTTGGCTCGCCTCGATCACTCGCAACAAACTTGCCGATCATTTGACTCGCTCTCGCCGACATGTGCGTGGGTCGGGCGATTCGAATGTGCAGCGCTGGTTGGACCAGGTCGCTTGTGAAACTTCGGATGTCAGTGTTTGGGACTGGAACGAAAAGCAACAGGTATTCGCTTGGGCGGCAAGAAGGGTGCGTGACCAAGTCAACGAGACGACTTGGCAAGCCTTTCATCGAACGAGTGTGTTGGGCGAAGCGGTTGCTGTGGTCGCGAGTGAATTGGAGATGCGAGAAGGGATGGTGTATGTCGCTCGCAGTCGTGTGATGGCTCGACTTCGAGATGCTGTTTCGATGTGGGAGTCCAAGCGGATGAGTGATCCAGACTCACGAGGTGATTCATGAAGTGCGAGTTTTCGGTGCTGCGAACGCTCGTTCAGCAGACCAAGGAGCCTGGAGTTGAAGTGGACGCGGTGTCGGAGCACATTGAATCGTGCGAGGCGTGCCGAACGGAGTTGGAAAAACTTGGCGGCGGAGCGGATTGGTGGGATGAAGCCGGTCGTTGGCTCGCGATGGATCCAGCGGAGTGTGGTGATAGCGAAGCGGATGCATTGAATCAGCACGCGATTGATTTGAGCTTTCTAGCTCCACCGACGCATCCGGAGATGCTAGGTCGAATTGGCCAATATGACGTCGAGAGTTTGCTCGGGCATGGCGGCATGGGCATCGTGTTTCGTGCACACGATAGTGATTTGCAACGCACGGTCGCGGTGAAAGTGCTCGCGCCGCAATGGGCAACATCGCCATTGGCTCGGCAACGATTTGCTCGCGAGGCAGAGGCCGCGGCAAGTGTGGCTCACGAGAATGTCATCCCGATTTACAACGTCAACGCGACAGCGAAACTGCCATATTTGGTGATGCGGTACATCCCGGGTATGACGCTCCAGCGTTGGGTGCTGACACACGGGCCGCTTGATGTCGGAACGATCTTGCGAGTGGCTGGCCAAGTCGTCGAGGGGCTCGCCGCTGCGCATCGACGGGGGTTGGTGCATCGAGATATCAAGCCAGGCAACATATTGGTCGGAGAGAACATCCAACGAGTGTGGATCACAGATTTCGGTCTCGCTCGTGCCGCGGATTCGATGATGCTGACTCGGACGGGCGTCATCGCGGGTACGCCGCATTACATGAGTCCCGAACAGGCTCGCGGTAAACCGATTGATCATCGGAGCGATTTGTTCAGCCTCGGGTGCGTGCTTTATTTCTTGTGTACCGGCAAGCCGCCCTTTGAAGCGGACAACACGCTCGCGGTGCTTCACAAGATCGTGTCCGAGAAAGCGAAACCGTTGGATCAACAGAGAGGCGATCTGCCACCTAGCTTTGTTCGCTTGGTTCAGGATTTATTGCAGCATTCGATTGATCGTCGACCCCAGGATTGCCAAGCCGTGATCGATCAATTGAGTCGAGCACAATCGGAATACCAGCGTGGGCAGACGAAGAATCCACGCAGCAAACAACATCTAGTCGCTTCCTCCGCTGTTCTCGCTGGTCTGGTGTTCGTGGTGTTTTGCATCAACTATTGGAAGCCGACTTCGCGGTCGATTGTCCCGCCGTCGCGATCGTTTGTTGGCTCAGCGAGTCAGTCGTATGTTGCTGGTCCAGGAAGCGGTTCCGTGAGACGGGCGGCAGACAACCGAGAGCTCGACTTGGCGGTTGAGCGAATCGTGGCTTCAGCACGCGAGCAGCAATTTGCTCAATCGCTGGATGGATTGCGTGTGCAATTCACGGCGGTGGCAGCGACGAATGTTGATTTCGGAAATGACGTATTCGATTTGGATCAGAAGCATTGGGAGTCATCTGTTGCAAGCATGCGAACCGAAGTCGCACTTCTCAATGAACTCCGATTTCCACAGATGGAGGTGCTTGAAACCAACGAAACTAAGTGGCGAGAGCGGCGTGACGAGATCGAAGCGGCAATGCGCCGAGCACGAGCCATGGATCAGTAAGAGTAACGAACGTCAGTGTGAGTTACCGTTTGATTTGACAATTCTTTTTTCCGCAAACAACCTTTCCCAGGTGATGACCATGAAAACTATGTTTTGTTTCTTTTTGACTGCCGTGTTCTCGTTTGAGGCAATCGCGTTCGCTCAGGATGTCCCCGGCAATTCGCCGAGCATATCGAATCCATTCGACGAGAATCCAATGGGTGGTGGCATGGGTGGTTTTGGCGGCATGGGTGATATGTATGGAAGTGGTGACATGGGAATGGGTATGAGCGGCGGTATGGGAATGGGTATGGGAGGAATGGATTACGGCATGGAGGCGGCACCAACTTCTGACGACTTATTTCGTTTCCGCCTGAAGAACGCGATCAAGCGGATCGGTGCTGCGAAGAGCGAGCAAGAGAAGGCGACGCTGATGCAGTACACAGAAAAGGGGCTTGCGGATCACTACGACGAAATGGTTGTGCGTCGCAGGAAGGATCTTGAGCGATTGAAGAAAAGTCTGGCACAGCTCGAAACGGATTTGAGTCGACGCGAGGCTGCGAAGGAGCGTGTCGTGAAGTTGCAGTTGCAATCCGCGATCTTGGCTTCTGAGGGCTTGCTTGATCTCAAGAGCTTGCAACCCGAAGGCGATGGTATGGGGGAATCTTCGGGTTATGGCGGCATGGGCATGGGCATGGGCCCAGGGAATTAGCCAATCGGGATCGCGCGAGCTAATTGTTTAGCGAGAGATCTTTTCGAGGTGAGCGATTCGCTCGTCGACTTGGCGAAGCAGGGTGCTGACGACCGCGATTCGAGTGTCGAGGTCGGCTTTTAGATCGCGGTGTAACTCGAACATTGCAACCTGCCAGCGCTGGGTTTCAATCGGCGCGTCTGAAAGGGGCAGTGCTCGACTCGTTTCGGCCGTTTGCAGCTTCATTGCTTTGTCGGCGGCGATCGTGTCGTTTCTCAGCCGTCGCTTTGCGGTCATTTGACGCCGCACGAGGACCCACGCGAGCAGGATAAAGCCTGCGATTAGCATCAATTGCGGTGGTGGAATCAGGCCGGCGGCGAGCATCGATGTTGTTCCAGAAAACTCGAACAGGTGGGAATGGACCTTGAAGTTTGGGCCATACTAGTGAGGCTGGCTTGCGGTGTGATCTCGCATTGATGGTGATCCGCTGTCATCATGCTAGATTGTGTGGATTATTCCGTTTGCGCCGGTCGTTAAGTTCCCGATCGAAGTCGTTCCGTTGCGAGTGTCATGAGTTTGTCTCCGTCCCAACCGTCTGGTTCGACCAGTTCCTTATCGGATAGCGCTAGCTTTCCAGCGGATGTGGTCGTGCACGTATGGCATGCGGCGGCTTCGGAGAATGACCCTGGGGATGTCGAGCGTCATTGCGAGTGTTTACTTGATGACACCGATCGCGAACGTTCGATGAAATTGAGACGTTTGACGACGCGCAATCAGCACGTGATCGGACGCGGCATGATGCGGCATTTGCTCAGCCACAGTTGCAAGGGAGCTGTGGAGCCACAGGCGATTCGATTTTCGGCATTACCGCACGGCAAGCCGATCGTGTCCGAGCCACAAGAAGTTCGTCGGGCATTCAATGTTTCGCATACGAACGGTTTGGTGATCGGCTCGCTAGCGCCGGCGGATTCGGCGTTAGCGATTGATACTGAGACAGGCGATACGCTTCTTGGCGTTGACGTCGAGCGGCTTGATCGACGTACGGACGCTGGTCTAGCGGAGCGTTATTTTTCAAAACCAGAGGTTGAATACGTTCGGTCCCAGTACGGTGACGCATCACGGCAATTCGCGTTTCTGAGGATTTGGACGCTCAAGGAGTCGTTCATCAAGGCGATCGGCACTGGCTTGCGAACGCCTCTTGCGGACTTTGCGTTTCGAGACATCGATTCGGACAGTCCCTGGATCGAGATGCTTGATCCGAAACTTCAAAGCGAAGTGGCATGGAAGTTCTTTCCGATTAGCCCGCGACCTGGGTTTGTCGCTGCTGTTGCGTTGGGGTGCAAGTCAGCCGAGATGACAGCAGCTTTGGATGTTCGCAGTTTCGAAGAGCTGCTGAGCTAAGCCTAGGTGTGCTTGTTGGGTGAGGAGTCATAGTCGGCTTCGTCGCTACGACCCTCAAAGATCGAGCGTCTCGCTAGTGATAACCACTGTTTGCCAGCGTCACGAAGTTGGTTTATGACGTATCATTTCAAGACCGCGTCTTTATCAAACGGTCGCAACGCATCAACTGTATTTCGTTCCGCCAATTAAGCGACCCGTCGCGATGACACGATACCGTATCGCTCGAAATGGAATTACGGTCGGATTGTGGTTGGCTACTTTCGCAGGATGCGGAGTGGATTTAGATCCATCGCTCGTTGGGCCGCTTCGAGAAGTTTCCTTCGCGTCGAACGACGTAGTGGCGGATGATACGGGTTTGGAACCGGATGCAACGTCATCAACTCAAGTCTGGTCGCCTCCTTACGCACAGCGGACGAATGCGTTCGCCTATCCAGGTGCGAGCTCCGAAGCAGTCGAAACGACAAAGACTGATACGTCGTTGACATCGAGCGTCAGCGTTATCGGTTTCGCAAATGTTGGCCATCCCGTTGTGATGCTGAAGTTTCGCGATCAAATGCACTCATTGAGTGTAGGCGATAAGCGTGGAAGCATTGAAGTCATAGATATCGCTCCACCTCGCGTGACGCTGAAAATGGCTAATTTGGTCTGGACTGTTTCCATGTTCGACAAGTCGAATTCGAGATAGACCCTGTCGGTTGAGCAATCCGGTTACTAGCGTCGTTGCGTTAGAGTAGGCTTGGGATTGCGATTCCTTCCCCAGGCTGTGAGTTCTGTTGGCACTCTTGGGTCGCGTTTTGAGTATCGCGGGAAATCCTTGCCCGCGGATCTGCAAACTTGGGTTCTTGTCACTCCCCATGCGTTTGCGGTCTGGTATCCTCTAGCCTCACGCATTGACTTCGTAGTGTTGGTTTGAGGATTGTAATGAGCGATTCGATTTGTCGTTGGGGATTCTTGAGCACAGCGGGTATTGGACGCAAAAATTGGAAGGCGATCCGGTTGAGCGGCAACGGTCGCGTGGCGGCTGTGGCGAGTCGCACCCAAGCGCGAGCGGCACAATACATTGCGGAGTGTTCCGAAGAAGTGCCGCCCGGTGGCGAAGTCACGGCTTTCGGATCGTATGACGAGTTATTGGCGAGCGACGAGATTGACGCGGTTTATGTCCCGCTTCCGACCGGTTTGCGTAAGCAGTGGGTGATCAAAGCTGCGGAAGCGGGCAAGCATGTGCTTTGCGAGAAACCGGTTGCCATTCACGCAGACGATGCCAAGGAAATGATCGACGCATGCAAGGCGGCCGGTGTCCAGTTCATGGACGGCGTGATGTTCGAGCACAGTAAGCGTATCGGCGGGATCCAGTCGAGTTTGGCGGATGCCGAAACATTCGGTTCACTTCGACGAATCCAGACGCACTTTTCGTTCAACGGTGGCGAAGAATTTACCAAGTCCAATATTCGTGCCAACGCTGAGTATGAGCCGCATGGATGCCTCGGTGATCTGGGTTGGTACTGCATTCGATTCACGCTTCGGATGATGAATGGTGTGATGCCAACGGAGGTGTCCGGACGCATGTTGCAATCATACGGTGATGATGTGGTTGCGGTGCCGAGCGAATTTGTTGGCGAGATGTCGTTCCCAGGTGGCGTAACCGCTGGGTTCTTTTGTTCGTTCCGCTGTGTGAATCAGCAAACGGCATTGATCTCGGGAAGCAATGGCTACGTATCGCTGAACGATTTTGTCTTGCCGTTTTACGATGCGAGTTTGAACTGGACGGAAAACAATCACGTGCTCGAGATCGACAATTGTCGCTGGAACTTTGGTGAGCAATCCACCGTTCGGCGAATCGCCGAGTACGCGTCCGGTGAGCCTAACTCACAAGAGGTTGCGATGGTTCGTGCCTTGGCCGAGATTGTGAACACTGGAAAACTGAATCCGCAATACGCTGACATCTCGCTCAAGACTCAAAAGGTTCTTGACGCGTGCCGCAAGAGTGCTGCTTCAGGCGGCAAGTTTGTGAAAGTTTAAGCAACAGCGATCACGATCTATACGCCTTACCCTCGACCAAGTTATTCTCGTTCACGTTATTCTCATCCACCTCCATTCTCGTCAACTCTCCCTCCATCGTTCTTCGAGTGTCCCATGCAGACTGCTTTGACCGCGATATCGTTCTTATTCTTTACGGGCTTGGTAGCCGTATTGACGTGGTGGTTCACTCGGCGCGACGATCATGCGAGCAGTTCGGGATACTTTCTCGCCGGTCGGTCGTTGACATTTCCCTTGATTGCCGGTTCGTTGCTACTGACAAACCTTTCGACCGAACAAATGGTGGGACTCAACGGCGACGCTTATTCCTACGGACTCTGTGTGATGGTCTGGGAGGTGGTCTGTGTCGTCGCGCTCGTGTTCATGGCTTGGTTTTTTCTCCCACGATTTCTCCGTAGCGGTGTGGCCACGGTGCCAGAGTATTTGGCCATTCGATTTGATCAACAGACCCAGTCGATTTGCAACTTCATTTTCTTGATCGCCTATGTTGGCATTTTGTTGCCGATCATTTTGTATACGGGCGCCACAGGCATGATGGATATCTTGGATATCCCGAGATTATTGGGGCTAAGCAGTGAAGCGGGTTCGACCAGTTTTTTAACGAACACGTACGAGTTCGCGGTGTTTAGCAGTGAAAGCCCGCTCAAGATCAATGTGCTGCTTTCGCTGATTGTGGTCGTGGTCGGTGTCATCGGCTCGATCTACGCCTTGTTCGGCGGATTGCGAACGGTGGCGGTGTCGGACACGCTTAATGGAGTCGGGCTATTAGTCGGAGGGTTATTGGTGACCTTTTACGCTCTCGTCGCGGTCGCGCCTGATGAGACTGTCATGGGTGGCATTGAGTTCATTCGAGAAGCACAAGGCGACCGATTGAATTCCGTCGGTGGCAACGCACCGAATTCGAACGTTCCGTTTGGTACGATCTTTTCTGGTATCTTTCTGTTGAATTTGTTTTACTGGACGACGAACCAACAGATCATCCAGCGAACGTTCGGAGCCAGCAGTTTGGCCGAAGGTCAAAAAGGGGTTTTGCTAACAGGTGCCTTGAAGCTACTTGGGCCGTTGTACTTGGTGTTGCCTGGCATAATCGCGTACAGTCTGTTCGCGGGTGAGGAAATGAAACCCGCAAATGCCTATGGCAGCCTCGTCAATCGAGTCCTCCCAGCGCATTTCACCGGGTTCTTTGCCGCGGCGATGTTGGGGGCGATCTTGTCGAGCTTCAATTCCGCGCTCAATAGTGCCTGCACGTTGTTCAGTTTGGGCGTCTACAAAACAATGTTGAAGCCCGCCGCCACGGAGGCGGAGATTGTTCGCTCCGGCAAAATCTTTGGCTGGATTATTGCCATCGGTGCGATGTGCATCGCTCCTCTGCTGATGGGCCAAACGAGTATTTTCGGCTACCTGCAAAAGATGAATGGGATGTATTTCATCCCAATCTTTGCTGTTGTTTTGATCGGTATGTTGACACGTCGTGTTTCCGCAACAGCTGCGAAAGCAGGTTTGCTCATTGGGGTCATCGTGATTCCGTTGGGTTACTTCGTTTCGCCGTTTAGCCTCGTCGTCGCATCGATCGGCGATTTCCATTTTCTTGGAATTGTCTTCGGTTGGCTGATCGTATTTATGTTGGTATTGGGCGAGATGTATCCAAGAGAAACAGAATTTGTCCAGCAAGATGTGGGTGCCGTGAATATGGACGCATGGCCGTTGGCGAAAGCTGTCGGCTGGGTCTTGATCGCGATCGTGATCGCGATTTACACGACATTCGCCGATTTCAGCGTCTTGGCTGTCAGTTCGTAAAAGCTGCCGATTCAGCTTGTTTTTTGCTCGGGATGCTTGGGCGGCTGGATGGTAATTGCGCCTCGTGCATTTTCGGAACGTGGAGAAGGCACCATCGCGGAAATCGCCCTAGCGATTTCGATGAACAAATATGCACGCGCTCGTCCAGTCGCTATCGTTTTGGTGGCGATTGTGCTCGGAATCTACTATGATCTCGCTATAAATTCAGTTCGTTTGGACTCGCACCCACCGCGCGGTGTGTGAATCGTCCAAGGGGCGTCGTTGATCATGGGCTGGGTAAGCAATGCACGATCCATTTGACGAAGAGCACCAAACGCCTCCGACGTTCGATACGCCAGTTCGCCCGCAGCACTTGCGAGAAACGTATCGCGAGAGTGGAAAGGCGAACCGTCGTGAAACGCAATGGAAGCCCGGCGACCAATTTGGGGAATTCAAGCTGGGGCGGTTGCTCGGACAGGGCTCAAGCGGCGTTGTGTTCGAGGCGTTCCAGAATGACTGTAGTTCGGTCGAGGGACGCAAGCTTGATCGATTGAATCGATGTGCCTTGAAGATACTTTTACCTGAGACTCCAGATGATTTGGTCCGGAACAAGGTCGGCTTTCGGCACATGCTCAAAGTTCACAACAAGCATTTGATGCGGGTGAACCAGGTTCACCGAGTTGGCGAGCATGTTGCCCTCTCGATGGAGTTGATCGAAGGTCGGACTTTTGCCAAAGAGGTAAATGAGCTTCGCAAGCTAGATTCGTTTGTCGCGTGCGAGCGGATCATGGAATTGCTGCGGCATTATTCGATGGCTCTGTCGGTGATGCATGCGAACTATTTCATCCATCGCGATATCAAGCCACAAAACTTGATGGTGGATCTTGAGGGCAAAGGTCGACTCATTGATTATGGATTGGTTGGTGAGATCAATCCCGAAGCTGACCCGAGTGGTATACGATCTTACTTGGCGGGAACGCCACAATACATGGCTCCGGAAGTATGGACCGAGCAATCGTATCTTCCTGCCGGCGATATCTATAGCTTGGGGAAGGTGATCTACGAAGCCTTGCGGTTGATATCGGGTAACAAGCGTTTGGCGACTCAAACGCCAGTGGAATTTGAGAATTCCAAGAATCAGTATCTGCCTGCAAACGATTGGGGCCCATCGGTTCCCGAGATATTGATTGACACATGCACTGAAATGCTGGAAACGAATCCAGGCGATCGTCCCACGGCATTTCAGGTGACACGCATGGGGCAGGCGTCAACGTCGACATTCCAAATGCCGTCGGACTATAAGCTGTATGGTCGAAGCCAAGAGCTGTCACGTATTTTTGAATGGCTGGATGGTGTTCTTAAAGGCCAATGCGGGAGATTGCACATCTCTGGCCCTTCGGGAATTGGGAAATCGCGAATTATCGAGGAGGTCATTCGGCAATTAGCGTCACGAAGGTGGCTACACGTTTTCAGTGCTCGATGTCAGCTTCGCGAGGACCAGCCACTGCAGGCGTTCGATCAAATTTGTGATGCCTTGGCAACGCGTTACGCCAAAGAAGACTTAGGGGTGTTGGAGGTTGATCCTGGAAGTGCAGCGATCTTGCATCAAGCGTTTCCTGTGCTTGAGAAAGTAGTAAAAGCAAGTCGGTATTTACCAGCGTTTGGATCGGTTCCCGCTCGGCTTGATGCGCTCGAAGCGGCGGCTCGTGTGACCCGAAAGATATTGGAAACTGGCCCGATGATCCTTGTGATCGACGATGCCCAGTGGGCGGATCAGGACAGCCTCAATGTTCTCGATCGCTTGCAGGCTGAGCGAGCATCGTCACTTGCGATCATTACGTTATCGCGGACGGACGACGATTTACAGCAATTGCCTGCGGACTTGCACATGCGATTGGGGCCATTGTCGTCGGACGATTCGCGAATCATTTTGCGGCAAGCGGCAGATCGCTGGTCCGTGAGTGTTTCCGATTCGACCATTGAGTCCCTAGCAAAAATAGCAGATGGTGCTCCGTTTCGACTTGACGAGTTTGCAGACGAGTTTCGTCCGGGCGGTGTGTTTGCCGAAGGTGATTCGGGGATCCGATCCTTTCCAGTAGAAGCCTTGGTTGACGGATTGTTGGAGCAACGTCTCAGTCGTCTAAGTTCCGAGGCGCGACGCTTGTTGGCACTGATTGCGGTGGCTGGAGGATCCGTATCGATTGATGAAACTATCGCATTGAAGAGCGTTCGTCTGACGTCGGACGCACTTGAAGAGCTGTATGAGAATCGGTTTGTGCAAGATGATGCGTCTCAAGACAAGTCGGTTCGTATCCTGAATGATCGGCTGGCTGCTCGTTTAGTTCTTGGCCTATCCGGCGAAGAAAGTATTGCATCGCATCGATTGTGGAGCGAAATACTGATTCTCAATTCCGCGAAGGCGTTTCAGGCAGGACGGATCGCGGGTCACTTGTTCGAAGCTGGCGAATTTGAGCAAGCAATCGTCTATGCCGATCGAGCCGTCGCGGAAGCGGAAAAGCGTTATGCGATGACTGAAGCAGCCCGCTGGCATGAACGCGTCATTCCTTATTTGGTCGGTGACGCGAAAGTGGATCGCATTCGTCAAACGGCTTATTGCTACGATCAAGCCGACCTGCCCATTAAGGCTGCTGAGTATTACACGCAGCTTGCCGAGTTGGTCGTGGGGCAAGAGTTGATCGACTGTGAGTTGAGGGCGTTGGCGCTCTTGATTCAAAGTGGCCGAACCGAGAATGTGCGACAAAGTATCGTGCGAATTGCAAAGCAACTGGGTTTGCCAAAGCCGAAGGCGACGGTGCCAGCCACATTATCATTGATTGCAAAGTCGTTGAAATTACGGGTTCTTCAGAAGCTTCGAGCTGGGCGCGAGCTAATCGTGCCAGTAAACGCACCGGTCGATCAAAGCATCCGCTTGTGTTTGGCATTGTCGCGTCCGTTGTGCATGCTCGATAATTTGTACGGCGCCGAGCTCGCGTTGTCTGGTTCGATTCGTGCAATGGGTACAGGCAGTCGTGCGCAGCAATTGCGGTCAGATATTGGTGTCGCTGTGTATGGAAGTTACGAGCCAGGAATGCAACGGCAACGCAGCGAGTTGGCTTTGACAGATCTACTTGCTCGTGCGGAGGCATTGGGTGATCCCAAGGCGCTTGGGGATTGTCACGGCGCGATTGCCGCAACTCACCTGCTCGCTTTGCGTTGGTCAGCGGTTGTGGAGCCGACAAAGAACGCACTCAAGGCATATAGCGAGTGCGGCGACGGGCAATCGTTTGAAATAGCACACACCCAGTTCCATTTGCTGCTCGCGTATATGCACCTTGGTCGTATTGGTGACCTACAGACGCTTAGCCAGGTGATGTACGACAGTTCGATTGCTCGCAATGATCTGTTGGGTCGGGCGATGGCTTGCAGTGGTGCTGGGGCGTTTGGTTGGCTAGCCGGTCATCGGCTCATTGAGTTTGATGCGTCCCGCATGGAAATGCGATCTGATTTGAAGCGACAGGGAATTCAGTTTATCGATTTTGCTGAGTTCATGGCGATGCAGTTTCGTTTGATTTACGATGGTCGTTGGGATGAGGCGGAAGCGGGATTCGAGAATTCCGTTAAGTTCATTAAGAATATGCCATGTAGCGGAATCCAGATTTGCCGAGCCGATTGGTGTGAGTTCCATAGTCTCGTGATGTTGAATCAGTTCGATCGGCATCCGACAAAGTCAAATTTGCGTCGTGCCAGCGTGCTGATTAGCAAGTTGCGAAAAGAGAAGGTCCCTTACTGTGATGCTGTTGCTGATTTGCATGAAGGTTACCTTTGCAGTTTGACCAGCCAGTCGGCAAAGGCTCGCCATCTATTCATGTTGGCGGAAAGACAGGCGACACAACTTGGAGTGGTGCCGATCTCGATGGCGGCACGTGATGCGATCGAGTTGCTGACATCGCCAAGTTGCTCGAATCGACTGCATCAATATCTCCGCAGTGAAGGTGTTGTGCGTCCCGAGAGTTACGCAAACCTCTACGCGTTTCAGCCGAAATCCGCCAACCAGTATTCTCGCGGCTCGCTGAAGGTTTAGCGTAGCGTTTGTAGATTCGCTTCGCCGATGCAGGGTTTTAGTTGGAGCCCGCTTTAGCTTTCGTTTTCGCGGAGGAAGATTTCTTTTTCTTGGTCGGCGTTGTTTTTTGGCTGAACTGTGGTTTGGCTTCGGGTTGTTGCGCCAACCGGTTTCTCATCAACGCAACAGTCTTTGGGTCTTCGGAAGCGATGTTCTTGGTCTCGAGCGGATCTGTTTCATAATCGTAGAGTTCGAGATCGGCATTGTCGCTTGACTCGCCGGGAGCTTTCCACTCAACGAATCGATAGCGAGCATCGCGGATGGCTCGACCTAACTTGGAACTGCGTGGGTAGACATGCGTGACGAAATCTCTCGCTGGTGTTGATGGAGATTGCACGACTTGGGCGAAACTCTTTCCATCGAGGCCCGCGGGCATTTCGATTCCGGCAAGTTCGCTCAAGGTGGGATAAAGGTCAACCGTTTCGACCATCGATGCCGTTGTCTTGCCGCGTGCTTTGCCGGGGGCCGAGACGATCAGCGGGATTCGCGCGGCTTGTTCATAGTTCGTATGTTTGCACCACATTCCATGATCACCCAAGTGCCAACCGTGATCGCCCCACAGAACCGTGATCGTGTTGTCGGCGAGTCCCAGTGAGTCGAGGGCATCGAGTACCTTTCCGATTTGAGCGTCGGTGTAGCTGGTGGCCGCGTAATAGCCGTGGATTAAGGGCCGGGTCGTGGCGTCAGAGTTGACGTCGATATCGGCCATGTCAGAGTAGTTGCGCAGTTCGCCATAGGTTGTGGGGGCGTAGCTCGGTGCGCCCTCGGGAGCTTCGTGTACGGTTGGCATCGGTAGCGAGTTTGGATCGTAGAGGTCCCAGTATTTTTTGGGTGCAACGAAAGGCAGGTGTGGCTTGAGAAACCCGACCGCGAGAAAGAACGGCTGGTCTGGTGTTTGACTTGCTGCGCCGAGTCGAGTGACAGCTTCTCTCGCGATTTGGCCATCGGAATACGTTTCGTCGGACACCTCCGCGGACTCAGTCGCTGGTCCACGAATTTTGCCGGACTTGTCTTTTTTCAAAGCGGCTGTGCTTTCAGGCAAAACGTAACTCGGGGCTTTGGGACGCCACGACGGCAAACTCCAGGACGCTGCGTCATCGATATTTCCATGGCCCACGTGGAGGATCTTGCCAAGTCCTTGTGCCTCGTAGCCATGGCTGATGAAGTGTTGGCTGAGAGTGACTGCGTTTGGAGCTACGAGTCGAAAGTGTGTTGGCAAGTCATAAATGCCAAGTGTTTGCGGGCGGATTCCCGTCATCAGCGAATTGCGGCTGGGCGAACATACCGCTTGGTTGCAGTACGCGGCGCTGAAGAGCACGCCGTTGCTTGCGAGACGATCGATGTTGGGTGTGATCGCTGTCGTATCACCGTAACAGCCCAGTGTCGGCTTGAGATCGTCGATGCAAATCAAAAGTACATTGGGTCGCTCAGCAGCAATAACGCTAGATGCGATCAACAGTAGGGCTGGAACCAAGATGCAATGAGGGCGAGGCATGACGGAATCCAGACAGCGAGTGTGCAGGTGGGAGGTTGTTTTCGATGGCAGAGCGTTTTATAGGTCGAGGCCACAGCAATTTGCAGCTTCGATGATCGCGAGTTGGGTGTTGCCGTAGCGGCGCAAGTCCCAGTCGCCTGGCAACAGCTTCGCTGGGTCAAAGAACTTATCCATCTCCGCAACCAGAATGCTGCCGGGCGGGGCGTTCTCGAGAGTCATGCGAATGATATTGTTGAGCTCTTCGAGGTTTTCTTCCCACATCACGTACGGTGGTGAGAGCAGAACGATCCACGGAGTATCGGTTTCTGGTGGTGCGAGCAGCCGAAGTGACCAGCGGAATGCGTCGCCGGTGAGGATGGTTAGCCTCTCGGTGACCCCGAGTGATTCTGCGGTTTCGCGAATATGACGTGCGGCAGTCCGCGACTGTTCAATTGCGATAGCTTTCGATGCACCACGGCTGAGAGCTTCAAAGGCGAGTGCACCGGTGCCAGCGAACAAATCGAAGCAGATCGCCCCTTTGGTGGCAAGTCCGACGATGTTGAACAAGCTTTCGCGGACGCTGTCCTTCATTGGGCGCGTGAACGCGGCGCCGTGGTAATGCACGGTGCGGCCGCGCATATCGCCACCAATGATCCGCAAACTCAGCGGTCGGACCTTGGCAGGACGCTTTGGCTTCCCGGACGGCGTGCTTGCCGCGCCTTTGGATGACTTTTTCGTGGGCGTGCGAGATTCTTCGAGTTTGTGCAAGCCGTCAGCAAAAGCCCGTGTATCGTTTCTTCGTTTCATGACGTCCAGTATAACGTCGGTCCGCATTCTGACAGCTCCTAATCGTCCGCTTCGTTATTCGATGTGGGGACAAGGAGTTGCTTACAAATTGTGTTGTTGATAAACCGCTAGGTTCTGGGCAAACCGTCAGGTCGCTTGGGACGTATCGACCCAGTATCGAACCGTCGTACTCACGCAGTCAAGTCTTATGTCCAGCCTATTTTTTCCCGCCAAACGTTCATTTTCCGGCTTAAAGCTCGTCTCGCTGTTCTTCGCCGTGGCGTTCATGACGAGTTCTGTGGGCTGGTCCCAGGAAGAATCAGGCTCAGCCCAGGTGCCGGTGGTTTCCGAGACCGCCGGTGGGGAAGTGGCTGATGGGGAAGACGCGTCGGCCGCGGCTGAGCCGTCTGGGACGTCGGCTGCAGCTGAGAAGCCGGCGGAGAAGGATGGGGCTGATAAGCCCGTCGGCGCTCCGGAATCTTCTGGCCCGGAATCTTCATCCGAGTCTGGTTTGCCCGGGGGGCCCACATCCGAAATGCCGCCGGACGGGCCTTTCGAGATCGAGTACACCGAGGAAGAAAAAGGGTTGATCGCGAAGTTCGAAGCCGAACACGCGAAACTGGCGGAAGTACTCGGCGACATGCGAGAGATTTACGTTCGCTTCATGAACGGTGAAGATTCTTCGCGGCAAGCGGAAACTCAATACCGAGAGAGTCGCAACGAAGTTCGCAATCAATTCAATGCGACCTATAACGCAGCCATGGAGATCATCCGGCGAGCGCCTCATGACAAGGCGGTATCGTTTATCGCAACTTGGATCCAGTACCGCGAAGCGAACGATATTTACGATCGCGACACGTTCGAGGGTGCCGCGCGGCTGATCGACGGAGGCGTGAACTACTTGTTCCTGTTTCTTGCCGGAGCCAGATCTGCGGTTGTCAGTGGTGACTTTAAGCAGGCGAAAATGCTGTTCGAGGCGATGGATGCGGAGAAGATGGAGAAGCACGATCAAGCTCTGTTTTATCAGCTCGACAAGTTAGAAGAGAACTGGAAGAAAGAACAGACTGCACTTGAAGCAGACGAAGCGAACGAAAATCTTCCGCGTGTGTTGCTGAAGACGACGCGAGGTGATGTTGTTTTGGAGTTGTTTCTGGATTCAGCTCCTCAAACTGTCGGCAATTTCATCGGACTTGTTGAAGATGGTTTTTACGACGGGCTTGAGTTCTATCAAGTCATTGATCACTTACTCGCACTCACGGGTGACCCGAGTGGCAATGGTTCGGGGAACACAGGCAAGTTTGTTGCTGATGAACATGACCGCGAGAACGCCCGTTTGCCGATGCGTGGATCGTTGATGATGGCAAAAATGCCGATGGGTGAATCCGGCCAGTTCGTTCCCAATTCAGCGAGTTCGCAATTCGCAATTCTGTTCGTGCCACTCACCGCGGCACGCGAGCAAACAGTTTTTGGACGTGTCGTTGAGGGGATGGACGTGATTTCATCGCTCCGACGAGTTGATCCCACCAAAGAGAAGAAAAAGGGTGCCGTGCAAGTCCCGCCGGACCGGATTCTGAGTGCGGAGGTCGTTCGCCGTCCCGACGAGTTGCCGAAAGTCGAATACGTGACGCCGGGGGCCAAGGCCTCCAAATAGTGTTCTAAGCGGCGATTTTTTGGTGCAGTTGCGATCAAATTCAATTGCAAACCTGATGGAAACGTCTCCAGTGGGTAAACTAGAGCTTCCATGACAAAACCCATCACGACCACCGAAGGCGCCACGCGTCGAAACTTTATCAAGGGCGGAGGGCTCATCCTCGCTGGCGGTGCGATCGTCGGCGGACAATTGCGGGTCGCTCAAGCGGCACACGCATTCGGCTCCGACAGTATTCGGGTCGGGCTCGTCGGTTGTGGTGATCGCGGAACGGGAGCCGCTATCGAAGCGCTCAACACGGTTGGCGGCGAAGTTCGTCTCACGGCTATGGCCGATGTGTTTTCGGACCAGTTGCAAACGGCCTTTCGCACGCTCAAGAGCAAGCATCCGAAACTCGTGGATGTGAATGATGCGAAGTTCGTTGGGTTGAAGGCGTACCAGAAGGTCCTCGATTCGGATGTGGACGTCGTGATTCTCGCGACACCGCCTGGTTTTCGTCCGATGCAATTCGAAGCTGCCGTGGCGGCTGGTAAGCACGTCTTTATGGAGAAGCCGGTTGCTACGGATGCGCCTGGTGTTCGCCGCGTTTTGGCCGCTGGTGAATTGGCAAAACAAAAGGGCTTGGCCGTTCAAGTTGGCCTCCAGCGTCATCACGAAGTTCGCTACCAGGAGTGCATTGAGCGATTACAGGATGGCATCATCGGTCAGCCGATTTTTGCAAGAGCGTATTGGAACGGATCAGGCGTGTGGACGCGGCCGCGAGCAAAGAACCAGACCGAGTTGGAATACCAGCTTAGAAATTGGTACTACTTCAATTGGCTTTGTGGCGACCATATTAACGAACAGCACGTTCACAATCTCGACGTGATCAATTGGCTGATGAAGTCGCATCCGATCGAGGCTCAGGGCCAAGGCGGCCGGGAAGTTCGCAAGGGAGAGAACACGGGCGAGATCTTTGACCACCACATGGTCGAATTTGTTTACGAGGGCGGCACGCGTTTGCTCAGCCAGTGCAGACACATTCCGGGTTGTCGAAACTCCGTCGGCGAGCATGTCCATTGCACGCAAGGTTCGTGTGATATCAGTGCGGCGCGAATCTATGACTTAGCGGGCAAAGTGATTTGGGCGAGCGAAGCCAAAGAGAGTCGCAGCAAAGGCTGGCAACAGGAGCAGGATCACCTGTTCGCGGCACTTCGTCGTGGTGAAGTGCCTAACGAGACGGAATATGCGGCAAAGAGCACAATGACTGCCATTATGGGCCGAATGGCGACTTACAGCGGCAAGCTTGTGAAGTGGAACGAAGCGTTCCGAAGTCAGTTGAGTCTGGCGGAGACAGACGCTTTGGACTCACTTGATTGTCCAGCACCGGTGCTTCCCGATGCTTTGGGGCACTATGCCGCGGCGATTCCCGGCAAGTTAAAAGTGATCTAGGAAGCGAAGTTCGGGGAATTCTCGGCGCTGCTCGCTTCAGCGGACCGAAATCGCTCTCGCCACAGCAGACGACGCAGCCAGCCTGGTTTCCGCAAATTAGGGTCGTTCGCGTCGATAACGTGGGTCTTGCCACGAGCTGTGCGAAGCATCAGGCGGCCTCCTGGGAGTGTCGAATCCACGATCCAGAATTTGTCGACGATGTAGGTGTAGTTCTCGCCCTTGCTGCAAGCTTTGACGCTAGTTGCTCGAGGCCCTGGCGTCGTGCTTCGCTTGCTTTTGCGATAAACAGCCCAATCGCCGGCTTTCCATTTCGGGTTCATCATCATCGTTTTCACTACAACTCGGGTCATAGAAACGGCTGTCCAGGGGCTCCGAAAAAGAACACGATTTCGCGCCCGGCACCAGCGTACAGTTTAGACACTCGACAAAACTGGTGCATAGGGAGAAATCCGACAACGTTTCCACAACGGCACAAGTTTCTTCATCCCTACACATTCCTTTCACACAGAACGCTTGCGGAAGCACATGCGACCCCTATGATCGTTAGAATGAAGCCGGGTCGTACGAACGGAACCGTGAGGTCAGCCAAACGGCAACACGCGGAACGCTCCCCGGCGATCTGTTGACTGTCCGTACAATGATAGGCGACGACAGCCGCCGCAATGCGACAGCGACAAGTAATTCGACAGCGACAAATTGTCCGAAACACTGACTGACATCTTGGAGAAACACCGGTGACCTTATCCGATTTCGTGCTCGCCCAATCGCCGACCCAGGTCGTTGTGATGGCAGCGACGTTCATGGTCGTTTTCTTGCTGCTGATCTTGGGATTCTTCTTCGTCCGCTACGGAAAGCTGTGGTTCCAAGCCTATATGTCCGTGGCTGATGTGAGTCTTGTCAGTCTGATTCGTATGCACTTCACCAAAGTCAATCCGCAGGTGATTGTCCAGGCGAAAGTGATGGCGGCTCAGTCGGGTATGAACATCGACCGACGTGACGGGATCAGCACACGTCGACTCGAGGCCCACTACCTCGCCGGCGGAAACGTGCTGAAGGTCATTCACGCGATCATTGCGGCACACCGAGCTGAGATCGCTCTCGATTTCGACCAAGCCTGTGCGATCGACTTGGCTGGACGGGACGTGCTCGATGCAGTGCAAACGAGCGTCTATCCGAAGGTCATTGATTGCCCCGATCCGAAGCGAAGTGGCAAAACGACACTCAGCGCGATCACCAAGAACGGCATCGAGTTGAAGATTCGTGCTCGAGTGACAGTGCGTACGAACATCGCTCAGCTGATTGGTGGAGCGACCGAAGACACGATCATCGCACGAGTTGGTGAAGCCATCATCAGCTCCATTGGATCTTCCGAAACGCACTTTACAGTTCTCGAGAATCCCAACGTCATCACTCGCACGGTGCTTTCGCGTGGACTGGACGCGCAAACAGCCTTCGAGATTGTTTCTATCGATATCGCTGACGTGGACGTGGGCGAGAACATTGGCGCTCGATTGCAAACCGACCAGGCTGAGGCGGACACTCGAGTTGCTCGTGCCCAAGCCGAACGTCGCCGCGCCGAAGCGATTGCTGAAGAGCAAGAGATGAAGGCCAAAGTTGCGGAGAACCGCTCGGCACTCGTGCTTGCCGAGGCAGAGGTGCCGATGGCGATGGCGGAAGCGTTTCGAGCCGGCCGAATCAACACGTTACCGACCAACCGCACATAAACGTGACGCGAAGTTCCTATCGAGTGAAGTTCGCTGGCGGTGCGGGCTACGATTTAGCGGGAATCGTGGACGAGCCGCAATTGGAGTCACCGGATATCGTGGCTCCGGTTGCCGTTTTCAGTCACTGTTTCACTTGCAACAAAGACCTCAAAGCCATCGTACGGATCTCACGCGGATTGGCCTCGATGGGAGTGCGAGTTCTTCGTTATGACATGACTGGTTTGGGCGGAAGCGATGGCGATTTCTCTCAAACGAATTTCACCACCAACCTGGCTGACTTGAGGGCCGCGATCGGCTTCGCTGACTCGAACCTTGGTCCAGTCACCTCGCTGATAGGGCATTCATTTGGTGGTGCGGCATCGCTCGCCATGGCCGGATTTGCTTCGACAGCCAGTGACGCGGACCCTCTTTCCTCGATCCGTTGTGTCACGACGCTGGCGGCCCCGAGTGACACGAAGCACTTGGCGACATTGCTGGCGACGATGAACCCCGCGATTGTGAGCGTCGGAATTGGAGAAGTGGTTATCGGTGGCGTTCGCTGGACGATTCGAGACCAAATGCTTGAGGACTTTCGCCAGCACGATTTGCCGGGGCTGATTTCGCAAATTCGATTGCCGGTGATGTTGTTCCAGTCTCCCGTCGACGGAACAGTCGGATTCGATCATGCCTTGCGGATTATGACGCTTGTGCAGTCTGCAAGTGGTGGGCGTGGCGCAGCGAGTTTGGCAGTGCTAGACGATGCTGATCACCTGCTGACTGGCTCAGGTGACATCGAATATGTCACCGAGGTGACGGCTGCGTTCGTACGGCGGCACGCGCCACGTCATTGACATTCGTCATATTCAGCACATTCGGCTCTTTTCGATGAATCGGCAGGTGTGCAATTAGATTTTCTCGGCTTGGCAAGTGATGCTTTCTGCCCGGCTCCGGTGGTGACCTACGATTCCGTAGACACCGACTCCATTTCCGTCGCCGAATGCGCAATGACCGTTTTCGCTATCGCCGATTTCGTGATGGCCTTTCAATCAAACAGAGAAATCGATTCTTAACCCGAGTTATTCACCACGAACGTAGTGGATGGAGTTTTTGAACGTAGTGGATGGAGTTTTTCGAGTTAGCCGCATGATAAGCGACTCGAAGTTAATTTTGATGCTTCATTTCGGCCGTCAGCGCAGAACGGCCCCCTCCCCAAATTCGATTTTCGTTCAGATGGTTACTGCTACCAACGCAACACTTCTTTCAAGAATGCATGGCTCGGTGGCGGCATGAAGCCGGTCGGCGGCTTGGCCGGGGCCTCGTCCGACGGATGCCAACCATCCATTCGCTTCGTAAGACGCGACCAGAGCGGTTCGGCTGATTCGGCAATCCGTAGAATCAACCTGCGAGAATGCTTCACGATCTCCGCACCGACCTTCAATATGAAAAGTTGAAAGCGTGTTAAGTCCCAGCTTCCACCCACGGAATCCTCCAGCTCATTGCGGCATACCGTTGTCAAATTGAACGCCAACATCGCCAGCAACATCGTCGCCTCATTCGCTTTGAATCCGGCTGAGGAGAGATGCACTCCAATGGTACCGTTAAATTCGCCTAAGCGATCCTCGAACGTGCCACGACGACGATAGTGTGCCAGCAGCGCCTCGCCGCTACGAGACGACTCAGTCCAGTTCGTCACAAGCCAAAAGTATCGTGGTAGCAGGTCCAATTGCCCCGTGACTGAATCTGGCTTATCAACGACGATAAGGATCAGTCGCTGGGCGTGCTGCCACGTGTCGACCTGGTAAGGTCCCATTTCGATCACGGTTTCATAGCCGCCTTCTGGAGGACGACCGACGGGGCGCGTCAGGTGCGGTTCGGCCAACCGATCGAGCTTCGAGTTGTTCTTCAATCGCCCCACAAAACGGCGTTTTTTGTCCGTCAAGTCGTCCATCACTTCCGCCACCGTGTACCCCGCGTCGAGGCGGTAGTCAACGTTCTGTGCAATCTCGTGAGCTTTGGCGTCAACTTTGTCCGTAAAGCGTTTCATCCCTTGGGATGTATGAACTTGACCCTGGCGAAGTGTTGCATGAATGAAGCCGTTGCCCAGGCGATCTCCGACTCTCGTGCTGTCGTAGTCGCCACCGACGCTCAGTGATGCGACCAACGGATGGTAGACCGTTTCTTGGTAGTAACCGTTGTACGTCGATCCCTGCTGCTTGCCATGCACTGCAATCGGAAAGCTATCGATGTCGATGGTGGCGTGTTGAACACGTTTGCCGCCGGAAGCTTTGACATGCCGCTGGACGCAGGAGGCGAGTCCATCGCGAAGCGATTCGAGATTGGCTGCATTGCCCGTGAGGATATTGATCAGTCGAGATTGTGTCGGTTGGCTCGCCAATCGCTCGTCGATGACTTGGTCGCCTTTGCGATCCCAAACCGCAACTCGAAAAGCGGGGTCGTGGGCCAAGCGATCGACATCGTCCTGAGCGGAATAGCCGAGGGCCATCGCAAAAACACGTTCTCGCATCAGTTCGTCGATTTTGTATCGAATGCGATCAGCACGGCGTGGATCTTTGATATTTTTAGCAATTGACGGTATCAATCCAAGCCGATGGTCGGCTTCACGCAACAGCAAGACGCCTGCGTTGGAAGTGATTCGATGATCGGTGGATTGAACCTTAATTGAACGGTTGAAATCGGGCTCAAAAAGGTTACTCTGGCTTTCACCCATTGCGTGATCCTCGTTGCGGTTTTGAAGTCGTTGAATAACTCCTTAAACGCAACGAATCACGCGATGGGTCTCTAAAATGCTATCGGTCTTGGTGAATAGTCCGGGCTGA
>JBGTAI010000198.1:0-2021 GCA_041749955.1 Pirellulaceae bacterium | reverse complement strand
GGTGTTGGCTGAACTGGGTGTTCCGCTGCTCCTGGACCAACCTGCCAAGAAAGTTTAACCAGCCGAACCGCCGTGGTACGGACCCGTATGCCCGGTGGTGTGGGAGGAGGGAGCCCGCGAGGGCTCCCCCTATCCCGATTTCATTCAGAACGCAAGCGATTGCTGTTGATCAAGTCGCAAGACATTTGAGCGGTTTAATCTAAACCCTCTAAAGCAAACCACCGCATTGGTCACAGAATCTAGCTTCAGCACGATGTACTTGGGAACCGCATGTTTGACAAACGCTATTGTCGACTGCATCTTCGTCGAGTTCGTTTGACTTCGTGCTAAGTTCGGCGCTGACGAAACCTGTGGGGACAATGATCAAGCTGTATCCGAGCAAGATCAGGGCTGCGGCAATCAGTTTGCCAGGCGTGGTTTTTGGGACCACGTCGCCGTAACCGACCGTGGTCATGGTGACGATCGCCCAGTACATCGATTGTGGAATGGAGGTGAATTGGCTTGTTGGGCTCGTACCTTCAGGTAAGTCGGCGTTGGGTAAGACGGCTTCGACGTGGTACATCAAGGTGCCGCTGATCGTGACAGCCACCAAGAGTACCGAAAGGAACACGACGACTTTGTTTCGCGCTCGCCAGACCGCTGAGGAAAGTTCTTCGGCATCGCTCATCATTCGCCAAAGTTTTAGAACTCGAAAGACTCGAAGCAATCGAATCGATCGAAGAATCACAAACGAGCGAGACGATTCACCGACGACCAAAGGTGCAAAGGTCGGCAGGATGCTGAGCAAATCGATGATGCCCCAAAAGCTAATTGCGTAGCGAAGCGGATGGCGGGTGCACCACAATCGCAAGGCGTACTCGACCGTGAATAAGCCTGTGAGTAAACGTTCGGCGATCGTTAGCCGCCGCATCCAGGTCTCGTCGTTTTGGTACTCAGGCACCGTTTCCAAAGCGATCACCGCGATGCTTGCTAGGATCGCGATCAATAGACCGATATCGAACCAACGCCCCGCCGATGTGTCGGCTTCGAAGATGATGTCGTAAGCCGATTGTCGCCAAGATACTTCCGTAGGCCGCTGACGCATCCGCCGACGAATCGTCGGTTGGCTGGGCTGTTTCTCGATGGGCTTTTTCTGGCTAGACGTTTTCTGGCTGGGCACTTGATTGCTGGGACGCTTCGAGGTTTTAAGCTGAGTCACTCGATGCAGTTGCCTGAGGGCTTTGACACGCTGCGGCTTTGACGCGTTGCGATCGAGTCATACGAGCTTAACACAGGCGTCGTGGTTAGAAACTCGGACCAAAAGCCAACGTGCTACGCAGTGTTACCTGTTACGCAGTGTCACCCAATCGAAATAGTCACCCAATCGAGTTAGCTGATGGGGGAGGCGTTTGGCGAGATTGGTGCCGTTGGTTGTGTTTGTTGCAAAACGCGGTCGATTCGCTGCATTAAATCGGTCGTGCCTTGGCTTCGTTGAAACTCAACGTCGTCGCCCATTGCAACGAACTCTGCCTTGCAGTGTTGGCATGCAACGAGGCTGCCAAGCAGTGATGCACGGATTTCGACTCGACGACCACAGGTTGGACAAGATTGTGTGAATCTTACGGACATTCTTAACCTCGTTTCCTGCGGAGGAAGGGGGTAAATGTTGAATAGGTGAGGATAATAACCCTTGAGTCAGCTTAATGCAATACAAAACGCCAGTCGAATTTTTTGGGGGGTGGCGAGTCTGGATCAAGAGCATGCCGTCAATGGGCAGCAATCGAAAAAGAGGCTTTGTCCCCTCCTCGCCGTGGTTCAGCCAACAATTGGGTTTGGCAGTTGCTTCGGCAACCACCAAACAGCGAAGTTTATTGGATCCTTCACGGAAAGCACTGATTGCCCTGCGGAACTCGTTCATAACTTCCATGTGGGTGGATCTTGGGTCTGCCGCCGACGCAAGTGTCCTAAGGGTGAGTGCAGGGCAAATCAGTTTTTTCAATCTGCGAGACGTAGGGTGCCGTGCTTGCACGCACCAGATTCAA
>JBGTAI010000197.1:0-33833 GCA_041749955.1 Pirellulaceae bacterium | reverse complement strand
CGCGATCAAGGCCCATTGGGCGTCCGTTAGACGATGTCGTGCCATCCGTGGCCACCGATGAAACAGGGAACGAAGTTGAATTCAACCAAGTTTGTCGCATTAGCTGATTTCTTGAAATGGCAGTTTAGGGACAGAGCCTAGTTCGGCTACAAGTCGATTGTCAGTCTCAACCTGTGGAACGCCCGCAAACTCTCGATTGCATCGAACGTCAATGATCGGCACATTCAACTTGCGAAGCGGTTCGATTGTGTGCGTATCGACACGGGCGATCACGCCGTCAATCCGTGAACTTGTCATCCATTCCGGAATCGCAGAGTCCAGCATCATTTCTTGATGCAACAGCGACCAATTGACTTGCGTGCGTGCGAAATAAGCCACGCCGCGAAGCAATTCACGGCCGTAGGCACGAGAGGCCTCGACAAGTAATGCGATTTGGGGGCGACGTTTCTGATTCACAGGCTTAGCCTAAGCTCACAAGCGTGACGCAAAACACTATCTAGGTATCGCAAATCACTACCCGTGCGGCACCTCTGTATTGGGGGCAATTGTGCCCATGCTGTCACTGCCGTGTCGCATATTATTCTTTCTGGCTTCTCGGGTGAAGCCTTGGGTCGGTTGGATGGCTTCACGTGAGAGTTCTGGCGGGTACGAATCGTGACAGGCAAATGGATAAAGATCGAAGAAATGGGATCGGCGACGAACACGGCGTAAGGTGCATGGTGCACTTGGTTACCATCGCTGTTTGCGGTGTACCTGTAGCTTAGTGAAAAGCAAAAGTGCCCAACTGTAACAAACCCCCGAAAACGTTAAGAATACCGATCGAGAGCAACAACGTGAGATTCTTGCTTGCTTCAAATTTGATGAGCCCACAACGAAGAACTCAATTATGAATATGAACCAATCGTCGCCCACCGCGTGGAAAGGCGAGCTCCCGAAAATCGGCATCCGACCAACCATTGATGGGCGGCTGGGTGGAGTCCGCGAATCGCTCGAAGATCAAACGATGAACTTGGCGCGGCGCGTTGCCGATCTTATCTCGCAAAACGTTCGGTATCCCAACGGTGACCCCGCTGAGTGTGTGATTGCTGAGACATGCATCGGCGGCGTATCGGAAGCTGTGGCGTGTGAAAACTTGTTTCGGCGAGAGACCGTCGGTGTGTCGCTGACAGTCACACCGTGCTGGTGCTATGGATCGGAAACGATGGACATGGACCCGCTACGTCCCAAAGCGGTTTTCGGTTTCAATGGTACCGAACGTCCTGGCGCAGTGTACTTGGCTGCGGTTCTTGCCGGTCACACGCAAAAAGGCATCCCCGCATTCGGCATCTATGGGCGCGATGTGCAAAATTCTGGGGATGCTGCGATGCCAGCGGATGTTCAGGCCAAGATTTTGGATTTCGTTCAGTGCGGCTTGGCGGTTGCGCTGATGCGGGGCAAGGCCTACTTGTCGATGGGTGGAACGTCGATGGGCATCGCCGGTTCGATGGTCGACTATTCATTCTGGGAGAAATGGCTCGGCATGCGAGTCGAAGATATCGACATGAGCGAGTTTATCGGGCGAATGAAAAAAGGCCAGTTCGATCACGCTGAGTATGAAACGGCGCTCGCTTGGGTAAAGAAGCATTGCCCGGAGGGAGGCGACTACAACAGCGATGAAACCAAACGCTCGCGAGAACAGATCGACAGCGAGTGGTCCGATAGCGTGAAGATGACTTTGATTGCTCGAGACTTGATGGTTGGAAATCCGAAGCTCGCTGAAATGGGTTTAGGGGAACAGGCTCAAGGACACGAAGCGATCGCATCGGGATTCCAAGGGCAACGTCAATGGACGGACCATTTTCCCAACGGAGATTTTCTTGAAGCGATCTTGAACACTTCGTTTGATTGGAATGGCAAACGTGCTCCGTACATCGTCGCGACTGAGAACGATGCCTTGAATGCAGCCACGATGTTGTTTGGTCACTTGTTGACCAACACGGCCCAGGTGTTCGCGGACTTGCGAACTTATTGGAGTCCCGAAGCGGTCGCGTCGGCGTGTGATGGCTACAAGCTTGATGGCGTTGCGAGTGACGGGTTGCTGCATTTGATCAATTCCGGCCCAGCGACTTTGGATGGGACGGGTGAGCAGTCTGCAGCGGATGGAACTCCGGCGATGAAGCCTTTTTGGGAGATCACTGACGAGGAAGTTGCCAAGTGTCTGAAGGCCACGACCTGGCATCCGTCGATCACCGAGTATTTCCCTGGTGGCGGCTTGAGCACGCGTTACAAGACGCGAGGTGGAATGCCAGCGACGATGACACGAATCAACTTGGTTGATGGCTTGGGGCCGGCGCTCCAGATCGCTGAAGGCTTCACGGTCGAATTGCCAACCGTGGTTCACGACACACTCGACCAGCGAACCAATCCAACGTGGCCGACGACCTGGTTCGCACCAACGGTCAACGGTCGTGGAGCTTTCACGTCAACCTACGAAGTCATGAACCACTGGGGAGCAAACCACTGTGTCATGACTGCGGGCCACGTCGGTCACTTGTTCATCACGCTTGCGTCGATCCTTCGCATTCCAGTTTATATGCACAACGTCGATGCATCACGCGTCTTCCGTCCGAGTGCTTGGAACGCGTTCGGGACTGATAATCTGGAATCAGCGGACTTCCGCGCCTGCCAGAATTTTGGCCCGCTGTACGGCCGGAAGTAACAACGTGTTCTACGCAACGCCATTGCTGATCGTCATCTGATGAACCGACCGCTTCGCCCGGTATCGGTAAAGAAGTCTTCACGCACACCACGTTGGAGCGTCGGCGATGGTACTGGTGAGTGGGCCGCTCCCGTTGATACCACCGTTGGGAACACCCAATGGGTCGATTGGCTCTTCACCACCTCCCCCGGAGGTTCTAGAGCCACAGGACGATTGTTCGCCGTCGGGATCGGCCATCGCCGTTTGATATGCGTGCAACGATGCCGCACGATGATCTGAATTGAACGATTCGGCATCCACAAACCGGCCAACCTGTGTCTTTTCGGCTCATACCGCCGAAATTCTACGAAAACCATTTTTTGCAGACCAATCGTTTCTTGGATCAACGTCTACGGCGTTGCTGTCTGGTGAGAAGTTGTGAACGCGGAAGCGATTTCGACTAAACGGCCCACGCGTCTTTCGGCTGTTTCATCAGCTCTATTTTGATGGGGCATCTGTTGATGGCCCTGTTTCCGCAATTGCTTCGTCGAGTTGCCATTGTTCGTTGAAGAAGCCTTCTTCGACCACTTCGCCGGCGATGATGAAGTCGTCTTTGGATTCGACGTTCATGATGGCCCAGTCCGGTAGCATCGCGATCTGGCGTGAGTTGCTGACGTTCGAAAACTCTCGGAACGTCATGCCACTGTTCACAACGACGTAGCGGTCGGGATTGGCAGGGTTGGGATAACAGAACGCAGCCACGTGCTTGCTGGGGTCGAATGACTTTGAACCGACTTGCAGGTGTTCGCGGTCCCAACGGATCGGCAGTCCATGTGCAATCCCAGCTAGATACCGATTGCTGATGAAGTCGCCGAAGCAAATGAGATTCGAGGTCGCGATTTGTTCCTCCGTGAGCGCCGTGTCTTGGACCACACGTACCTCGCCTCGCATCAATCGCTTCCAACGCTCTTGGGCGTATCGAAGTTCACGATCAATCCATCGCTGGGCGGCTCCGTGCACAGCCGGACGGCTGGGGATCACAAACAAAAAGCGATCACAAAATGCATCATCGATCGGACCTTGCAAGCCTGGGCGTTTTTGTAACCCAACCTCTTCGTGTTCGGTGGGCGATTGGCGATTAGCAACATTCCAGCGCGTACCGTCGTGAACCAAACGGCATTGGAAGCCGGCAGCCTCGCCATCGTCTCTCGGTGTCAATGAATTGCCGTCGATCCTCATCGTGACGGCATAAGTGTTCCACGAATCACCAAAATCAAGCTCCAAGGATGTGACGCCTTCGGTTTGGATTTGAATTCGCTCGTCTTCGATCGTCGCTTGCACACGAGAAAGTTCCCAGTGCTTCTTCATCCCGGTAATGCGAATCCAATCCGATTGGGGATAGCGGAGCGTGTACGTCAGGAAATCAATGGTCTTCTTAGGCGGCTTCGGAAGATTCTTTGCCCAATCGGCCAACACTTCGTCAATCTTCGCGGCCGACGGCTTATCGATTTTGTGGCCCATGCCGACACCGATCACGTGCTGCATCGGCACAGTCAACTTGTCGGCTTCAGCTTCGACGCGTTCAGCTCCTTGCCGTTGCTTGTCGAGTTCACCGCTGTATGCAATCAAATTGGTATTTCGAAAATTCGACACCCAAGGAAGCACGTCGTACCACATCAACAAACGCTTTTGCGCTTCGCTCATTTCATAAGGCGGTTTCTTGTCCCAGCCTTGGTAAACGATGGTGTCGACAAACCCAGCACCTGGATTGACCGCGAACCATTGTCCCGGATTATGCACACCGAGATGCCAGCACCCCGCACCGCCCATCGAAAAACCACGCATCGAAATCCTATCGGGATCGATGTTGACGAGCGACTGCACATGGGCAATCGCTTCATAAACATCGGTCTCGCCAGCAAACTTGTACGCGTTGCAGTGACGGCCAAAAGGATGCAACACGAACGTCTCATTGGGAGTGTATTCACCAAGTTTCGTCATGCGCTCCTTCAAGAACGCCAACTCGACTTTGTTATCGCCACGACCATGAAGCCAAACATCCATACGATGTGGTCGAATATTCTCACCGCGATAGGAAATGGGGACAACAAGACCATAAGGTTGGACGGAGTCATCAATTCGTGAAACGAAACCTCCGACGACCAACCGAGGGTCACCGCTAGTACCGGACGGTATTCGCAATAATTCTAGACCACGCATCCCATTGACGACTTCTTCGAGACGTCGCTGGGCTTCGTCGAGCAAGTCGTTGGCGACGGTTGTATCTTTGGGCTGGTAGAAAAGTTGTTGCTCCAACGCCAAACGTACGCCGCGAACGAGGACTTCGACATCGGGTCGCCAAGCCCGTGCGTCGTCGCTGGAGTCTGCCAGTCGAGAGATATCCGCGGAAATCTTTTCGACGCGGTTCTTCAGTTCCGTCGCGACGGCTTCGTCGATCTCGATACCCGTCGGCGGCAACGATTTCTCCTGAGCCACCAGCGCCGCCGCAGTCAGCAGCTGGCAAGCACCCATGCAAAGTCCCGCGATCAACAATCTCCACTTACCGGTCATCACGCTAGGTCCCTCGCGATTCGAATGACATCTTCGAGTTTCATTGCGTCGTCATAGAGAGCACGGCCGACGATCGCAGCCGGCATGCCCATGGCTTCGAGTCGTTCAACATCGTCATGCGTCGAGACACCGCCACTTGCGACCAACGGTATGTCCGTCGCCGTCATCATCTGGACAAGTCCGTCAAAGTTCGGTCCCTGCATCATGCCGTCGCGGGCGATGTCGGTATAAATGATCGCGGCGATGTTCTCTGTTTTGGATCGCAAGTCTTGAGCAAGTGAAATGGCTGACGTGGTGCTGGTTTCGAGCCAACCGTCCGTCGCGACCATGCCTCCGCGAGCATCGATCCCAGCGGCGAGTTGTTTCGGGTGTGCATCGCACATGCGAGCGAACCAATCGGGTTGCTTGAGCGCCGCGGATCCCACGACGAGTCTTGCTAGTCCGAGACTGAGCAGCGATTCGATGGACTCTTCATCGCGAACGCCGCCGCCGAGCTGGCATGGCAAGCCGGTCTCACGAACGATCCGGGCAACGGCATCGCGGTTGGCTTGGCAATCGTCGCCGCGTGCGGCATCCAAGTCGACCAAGTGCAAACGTCTTGCCCCACAATCACGCCATTTCAATGCAAATGCGACAGGATCGTTACCGAACACGGTTTCTTGATCGTAATCACCCTGTCTCAGACGAACGGGTTTTCCGCCACGTAAATCGATTGCAGGCCAAATTTCCAAGCTTCATTTCTCCCGTTAAAAATCGTTGTATTTTCCAGCATTCTACTATGGCATTGTAAAGTGCCAGGATACACAAGAGTAACGACATCAACCCCGATTTAGCTCGATTGAGGGCCAAAATATGTCGCTCGAAATCCATTTTTGACAATGCGAGAACCTTACTCGCTCGCAGCGACGACGAGTTTGCCGGCGACCAGATCGCTGAGGGTGGTCGTTTGGTTGTTGATGGAGATCGTGGTCGTGGCCGCGTGAGGCACGTGTTGGACGACGACTCCAACCGCAGCGAGCTCTAAACCGGACTCGGTCAAATATCGCAAGAATTCACTGGACTGGTCCAGCACGCGTACCAATCGAAACGGCTGCCCGACTGGCCACTGGGATAGCGTTGGTCGTTCCGCGGATTCAACGGTACCGTCACTCGTGGGAATCGGGTCGCCATGCGGATCGGTTTGTGGGAACCCGAGATGCTCATCGATCCGGTCAACCAACCGATCGCTAACCGCATGCTCCATGTGCTCAGCTTCTTCGTGCACTTCATCCCACGAGAGATTAAGTGTTTGTGAGAGAAACAATTCAATCAGCCGATGACGACGCAACACTCGAAGCGCGAGACGTTGACCGCTCGCGGTGAGAGTGACTCCGGAGTACGGCGCATACTCGACTAGCTCCGCGTCACGGAGTGTCTTGAGCATCGCAGTCACGCTGCCAGGCGAGATACCGAGTTGCTGTGCGATCGCACCCGTCGAAACGGCGCTGTCGCAGTGATCGCCGCCGATTTGGTAAATCGCTTTGACGTAATTCTCAGTGGTCAAACTTGGCATCGTGAATGCTTCATCCCTATGACGTTAATCCAGCCAACTCTGCGGCCCGACGCACTCGGGTGATGCCGATCATGTAAGCGGCCGTGCGAAGCGAGACATCGTGCTGCTGGGATGTTTGCCAGACGTTCTCGAAAGCGTCGTTCATCGTACGGTCGAGTTCTTGACGTACACGATCGAGCGTCCAGCGGTAATGTTGACGATTTTGCACCCATTCAAAATAGCTCACCGTCACACCGCCTGCGTTCGCGAGGATATCTGGCAAGACGGTTACACCGCGTTGCTGTAAAGCTAAGTCTGCTTCTGGATCCACGGGGCCATTCGCAGCTTCGATGATCACCGGTGCGCTAATCGTGTCGACATTCTTGGCGGTGATGATACCGCCCAAGGCAGCCGGAATGAGAACTTCCACATTACCCAGCGACAACAGCGCATCGGTCGGCATTCGTTGGCAGTGCTCATAGCCTTCGAGCAGCCCACGTGGATGTTGCAGCTTGTGGCGTAACAAATCAGGAATGTTTAAACCGTCTTCAGCGTAGTACGTCCCCGTCACGTCGCTGACCGCGATGATTGGGAATTGTGCTTCATGCAGAAACTTGGCACCGTGCGAGCCGACGTTTCCAAAGCCCTGAATCGCGACTCGCGTATTCTCTGGCTTACGTCCCAAACGCTTACAAAGCTTGACCGTTAAGGTGCCAACGCCACGACCCGTCGCTTCTTCACGGCCTTTGGCTCCGTACTCTTCGACGGGTTTGCCAGTGATCACGGCTGGGTTGAAACCGTGGTACTTTTCCCACTGGTTTCGGAACCATGACATCACACGATGGTCCGTGCCCATGTCTGGCGCGGGGATGTCAGTGTCTGGTCCCACGATGTCGTGAATCTGGTCGACAAAGGCACGTGTCAGACGTTCGACTTCACGGCTGGAAAGTGATGCGGGGTCAACACCGATTCCACCTTTGGCGCCGCCGTACGGAAGATCAACGACGGCGGTCTTCCAAGTCATCAAGCTCGCGAGCGCGCGCGTCTCATCGAGATCCACTTCGGGGTGATACCTCAGCCCGCCTTTCATGGGGCCGCGACTATTGTCGTGCTGAACACGAAACCCGACGAAGGTCGCCAAGTTTCCATTGTCACGTTCAATGGTGACTTGGACTTGGATCTCGCGTTTGGGCATCAATAGCATCTCGCGGATTTGCGGCGGCAATTCCAATCGATCAGCAGCTATGTCAAAAAATTTCTGCGTTGCTTCGGAAGCTCGCATGAGAAAATCTCCGTGTAGTCATCAGGCCGTTTTCCCTAGCGTACCCAGAAGGTTGCGTTGTTGGGATGACACGGAAAAAATAGCGATGCTAGCCTGCTTTGCGTGAAGTACTAGAACTTGCACAGAAACGAATCGCAGCGTCCCGCCAAACGCGGACTTCATCAAACGTCGGTGGCTCGGCGCCTCGACGGTATCTCGCTCCGGCACTCGTCATGGCGAATCGTTGCACCTCGCGATTGATCGTCTGGGTCGGTTGCGAGCTTAACTGCTCACACGTCGTGAATCCAGCACCTACGAGGAGCTGGACGTCGCGCGCTTTGAAGCAATCGAGTTGGCACATCAGAAACGTCTGTGATTGCCAACTTCGAATGGTCTCCGAGGTGATCCAGCCGGTGGCAAGACGCTCAGTCAAATTGCCCGCCTCCTGTGCGAGGAACTCGCCAACGGTATGAACTCCGATGCCAGCGAACCGCGCCGCGGTCTTGGGACCAATCGACGGTGCATCGACGAGGTCCGACTGTGCGTTCAATCGAGCGGAGGCAACTTCCGGTTGCCCCACGTCAGTACGCCCCGCTTCGGGCTGCACGACTTCAGGACGCGCAAACGGAATCACGACCGGATCCGCCGTAGCTGGCTCAAGCAATTCAGTCGGTTGAATCGGTGTCGTGACAACGAACGGATTGCTTGGCAGTGCCAAGCGCATCGAGATCGTTTCGGCTGGTGATCTTGTAGGTTCAGATTTCGCGAGTTCAGATTTCGTTTTGGCTTCTGCTTTGGCCGCTAAGCGATCGCGATACAGTTTCTCATCTGCATAGATTTTCGCGACTCGTTGTTTGACGTCGACTTCAGCGGGCAGATTCTCAACGACTTTGCCAGTGTCACGGTATTCTTCAATCAGCAATTCCAGTGCTTCGCGTTCGGCTTTGGACTCGACCTTGCGAAGCCATAAGCGATGCGGAACTTTGATGGTTGCCATGACCGTCGCCATCGTGACGCCGGCCGAAGGAAGCGGTTTGCCTAGCCTTGCTTCCGCATCGGAGGCGGCTCGCTCCAAGACGCGGGCCCAGCCAGTGATCGTCAATCCGAATAATTGAGCAAGCATGTCACAGGCTTCATCGGTGAGCCCTTCCGTTGGCTTACGGACGCCGCGTTCAAGCCGGTACGTATTCACCAGCATGTCATAGTGACGATGCGCGAATCGAGCTCCATGCAAGATCGCCTCGCCTAACCAAGCGGGTTGGTCCGAGAGTTGGAATACGACCTTTAGCTCGTCATCTTGCCAACGACTTAGGATCGACTCGTAGGATTGGTTGATACTCCATTCGATCGGACGATGTACGACGCCTTCACGCGGCGTTTGCCCTGTATGAAGCGGTTGAAATGGGTCCGTGAAATAGTGGCTGAGCACACCGGTGGCGTAGGCGGCTTCTCGGTAGTCGCCTCGTTCGATTGCTTGTTGAAGCCGGTCATACCATTTATGCGCCATTCGCGGCGCACCGCCCCAATAATTGTCGGCGACGTGAACGACGTGATTTTGAAAGTCACGAAACCGCACGTCTGGATCTTTCGCGCCAGTGAGATAGCGATCATGGTGCCGCATCAAGTGCCGAACGAATCGCTGTCCCGCTTCGGTTTGTACGCGAGGCAGAGCGTCGATAGCGAAATAGTGGTGAGTGCTGCGGCAGTGCGCAGCACGCACGATGGCAAGTAGTGGATGCACCTGAATCACTCCGTTGATACTGGAGATATAAACTCGCGCCGCAAATACGCTGGCGCCTTACTAAGCAGCGTTGCTCTTCATGCAACGCAATTCTGATTGAACATCGATTCGATACGCGGCGGCTTGCCGTGCCAATCTTCCGCGAAGCGTTTGTTCGCCTCCAACAACCTCGTTTGCTCCCACGAGGCGGTCCTCAAAATGGACCAGGGGCAGTGGGCGAAATTCGCTGTGGCCGACCGGACGCGGCTGATCTCCGTAGAGAGCTCGCATTCGCCAATGATGGTCGGCGCGAGCTATTGCCACGTAGACTGTGTACAGCTCAGAGATGGACAAACTCGACAAATCTTCAAGCGACTCGATCGCCATTGATTGCATCCTTGCAACAACCAGACACGAACGTCATATCGCGGTCACGCACATTGGCGACCGACCAGGTAGTCCGAGTGTCGCGATTTTTTTGCCGCCGACACAAGATGGAAAATGGACGGCTTCAACAAGCCAACAAGAAACGCCTACTTCGGCTTCGCTCGGGCAATATCCCGCGTGCTGAAGACGAGACCCTCGAGTTCTTCGGGTCTGGGATCCGGGGCAACTCGAGTGAAGTAGTCATCTTCGATGCCCAAAAGCCGCCGACGCTGGGATGATTCGCCTGGGTCCGCATCCAAAAAACTATCCGCCAACTCGAAATCGCGGTCCCACAAAATGGCTTCAGCAAGCAAGTCGATCAAGTCACTCCAGCGAGACTTATCGGCACAACTCGCCTCGGGTATCTCGATTTGCGATGACTGATTAGCGATTCTTTGATCGAGATCCTTGCTATCAACTTCATCAGCGTCCACGAGCGTGGCTTGTGCAGCTCGCCTGACCAATCTTCTCCATTGCTGGAGCTGTTGAAGACTTTCGGCATCCGCATCAATGGACAAGTCGATTTCGATCGTTACTGAATCGTGGACTTCGATAAACAGTGCGGCAACCGCAGCTTCAGCGGAAGCGGATAACGGAAACACAGATGCCGTATCCGTTAGCAAATGTCTCGCGACGTCATGCAGCAATCCGACGCGTTGTGAGATCGTCAGTGAGTCGTAAGCGACGAGCCCGTAATGGCCTCGTTGCGGTAGATCTTCCTCGAAGCAATCGTCCAAGTGAATCAATAATTCGTCCACCATCGAATCGATGGCTGCGCCGATCAGCTCTGATTCGGCGCCCCTCAATGTTCGATCGCCGCGGCTGGTATGCCACATGCTTCTCACGCTCCGTTCGCAGAGAATACTTTGCACTGCAAATACACAGTTCAAAGCTCGAATGAATTAGTCACAACTACGATAAGTTGACGTCATGATAGTTCGCTAATTCGGAAGAGCGAGAGAGCAAAAGCAAATTCTTGTGCACACTTATTTACGTGCTAAACAAAGCCACTATCCGCGAAGCATCGGTCGTGTTCGAAGTATCGCACGCGCAGGTACTTCGCTTGCAGGGGCTTCTTGATTCGTCACATGAGGACGGTGTAGTTCGATGTTTGTACGAACATCGTTTGAACGCTCAGCACGATCAACTCGATGCAAATGAACGTCCATTTGTGGGAACGGAATTTGAACACCAGCAACGTCTAACTCTGTTTTGACTCGGCTTGTGAGTAGCTCGGTGCACTTGAAGAAGTCCGGTGTTTTTACCCACATTCGTACCTTCCAATCGACGCTGCTCGAACCAAGTCCCGCAAGAATCACGCTCGCGCCACGGTCGGGACCTTGCACCGTCTCAGCAGCCAAGTGATCGACGGCTCGTTGAAGTGCATCACGTGTGCGTTGCAAGTCAGCGGCATATTCGACACCGACCAAAACTTCGACCCGACGATGTTTATGAAAGCTGATGTTTTCGATCGTTCCGCCAGAGATCGAACTGTTGGGAACAATGATGCGACGGTTGTCGGGTGTATCGAGCGTTGTCGTAAATAAATCAATCTCGTTGACCTTACCCATCACGCCAGCGGCATTGACCATGTCCCCAACTTTGAAGGGTCGAAATACGAGCAAGAGTACACCCGCGGCAAAGTTGCTAAGTGTTCCCTGAAACGCTAAGCCGATCGCAAAGCCGGCGGCTGCCAGCACGGCGGCTAAACCACCCATCTTCACACCCACTTGGCTGAGTGTGGCGCCAACGACACTGATCAAAATGGAATAGAAAACGACTCGTCCGACAAATTTACCGAGCGTCTCATCCACGCGGCGACAAACCGGGTGGCTGATAATCCGCGAGACATAATTTGCGACAAGATATCCGATGAAGATCGCAAGGAGAGCAAGGGCGGCCGGAATCAGGTACGTTGAGGCTAGCTCGACAACGCCGGTGACATCGCCTCGAAGCAGATCCATCACAGCTTGTTGCGCTTTGGTGCTAACCACTTCCAGTGTTTGGTTGATTGGTAATTCTGATTTCGCTGGTAATTCCGATTCAACAATGACGTCCGTGACTTGCATGTTGCTTGATGGGCTGTGAGGAAGACGAGCTCGCTACGGCTGTATGAAGTTCACAAGCCGACGAGCTGTTGTTTCACAGCTATACAAAAACATGCAGCAAGCAGTAAAGAGAAGCTGCCTGCTCGAAGATCTCAGCAAAATTGAAATCAGCGCGTCACGACAGGAAGTGAATGCTCGGATTTGCTTGCATCAGCCGTTCCATCGGTCTCGAGGTCTGGGTCTCGGTACTTCGTCGCATCAAAGTGGCGTGTGTACGTTCCAAAGTCGTTGAACGCGTACTTCTTGGCCCAGCGATAGACGAAGCTTCGCTCCGGAATTTCTTGACCAGGTTGATACTGACTGCGACGAGGCGTTACGGCACGCAGCTCATCAATCACACTGCCTCGCACCGTCGTGTCTCGAGCACCGTGCTTCTCAGCCAATTCAATCAACAAGTCGGGACGTTCCATGATCACACAGCCGCGCGTGTTCTGGGCTGTTAACTCGCGAAAGTCTTTCAAGAATTCTGAGTTGTTGAACGTGTCTGCGAGTGGTCTGGCATCGTGAATCGATTCTTTCGCCAGCTGGATGACTGGACACGGTTCGATGTCGCCCCAAGGCCCAACATGGTGCGTGAAACCCGTCGCGGCGGGACACAACGCGTTGCCAGCATCATCGTGATACGCATCGACGACAACAATGGGTTTGTTGACTCGCGTATCGACAACGAATTGACGCACGCGTCGTTGTTCGTCGCTGGACAGTGCCAATTGAGCATTCGACTCGGGACCGACAGGGCGGTAGATGTGGAACCAGCAATACATCACTCCCATTTCGATCAATCGATCGACCCAGGCATCACGGACGAGATCATCGATGTTCGTTTTGCATACGCTCGTGCAAACGCCGACGAGCAATTTGTGTCGCAGAGCTGCCTCGAGTCCTTTCATTGTCTGGCTCAGCACGCCAGCTCGACCACGCCGGGTGTCGCTGATGATCTCAGTGCCTTCGACACTAATCAGCGGCGTTACGTTACCGAGACGACGCAATTCCGCAGCGACTTCATCAGTAATGAAGTGTCCGTTCGTGAACACTTGGAAGTAAACGTCTGGGTTGGCTTCGAAGATCTTCAGCAGGTCGCGGTGCATGAAAGGCTCGCCACCGAGGATGCCGAAAAAACTATTTCCCATCGCTTTTGCCTCAGCGATGGTTTTGTTGGCGGCTTCCAGTTCGATCTTGTGCTGTTTCGCAGCCACGTCGACCCAGCAACCTTGGCAGCGCAAATTGCAACTGTTGATGACCGACAGATACAAGAACGGGGGAAAAAACTCGCCTCTCTTTAAGCGGCGTTTGTGCAAGTGGACGCTTCTCAGCCCTTTGACGCCCAACATCCAGGCCGCCTTCCAAAGCAGCCGTTTATCGGGCTCGGTCAGCATTCGGTGGGCAAGGCGAAGGTACATGGGTGTCGTCGATTGGGGTGGAGGGGTGATGATGTGGCTAGAAAAATCCAGCGGTGGTCGATCAAATTCCGACTGATGTCATTATGCCCCGTGTCTAGCTTTTGTGCACGATCTAGCTTTGCTAGGTACACTCATTGGACCTGAAATATTCCTAAAATTCGATTCTCGCGTTTGATGCAATCCACTCCCTCCACCATCGATGAAGCCGCCCAGTGCGTCCGCCAGCACGCGCGGGTGCAAATTGTCGGCGCCGGGACGAAATCCGCGTTAACCCAGCCGGTTGATCGTCTGGAGCGATTGTGCACCAGGTCGCTAGCGGGTGTCACAGAGTACGAGAGCGGTGAATTCTTAGTCACCGTGCTCGCCGGAACGACGCTGGAGTCGCTCAACGCCGTTCTCGCTGCGGAAGGCCAGTACTTGCCGTTTGATCCGCCCCTGCTCCAACGAGGGGCAACGATCGGCGGTACGATCTCCGCCAACTTGAGCGGTTCGGGGCGATTGAAGTATGGCGGTTTGAGAGATTTCTTGATGGGCGTCCGTTTCGTCGACGGACGAGGCAATCTTGTTACCGGAGGCGGACATGTTGTCAAAAATTCGGCGGGCTACGATTTGCCGAAGCTCGTCGCAGGTTGTTGTGGCTCGTTAGCATTACTTGTCGAAGTGACTTTGAAAGTCCTTCCGCGCCCGACACATACATTGGCCTTGAGACGAACGTCGGAGAGTTTGGCTGACGCGATGAAATTGTGTGCCGAGCTCAGTCGCAGTCCGCTGGATATCACGGCGCTTGATATCAGCTCCAGCGGTGTCGTCGACGTGCTGTTGTCTGGATCGGAGTCAGCCAACCTGGCGACGAAAGATCGATTGCTCCAGTCGACGGACTCGTCTTGGCACGTCGTTGACCATGAGTACTGGAACATGATCGCGGAGTGGGCAGACGTGGAAGCGGGTGAACGTTTAACTCGAGTGCCGCTCGCGCCGTCCCAGGTGACTGGGTTGGATGCGGCCATGCACGAGCTTCGTGTTCCTCGGCGATACAGTGTGGCTGGAAACGTCGCTTGGATTCGCTGGCCAGCATCCCTGCCCATTCGAACGCTCGACGAGACGCTCTTGCACCAGCATCTCGGTGGTACCATTCTCACGGGGACTGCGGCGCGATGCCGTCTTGGGCGACGTCCTGATCCAGAGCTGATGGCAAGACTTCAACGAGCATTTGATCCTGACAATCGATTTGCCAGTTCATGAGTAGCCAGTTCATGACTCGCCGGTGCATCACAACACGTTCATAACGACACAGAACAATCATCATGCGTCACGATCTCGATTCTCGCTCGCTTGGTCCTCGGGCTGAACCCATCAAACATGCCGTGGAAACGTGTGTGCATTGCGGATTTTGTTTGCCGACGTGTCCGACCTATGACGTGCTTGGGCTCGAAGCGGACTCGCCGCGCGGACGAATTGTGTTAATGAAAAGTGTTCTCGAAGGAACGCTGGATGCCGAAACCGCAGCACCGCACATCGATCGTTGTCTGGGGTGTCTCGCCTGTGAAACCTCTTGTCCAAGCGGTGTGCCGTACGGCGAATTGCTCTCGTCGTATCGTGTCGAGACCGCACCCCAGACTCCACGGCCGTTCTCGCAGCGGCTGCAGACATTCATTGCCTCAGCGACGCTTCCGCATCCGAAACTGTTGCGGCCGCTGATGGTTCTCGGACGCTTTGGCAAGAAGCTTGGGAAGTTGAACCCGAAACCGCTGCGCCCGATGCTTGAGCTGGTGCCGGATACGCTTCCGACTCAAGAGCCCGTGCAAGATCACTACAAGGCAATCGGCAAACATCGTGGCGACGTCGCGATTCATTTGGGATGCGTTCAACGAGTGATGCGTCCCGAGACGTCTGCTGCGACCGTTCGTGTGTTGACGCAAAACGGATTCAACGTCCATGTGCTCAAGCAACCTTCGTGCTGTGGGGCGCTCGATTGGCATGTGGGCAATGTTGGCCCAGCACAAAAGTTCGCGAAGAAATTGTGCCGCGAGTTGCCTGATGAGTTGACACTGGTAACAACCGCAGCTGGGTGTGGTAGTGCTGTGAAGGAATATCCACTCGTGCTCGCTGACGCTGATGAGCGTACACGCCAGTTGGCTGAACGAGTCGCGGCTTCGTCGATGGATGTGACTGAGTTTCTCAATCGCTACGAGCTGGCTCCGATTCCGGATTCCGGCGCGATTCGCATTGCCTATCACGATGCCTGTCACTTGGCACATGCGCAAGGTGTTCGCTCGGCGCCGCGGGCGCTGTTAAAACAGATTCCAAACGTCACGCTGCTTGAGATTCGAGACGGACACTTCTGTTGCGGATCGGCAGGGCTCTACAACGTTCAACAGCCGGAACTTGCCGCGGAACTTGGCCGACGAAAAGCAGCACGAATCTTGGAACAAAAACCAGACGTCATCGCGCTTGGCAACATTGGCTGCCAAGTGCAGATCGTTCGCTACTTGAAGGAATTAGGAAGCGAAGTTCCTGTACTCCACACGCTCGAAATTCTAGATCGTGCCTATCGCGGTGTTCGTATTGCGTCTCGTGATAAGATGGCTTGATCGATAAGTGTCTTCGACGCGCAGCAACAAACACTAAAAGAAAGTTGGGAGGTCACTGCGATGCAAGAGAAATTCGCAGGAGAAGAAAAAAGATTACGCAGGGAGATAATTGGGGCAAAACTACCCCCCTGCGTAAACGATAGACCTCATTTCCGAAGAAAGAGATCAGAGGCCACAAGCGCGGGGCAGGCACTTGCGACGTTTTGATTATGCCACAACGCAATCGGTTTGTAAGTAGTTTTTTTGTTGTTCGCAAATAATTTTATGGGGGTAAGCTTATCGTCCGTTGTGCAGCTACCAACAGTGTCAACCATCATGGATGGAAGATGCGTTTGTTCAGTTGTGAATTCTATTTCGAAGGGTTGGCCATAGTGAACACTGACAATAGTGATCCTGATCGGTCACAATCCTTGAGCGGATATTGTCTGGTGTTACAGATCTGACCAGTCGATTGGTGCTTATTTCCAGCGATCGTGATTCTTTTCGTTTAAGGCGACGAGTGACGTGTTTTCCAAACGGATGGGCTTAGCGGCAGCCGCCAATTTTTGTCGACGTTTTGGGACTGCTGTCCGCAGCGGCATGGACCTGATGCGCTTGCTGGATATGGAGACCAAGCAAGGGACCACCCAGCAGCGTGCGGCGATGATGGGGCTGCATGATGGCGCCAAGAACGGCGAGGCGCTCACGACGTTAATGGAACAGCAAAAACCGTTCTTTCCGCCGTTGCTTGTGGCAATGACGCGAGCGGGTGAGGCGACTGGGCGGCTGGATCGGACGCTGTTGGAATTGGCGAACCACTACGACAGCCAACTGAAGCTGCGTCGATCGTTCATGACGTCGATCTCGTGGTCCTTGATCCAGCTGTTTGCGGGCATCTGTGTCGTGTCGCTGCTGATTTGGATCATGGGAGTGTTGACGCCTCCGGGCGGAGGCAAGATGCCCGACATTCTCGGCTTTGGGCTCACGGGAACCTCGGGTGTGCTGAAGTTCTGGGGTTACGTCACAGTGTTCTTCGGGATGGTCGCCGCAGGTATCTGGGCTTACCAAAACAACATTGCTGGGGTCCAAAATCTGATTCCGCTTGTGTACATGATTCCCGTGGCTGGGCCAGAGATCCAAACCATTGCTATCGCGAGGTTCGCGTGGACACTTGCGCTTTGCCTCGACGCGGGGCTTGATCCGATCCAGGCGGTTCGATTGGCGCTAGACAGTACCGACAGCGAGTACTATCGCTCGGCAACGGACCAAACCGAAGCGTCCATTCGCAGCGGTAAGTCGCTCGCGGAGACTCTCAACGCAACCCAGTTGTTTCCTGAGAATTTCATCACTCACATCGACGTCGCCGAAATGTCGGGCACCGATGCAGAGTCCATTGACTCGCTAGCAAAAGACTACGAAGAGCGAGCAAGGATCGCGGTGCGGACGCTTGCGGCAGTCGCGACGGGGCTGATTTGGTTGTTGGTCACGGGGATGTTGATCTTTGGGATCTTCCGAATTGCTTCGTTCGTATTCGGCGTCTACTCGGAAGCCCTTGAGCCAATTTAATCGAGCGAAGATAGGGCGAGTGCAAGAAGTTTGTGGCGTGTAGCGATTGCCATCCAGGTCTACTTTGCCTTTTCGGCTCACTCGTCGGTTGTCGTTTAATTACGGCAACCCAAGCAACCGATCTACCTACTTCAACTAGGCGTCTTATCGGAACAATCTAGCTTGGTTCGACAAATTGATCGAAGTCGAAGAACGCTGGGAGGTTCTACTTGCATGTGGTCTGAATGGCGGTCACATCTGATGTGCATCGGACCGTTGTGCAACGGCGTTACGGCGAAGTAACGCGAACGAACGATTCGAGTTTTCATCTTTGGGGGATGAATTTGATGCAACAGAGCAACATGACGGCCACAAGAGAAGTGGCTTGGGACGACGAGACAGCGGACTGGCAAACCATGGATATGATGGCCCAGCTCCAGGGTGTGAAACCGCGGCAATCTTGGTTGACGCGCCAATTCATCGCGGCGATTTGGATTCTCATTGCATGGGCGGTTGGTACGCTCGTGTTTGAACTCGGCGCGATTGGTTAGACGGTCGGTACCGTTGTTTCGATCCTAGTAATTGAGCATCCGCAGCGGCCCAGATAGACTCGGCGTCTCTAAATGACGCCAAGGACCTTCTCTGACTCGACCTGGATAGCTGTGAAAAAGATCGATAGCCATCACCATTTTTGGCGTTACGACGCGAAGCAATATGGCTGGATCAGTGAATCGATGGCGGTTCTTCGTCGCGATTTCTTGTATCCAGATCTCCATGCGGAAATGATCGCTCGCGATGTCGTCGGTGTCGTTTCCGTGCAAGCTCGCCAAACAATCGTCGAAACACACGACTTGCTGGAGATCGCTCAAAGCAATCCCGGCATGCTGGGTGTCGTTGGCTGGGTACCGCTTGCTTCCGATTCAATTGAAAGCGAGCTGGAGAAGCTCGCTGGGCAACCGCTGTTGAAAGGTGTGCGTCATGTGGTGCAAGACGAGCCCGACAATGAATTCATTCTTGGAAAAGAATTCAATCGTGGCGTGTCCAAGCTAGCCGATACAGGTCTCGTTTATGACATCTTGATCTTTGCTCGACAGCTCGCACCATCGATCAAGTTTGTCGACCAGCATCCCGATCAACCGTTCGTCTTGGACCACATTGCCAAGCCAACGATCGTTGAGAAGGAATTTGATTCCGATTGGGCAACGCATCTTCGTGAACTTGGTCGGCGAGAAAACGTTATGTGCAAGTTCTCGGGAGTCGCGACCGAAGTACGTGATGCCGAGTGGTCCATCGACACCATGCGTCCCTATTGGGATGTCGCATTGGAGTCATTCGGGGCAAAACGGTTGATGTTCGGCAGCGACTGGCCGGTATGCCTGTTGCGCACGCAGTATGCTCGCTGGGTCGATGTGGTCACGGAGCTCGCTAGCGAGCTGTCGCCAGGCGAACAAAACGCATTTTGGCATGACAACGCCGTCAAAGCGTACGGACTCATCAAGCGATAAACAACGCAAACAGCATCCGCGCCGTCGGATCACTTGAATTCAATATCGAACGAGACAAAACGATGAAAGCGATCCAGATTTTCGAGCCCAAGATGCTCAAGCACATCGAGATCGAGTTACCAGGCGATCCGGCGCCAGGCCAGGCGATTGTACGTACTCACCGTATGGGCATCTGTGGAACGGACGTCAGTTGTTATCTCGGTAAATTTCCGTTCTTTGACTATCCACGAATTCCGGGACACGAACTCGGAGTGGAAGTGCTCGCGATCGGTGATGGCGTTGAAAATGTTTCGGTCGGTGATCGATGCAGCATCGAGCCGTACATGAACTGTGGCAAATGCTACGCGTGCCGAAGGGGTGCGACGAATTGTTGTGCCAACATGAGCGTCATCGGTGTCATGGAAAACGGTGGTTTGTGTGAATCGTTCAGCGTTCGAGCGAGCAAACTGCATCGCAGCGAGAAGCTGTCGTACGATCAACTCGCTCTTGTCGAGACCCTCGCGATTGGGTGTCATGCAAGCTATCGAGGCGACTCCAAGCCGGGCGACCACGTACTTATCATCGGCATGGGGCCGATTGGACTGTCGACGCTTGAGTTCGTTCGATTGACTGGGGCAACCGTCTCCGTGATGGATCGGATTGAGTCGCGACTGGAGTTTTGCCTTTCGAACTACGGCATCGAGAACACGATCGCGTTCACAGGCGACGGGAGCGAAGTTGAGCAAATGAATGCGATCACGAACGGTGATCGTTATGCTGTGGTGATCGATGCGACCGGCAGCCCGCATTCGATGTCGGCTGCGTTTCAATACTGTGCTCAAACTGGAACGCTCGTCTATGTCGGCATTACGACGGAAGAGTTGAAGTTCAAGCATCCGGTGATGCACCGCCCAGAGATCACGCTCAAGGCGTCTCGCAACGCGCTCCCAAAAGATTTCGGCCGGATCATCGGTCTGATCGAAGACGGGACGATCAAGACGGACCCTTGGATTACGCATCGGACCACGTTCGACAAAGTGGTCGACGAGTTCGACTCGTTCACACGGCCAGAGACTGGCGTGCTCAAGGCCATCATTGACGTGACCTAAATCGGTGCCACCGTTTAGAACCGCGACTAGATCCGTGACACGTATTGTCCACTGAGTCGACGAACCAGCCGTCGCATTTCTAAGACGCTGATTACCGCTAGCACGCGGTGTGCTGGCAGCCCGCTTTTTTCGATGACGGTATCGATCGGAGTGCTCATGGGCTCGATTGCATCGAGTACCGCTCGCTCAATCTCATTGAGCATAAGCTCTGCTCCATTTCTTACTTGCGTCTCTTCGCTCATCTTGATCGGTTGACGAATGGGGCCGAGTTCTTCGAGGCAATCGTCAACGGTTTGAACGAGTCGCGCGCCATCGCGAATCAATTGGTTGGATCCACGCGACGCACGACTGGTGACGGGCCCGGGTAACACGAGTACTTCGCGACCTTGCTCGGCAGCAAGTCTGGCTGTAATCAGTGCGCCACTGCGATCCGGCGCCTCGATCACGAGTACCGCCAGCGATAACCCTGCGACCAATCGATTTCGCTGGGGGAAGCTTCCGGCATGCGGTTTAATCCAAGGCGCATGCTCGCTGATCACAGCACCGTTTGCACGGATGGACTTTGCTAGATCCGCGTGTTCGGACGGATACAGTTCACCGTGTCCGCCACCAAGGACTGCGATCGCTCGACCACCAGCATCCAAGGTGCCGCAGTGTGCGGCGGCATCCACGCCTCGAGCGAGTCCGCTGACCACAGTGACGCCAGCCTTGGCGAGTGCGTATCCGAATCGCTCTGCCTGTTTGATTCCATACGTGGTTGCGTGCCGGGTTCCGACGATCGCGATCGCTAATTCATCTTGCGAAGTGACTTCGCCCTGCACAAACAACACCGGAGGCGTGTCATGCAAATCGTCCAAGCGATGCGGATACGATGCATCATCTTCACAGACAATATTGATTTGTTGTTTCGAGCATTCGTTGATGATCCGCTCGAGATCCACATGATGGTGTGCAGTGCGAATCGTGTGAATCAATTTGGGACCAACGCCTGGTACCAATGCGAGCTCGGTCCCAGGGGCTTTCAAGACATCTTGAGCGGTCTCAAAGTGCTCCAACAGCGATGCCAATGTTCGTGGTCCAACACCCGGCAACAGCGAAAGCATCAAAGTCGCGTCCGCAGCAGCTGATCGCCCAAACACGGTCTTTACTGGATCGGAACTAGTTGGATCGGAACCGCTTGTATCGAGAGAAGGTTCCATCAACTGCCCCGGGTGTTTTCGTCACACGATCAACAAGAGGTGATTTCGGCAGCGCACCAAGGCAATGAAAAACGGTGGTGGCTGCTCAGTGAACAAGCGATTATGCCGCTCGAGCCCCGTACTGTCAAATTGAGTGGAATTGCGAAACGCTAAGCGATGATTTAAGCAATGATCTCGTGAATGACGTGCCCAAAGTCTTTCTCCAAACGTTGCCGACCTTCGACAACAAGCTTGTGCGGATCGAGTCCGAGTTGATGAAGCAGTGTGGCATGAATATCTGTCACGTAATGACGATTCTCGACGGCATGAAATCCGAGTTCATCGGTTGCACCATGCGTGATGCCACCGCGGATGCCACCACCCGCCATCCACACACTGAATCCGTACGGATGATGGTCGCGGCCATTGGATGATTGAGCACCTGGAGTACGTCCGAACTCGGTTGCCCAGACAACAAGTGTTTCGTCCAACAGACCACGTTGCTTCAAGTCCTTGAGCAGTGCCGCAATCGGCTGGTCCGTTTGTCGACACAATTTGCTGTGGTTGTCTTTGAGTCCAGTGTGGCTGTCCCATTGCCCAGCGCCACCGTTGCTGCCGTGGTAAACTTGGACGAATCGAACTCCACGTTCCACCAAACGCCGAGCGGTAAGCATTTGTTGACCAAACGCCTTCGTTTCATTTTGGTCCAACCCGTATTGCCGGCGCGTCAACTCCGACTCGTCATTGAAACGAACGACATCGGGAACAGCCGTCTGCATCCGAAACGCCAACTCGTACGAGCGAATTCGAGCACGCAGCGACTCGTCATCGGGAAATTGTTCGCTCGACAATTGATGGAGTTGTCGCAGCAGCTCGAATTCGCCAGCTTGTTCTTCTCGAAAAACTCCCGCAGGCGGTAATGCATACGGCAGCGGTGTGTCGGAGTCGACATCCAGTGGAACTCCGTCGAATTGCGGGCCAAGATAGTTAGCTCGATGGCATTCCTGGCCACCGCAACAGTCGGCGACGGGCGTACCCATCACAACGAACTGAGGCAGATTCTCATTGAGCGAACCAAGCCCGTATGTCGCCCATGAACCGATCGTCGGAAAGAAACCGTCGACTCGATGTCGGCCCGTATGGAACTGTAGCTGAGCACCATGATTGCTGTCCTCCGTCCACATGGATCGAACCAGACACAAGTCGTCAGCGCATTCGCTCAAGTGTGGGAACCAATCGCTAATCTCGATTCCACTTTCACCTCGCGGTCCATAACCCACTTGCAACGGATAGATTTCGTTGCGAATGAAGCCGTTGTTGGGATCGAATGCGACGACACGTTCGTTTGCGAGATAAGGTGACTTGAGCACACCGCTGTGAGGCGTTTCATCGATCGTTTTACCGGCGAACTTCGTCAGTGCAGGCTTGGGGTCGAATGTCTCCATGTGGCTGGCCCCGCCAATCATGAACAACCAAATTACGTTCTTCGCTCGCGGTGCGATCGCTGGCACAGCGGGTCCGGCCTTTGTGTCGGTTTGCAGCAAACTCGAAAGTGCGACGCTGCCGAACCCCAGCCCAAGGTCTTGCAAAAATCCGCGGCGGTGTTGATTGCTGACGGAGTTGTTCTGTTCGGATGTGGTTTTGGTTTTCATCGCAGCGTCACAAAGTCATTGTGGTTCATTAGGACGTGGATCAAATTCTCGCGGGCACGTGATGCCGCATCCGTCGCTGGCTGTACCGTCGTCACAGCAACTCCCAGGGGTGCCAATGACGATTGATTCGCGAGCAAGTTTGTTTGCTGTTGCAAGAATGAATTGCATGTCGATAACTCACTATCGCTCGCTTGCCGACCGAGCGTGGTTCGAAAGGCGAGATTCGTAAAGCTATTGTCGTCGCTGGCTTGGGCACTGATTCGTTGGGCGAGAAGGCGTGCTTGGTCGGTCGCGAGTGGGCTGTTTGCCAGAGCCAGCGATTGCTGTGGAATGATACTTTCGGTTCGGCGGTAACAGTCTGTCGGATTGGCCGCATCGAACGTCACAAGCATTTGCATTTGTTTTTCGTAGGCGTGTCGAAAGTACAAGCTGCGGCGATTGTTTTTCTCGCCATCTTGATAGTCGATATCGGCGCCTGCCATCGTTCGGTCGAGCGATCCGGAGACCGCAAGTAAGCTGTCGCGGACAACCTCCGCCTCAAGTCGTCGCACGTTGGCTCGCCAAAAATACTGGTTGTCCGGATCGACACTCAAATTTCGCTGCAACACGGCATCGTCGAGTTGTTCGGGTGATGAAGCGAGTTGATAGGTGCGTGAATTCAGTATCAACCGATGAATGTGCTTCATGCTCCATTGGTTTTCCATGAACTCGACGGCAAGCCAATCGAGAAGTTCATGGTGCACGGGTCGACTCGATCGCAATCCGAAATCGAAGACATTCTCGACAAGCGGCTCGCCGAAGTGACGCATCCAGAGATGATTGATTGCGACCCGCGCGGTGAGCGGATTGTCTGGATGTGTAATCCACTTGGCCAAAGCAGTCCGACGTCCTGTGCTCGTTGTCGGATAGCTCTTGCCAACTGGGGTGAACTGGCTGCCCGATTCGGTGAGTTTGACGGACGCTTCGACGAGCTGCTTTTCTAACTCGGTTAGCTTCTTTTCGGCGGCATCGATGGCTTGTTTCTTTTTCTTCTCATCAGCCTCCTTTGATTCTTTCGCCGCCGCAACAGCCGAGCGTTGTTTCAAGACCGAAAGGAGTGTTTGCTGAAACTGGAATGATCGCTCGGCCTCAGCAGCTTCCGAGGCGAGACTCGCCGAGGTGGACTCGGAATCTAGCTTGGCCTTCGTTGCTGCCCAGCGGAGTTCGGCCGATTTCAATTTCGCTTTGGCCGTGGCGAGTGTTTGACGGGCAATGGGAGCCGCTTGCTCTTCAGGCTGGGAGGCAATCGCATCCTGAGCTTTCTTGACTTCTTCGCGAATGAGCTTCAATTCTTCTGCTTCGACGTGGTCTCGCATGAACGGATGCGAGGCGACGGTCGGTAACGGGATCGCATCAACTTGGAAAGCCGTACCAATGATTGCTGGCACGTTCGGCTCGAGCGGATGTGCCTTGTCGGGGTTCTTCTCGTTGCCGCGAACATACAGAAACGTTTCGATATCCAGATCCGCATCATAAGCTCGCGGTAAACCTTGTTTGCTGGTATCGGACTGGCCAGGCAGCTGTTCGGTACGAACGCGATGCGGTTCGAAAACGGCTCGGAGGTTGTAGTACTCTTGTTGTGAAATGGGATCGTACTTGTGATCGTGGCAACGGGCGCAAGCGATCGTCATCCCCAAGAAAGCTTTCGCAGAGTGCTCAACCGTCGCATCAAGCCAGATGTCTCGATTGCTTTTGTGAAAGTTGCGAACCAGGAAGCCCGTCGCGCGAAGCGTGCTCATGTCTTCGGGCGCCATTTCGTCACCAGCTAACATTTCGGCGACCATTACGTCGTAGCCTTTGTCCGCGTTGAGCGATTCGACGATCCAGTCACGCCAATGCCAGATATGAGGTTGGCTGCCTCGGACTTCGTTCTTGTATCCGTCCCAGTCGCTGTATCGCCAAACGTCCATCCAATGACGACCCCACTTCTCACCGTACGCGGAGTTGTCAAGTAATTCATTGGTAAGCTCGCTCCATCGATTCGGACTGGATCTCTCGAAGAATTCATCTTGCTGCGAGAGTGACGGTGGCAGTCCGGTCACGTCGAGATAGATTCGCCTCAGAAGTGTGTCGTCGCTGGCTTGAGGCGTCGGTACCAGACCGGCTTCATGCCGCTTGGCATCCATCCAAGCATCGATTGGGTTAGTTGAATCGGCTGCTGCACTGACTTGGGGCAAAGGCAACTTGACGGGGCGTTGGTACGCCCAGTGCTCTTGTGGCGAAGCAATGATTGGCTCGTCAGCTGGACTCGTGGCACCCGATTCGATCCACTCAATGAGTTGGTTGATTTGTTTTTCGCTGAGCGGAGTTCCTTGACCCTCAGGTGGCATCCGCTCCTCGGGGTCGGTCGTTGTGATTCGCTCGACAAGACGACTGTGGCGGGGATGTTCAAAATCGAGAACGCTGCCGTCGTCGCTCCCTTGGCGGACCAAAGAGCCAGCATCAAGCCTCAGTCCGGCTTCCTGTTTGAGCACACCGTGGCATGCGCCGCATTTCTCCTCGAACAGCGGCTTGATCTCGGAGTCATAGTCAACTGCGCCGGCGTTTGAACGCACAAAGCAGACAGCGACGAGGAGTAAAATGATTCGCGACATGGGCGGGACGTCTGGTTCGCGTGGGGTGGGAACCTAATAGCGTAACGTCCCGGCGGGTGCCGCGTCCAGTTTTTTGTGTTGGGGCGACTTATTCCGCCGGTTTTTGGGCTGAAAGTGATTCAGCAAACTGACGCACGACGGGGCGTTCGGTGAGTCGTGGATTGATGTGCGGTCGAGCCTCGAGGAGCCGCGTTTGCGCATCTTCCATCGATAAGCCGCGGTACTTCATCAACCAGCAGATGGCGACGGTTGCACTGCGGGCTCGACCGGCTTTGCAGTGGATGTAGACACTGTCGCCCGCCAACACATGTCGCTGAACAAATTCGACAGCCATTTCAACGTCACTGAGACGCGGGTGCGTGAAGTCCGTTGTCGGGATATGAAGCTGTTCGATACCGTGGCGCTCGTAGTCGACAACCGGACCCGCGTACTCCTCGCACGTGTTGACGACGGCTCGCACGCCCGCGTGGTGAAGCCCCTCAACATCGCGGCGAAACGGATACGCACCGACGATCACTAGCGGATCGATTCGGTCCCACCAGCGACGACTCTTGACGACTCGTGCGAGCAGGTAGTTCCAAGCGAGCGTTGGGTAGAACACGCTCCGCGCGTACGTGCGACTGAATCGGGGCGGCAACATCAATCAGTTCAATTCGGCATGGGAACGCAAATGGGCTAAACCAAAGCGGCTCAGCCCATGTACGTTCTACGTTCTCGGTACTCTCGACGCTACCATGTGGCCGGCAAGAAACCGAACGTTACTGAGCAACGCAATACAGCTTGCTGCCGCTGCGGAAGAACAGTTCGCCGCTGCTGATCGCGGGCGTGCCGTCAAAACCAGTTGAATCGCTCAACCGATTCGTGGCCACGATTTCTAACTCGGGTGTCGCCTTCAATACGTAAACGGCACCTGACTTGGTCGTTACATAAAGCTTGTCACCAGCGAGCACCGGAGATGCATAATCCTGGTTGCCCATGCCTCCACCTCCGCCACGACGGCCGCCTGAATCGCCACCACCCTGGCCGCCTTCTTCACGGCCTTCACCAAGTCGTTGTTGTTTCACTCGTTCACCGGTTGCAGCCTCGAAACAGGTGACGACACCATTGGCGAAGGAGTACAGGTGACCTTCATGAAGCACGGGAGTCGCGAATCGTCCCGGGATGTTCGCGTCCCAAACGACGTTGGATTCATTGACGTCACCTTTGCCGCCCAGCTTCACTGCGACGGCATCACCGCTGCGACCACCGGTGGCGTAAACGACTCCGTCACCGGGCACAAGACTCGCCGAGGTTGAATTGTCGGTTGTGCCGCGCGAGTACCAACGAAGCTTGCCGGTTTCGGGATTCAGTCCCCACACTTCTCCAGGCACGGAGATCACGATGTCGGTTTGAGTCACACCAGCAGCATTCGCGGCGGAGAGAACGGACGGTGTACTCCATGTGCCTTGGAAGCTCTCGGCTTCGCTTCGCCAAACTTCTTTACCTGTTGCTTTGTCCAAGGCGATGACCGCTTCGGATTCCTCGGTCGCCGGGACGATCAGCAGGTTCTCGTGAATGACTGGGCTTGCGGCCGATCCCCAACGCTGTGGGCCAGAGCCCGCACCGACGTTCGCTTGCCAAAGTTCATGGCCATCAAAGTCGAGTGCAATCACGCCACCTTTGCCAAAGAACGCGTAGATTCGTTCACCGTCACTCGTCGGAGTGTGGCTGGCATAGCCGTGTGCGGTGACGCCTGGTGGGCGATACGGATCTTCGGGTTGAGTGGACTTGAAGTCTTTGGACCAAAGCACCTTTCCGTCCGCACGATCGACACAAACGACATGGCGAACGAGGTTCTCCATCGCTTCGTCAGCAGCACCCGTGCCGTAACCGCTGTAGCAAGTCACCACGACACGATCGCCAATCACGATCGGGCTGGACACACCACGTCCCGGCAGATCGACGGACCATTTCAAGTGCTCGGTATCGCTCCAAGTTGTTGGTGGCAATTTCGCTTCGAGACTTTTCGCAGCTCCCTTGGGGCCAAGGAATTGCAGCCAGTCGTCCGCCAGTGATGAGTTGCCAGCAACGCCTGCCGCCAATAGGGAGCCACAAAGAACTGCCCGGCGGGCTGCCCAGATGATCGATGCATTCATAGGTTCCAAACTCTCGAAATAGCGGAAAAAGTACGATACGAGAACTTAAACCCCGGATCGAGCGAATCGTCTCGCGTGGATTGAACGCATTGACGCATTCTGGCGTTGAACTACCATAAACTTGCAAAGCTGCCTTCGTCTGAACCGGTCAATTGGCTGAGAAATGTCACCCGCCTCCCCTCGCAAAAAGAACGGCTGTTCGACCCAGCGACGTCGTTCGAGGGCGTCTTGGTGCGTTTTGGCGTGGATCTTCTTGAGCCAATTTCCGTTGCCGTTCGCTCATACGCACGCGAGCGAAGCCTCAGGAAACTTGGAGCTTGCCGCTCACTTGGTCATGCATCATCCAGCCTGCCAGGATACGGGTTGGCAGGATGCAGACTGTGACCCAACCGACTGTGACCCAACCAAGCACTTGCATTGGCACCTCGTTTTCCCGTGGCAAGGCGGAGACGAATCTTCGGACGAGCACCACCAGTCGTCGCCTTTGGGAATTTGGGGCTCGAGCCAGTCATGTGTTTCGAGCGGTAATACAGGCTCGGCTCCGAGAGAGATCCAGACAGAGCTCCCCACCGTCATGTCGCTTGGGAGCATTATCTCGTCACGCGATTTGATGGCTCGAGCGCTCTACCAGTCGAGTTCGGGTTCGACTGAGTTTCTTGCGACTTACGCAGGCGTTCGACCCTGCGCGCTTCTTTGCATCGCACGTAGCTAGCGTGTTCGTGCTCGATTGAGTTTCATTGTTCTTCTTCATGAGGAACAAGAACTCACTCAGGCCTTCCCTCTTGGATTCAGCTCAGTGGTCTTTCGGCGCATCGTCGAAAGTTCTTTCCCAGTGTTCAATCAATCGTGTCAGTTTTGTCACCATGAAACGCTCGCAAGCACTCACCATATTCCTGACGGCGCTGATCTCCGGCAGTGTCGTCTTCTTTGTTGACTACCTCCGGGCGCGACGCAGTTCCCTAGAGTCACGAGGAATCAAGAGTCTCGTAGACGACGCGGCCATCGACGTTGCGGTCGCCGAAACGTTAGTGACGTTGTCCCCAGAGCAACTCGCGTCGTTGTCGCTCAAAACGGAACAGGCGGCTGTTCAGGCGATGACACGCACCGTCACGCTGGCAGGCCGCTTGGACTTTGACCAGAACCGTCATGTTGCGATTCAGGCCGCGTGCGACGGAATTCTCACTAAGATCCGCGTCCGTCCCGGCGACGCGGTAGCCGCAGGCGACATTGTTGCAACGTTGAGTAGTCCCGATGTCGGAATGGCAAGAACCGAGCTTCGCAAACGCGAGAGCGACGTGCGACTTGCTCAAAGCGTGTACGACCGCCAGTCAAGTATTACCAGCGGTGTCGAAAAGCTGGTTCAAATGATCCGTGACAAAGTGTCGCCTGAGACAGTCATGCGAGACACTGAAGATCTTTCGCTCGGCGAGTACCGCTCCAGCCTCCTTGGCGCTTACACGAGCAGCCGCCTGGCGACCATGGTTGCAGATAGTTCTCGTAGTGCATCAAACTCAGGCGCTATCTCTGGTCGCGTTCAACTCGAACGTGATGCGGCGGCGCAGTCGGCTATCGCGGATATTAATTCGCTTGCAGAAAAATCACTGTTTGATGTCCAGCGGGTCTTGCGAGAAAGCGAAGCCTCGCTCGCCAACGCCCAGCGATTACGGGATGTCAGCCAACAGCAACTTCGAACATTGCTTGGTCCAGCCGCACCGGCGGTTGCGAGCGATACCAGTGAGCATGTGGAGAGCGCCGCGTTATCCCAAGTCAACCTTGTTGCGGCCATCGACGGCACGATCGAAGAACAACTGCTAACGGAAAACGAGCGAGTGGTCGCTGGCGAGTCCGTCTTCACGATCGCCGACACAAGCCAACTTTGGGCAATCGGTGATGTGCGCGAAGGTGACTGGTCCGAGATTGCTGTGAAAGTCGGTGACCGTGTCAGTCTCAAGTCACCCGCGATCCCGAATGCTGAGTTCACCGGCAAGGTGATTACGCTGCCAAGGATCATTGATCCAGCGACCGGCGCCGCGAAGCTGGTCGCCCAAGTCAACGAGTCGGATTCTCGACTGCGGCCAGGGTTATTTATTCGCATGACGGTACCGGCAAGCATATCGCGTGAATGCCTCAGCGTTCCTGAGACGGCTGTGGTGGTACACGAAGATCAAAAGTTCGTGTTTGTGCAGGAGTCTGAATCGACTTTCCGTCGCTTTGATGTGGAGGTTGGCGATATGGCTGGCGATCGTATCGAGATCACCAGCGGTCTTGAGCCGGGTACATTCGTTGTCACCGCCGGCGTCTTTCAACTGAAGAGCTCACTGCTCCTCTCGGGCGAAGAGGAATAGTCACATGCTTCAAAAACTCATTGAATTTTCGTTAGCGAATCGTTTCATCGTGCTCGTGGCTACGGTGCTGATGGCTGCCGCTGGATTGCGGAGCGCGTGGGTGCTGCCCATTGATGCGGTGCCCGACATGACCAACGTGCAAGTCTCCGTGATGACAGATGCGGGGTCGCTTTCACCCGTCGAAGTCGAACAGTACGTCACCTATCCAGTCGAACGGGTGATGAGTGGCTTGCCAAGAATCGAAGAAGTCCGAAGTGTCTCAAAATTTGGGATCTCGGTTGTCACCCTCGTGTTTGAGGAAGGTACGGACGTTTACTTCGCTCGCCAAGTCGTGAGCGAACGATTGCCCGCAGCCACTTCCGCGGTACCGTCAGCTTACGGAACGCCTGAGCTTGGGCCACTCACAACAGCCCTTGGCGAAATCCTCCAGTTCGAAGTTCGCAGCGACAAGCTGACTTCGATGCAGCTTCGAACGCTGCTCGAGTGGGAGATCGCGCCGAAGCTGCGCGAGGTGCCTGGGGTTACCGACATCAATACACACGGTGGTGAATACCGCACCTTCGAAGTTCGCCCCAACCCGGACCGATTGATCGCGAACGGAATCACACTGAGCGATCTATGCAAACGACTCGAGGAGAACAACGGTTCCGTCGGTGGCGGATACATCATTCACAACGATGAACAGCGATTCATCCGCGGCGAAGCACTTTTGAAGGACATTGACGATATTCGCCACGTCGTGCTTCGGACGACGGATGGCGGAAGCACGGTGTTGGTGAGCGATGTCGCGGAAGTCGCGATCGCGCCGATGACCCGCCAGGGCGTTGCAACACGCGACGGACGCGGCGAAGCGGTGACTGGATTGGTGATGATGTTGATCGGCGAGAACTCGCGTGAAGTGGTTCAACGCGCCAAAGCTCGCATCGAGGAAATTTCCGTAACGTTACCACCAGGCGTGTTCATTGAATTCACGTATGACCGCTCTGCCCTGATCGGCCGAACACTCAATACCGTCATGCAGAACCTCGTCGAAGGCGGTGTGCTGGTTGTCGTTGTGCTTCTGTTGATGCTCGGAAGCTTCCGCGCCGGATTGATTGTTTCGCTCGCCATTCCACTTTCGATGCTGTTTGCAGCCAACCTGATGCACGTAACAGCGATCTCAGCGAGTTTGATGAGTCTCGGAGCGATCGACTTTGGATTGATCGTCGATTCGTCGGTGATCATGGTTGAGAATTGTATGCATCGATTGAGCCAGAATCGTGGGTTGAAGACTCGCATGGAAGTGATTCGCGATGCATCGATCGAGGTCCGCAAGCCAACGATGTTCGGTGAGTTGATCATCGCGGTGGTGTATGTGCCGGTGCTGATGCTCGAAGGAACGGAGGGCAAACTGTTTCGGCCGATGGCGCTAACGGTTTTGTTTGCCTTGCTCGGGTCACTGATTCTGTCGATGACGTTGATGCCGGCGCTCGCGTCGATCGCGCTGCCGCGTAACCTGAAAGACCATGACGGATGGTTCATTCGTGCGATCAAGTTCTTCTATCGGCCGGTGGTGAGTGTTGCGATCGTCCGCCCCTTGATCACAACTGGCATCGCTTTGGCTGTCTTTCTTGCGAGCATTCCAGTCGCGATGAATCTGGGGGCTGAGTTCATGCCGCGACTCGAAGAGGGCGATTTGCTTGTCGAAGCCAACCGACTTCCTAGCTCGACGATCGAGGGCGCGATCCCGATGAGCGAACAAATCGAGAAGACGATCCTGGAGTTCCCAGAAGTCAAAACGGTGTTCTGCAAAACGGGTCGTCCCGAGATTGCGAACGACGTGATGGGCGTTCAACAGACCGACGTGTGGGTTATTCTGAAACCGAATGACGAGTGGCGAGACGGAATGACTCGCGACACGCTAATCGAGGCGTTGGATGAGCGACTGCACGCCGCAGTCGTTGGTGTTTCATTCGGGTTTACCCAGCCCATTGAAATGCGAGTCGACGAACTCGTTGCAGGTGTCAAAAGCGACGTCGCGATTTTGCTCTATGGCGACGATTTGAACGTCCTCGCGAAAAAGTCCAAGGAGATTGAAACCGTGCTCAAGGGTGTTCCTGGTTCGGCGGATGTGAAGGCGGATTATCAAGCAAACCTGCAAACACTCTCTATCCGTCCGCGGCTTGACTCACTCGCTCGGTATGGTGTGGATGCTTCCGAAGTGCTGAACACTGTCGAAGCACTCGGCGGACGACAAGTCGGTAATATTCTCGAAGGCCGCGCTCGATTCCCGATCATGGTTCGAATTCCCGAGGCGTGGCGAAGTGATCAACGCTTGCTGGAACAGTTGCCTGTCGCCAGCCGCGGTGGCAGTGTGATTCCGCTGAGTGAACTTGCCGATATCCAAGTCGAAGAGACGCCACCATCCGTTGAACATGACAACATCCGCCGGCGAACGTTTGTCGCGGTGAACGTCCGTGGTCGCGATGTGGAGTCCTTTGTCAAAGACGCCCAACGAGCTGTCGCGTCAAAGGTCAATTTGCCCGCTGGGTACGAGATTCGTTGGGGCGGAGACTTCGAGAATTTGCAATCCGCGAGTCGTCGATTAGCCATTATCACGCCGATCGTGTTGCTGTTGATCTTTCTGCTGCTACACACGAGTCTGCAAAGTGTTCGATTGGCATTACTCATCTTCTTTGCTGTGCCGATGGCCGCTAGCGGTGGCGTCTATGCGTTATGGCTTCGCGGGATGCCGCTGAGTATTTCAGCCGGTGTTGGTTTCATCGCCTTGTTCGGCGTCGCGGTGCTGAACGGACTCGTGTGGGTGAGTGCTGCGGAGGCGACTCGCAAGCAGGGACTGGCGATGGATAAAGTCGCGATTCAAACGGCGCTGAATCGGTTACGTCCGGTTCTGATGACCGCGATGGTCGCGAGTTTAGGCTTCTTGCCGATGGCGTTTTCGTCCAGCGACGGAGCTGAACTCCAGCGACCACTCGCAACCGTCGTGATCGGCGGCCTGATCACGAGCACGCTCCTGACAAGCATCGTCGTCCCAGCCATCTATCCATGGTTCGCGCCTCGGGCAAAGCGATCCGAGGATATGTTCGGCACGGAATGATTACTTGAATGACTCGATCAAGAACTCGTGAGTTAAATTGACCATGTGCCAGACTTGCTTGGGGTTGTGGACGCTGTGGGCATTGCCGGGGTAGAGCATTAAATCGAACTGTTTGCCTTCGAGTTGCAATGCCTTGGCCATGCGAAGGGTACCGAGCGGGTGAACGTTGTCATCGATCTCACCGTGGATCATGAGCAAGCGACCATGTAGTTTTGCCGCTGCGGCGGTGACATCGGTCTCCAGGTATCCTTCTGTTCGGCGACAATTAGTTCTCCCCTTTAGCGACAATTAGAATTCCCTGCTAAGAGTTCTTCGCAGTTGCCTCGGCGGAAGTGGATTTGCCATTGGCTTTCGCCTTCTCGACGCGGTAACTCGGCACGTTCAGTTCGAT
>JBGTAI010000196.1:0-40610 GCA_041749955.1 Pirellulaceae bacterium | reverse complement strand
AATTGCAAAGTGAAATCGCTGCGTGGGCCAAACGCACCAACGAAAAGCAACGCGGCGTCGACTGGCAATTCAAGATCGACGACGCTCGCACAAAGCTAAAGCGTCTCTACCCCCAAATTAAGACTGGATGACGCACTAGATACTCTTGCGGCGGATTATGCGGGGTATGCGGCATCATCGGCGCGTACCACACGAAGAACGGTTTGTCCTGGGACTGGGCATCGACCATAAAATCAAACATCGGCTTCATCGTTTTTCGGCCGATTTCAAGCCCCTCGCCACCGTGACGACCCTCCTTGTTCGTCATTCCGTCCGAAAAGCCGACTTCTTCTGCCGTCACATTCCAAAGCTTGCCGGTCTGGTATGTGAGGTAGCCTGAATCGGAAAGCACCTTCGGCAAAATCACAGAATTGCTCAGCAAACGTTGCGATAGCGGTGAGCGATCTCCTTTGCTTTTGGCGCGTTCCACCGCCATCGCCGCTGGGCTTAGATCGTTTCCCGTGATGCCATGCTGGTGCGGTAAACGCCCGGTGAGCAAGCAAGCCAGCGACGGTGAACACACCGGCATCACATAGCCTCGCGTGTAAAGCAGGCTCTGAGAAGCGAGACGATCAATATTCGGTGTCTGAACGATTTCGTGCCCCATGAATCCGTAATCGGTGAAGCCTTGATCATCCGAGAGGATCAGAATGACGTTTGGCTTCGAATCGCCAGCCTGGGCGTAAGAACAAATGACGCACAGAAGTGCGAGCAGATACTTCATCGTTAGTACTTTCCGATACAAAGGTTTAATGGTGGTTGGCGATGACCGGTGTCATTGTAGCGTTGTCATTTCGATGGATTCGCCGTTTTCTCTTTTTCTTTCTCTCGTTGCTTCGCTTTCGCTTTTCTCGTCACCGGAGCTTGCCCTTTCCGTTCGGCGATGGTCTTCGTTTGTTCATCGCTCAGATTCGTTTGTTTCGGGAGCAAAGGAGCGGGATAGGCCACGGGTTTTCCGTCTTGGTAAGGATACAGGTAACGTGGATCAGCGGGCGTCCCGTCAGCCGCGCCGTTAACATACACCAGTTGTCCGCTCGCTTCGGCGACATTTCGTAAGGGAGACTTGCCATCGTCCGGCAGCGAGTTGTATCGCTCCATAAGCGCGGCTTCCATGGATTTGAATTTTTCAGGTTGTTGCTTTTGAAGATCAAAGAACTCGTTCGGGTCATCTTTGATGTTGAAAAGCGCCAGACGTCTGCCGAAGCGATGGATTTTCCAGTCGTCGCGTTGTAGAGCGATGCCATCACCCCAGTCCCAGAACAGGTCTTTTGTTCGAGTAAGTTCGCGACTTTGTTTCGTCAGGTAGGGCAGAATGTCCACGCCATCAAATTCCGGTGGAATCTCGCCGCCTGCGAGCTTCAGCGCTGTGGCTGTAAAGTCGAGCGTGCTGACGGCTTGTGATATGACTTGTCCTGCTGGGATGTGCCCCTGCCAATGCACCCACATCGGCACCTTCATACCGCCTTCCCACAGCGATCCTTTTTCCCCGCGCAGCGGAACGTTCTCCGAGCCGTCCCATTTACTGAGCGTACCGGGGCCACTCACCTCGGACCAATATTTTGGCTGAGCTCCATTGTCGCCGGCAAAGAAGATGATTGTGTTTTGTTCCAGTCCGTGCTCGCGAAGTTTCATCATCATTCGATCCACCGCATCATCCACGGCCTTGATTAGTGCAAGGCCTTGTCGACGGATGTCATCGAGTTCTGGGGTGGAGTGCGTGGACTTCAGCACAGGAAAGTTTTGGTAATACGGATCATCCTTGCTGATGCGAGGCAAATGCGGACCGTAAAGTCCCACGTAGAGAAAGAAAGGCTGCGAATGATTCTTTTCGATAAAGGCTGCGGCTGCCTTGCCCTGGTATTCCACTCGGTTACTTTTCTCCGAATAAGTGATCTCCGGTATTGCCTTGCCCGACAAATCAAAGTTTGCGGTGTATCGACTCATCGGACCATTTACATAGTCGTCAAAGCCTCGATTGCCGGGTGCATTTTCGCCGCTACCCAAATGCCACTTGCCTACGAAGCCCGTTCGATAACCACCGAGCTTCTGGATTCGCTCTGCAATGGTCGGTACGTCGGCAGGGATTGGCTCATCGCTGTCCCCGTTACCTCTCAAGCCGAAGGTATTCTGGACACGTCCAGACATCAGTCCTGCGCGCGAAGGCACGCATTGTGGTGCCGTGGAGTAACCATATTTCATCAGCGCACCGCCTGCCGCGAGCTTGTCCATCGCGGGTGTTTGCACATGCGGATCAACTCCCTGGATGCCAAGGTCGGTATAACCATGATCATCCGAAAGAATGATGATGATGTTAGGCCTTTCGACCGCCAGCACGTCACAAGCCGGCAACACAGCGGTGAGCCACAAGAGCGAGAACCTGAGAGTTTTCATACGTAAGAATAAAGTTGGTAATGAGGTGATTTCTGCAGATCCCATGTATCCGCTCGATGTTAAATTATTCAGTCAGCGTCATGGGAGTGTCGTCAAGCTGTTTCATCAACGTCTCGATCCGCGTCGTGTGGATGACGTTGTCCGGACCGAGAAGCAAGGCTGGATTTTCGTCGTGTGGGTTCTCCTCCCAACGAGCGATGATCGATTGCATTGCATCGTTACGTTCGGAGTCAGATCCCAGCGGGGTCAATTTCAAGTCAGCTAACCCGGGCAGTGTTTGCAGCGATCGACGTGCAATCAGTCGAATTGCCAAATACGAATCGTTCAATGTCGGAGCCAGATAAACCGACTGCCAATCGTTCCCAGACGCGGCTTGGGCATCCGACCAGCCCATCGTCCATGCCGCCAGCGCCCGATTGGCGGCGTCACCCTTCAAAAGCCACAAAATCGATGCCGCGATCTCCGATTGATCCGCATCCAATTCAGGTTCATCAACCGAATACCAATCGTTGAGATAGCCCGATGTCCATTTGAGTGTTTTGTCCAAGTGGCACTGATTACACGCATTGGGACGGTCGACAGCGAGCTCCGGTTTCAAGTCGGGACTGGTGATGGTGTGATTGCGAATCGCTTTCAACAGCCCATAAGCGGTGTGTGGCATGTGGCAGTTATAGCAATTCGAACCTGATGAATCTGCCAAGTGATGAGTGTGAGCCGTTGAATACTCATCGCGATCGTGACACTGGAGACAAGCATCATTTCCGTACGAGCTTGGCTTCAGTTGGTCGTTCGCCCATTCCTTGTCGCTGCGAATATCGTCGGTCGCCTTGTGAAGTTGGTGACACGTCATGCATCCCATCTCACCGCGTTGGAAACAAGCCGACTGTTCCAGCGACGTGTATTCCCTTCCCGAGACCCGTACGACACCGTCGGAATAGAACGTTCCTCGATTCGTCCGCACAACGCGCTCGTGAATGGATTCGATCTTCAGCAATTCCTTCATTTCGGGACTTTGAAGTTGCCAGACATCGTATGTGCGAAGGTCCGATCCCGGTTGAAACGTGATGCCTTCAACGTTGATCTTGTTCTGGTCTCCCTTCAAGGTCAGCACCGAATGACATTGGCCACAGACTTGCGAAGATCGAACATGCGACAAAGTTTCAGGGTTTACGATCGTGTCGCTCGGCAATGGCGCGACGGCATCTTTGTTTTCAGCCAAGTTCCGATCGTACGCGATGTGTTGCTGTCCAGCGCCGTGACACGCCTCGCAGCTGATTCCGAACTCGGCTGCTCGCGTATCCCACTCACCGGTCGTCACTTCACGCTCTTGTGGATGCGTCGAATGACATTTATTGCAATGTGAATTCCACCGTCCGATCTCATGCGAAACGCCATCATCTGTGGGCGACAAAAACGCTGCCGACCTCGGTATCCATTCTTGCGTTTCATTCAGAAACACAAATGGCAAGATACCTAACGTCCGTCGCACTCCGACGGGAAACCAATAGGCCTGCATGTGATGCGAACCAGTCGACATCACGATCGGACGTTGAACACGCTGTAACGCTTCGGCGGTGCCGGGCATTGCCGCCGGATCAAGCAGTTCCACCCAACACACGTCATCAACTTCTCGCAGGTGATAATCTCGCCCATTTTGTGACAGCTTCACGTCATTAAAGTCACCCAGCACCACATCGGGCTGGGCCACTTGAGTCATGGTTCGATGATAGGATGCGAACCATGTCGCGTGGTTCTGGGTATGGCAATCGCGACATGCATCCGATGCGACATAGCCGCGATCATGAACCTCAATCGGACGAAATGCAGCAAGCTTTGATGCCGTCGTTACGACTTCCTGAGCATCCGGCTTCACGTGTTCCGATTCGACAGCCGTTCGAGGTGACCGGATCGGGGCAACAATCCGAACTGGCGCAACAGCCGGAGGCAAAGCTAGCACCACAAAGGCCACCAAAACCGCAGGCACCACAAGCGCAACCGCGATGGAACGCTTGAACCACCAAATAAGACCGCCACCGAAGACCCCGAGAACGACGCTTATGCCAATGATCGTTTCATTCATGCGCGCAAACTATCTACATCGTTGGTTCGCTGCGGGGAAACTCTCGCAACAATCGAGAGTTTGAGAGAGCAATTCGCCGGACATTCGATTCTCGCCCGCTTGTCTTCGTTCCCGGTCGACACTCGGTGTAGAGTATATCGTCACGATTTCTGTTTTGCAACTTGGTTTTAGGCAAAGACTTATTGATTAATTGTTGCTTGATTCGGCGGCCATGGTACCCGTCGATTAGAGCAGCTCGATGATTCGTCGAGTGACGTAGAATCGGCCTCCGCGGGAAAGGCGAATATGATCGTCAATGAAGAGCTCCTGCTTGTTCATACCGTCCATCTCACTTGCAACGTCAACAAGCGGCGCGTGCATTTGCCACCTCGCGAACAGTCGGGTTGTAGCTTTGATGCAGTGGAATCAGTGATTGTTCATCGGCAATTTCACCGGACTGAATCAGATATGGCGGAATGCCTCGGTCAAATGCGTGCGGAGCCGTGAAGTACCAGACGGCAATGCCAAGCAATTCGCATTGCTCACCGATGTGGTCAAGGTTCGCACGATAGTCTTCGGGCTCCACACGCATCACGTTGCGATTTTTGCTCCTCAATCCTCCAATGCAAATGTTGCCAGGTGGACGACGCGAACTTCTCGCAATGTATCCAGCACGGCAGAAGACTCCGTATTCTGACCCTTGTTTTGCCGTCCGCGTGCCAGCCAATGATCGTTTCAGCCAAAGTACACCGTCACGAGATCGGGCGACCAATCCAACACTTCGGATACGAATCGGGTCCGAAGTGCGTGCATGAATCTCCAAGGCAGACGATTCGGAAGCCGCCAGGCTTCTTTTCAATGTTGAACTCTGGGCCGTAAGAACCGTGCGAATTGTGTTCCATCACGCCGGCGCTCGGTCGCCAAAAAAGGATTTCGTCGCGGACGAGAAATGACTGAGGAACGCTGCTGTTGTTGTCATCGATCGGGAGAGTGAACTCCATCCTCTCAACGCTCTGATTGACTTGGAATCTGGCCAGCCAAAGTAAGATTTCGATCGTTCCGAAAAACAGAATCGCCGTGATTGCGCTCAGCAAGATCTTGCGGCCGAGCAGTACTTCACGGCGCGGACTGTTGTGCGGGGAAGCTTTGCTTTTTGGAAGCACTCGGTGGCATGCGAAGAACTCAAACTAAGTGAGGACTCTTTGATTATACCGAGTCTGGAAGCGCCACGCGAACTTCACGCCCACTTCCTATTCGACAGAGTTGAAACTCGCTGAAAAGCCGATCTCGCTCTGCTCTAACTCATTCTCCGAGTCTTGATTGCGACCATCCTGTCAGTCGAGTGGTGGGCGATGAATCGAGTGGATGAGCAAGTAGATTGGTTTGTGGGTGGTTCTAACTTTGGCGGCGTTACGCGGGTTACTTGGTTTGTCAGAGCTTATGGAATATCCTTGGAACCTATGGCAACACATCGAAACAACCGTTCTGCGAGCTGGCGAGCGATTGCAATTCTCTCGTGTATGCCTTTCATTGCAGCCGCTCCGGTTCTCTACAATTTCTCAACTTACTTCTCTTCTTCCGGGACAACTCGGACGCATGAGGATGAAGTGTATTGGGTTGGGTCAACGTATTACTACAACCTAGCGTTTGTGCAACGCGATTGGAAAAACCCGGATTGGCAGTTGCTACCCGCGCGTGAGAATTCGCCGCTGGGAAAGTATGTCATGGGGGCGGCGTTGCAACTGAACGGACGCCGAATCGAATCGTTGGACCTGCTTGGTTCTTTCTACTTGCTTTTTGCCGATACTCCTGGAGCTTGGGGCTCAGGCGACGCTTACGTTAAACGAGACCTTGTTGCACAACGTGTCGATCCCGCGATTGCGGCGACTGTGCGTATTGAAAAGACGACACCAATCCAAGCGGAGGACCTTCTCGTGGCTCGCCAGCTGATGTGCATCTTGGCGATGATCGCAGCAATGGGAATATGGTTTCTATGCAAAGATTGCGGCTCACCGATTGGCGGCTTGTTCGCGGCGTTTTTGTTTGCCTGGCATCCGATCGTCCAGCTGGCATACAGAACAGCGATGATTGATATGGTCGCGTTATGCTTTTCAGTCTTATTTGTTGCCGCTTTTATGACGCTCGTGGGTAACGCTAGCCGTACGAAGGTTTCGCAGGCGATTACAGTCGCGGTGACTGGCGTGTTGCTCGCTATGGCGTGCGGGTCGAAAATGAACTCGTTGGTTGTTGTTGGAGTCGCTGGGGTTTGTGCCATTTTTGCGTTGCTTCAGTCCTGGCGAAAAAGAAACGACATCACGAGATCCAAACTTGAAAGAACGCGATTTCTCTCGATGGCCGCTGTGTTTGTCGTCGCATTTCTGTTCTTTGTTGTGACCAATCCAACACTGTATGTGAATACCGTTGACGGTCTGGTTGCACTCGTTCGAGAGCATCGGCTGACGGCTGAGATTCAGGAAACGTTCGTCGGTCGGCAAATGCGCACCGCTTCCGAACGCTGGCAAGTCATCCAAGCGCAAGTTGGACGGACACCAATGCGTCTCATTGCGATGCAACTGTCGGTCGCCTGGCAGCTTGTTTATTGTTACCGAACGCGAAATCCCTTCATTGTGGTGGTGCTGTGGTGGTTTGTGGCATTGACCATGCTCCTCGCTTGGATGCCATTCAATTGGCCTCGGTATTCACTGCCAATGGTTCCTCCGACGGTGCTTTTGATGGGTAAAACGTTAAGCGATCTGGGGCGATTCGCAGTATTGGCAGTACAACGGCATCAGATGAAACACGTGGCGGTATCAACATAGAAGCCATTATTTAGTGAGCGTGCGATCGCTTTCCACATCAAAAACACCGATGCCAAAGTGAACCCACAATGGTTGCAAATCAACTCGAATGGCTACTTGGTTCAACATTGATTGCCGGTCATCTCGGGCGAGTTCCGTTCCGCGTGGGAGGATCACGGCAGTCGCTTCGGTCATTGTGACGAAACGTGATACGACCGGTTCGATTTGTGCTGCCTTCACAACGCCACCGACAGCCTCAAATTGTCCTACGGAAGCGGAATGGATGGCGTGCTTTGCCTCGATTGATAGCTCCGGATGTGAGCTGTCAACAAGTAGCATTGATTGGATTTGGGTAATGACTTGTTCGGGAAGCGACACGACAGGGACCGTGGAATAAGTACGCCCGTTGATTTTGGCGGCACCAACGTTCCCTTTGGGGCCTACGGGAACCAAATGTTCGACAGAGACTTTCTTGTCGAGCAAGTTGGGTGTGATCGATGCCATGGTTGGAGTCGCAGGAAACATCAGTGAAGCAAACACGGGCTGGTTCGTTTGCGTTGGAAAGAGTCCAGGCGAGACGCCCACTGATTTTGTATTCTCTTGAATAACTGTATCTGCACTGCCGAATTGCTCCATCAGCGGTTTCATCGCTTGATCAGCAAGCCGGCGCTGGAACACGAGCACATCTTGCGTGGCCGCGCGGTAGTTGACGACAGCGTTCTGATAAACACTATTCTTGGCCAGTAGTGCGTTGAGTGATTGGTTCGCTTGCTCAAAAACCGCTTTGCGGTCACCCATGATGGCCATTTCGCCAATCACCGCTAGGTAAGCTTGATGGCGTGCTGGGACGGCTTCTGGCGATACAGACATTGCGTCGGCTTTGATGATATCGGACATCGCCAACAACGCAGCGGAACTCCATGCAGTCGCACTCTCATTGGCGCCGGCAGAGGTTGCTGAAGCCGATCCTGCGCTGGCAGAGTTGGCACGCATCGCCCACTGCAAGCCCGCGACCCTCTGCAATGCTGCGTGAGCTGCACCCCAATGTCGCGACAACTCGGTGATGCATTCAGGCCCGGTCAATTGCTTTTGGTCTTCGCCAGGCGCAGTACCGGTTTTTTGCAATGAACCGGCCACCGCCGATGCCCAAGTTTTCATTTCACTCAAGTCTGGTTGGTTCGCAGCGATTGCTTCTTGAATTTTCGCTCGAGCATCCGCGGTCCTCTTGGGAGCCAGCTTCGACGTAACGAGCCCGTCTGTTTCCCAGTAGGTGCCCATATGAGGCTTGTACTCGTCGGGAAAAAGAAAATGGATCAATCCTTGAATTTCGATGCGAAGCTTATCCATTGCCGCCTCAGCCTCGTCCAATTGATTGCCGTCGAGCATCTTGCGAATAGCCTCGAGTTGTTTCTCGCGAGGCTTGATCGATTTCGCAAGTTGTCCGATCAACTTTGGACGCAGCGCCGAGCCAGCCGGCGTCGACATGTATGCCCGGACGAGTTCTTGCGTTCGTCCCTGGAGAGACGTTAAACGCAAACTCAGGTCAGCAGCAATCGGCTCACCCATGATTTGCAATCGGCCTGCGTTGAGTGAAGCAACTGGAATATTGCCACGGAAATAAGATAACTGCTTGGGCGATAGGCCGTCGGGGCCTCGCTTTTGTGCGGTAGCTTCCGATAGAGCGAGAAACTTATCGGCTTCGTCAGCGATGGCTTGCGCGGATGCCGCAAGTGCGGTGGCTTCTGGGACGGTCGCGTGGATCGCGAGTGCTCTCGACGCGTCACGAGAGGATGGGTTGGCGATGGCGGGCACGGTCATCAACACGGCACCAAGCGTGAACAAAATTAGGTGATGAGCACGGTTCGATTTGATCAAGTTCATTTCGTGACTCCTTGAACGGTGATGCCGTTTACTTGCGTGGCTTGCCCCGTTGCGTCAATAAACTGGATCGGGCCGATTGATGCGTCGAGCGTTTTTGATTCAGCGTTTTGTGGTGCGACGGTGATGTTGACCAACTCCTTCGAGGTCCACACTGGTCCGCCACTCTGAGCCTGGAAGTAGATGTCGCCGCTGAGCGACTGTCCGGCCAAAGACGACACGGTTGTTGCGGTCGTCGTCGCGCGAATAAGCAATGCTGGATAGGTGTTCGGCCCGGCCTCGGGTTCGTAGCTCGTCCACTGGATCACCTCCGGCCGCCCATCACCCATCGTGTAAAATCGTGCGTAGGCACTCGACATGCTGACGGGCGGTGACATCATCACTTTAGCTTCGCCTGATGGCGGAAGAATATCTGCGATGACGGAGGAATTGGTTGCCGCCTCCGCAGACGCCTTTGCCTTTTCAGCCACCACGTTGGCTTGTTCCTTTACCGAGTTGACCATCTCGTCCATCTTCTCTTTCGAACAGCCGCTAAGCAGAAGCAGCATCAAGGCCAGAGAAAGACTGCCAGGTGGACGAGAGTTTAAAATGGGGCTCTCACCAAAGTGAAATCGAGTTTTCATCAGTTCAGCCAAATGAGAAGTGCGGAATGAATCCGCCGTAGAAGGCGATGTCCGCAGGGAAAGCGAACACAAAGTGTAGGCGAAACTACTCTCATTTTCGCGCCCTCCACTTTAGAATTGGCTATGGAAAGTCGGCTCGATACAGCGGTCTCGCGTCTCCCCCGCCAGAACTGCGGACGAAATGGCCAGAAACTGACAAGCACATTGAACAGGTCGAATCATTTGACGCGACTTGCCGCACTTGGCGATGTGGATCGATCGGCCTCTAATGTCCTGGGGCGTCGAAGTGATGACGCGAAGACACACTGTTCGCCTAGCCGGTCCATCACGTTTTGTCAGCGATTCATTCCAAAGCGAACGACTCCTCCAAGTCACCGACGGCCAGCCGATTGGTGACAGCGGTGAATGCGATCTCGCTCGACGTTGTTGGGATCGGAATCGCTTGGCAGTGGTTGGTGGGCCTGCAGTTCGGTGGAGCTTCGCCACGTCCAGTGGACTCGCTAATTCTGGGGCTGACGATTTGGTTGATCTACACGATGGATCGTTGGCTCGATGCACTCAGGCTTGACCCGCGGCGCTTGCATACTGCCCGGCACCGTTTTCATTATGACAATCGCGGCGTATTGCTTGTCACTTGGATTGCCGCGTTGGCGATCGATGCTGTCTTGGTCGCTTGGCAATTGTCGCCGGGAGAATTGCGTTTGGTCATCTTGGGCACCGCCGGTGTGTTGATCTACATGGCGTGCGTACATTTGGTGCCTCCAATGTCAAAACGTAGCTTCAGCAAAGAACTGGCCATCGGTCCGTTGTTCGCTTTTGGCGTGTTCATCCCCACGCTTGAACAGCGCGCGGATATTTCGACATGGACTTGCTGCTTTGGGCTGGCGATTCTCTACATGCTGAATTGCATCCTCGTCGCCGACCATGATCGGATGGCTGACCAGCAACAAAATATGCGATCGATCGTCAGCCGCGATTCCCTATCACGCCAGAGCGTTATGGCACTCGTCGCCTGCTATCTCGTGTTGATCGTTGGCTTGGTGATCTTTGGTCTCATGACAACTGTGTTTGCCGCGGCGCTCTTCAGTGCATCGTTGATGATGACGATCGTATATGAGGTTGTTTCAAAGAATGAGTCGCTGGACGCCAGCGGCTGGTTTGATCTGGCAGTCGCTTTCGCTCCGTTGCCTGTACTTCTCTTTCAATGGTGAGTTCCAGCGAAAGCACTGTACTGCGCCAGGCTCGCACGATGGTACAAACGCTCGAGCTCATGTTGTTCGGGAGCATGCTCATGGAAGCGAGATTTGCGGGGTTGGCGTGGACAGTGCTGACGCGTCGCCATTTTCGAAATGATCCGACCGCGCGACCAGCTTACTGTGGCTCTGACGAAAACGAATGACCTGGCGCCATTGCATGTGATCGCAAAGGCCGAAGGACACAAACGGCTCTAGTCCGAGGCGGTACATTTCAATGCAAGTCCCGCCCGACATTTTGTTCGGCCAACATTGAATCGACCGTGTCCTCAAAGTGTGGTCAAACGGCGATCGCAGCAAAACAATCGTTCAGTAGAATTTCCCGATAAGAACGAATTCCTCAGCTTCACCAACTCTGGGGTGGTGACTCTTCGTGCACAAGGCTGTGTTTAGAAGAATCTACTGGCCACCAGGGGGGCGTCGATGAGAGAATGCGTTTTGCGCCTCGAATGGCAATTCGAACATATTCGTCTACTCAAAACCTCGTCACTTCGATCTAAAAGGCCTTCACAAACTACTTACTTCAGCTATTCTTGAGCAGTGGGTCTTAGCGCACATTTGTTCGGTGTGCGACGCGGATGTTAATGCAAGATGATTGCAAGTTTGAATGGGTTCCGATGTGAACGGATTCCGATCTCATCGAATTTACAATTCGGTAAGCAGTCAATCATTGCAGCAGAAACAAAACATCCGCTCAATCTTTCTGGCCCAAAACGGATTCCCTCGAGTGTAAGCGTGTAATGTTTAACAGCATGATAAAGTCGGGCAACATTCTCGTTGCCGCGTTGTTCACGTCATTTTTTTGCGTTGGCCTGATTGGTTGTGGAAACAAGGCCGAGCCTACCGTGATTGCGCCCACGGAGGTATTTCAAGAAGATCCCGCAGTGGCTGCGGCGAAGGCGGAAGAAGTTGAGCGAACAAAGAACGATCCTCTGTAATTTCAGAGGGACCGACTTCTTTTGGGTTGAGCGTTTTAGGTGCCTAGAATTTCCTAGGCCCTTTTTTCTATTTTCAGTTTTTAGGAATCTTTGCGAATGAATAAACAAAAAGTACGTCTCGGCTTCACGCTCGTGGAGTTGCTTGTGGTCATTGCGATCATTGGCGTTTTGGTAGGATTGCTTCTGCCAGCGGTACAGGCGGCACGCGAAGCAGCACGCCGAATGAGTTGCAGCAATAACTTCAAGCAATTGGGGTTGGCAATTCACAACTACCATTCTGCGTACAATCAAATGCCCTCTCACGGTGGAGGGTCGAACAATTTCGGATCTACTGTCGAGGGAGGCTACGGATCGTCGACGTCAAATCGCCTTATGTTGAGTGTGCTTGTAGGAATGACTCCATTCTTTGAGCAGCAGGCACTTTGGGAACAAATTTCGAATCCCAATACTGTCAACCTTGCTACCCCGGGCGTCGTCCGAACGCCGCCGTGGCCAGCAATGGGGCCGACACCTACAGATGAAGACAATCTGATCGCTCCAGCCCCCAACCTTCGCAATACGGCCTACCAGCCTTGGGTCACCGAGATTCCTGGATTGCGTTGCCCAAGTGATCCTGGAACAGGTCTCCCAGCAATGGGGCGAACAAACTACGCAGCGTGTATTGGTGACGGCGTTCGACTGCAGTCACTGGGGCCCTATGACAATAACACGAATGGCGTGACCACGGGCAACTCGGCACAGTTCGGTGCTGCGGATCGTGGAGCGTTCTCGCATCGACGCAAGTCGGCATTTCGAGACATACTCGATGGTCTCGCGAACACGATTATGATGGGTGAAATCGCTACCGATCTCGGGGATCGCGACATCCGCACACTTGGAAATCAGGGCGCGGCTGACAATATTCGATCCAATCCTTCGCATGTGGGATGCTCTGGCGGTATTGACGCTGCTCGTCCAAAGTTTTGGGCGTCGACGGTTGCCGCCACGAATCTTTATGCGTCGAACCAAGGTCGCGGATTCCGATGGGCGAGCTCGGATGCGCCTTACACAGTTTGCACGACCATTTTGCCTCCTAACAAGCAGTTTTGCGTGCGGAGTGTTACGCGTCCCATTATCTCGGAAGGAACCTCGACGTTTAGCAGCCGGCACCAAGGTGGAGTTCATGCTTTGATGGGTGATGGTGCGGTCAAGTTCATCACTGACTCGATCGAAGCAGGCAGCTCCACAGCACCGTCTGTCTTCCAAGGCAGTGCGAATCCGCAAGGTTCGGCAAGTCCATATGGGCTTTGGGGAGCACTTGGCACGCGTGCGTCTTCTGAAGTAATCAGCGAGTCGTTCTAAGCAACAAGTCGTTATGATTTGACTTGCATTTCAAGCCTACGTCGATCCTCAGACCGACGTAGGCGAAGTTTAAATCACGAAAGTGCAGTGCTGAGTCAAGCTCGCGGATACGATTGGCTCGCTCGATGGTACAAACCGCTCGAGTTCATGTTGTTCGGGAGCACGCTCATGCAAGCCCGATTGGCGGGGTTGGAGTGGATCCGGTCGCACGTTGCGCCGAAGCAAGTCCTCGTGCTTGGTGATGGCGACGGCCGAATGCTTGAGCGGATTCTCGACATGATGCCGAGTGCGCGCGTCACGAGTGTGGACTTTAGCGCCGCGATGATCCGACGCCAACAAGCACTCGTCGCTCGAGGAGAACTCCGGCATCGCGTGACTTGGATTCACACTGATGCACTGCGATGGAAGCCAGATGCGGGCGGTTTTGACGTTGTCGTGTTCGCGTTCTTTCTCGACGCGTTCACATCCGTTGAATTGCACCAGCATCTTTCAGGCTGGATCGACGGCGTTCGCCCTGGAGGCGTTGTGTACTACGTCGACTTTGTGCCGGCCGACCGAGTTCGTGGCTTATTTGCATCACGCATTGCTCGTTGTCGCCTGGCGATGATGCATGTGCTGTTTCGAATCGTAACAAGACTGCCCAATCGTCAACTCCCGCAAATTCGCGACGATTTGCAAAGGAAACTCGGCTCGATCGAGTTTGAGCAAACGTTCTCTAGCGGTGCAATTGAATCTGTCGTGTTTCGTTGTGCCAAAGAAACCGGTGGAGCCAACTATCTGAATCACAAGCCAGAATCCTGATCCATGGATTGAATACTTGGTACAATGTATCTGGGGCACAATGCCATCGACCGGAGACCCTCTCTCGAGCGAGTTGACGGCGAAATTCATTCCTACCAGTACCCCAAGGTGCCCCCCACACCGCAAAACAGTGTTGAATCATGATGAACCACAATCAACCTATTGACTGGGCTCGACGTACGTTCTTGTCCAAGTCATTTGCCGGGATCGGCTCGTTCGCTCTGGCGTCGATGCTGAACAAGAACTCCATCCGTTCGAATCAATTGCACGGAGCTGGCGTCTCGGCGGACCATCCTTGGCCAGCACTTCCAGGGTTCCCGAACCACGTGCCGCGAGCGAAACGAATTGTGCACTTGTGCATGGCTGGCGGACCGTCGCACGTTGAGTCGCTCGATCCGAAGCCAGAACTCGATCGTATCGACGGCCAGCCGTTCCCGACTTCATTCACCAACGGCCAGCAACTCGCTCAGCTTCAAAATACTGAGTTGAAGGCTCGCAAGTCGTTCGTGAAATTCAAGAAGTGGGGCGAGTCGGGGCTGGAAATGTCCGAGTTGTTCCCACACATCGGTTCGCTAGCAGACGACTTGTGCATCGTCCGCAGCATGACGACCGAACAGATCAATCACGACACGGCTCACGCATTCATGAACAGCGGCTCGATCATCAAGGGTCGGCCAAGCATGGGTTCGTGGATGCTTTATGGGTTGGGGGCCGAGACTGAGAATTTGCCTGGGTACGTGGTGATGACGTCTTCGGGTCCTGGAGCACAACCCGTCTCCGCACGTCAGTGGAGCGCTGGCTTCCTGCCGAGCAAGTTCCAAGGCGTCGCGTTTCAAGCGAGCGGCTCACCAGTCCACTACATCGGCAATCCCGACGGCGTTTGTCAATCGACCCAGCGACAAGTGATCGACGAGATCCAGCGCATCAACGGCATGTTGGAGGAGCGGCATTTTGATCCTGAGATTGAAACGCGAATCGCTCAGTACGAGATGGCGTTCAAGATGCAAACCGCTGTGCCGGATTTGGCCGATATGTCTCAGGAATCCCAGGAGACGCTTGACGAGTACGGCGTCAAGAAACCCGGCGACGGTTCGTTTGCGTCGAACTGCTTACTCGCGAGACGATTGCTGGAGCGCGGTGTGCGTTTTGTCCAGCTCTACCATCGAGGCTGGGACCATCACGGTGACTTGGTCAAGAACTTCACCACCGCAGCCGAAGCGACTGACCGACCATCGGCGGCACTTGTGAAAGACTTGAAGCGACTCGGATTACTCGACGACACGTTGGTGCTTTGGGGCGGCGAGTTTGGACGCACTCCGATGGCCCAGGGTTCCGGCCGCGATCACCACATCAATGGCTTCAGTGTCTGGATGGCCGGCGGTGGCGTGAAGGGTGGGATCGCTTATGGCGCGACTGATGAGCTGGGTTACAACAGCGTCGAGAACATTGTCCACGTCCGAGATTTACACGCCACGATGCTGCACTTGTTCGGTGTCGATCACGAGAAGCTCACGGCACGCTTCCAAGGCTTGGACTTGCGGCTAACGGGCGTCGAACCCTCACGAGTCGTTCACGACATCATTGCGTAGTGGATGAATGGGTTCCTGGCTTGGATTCTTAATCTTCATCCTGCGCCGTGAGCAAAGGCGGTTCAGCGTCGGGGGATTAAGGGGAAGATTAAGATTATGAGTAGGATTAAGATTAGGAAATTGAGTTGAACAGACAGATTTGTTGCGAGTTGCCCAAAACGTGGGCGACAACGCGACTAGCACGTGAAGATGATGTTTGCTGTCTGTATCGCTATCGTTTGAATATTGATTATGCCATGAAATACGTACATTGTTTTGCCCTCGTTTTCTGTTTTGCGTCGTTTGCAAACGCAGCTGACACGAAGAAGGAGTTGCCTGAGCAAGTCTCGTTCAACGCGCACATTCGGCCGCTGATGTCAAACACGTGCTTCACCTGCCATGGGCCGGATGAAGAAGATAACGAGAGCGAGTTTCGCATCGACTCGTTCGAGACTGCGACTGGCGCGTTGCCGTCCGATGACGAACTCGTCGGAATCAAGCCCGGGGATGTCACTGCATCCGAAGTCTATGCGCGGATCATGGGCACCAGCGACGGGGAACAGATGCCGCCTGAGAGCTTTCGTCACCAATTGACGGATTACGACCGAGCATTAATCGGCCGCTGGATCGAGCAAGGTGCGAAGTATGAACAGCACTGGGCATATTCGCCAATCGTTCGGCCAGAAGTCGCCAAGCCAACCAAGCACCAGAAACTTGTGGCGAATCCAATCGACGCGTTCGTGCTCGCGAGACTCGAATCCGAAGGGATTGAACCCAGTGCGTTGGCTGATCGTGCGACGTTACTGCGTCGATTGAGTCTCGATCTTATCGGGCTTCCACCATCGGCGGAGGACGTTCTCGAGTTCACCAACGATGCGAGCGATGACGCGTATGAGCGCCAGGTCGAGCGGTTGTTAGCGTCGAAACATTTCGGCGAGCGGATCGCGAGTTTCTGGCTCGATTTAGTTCGTTTCTCAGACACCGTCGGTTTTCACGGAGACCAGAACCAACGCATCTATCCGTACCGTGACTATGTCATCGATGCTTTCAATACGAACAAACCCTTTGATGTCTTCACACGAGAACAACTCGCCGGAGACTTGCTCACGGGACCAGACGGCAGTGGACCGACACCAGAGCAGCTGACCGCCACCGGCGTCTTGCGGTTGAACATGGTCACGCGTGAAGGCGGCGCGCAACCGGGCGAGTACTTGGCGAAATACAAGGCGGACCGTGTGCGGGCGATTGGAACGGCTTGGCTCGGATCGACGCTCGCTTGTTGCGAATGCCACAACCACAAGTACGATCCGTTCACGGCCAAAGACTTCTATTCCATCGGTGCGTTCTTTGATGACTTGCGACAGTGGGGCGTGTATTCAGACTACGGATACACACCCAACGCGGACTTGAAAGGCTTCAACAACGATTACCCATTCCCGCCCGAGCTGCGTACGTCGAGCGTGTCGACTGTGGCGGAAATCCAGAAGCTTGAGCGAGAACGCGACAAGGCGATATTCGCGGCTCTCGGTGCAAAGTCGCTCGAATCAGATATTGCAAAAGCTTGGCTTGATTCGGTGCGTCAAACACTGGCCCAGCATCCGGAGGGTTGGGTGCCGACTCAGATCCTCGAGCTACCGGAAACGAGCAAGGAGATCCTAAGAGTGCTCGACGACAACAGTGTCTTGGTAAGCGGTGACACCAAGTCGTTTGAGATTCCTGTAAGCGTTGAAAAGGCGATGACGTACGCGGCGCTTCGCGTCGAAGTGTTGCCGGATGAGTCGCACAACGGGAACGTCGGTCGAGGCGAGGATGGACATTTTTCACTGAGTCTCTCGGCGACGGTGGAAGACCCTCTCGACGAGAACAGCGATGCAAATTTGGTTCGTCCGCGATATGTACGAATCGAGCTTCCTGGCAAAGACAAGATTCTGTCGCTCGCCGAAGTCGAAATCTTCACCGCATCGGACTCGGGTGAGCTGACGAACATTGCACGCAAGGGGACTGCGACCCAATCGAGCGACTACACCGACGGCGGAAAGGCACCGCTTGCGATTGACGGTATAACTGACGGCATCTATCGCGGCTCGAATTCTGTGACGCACACGAGTTTGTCGGGCACTGATCCGTGGTGGGAAGTCGATCTGGGCAGCGAACAACGCCTCGCGAAAATCGTGATTTGGAATCGCACCGACACCCAGTTTTCTGGGCGATTGAAGGATTACCGTGTTGTGCTGCTCGGTGAAGATCGCCAGCCACAATACATTGCGACTCCCGACACGCCGAAGCCATCACTGGAAATCGCCGTGCCGGATCAAGCGAAATTAAACGAAGCCGGTAGCGTCCAGTTCGCTTGGTCGGAAGCTGATCGTCGTACGCCGTCCAGCTTCAACAGTGGCCACGAACCAGTGACTCTCGAAGACACCTGGCGAAGCGGTCCGATGCGTTGGCAGCTTCCCATGGACGAGACGAAACTCACGCACACAGCGGTCTATCACTTTGCCAAGCCACTGGAGTTAACCCCAGAGCATCGCTTCACGGTCAAGTTCAAGAGCGCCGACGTCGGTCGTGTGCGATTGTCGCTGACGCCGATCGGTCAAGCGATAGCAGGCATGCCAGCAGCGAGCGACGAACTTGCCGAAGCGATCCGAGTTGATTCGGGCAAGCGTTCGGAGTCGCAAACGGCGTTACTTGTCGGCGCAGTGCATTGTGCGACGGTGCCACCAGCGGCCCAGCACGAACGAAGCCGATATTACCGTGACGAGATTTTGAAGTTGCGAAGCGGGATGGCGATGACGTTGATCGCACAATCGATTCCAAGCGAAGACATTCCAACCAGTCGCGTTCGCCCTCGCGGGAATTGGCAAGATGAATCCGGCGAGTTGGCACCTCCGGGATTCCCCGAGTTCTTGCCTGGCGGTGTGCACTCGAGCGATCAACGTTTAACGCGGTTGGATTTGGCCAATTGGTTGACGTCGCCGACGAACCCTTTAACGTCTCGGCACTTTGTGAATCATACGTGGAAGCAGTTCTTTGGCAGCGGGCTGTCATCAAAGCTCGACGACCTCGGCAACCAAGGCGAATGGCCGAGTCATCCACAGTTACTTGATTGGCTTGCTGCGGAGTTTGTCCAAAGTGGCTGGGACATCAAGCACATGATGCGGTTGATGGTGACGAGTCGAACGTATCGCCAAGCCGCCGCTGTCCGTCCAGAACTAGCCGACTTCGATCCATACAACCGTTTGCTGGCTCAACAATCCGCTCGACGTTTGGAGGCTGAGATTGTTCGCGATAACGCGTTGGCGATCTCGGGGCTTCTGCAAGCCGACTATGTTGGCGGACCGAGCATCTTTCCGTACCAACCGGATGGGCACTATGTAAACATCCAGTTCCCCAATCGAACCTACGTGGACGGTCGTGATTTTCGCCAATATCGGCGAGGCGTTTACATGCACTGGCAGCGATCGTTTTTGCATCCGATGCTCGTGAATTTTGACGCACCCGCGCGAGACGAGTGCACTGCGGATCGGCCTCAATCGAACAGCCCCCAGCAGGCGCTGACGCTGCTCAACGACCCCGTTTTTGTCGAAGCGTCACATGCGATGGCTTCGCGAGTGCTAGCGACCAAATCCGAAGCGGAGTTTGATGACGTGCTGGATTACGCGTTTCTGAGTGCGGTCAGTCGCAAGCCGAACGCCAAGGAGCGTCAGGCGCTGCGGGAATTGTATGTTCGTCAACTGGCGTATTACAACGATTATCCCAAGGAGGCTGAGAAAACGATCTCAGTCGGCAATACACCGTCAGTCGCGTCAATGGACCTAGCAAACTTGGCCGCTTGGACGCAAGTTTGCCGAGTGATCTTGAACTTGCACGAGACCATCACACGGTTCTAAAGAGAGTTCTTTCATCCAGCCTCGAGGGGCCATTGCAACCAAAGTCGGTTGCGCTGCTTGAACCAGTGATGGAGCGTAGCAATGCGATTTTCACGCGGCTTGATGAGCCGCAACAACCTTCCGTGACTGTTGCGGAGATCGATTCATCGGGCTGTTGAGTCATTGTCCATACGGACTGGGTTAACTAAAGAATTTAAACCACTTTGATTTCTTGACGGCTACAAAATCTAGTCCGCCAATGCTCGTGTCGCCCGTCGAAACGAGCACATCAAGTGAATCCGGTGTCTTCAAAGACAGCGAACTGTCATTGATGATTTGCACTCGATAATTTCCAGTCTCCTTGAAGGAGGTGAAGCGGTAGTTACCGCTGGAGTCCGTTTGCGTGGTCGCAATCACCTCGCCTTGATCGTCAATCAACTGGACCGTCGCTCCCTCTAAACCAACGGGCGTCGACGGCCGATGATTAAAAAGGTTGCGGAAGATGCCGAAATTCGACGACTCGGTTTGCACGAGAACTTGGCCACTGACTTCGGCGCGGAAGAAGAATACGTCTTGCTGTAACCCCTCGACACCCGTGTTCCGCTGAATCAGATCGGCGAGCGTTGTGCTCTGGAGTTCAGCTAGCTGGCTGCCACTAAACGTGTTCTCGTACCAAAAACGATCACCGGCACGAAGTCGCTCAAACTGGTCGACGAGAATCGTGGTACCGAGCTCGCCCATTGAACCGTTGGCAATATGATCTTCGGCAAGAATTCCCACCCACAAGTCAATGTTGTTGACGTTACCGTAGAGCGACTCAAGCTTGCCTTGCAATTCGACATTGCTAGTGATCTCGGAGAACGAATCGACGGCTTCCAGGCCATAGGCCTGACGAACGGAATTATAGTCAGCTAGACCGTGATCACGACCGCGTTGGATGTTGAGCGAAGCGAGGTCAAGGCCGCCGGCTCCAGGCTGCCCGAACAAGAAGTTTCGCAGACTACCAACAACTTGATTGTCGATCTCTTGGCTCAACGTTGATGATTTGTACTTGAGTATTGTGTCGATGCCGGTTTCGTTCAACAAAGCTGGATTGAAGAACGCTTGCGCCAGCGTTAACGAATCGCGCACAGCAATTCCGTCGTTGCCAAAGAACTCGATATTCTCGTCGAGGGTACTGTGACCAAATCGGAATGCGGCTGTCGAGAATTCATTGGCAATCGTCGGGTTGACGGTTGCGTCGTATCCGGAGTACGCCGAAATGACGCCTTCACCGAGCAGAGCCGGTAAGAACTCGTTAAATGTGATTGCTTGGATTTCCGCAATCACGATCTCTCGCGCGTGTTGGAAGATTTCCTCATCGCCGAGGCCTGGATTCGCGGCCGCATACTCGTTGGCAATACGGTTGTGTTCACGAACGAAGAGTGCTTGCATGGCAGTCAGCCCTAAATTTTCGCTCGCACGAATATCTCCAGCCATCACTCCACCCATCGCATCGGTTGGGAGAAGTCCGTTGTCCGTGATTAGCATTCGACCACCAACAAATGATCGCAGGCTATCCGCAGTCTCCTGGCTCGAGCCGTAAACTTGCGAGCCGTCAATGAACGCTGTGATGGCTGACAATTGCTGGCGCTGATTATCAGTCGACGTTCCCGTGGCCGGGTCAAACACGGATCGAGACAGTGGAATCGTTGCCGTCCCAGTACCCGTCGGGTCAAAGAACGCGTCTCCGGTTGGTACCGAAATCGGGAACGCCTCGCCACCGGCCCGCGGGCTCAACGTCAAATCGATATCGTGGTCAAGGAACTGGCCCCAAACATAAATCAACGCAGTCAGCTGGCGATCATTGCGAGTGTCCTGGTCCATGTTGTCCGCGAGCACGTTGCTAATCTCTCTCGCGCTTGGGCGATCTTGCCCACCTGGGCTCGATACACCGTCTTCGTACTGTGCTGGTGCCACACGAATCAGTTGCTGGTTGACGCTGCCCCAGGTTGGGTTCTCAATGTTGTTACCGGATCCATCGTAAGTTCTTGACGGGTTGGCGACTTCGTTTGATGCAAACTGGAAGTATCCATTGCTGTGCAAAGCTTCGGAATGCTTGTAACCAGGAGTCACGCCATCGGGATCTGACCAAGTTCCAGTGGAGAATACGCTCGGAGCCTCGGTCTCGAACCGTTCCCCATTGATTTCGACTGCGTCAACATACAAATTTCGATCCACGACACCTTCTTCAAATAAGTCGTTTGTGAACGCGACTCGAATCTGATCAATCGAAACCTCGGAGTCCGTTTCAAACGTAAAGCGAATGAACTCGCGAGCGTTTACGTTGCCTCCGATGTTCTCCCAAGACGCAACCGTCTCACCATTGATCTGGAGCGCCATTGACTCTTGCCCAGTCTCACCGGCGGCAAACACAGTGATTGAGTTGACAGAGGCCTGCTTAAACTGGAAGTAACCGTTGGAATGTAACGCTTCCGATTTCTTGAATCCCGGTGTTATTCCGCCGTCAATATTCGACCAAGTTCCGGTTGAGAATACACTTGGGCTTTCCGTCTCGAAGGCTCTCCCATCGATCTCAATGCGATCGACATAGAGGTTGCGATCGATGACGCCCTCGACGAACTTGTCGTTGTTAAAAACAACGCGGATTCGATCCGCGGAAACCATCGATTCGCTGTCGTAGGTAAAGCTCTGGAACTCTCGGCTGTTCACATCGCCGCCAATGTTATCCCACGTCGCAACGGTTACGCCGTCGATTTCCAACGACATGGATTCCTCACCGGTTTCACCCGCTGCAAAAATCGTAATTGGCAACACTCCCGCAAATGAAGATTGAGCCAAAGTATTCACCGCGAGAGCGGACTCGATGTTTCCGGTCTTGGCTTCCAAAGCCCAGTTGCCGCCTTCGCTTTCGCTACCCGTCGCATCCACGGAACCCGCAACATCGGCGCCAGTGAGCGTCGCTAGACGCGAGAGAAACTGTTCGCCACTCGCCCCGGCGGCTACGTCGCAACCGTAAACCAAAACGTCTGCGTTCTCGCTCAGCGAATCCTTCCAGCTGCGAATCAGGTTCTGGTTCAGTTCAAGTTGTGTGGCATCAATGACTTTGCCGCCCAATTGGACTGAGCCACTTTGCCCGTGGCTAATAATGTGAATCGAGTTAATACTCGCATGCTGGTTGATGACATTTGTCATTTCTTGCAGGGCGTCACTGTTCGCCGAAAGCAACACAACCTTTGCATTTGCCGGCATCGAGCGAGTTAGCACCTCAAGACCCTCGACTTCTGCATCGACAAATACCAACGAGTCAATGCTTGCCAATGTTTGTTGGGGGTCGTTCGCAGTCAACGATGCTGTCGTCTCATTCGACGCAGCGGCGATGGAGCTGTCACTCGCATTCGACGACTCAGCAATTGCGGCGCTCACATCGCCAGCAAGCATTCGTCGTCGTTCGAGTTCCATCAGACCGGAGTTTGAAAGTTTTAAACGTGAGGTGAAAGAGCGTTTGCGACTCGAAAACTTCCTAGACATTCTTATTGTGCTACCTGTAAGCGAACTTGCACCGAGCACATCAATTGCTGCAACATGCAGATCAACTTAAATGCTCGTTTGAGCTTGCAGGCTAGTTCGAATCATGTATTCGCAAACAGTAAAATACAAAATTCGAGTAAGAAAATATTGCCTAGAATCACCTCCGTTCGCATGCTCTGAAAACAGCGGCAGAATGCCGGAAATCATTGCGTTTTTATCGCATTACGTGCATTTTTGTGTCCCTATTTGAAGACGATTCACTTCCTTGTTTTGCTGCAAGGAATGGCACGTCATTTCGCCCGTGTCGAGTCCAACGATAACGCAATATTCCCGACGGAATTTCACGCATTCTTTCGACATTTCGCCGGTGAAGTAAACCACGGAACGCACCAGAAATAGCTTGCACCAAACCTAGTTCATCCCTTTCCCCAAACGTCCGAATATCGGACGGGGACAATGAACGTTCTTTGTTGCCGTGCCCTGCTACTCGACTGACAGTTCCAGACTTTCACTGTGGCTGTTGAACTCGGGGGCGTACATGCACTCGATACTGGCGACTCCAGTTTGGTACTCGCCCTTCAATTGCACTCGAGTCGAGTACTCGAAAACGTACGTGCCTTTGGGTAAGTAGTCGATGAAAAAGTGGCTGGCGGTGTCACGGGTTGATTCGTAGTACGCTAGGCCATCTTGGTACTTGTACTGGGACAGCACATTTACTGGCTCCGTGCCGCTGCCTCGATGATCTTTCATGTGCACGTATTCCATGTCACGATCCGTCTTGAGCACGATTCGCACAACAAGCTCGTCGCCGACCGCGATCGGACCGTCGACTCGGGTGAGCGTTGGCCCTTGTGCGGTGTTCTTCTTCGTGAAGAGTTGCTTCGATAGTGTGAGCGGTGTGCCTTCGTGAGCCGTCACGGCGGAGATGTCTTCGAGGTATTGCCAATGGACACTGCCCCACGCGACGCCTTCGTCGAGTTTGGTGACGACGATCGAGCCCATCGATGGCTTCACTTCGCCACGTGTGAACTTCTCTTGATAGAAACCCGTGTCGGCTTCTACATTCGTAGGTTGGATCGTTTCGCCAGCAAGCGAGACTTTCACGAGTTCGCTCGATGCAAGCAGGTTGCTGCCTCGGAGCAGCAATGCGTAGACGGCGTCCCCGGTGGCCTTGGTGGTTTTCCAGTCCTGAGTTTGTTTCTGTTTGAGTAGCCATACTTTACAGGCTTCGACGGCCTCGGCATCGCCGGCGACTTCGTCAAACATCTCGATCATCATCGCTTGCGATTCGATCGGTGCGTGGTACCAGAACCATGCCAGTTCGTTCTCGCGCCAGAACATGCCGAGTTCTTCGTCGGAGACCGACCGTTCGCGGATCGAGTCGACGATCGTTTTGGCAGAGGCTTCGTCGCCGAAACGTTTCTGGGCAATCGCCAGGTGAGCTTGCGATTGACGAACGGCGAGTTTGAGCCAATGTCGTTTGGCTTGATCGAGCCAATAGTTGATTGCTTCGCGATGCTCGTCGGCGATCGGTTGATCCGCGAGAAAGAAGCTGCGTCCGTAAAGGTACAGCGCGATCGTCGATGAAAGGTGGTTCTTTTCCGGATCGTGATCCTTGATATTCGAATAGATTTCCGTCGCCCACTCATCGAGACTCGACACCGCGTTGATGGCGGGTTCGGCATCGATGTTCACACCGAGATGACGCAATCGCCCGAATCCCGTCGTGATGTAGAGCGTCATGTAATCGTTCTTGGGGCCGCCGGGGAACCAAGACCACGCACCGTCCTCGCGTTGTGATTCGGCGAGCTTGGCCATCGCTCGTGCGATCTCGCTTTCCAGACGATTTTGGTCAAAGAGTATGCCGACGTTGCGGCGGGTTTGGCTTTCGTCTTGAGCCTCGGCGTACCACGGTGTCTCTTCGAGCATCACCGACTTGAGATCTTGGTTCTTCGCCAGCGGGCTGTCGAGCGCCGGTGTGCCACGCCACTGGGCAAACACACGTTCGATCTTCGGATCACTCGTGACGATGTGGCGTGCCAGTGCGTTGGCATACATGCGATTGAAGGTTTGCTCGTTGCACTCGTACGGGTACTCCATCAAGTACGGCAGTGCGAGGACAGCGTACCACGACGGATTCGAGACCATTTGCACGGTCAGCGATTCGTGCTTGAGCGTCTTGGAGTCACCGGAGGCAAGAAGCTTTGCAAAGTCGAAGTGCTTGGTTTGCTTGCCGCGGATCGGCAGTGGAATCGACTCAGTCACAAGAATGCGTTTCGACAGGACTGGCAAGAAGCCTTCCTCGCCGTCCGAGAGTCGCCCGCTCGATGCAATCGCTTTGTAGGTCAGGAAGCCGATGCCTTCGGGGACGCTCAATCGCCACGAGAACGATTTTGATTCGCCGGCATTAAGCGAGAAGTCTTGGTCGGATTGTGTATTACCGAGTTTGGCGTCCACGGACTCAGTCGAATTTGCATCGGCGAGCGTGAGCCGCACGGTGCCTGTTTGGTTCGTGGCACTGCGGTTGCTGACTTTCGTTGTGAACTCGATCACGTCGCCTTCGCGAAGGAAACGTGGCGGGTTCGGTTGCACCATGAGGTCTTTGCTCGTGACGACCGTATCCGTGAGCAAGCCGGCGCGAAGCTCGGGATCGTGGGCGAAACCAAGGAACCTCCACTCTGTGAGTGCTTCGGGCAACGTGAATTCCACTCGCACGGTGCCATCGTCGCCAGAGATCAAGTTCGGGAAGAAGAACGCGGTCTCATTGAGGTTGGTGCGTGCGGTTACATTGGAGAGATCAAGTTTCGATGCGGACGATTTGTCGCTGGCTGGTTCGCCCAATGACAACTCGGCTTCCGCAGCCATCGGTGCTGCGTCCGCGAATTCGTCTGCTTCGCCCATGCCACCCATCACTATTCCATCGGACATTGCCATTGCGGCCATGGGAACCGGCATGCCTCGCATTCCCTTTCTCATCATGCGATCATTAAAGAATCCGTAACCCCAAAGGTTCGTGACGATTTGTGATGACAGACGTGGGTACGCAATCCCTTCGTTGAGGTAGCCATAATTGTAGCTGATTGGGATTTGGATTCGCGCAGCTTGGTTCTGGAAACGCAACTGGACTCGCGAGTTGTCTTGACGAAAGACACCGAATCCGGAGATCCAATCGTGCATTGCGAAGGCATCGAGCGAGGCGTCATAAAGTGTCGCGACCATTTCAGCGACAGCACGCTTCGCGTCCTTGCCACTGATGACGGCGGTCCAGGTTTCTTTTTGACCGGGTGTTAGCTTCGAGGTAAAGCGTTCCCACTTGATCATGAGGTCCTTATTCGACCACGGCACATCAATCGACTGCGTCGTCAGGTACGCTCGATTCTCACGCACCATCGTCACTCGAACGGTGAATCCACCTCGCATCGATTCAGTCACTTCTTGGCGAATGAGCGTCTGTGTCTGGTTCGGACGCGTCCAGTAACTTTGAAGCAACTTGCCGTCGTGCTCAACTTCTACATAGGCTTGAGCGGTTTCGTAGCCAGTCCCCCAGATCATCTCGAGCGTTTCGCCGGGTTCAAGCGAACGATTCTTGACTTTAACCAAGTTCGGCACTTTCACGTCGAGCTTGTCGGCGTTCGGATCGATCACTTGGAGCGGAAGTATCGCTTTGACTTCTTTTCCGAAGGAATCGCGTGATTGGAGCACAGCACGGTAAACACCGGCGGCGAGTTTACCTTGGACGCTGGCCACACCCGCACCGTTGGTTTCGAACTCAGTCTCATAGGCGACTTCGCCGAGCGGCCAATCGTTCGGATTGGAGCTAGTTGGTACGGCGTCGGCGTTATCCGTGGCATCATCGGCACTCAACCCATTGAACGGTTCGGACCACGTCGTCATTGCGGATCGCATGACCGTCGCTGGCTGCTTGAGCTTGTAGATTTTCACGATGCCCTTTGCCGACAGATTTTCGTCGTCAATCGTGGATGTGCGGATCGTGATTTTGGTTTCGTCTTGCGTGGTCAACCACTCGTCGGCGGTCATGGACGCTTTGAGCGCGGTAAAGCCGAGTTGAACGGAACGCTCATCGGATCGCGTTTCGCCCGTGGTGTCGGTGACGTCGGCGTAGACGGTGTATCGGAATGTGGGTTCACTCAACGGGTCCACTGAATCATCTGGCTTGGCGATGAAGGTGACGTCGAATGTACCGTTGCTTGATGTCGTGGCCTCGCCATGTGCGATCTCTTGGCTGTCGTTGCCGCGAGGCATGGACCAGCGACTCCAGTACCACCAAAACGGATACTGAACTTCACGCACCACTCGCCACTGGACCGACGCATCGCTGATCGAGACACCGGTATACGCAGTAGCGGTTCCTGTCACCGAGACTTCGGCACCGAGTTTTGCAGCTTCCTTGGGTGATTCGAGCGTGACGCGGAATTTCGGACGCTTGTATTCTTCGACTTGGATGGACGTTTGGCCGCCGGGGCCGCTTTCGACGTGAATCGTCATTTGGCCGGTCACGCGATCGCGTGGCGCCGTGACACTGCCGCTGAAACTTCCGTACTTGTTCGTCACATGCTCGACACGCTCGATCTCTTTCCCGTTCGGATCGCTGAAGACGACCGTCACCTTTTGGCGATCCAGCGTTTTGTAGCTGGATGGCAAGACGTGAGACGAAATGCAAATGCCTTTGTAGTAAATCGTTTGTCCAGGACGATAGATCGCGCGATCGGTAAAGAATCGTGTTTGAGTGTTTGGTTTCTCAGACGGATTGGACTTGTACGAATGCATCAAGTCCGACGTTGACAATGAATGTCCGTCGTGGGACGCGAGAACCAAAACTCCTTGTCTCGATGTTTCTTCAAATCGAAAGACTCCATTCTCGTCCGTCGTCTTCGCTGGCATCTCTCGTCGCTGGCGTTGAAAACTGTTGAAACCGCGGATCGTTGCACCGGCGATCGGCTTGCCAGACTTGGCGTCGAGCAACATGCCTTCGACGAATCCCGATCCAACATCCGTTCGCATCACGAGTGCGAGATCGCTTACCCAAACCTCCGTCATCTGGCGATATTGATCACGTTGGCTGAAGTTCTCGTCCGTACTGCTGATCAAAAAATATGAGCCGGGTACGAGCCCGTCGGGAATCGCCAACCGCTCCGTGCGTTCTTTATAGTCCGGGGTTTTTGGCAGTTCAGCGGACCATGCTTTCACAGGAGCTTGCTGGAGCAACCGATCACGCATCGCGTCATCCATGTACTCGACGTTCCAGCGATCGCTTCGAATGTATTCATCGAAGTCGAACGTCACGAGTCGGAAGTAAATCTTGTCGAGATTTCGATAGCGAACATCGATCGTTGGCCAGGGGGCGTTCCAGACTCGTTCGGTTGAAGCGTTCGCGGACGGGGCTTCGATGCGTCGAATCAGATTGTGACATGCGTTCGCACCGACGCTGCCTGGGAACCTTGCGATCGCTTGCTCAGCCAACTTGTGAGCTTCGACAAGTTCTCCGTCGGCGTGAATTTGTTCGGCGAGCAAATGCAACGCACGCGTGGAAATCTCGTGCTTGATGTTCGCTTGTTCGAATCGACGGAGTGCCGCTTTGAATCGTTCGCGTTTCTCTTCGCCGACTGAGTGAGAATCGCCAAACTCGAGTCGATACAAATCCGCATCCAACAGTGCTGAGTTGTCCTCGTCGTCGGCATGAAACGCAAGCAGTTCCTGATAAAGCTGGACCGCTCGGAGGATCGGCGAACTCTCGTCGGAGGTCGTTGGCTGCCACGCAACGAAGTCTTCACGCGAAGCGAAGATGGGACTGTCAGCACGCAACTCGAACGCGTCTTGGACTTTAGCACCGGCTTGTTCGCCAGCCGAATAAAACTCGAGAGCGTTGTGGGCGAGCACGTCGAACATCGTCGGACGATACAACGCCGGCGCGGTGCCTGGGTCGAGGATTTGCGAGTACTCGGCGACTGGTGACGTCTTGAGTGTCTTGGAGCCGGTGAAGGCCTTGTCGAATTGCGAATCGATCTCGCTCAGGATCCGCTTCAAGTCCCACGTCGTGAAGTCTTCGCTCGTCGTCTCGTCGACTTGGGTTCGGTTGCCGAATTGCCAGCGGTTTTGTTGGAAGTAATGCCAGTACCAATTCGCCAGAATCGCCTCCAACACAGGTTTCATCGGCTCTGGCGCTTTCGCGATCTCAGTCTTCATCCGCGTGATCTTTTCCTCTGGCCGGTTGCCTTGGATATTGGCTTCGAGCACGATCCGAAGCGCGATCGCCTTCGTCGCTTCGTCGTAGTCTTTATCAGCGAGCGCGGATTCGATGAGTGGCGTGAGTTTCTCGATCGCGGTTTTCGGCAGCCCCTGCTTGATCGCGTCGTCGACGTCCTTCCAGCCCGGAGCGGGCTGGTCGACTGGATTTTGTTGCTGGGCCATGGCCGTTACTACCCCGATTGCTAGACACAGAAGAATTGAACCGACGAGTTTTTTGCGGTTGAACATGAGACGTCCATCCCTATTTCGATTATTGAGCGATTGAGACGAGGTTTCCTCAGGTACTCAGGTTAACGAACGAACAACAAGTTTATTAGGCGACTTGGGAAATTAGTCCGTCCGGTGTGCCGGGCGGCCCAGATACTCGGATCCGACGAAGATGAGCTGGCAGTGTACTGGGCCCGCTCATTCGCTCACCACGTGATGGATAACTTCTCGTAACCCGTTGCTCGACTCGTCGCAGGTACCAGCTTGATTAGGCGACCCATTTGCTTTGGGCGATTCTGTCGAAAGCCCACCAACAAAATAGTGTTCTTGCCACTGTCGAGTGCCAGCCATATGCTTTAGTACATCGGTGCAGTTTGGCTTGCGCAAATGTCACTTGATGTCTCTTGTCTTGATCAAATCTCCAATCCGTGGTCGATCTCAAGACGACAAAACACACTCATCCATTCGCTTAACGTTAACAGATGCATCGCAAGCTCATGTCTGTTTACGTTTCCATCTGAAAGAAAATCATGCAGCTTAGTCAACGTTGTGCGGCAGAAGCGATCGGAACTTTTTGGCTCGTGTTTGGTGGCTGTGGAAGCGCTGTTTTGGCTGCCGTGTTCGCGGCTCCGCTCGGTGACACTTCCGCCAACCTTGGGATTGGTTTTGTTGGCGTTGCCTTCGCGTTTGGGCTGACGGTGCTCACGATGGCGTACGCGATTGGACACATCTCCGGATGTCACCTGAATCCGGCCGTGTCTGCGGGATTAGTCGCTGGCGGACGCTTTCCGATGAAGGAGTTCTTTCCCTATGTCGTTTCGCAAGTGATCGGCGGCGTTGCTGGCGCTGCGGTGCTGTACATGATCGCTTCCGGCAAAGAGGGTTTTTCTCTCGCGGGTGGGTTTGCTTCGAACGGATATGGCGAACATTCGCCTGGCCAGTACTCGCTTGTTGCATGTTTCGTCGCCGAAGTTGTGCTGACGTTCATGTTCTTGATCATCATCATGGGTGCGACAGACCGCCGTGCTCCGGCAGGATTCGCACCGATTGCCATCGGCCTAGGGCTTACTTTGATTCACCTCATTGGGATTCCCGTCACCAACTTGTCGGTTAACCCAGCAAGGTCGACGGGGCCAGCGATGCTGGTTCAAGGTTGGGCTTTGGCGCAATTGTGGTTATTTTGGGTCGCACCGGTGATTGGTGCAGTCGTCGCAGGATTCTTGTACAAGTCGCTCTTCGAGGCGGAAGCCAAGGACGCATAACGTCTGGCGAACCACCCGCGACTGTACGTCTGGCTTTCCAGCCTGACTCAAGGAATACCGTCTCAGCCTGTAAAGGCTGAGGTGTGACTCCTGCTCTCCGCCAATATTTGGTGCTGAATATTGAGTTCCCGCTCGAATCGCAGCCCAAGGTCGGTTATAATGTAGCTCCCGACGAGATCTCGTTTCGTTCGTCGATGCTCGCCTGTGAATCCCACCTTGAACTAGCGTTTCCCAAATGCCCTCACGCTTGAGAGTTTCGTTTGCTTGTGCGTTTGCGATATCAGTTTCCATGGCGGTGTCCGCAGACGCCGAAACGGCCCCGTCCAAATTAGTGTCGTTTAACCGCGACATTCGCCCGATCTTGGCGGACAAGTGCTTCGCATGTCACGGTGCGGATAGCGCGACGCGCGAGGCTGGGCTTCGTCTGGACGTCCGCGAAGACGCCGTCGATGCAGGCGCGATTGTTCCTGGTTCGGCCGACACAAGCGAAGTGCTGACTCGAATCATGCTCGCCGATGATGACGACGGGCTGATGCCGCCGAAGAAGTCGCACAAGAGTCTGACGGAATCCGAAAAGGCGACGCTCGCACAATGGGTCAATGAAGGCGCTGTTTACGAAGCCCACTGGTCATTCATCGATCCCAAGCTTGCGGAGTTTCCAAGTGTCACGAACAAGGACTGGCCACGGAATGCGATTGACCACTTCGTCTTGTCTCGCTTGGAGGCTGAGGGCCTCGCCCCGGCACCCGAAGCCGATCGTCGAACGCTTGCTCGACGCGCCGCACTCGATGTGACCGGATTGCCGCCAGATCCGAAGCTGGTTGAGGAGTTTGTTGCGGATACTCATCCGGAGGCCTACGAGCGTTACCTCGATCGGCTGTTCTCGCTCACGAGTTGGGGTGAGCATCGCGGGCGGTATTGGTTGGACTACGCTCGGTATGCCGACACTCACGGAATCCACTTCGACAACTATCGCGAGATTTGGGCTTACCGAGACTGGGTCATCAACGCGTTCAATCGCAATGTGCCGTTTGATCAATTCAGTATCGAACAGCTCGCTGGCGATATGCTTCCAGAACGCTCACTCGATCAACAAATCGCAACCGGCTTCAATCGATGCAACATGACGACGAACGAAGGCGGCATCATCGACGAAGAATATGCTGTGCTTTACGCTCGCGATCGGACTGAGACGACTTCCGCAGTATGGCTCGGGTTAACCACTGGTTGCGCCGTCTGTCACGATCACAAGTTCGATCCAGTCTCCCAGAAAGAATTCTATTCACTCGCGGCGTTTTTCAATAACACGACCCAGGCGGTGCGCGATGGCAATATCGCGAACACGCCGCCGATTGTTGTTGTGCCACAGATGCCCGACCGCGAGCGATTCATACAGCTTGCCGAGTTGATCCCAGCGGCACAGAGCCGAGTTGCTGAATTGCGAAAGTCCGCAAAAGAAAAAGTCGTTACTTTGGGGCTGTCTCCGATGTCGATTGCCCAGTCGCTCCCGAGTCCAGAGCACTTGGTGTTCCATGCGCCGCTCGGCGAAGGCAGTGGCGATACGACGAGCGTGCTGGTGAACGGAACGCTCATCCCAGTGACGGCGTCCGCGCCGCTGAATTGGTCGGAGGGACAAACGCAAGCGAAGTCGCTGGTGCCAACCAAAGGCTCGATTTTGTCGGTTCCCGAAGCTGGCGATTATGAACTCGGCGAAGCATTCACGGTTGCTGCGTGGGTGTATCCTGAGCGAGCTAATGTCACGGGATCGATTGTCGCTCGTCTGGACGACCCGTCAGGCTATCGCGGATGGGATTTGTGGATGAACGAAGGCAAGATCGCAAGCCACTTCGTCAGCAATTGGCCCGAAAAGGCGAACAAGGTCATCGCGAAAGACAGCCTGCCAGTGAAACAATGGAGTCATGTCTGTGTCGTTAACGATGGACTGGGGACGATCGACAGTCTTCGTTTATTCGTCAACGGAGTCGAGCAAACGAAACGCGACATTGCGAACAATTCGCTGGGCAACGAAACGATCCACACCGACGCACCGCTGACGATCGGCAGTCGTCGCCAGGGCGATTCCGCCGAGGGGCTGAGGATCAACGACGTGCGTCTCTATAACAAGGCTCTATTGGCGAGTGAAATTCGCAGTGTCGGCGAAGCGAGCGCGGCGATGTATGCGGCTTCGCTTTCGAAAGACACGTTGAAGGATCCGCAACTGGAGACGTTGGCTCAGTGGTGGCTTGATCATCAAAGCGATGAGTACCGTGAGGCTGTCGGAGTGTCGGAGTCGCTCAAGGCGGAAGACGAAGCGATTCGTCGTCGCGGTACGATCGCACACGTGATGAATGAGAAACCAGAGCCCGCGATCGCGTTTGTGTTGAATCGTGGCGAGTACGATCAACGGCTGGATCAAGTCAGTGCCGACGTGCCCGCGGCCTTACCACCGATGAAGGACCTGCCTCGCAATCGACTCGGTTTGGCTCAGTGGATGTTTGGTGATGAGCACCCGCTGACGTCGCGAGTGACCGTGAATCGATTTTGGCAGGAAGTGTTCGGTACAGGGCTTGTGCGAACAAGCGGCGACTTTGGCATCACTGGCGAATTGCCGAGCCACCCTGAGTTGCTGGATTGGTTAGCCGTCGATTTTCGCGAGAACGGTTGGAACGTCCAGAATTTGTTTCGCACGATGCTGACGAGTGCGACGTATCGTCAAAGTGCTCGAACGAGCCCGCGCGGCTTGGAGATTGATGTTGAAAATCGGTTGCTTTCGCGGGGGCCACGTTTCCGGATGGACGGCGAGATGGTGCGTGATCTGGCGATCTGGTCCAGTGGTCTTTTGACTGAGAAAATTGGCGGTCCGTCGGTGCGGCCGTACCAGCCGATCGGTGTCTGGGAAGCGGTGGCGATGCCGGAAAGCAACACGCGCAATTACCAAGAAGACACCGGCGAAGCGCTTTATCGGCGGAGCATGTACACGTTCTGGAAGCGGGCGGCACCCCCAGCCTCAATGGAAATTTTCGGAGCACCCAATCGCGAAGTTTGTACCGTTCGTCGCGAGCGATCCAATACCCCACTTCAAGCCCTTGTGACGCTCAACGATCCGCAATTCGTCGAGGCGGCTCGGGTACTTGCACGCACGACGCTCACGACGGCTGGGCCAACGGATCTCGAGCGGTTGCAGTTTATCGCGACGAGATTGCTATCCAGGCCGCTGGTGGATGAGGAATCAAAGATCCTGCTCGCCGCGATCAACGACTTGAAGTCCCATTACTCGGTGAGCCAAGAAGACACGGCGGCATTGCTCGCCGTCGGCAATGCCGAAGTGAATCATGAACTGTCCCAGTCGGATCTAGCGGCTTGGACGATGCTTGCGAGTGAGATGATGAATCTCGATGAAACGCTTTGTAAGTAGAGAATGTTGACCGGAAAGAGCCCCGAAGTTCCTATCCCGAAGTCCTGAGTTTTTGGTTTGTTACAAATGAATCTTGCACGTCGACGTTTTCTAACCGGCACCGCACAAGGTCTTGGATACGCAGCATTAGGATCGCTCCTGGGTGACGGTCGGTCGTCCGTGGCGCACGCGTCGTCGCTCGCGAATCCCGCGCGGATTGGCGGCGTGGAGGGGATTCCGCACTTCGCCGCTCGCGCCGAACGTGTGATCTATTTGCACATGGTGGGCGGGCCGAGCCAAATGGACTTGTTCGATTACAAACCAACGATGAACGATTGGTACGACAAGGATTTGCCAGAATCGATTCGTAATGGCCAGCGTTTGACGACGATGACAAGCGGCCAAAAACGATTCCCGATCGCACCGAGCAAGTACAAGTTCCAGCAGCACGGTGAGTCGGGGATGTGGATGAGTGAGTTGCTGCCACACACGTCCAAGATGGTCGATGACATCGCGTTCATCCGCTCGATGCACACTGAGGCGATTAATCACGAGCCCGCGATCTCGTACATGCAAACCGGGAACCAGGTGACTGGACGGCCATGCTTGGGTGCTTGGGCGTCGTACGGTCTCGGTTCGCTCAATTCGGACCTGCCCACGTTTGTCGTCATGGTGGCGGAGCCGACCAATCGCGAGCAATTGCAAGCGATCTCGGGGCGTCTTTGGAATAGCGGCTATTTGCCAGGCACACACGCTGGGGTTTCGTTCCGCAGCAAGGGCGACCCGATTCTCTACATCAAAAATCCGCCAGGCGTATCGAGTGAGCTGCGTCGCAAAACGCTCGACTCCATCGGCGCGATGAACCAGCTGAAGTTCGAAGATCTAGGTGATCCAGAGACTGTGACGCGGATCGAGCAGTACGAGATGGCGTATCGGATGCAGGCCAGTGTGCCTGAGTTGACTGATTTGTCGACGGAGCCCCAGAACACGTGGGACTTGTACGGTGACGAAGCGAAACAACCAGGGACGTTTGCGAATTCAGTCCTTTTGGCTCGCCGGTTGTCGGAACGCGGTGTTCGATTTGTCCAGATCTATCACAACAATTGGGATCACCACGGCAACGTCAGCGGCCGGATGCCGAGCCAATGCAAGGACGTGGACCAGCCATGTGCAGGACTGCTTGAGGATCTGAAGCAGCGTGGCTTGCTCGATTCTACGCTCGTGATTTGGGGCGGTGAGTTTGGTCGTACGATCTATTCACAAGGCGGTGTTAGCCACGAGAATTATGGTCGCGACCACCATCCACGATGCTTTACCATGTGGATGGCCGGCGGCGGGGTGAAGGGCGGCACGATCTACGGCGAGACGGATGAGTTCAGCTACAACATTGTTCGCGATCCGGTTCACATTCGCGATCTGCATGCCACGATCTTGGATCTCATGGGGATCGAGCACGAACGGTTCACGTACAAGCATATGGGGCTCGACCAAAAACTGACTGGCGTCGAGCCAGCAAGGGTGATCCGAGAACTCATCGCGTGAGTTTGCGGCAGAACTTTCGCCAACATGAGCAGTCTCAAGCAGCCGCGTAGTGAATGCCCTGCTTGGTACGTTTCGTCTGGTGAATCGCACCGACGTGCTTCAAGACATAAGCAATCTTTTGTGCGACCCAGCGTGGACGATCAATCGCTTCGGCAATCGTCTCCGTCGTAATGGTTTCGATTCCACCAGGCCAATCGATGATGCGAAGTAAATCCGAGGGCTCGTGAAATTCGTACCGCTCCTTGATCGCCTCGAGTTGGACATCGTGCACGGCATAGTCCTTCTGCCAACGACGCCTTCGTCTTTTCTTCGTCGCCGGAACCCGAAACTGTTCGACGTCGACCATCACGACTTCGATCGTCAAGTTCGGATGCGGGAAGACCTGGGTCAGATAAATCAGCTCTTCGAAAATGTCGACGACGTGTCCTCGTTTGGGGCTGAGTCGTCGTGAGGTGATCTTCCCATTGGGCTCCGTCAGCTTCGTGATCCGCGTGCGATGGAAGATCGGCTTCACGATACGAAGTGCGTGTCGGCCGAGCAATCGTTTTGCTTTGCTGCGGAGTGCGGACAGTGACGCACACTGGATTTCGATCAGCTCATCGTCGCGGATAGCATCGATCCGAAACGAACCGAGCGTGACTTCGGTTTCGCCGTCGCTCGATGCATAGGACTGTTTGAGTTGGCGGTGAAGCGTCGTTTCCATGACTGCCGATCATCACAAGTTTGAAGGACCCGTTTGTGGGATCCGTTGAGCAACTATGGCTCAAGACCAAAATCACGAATCGTCGTGAGCGTGATCAGCTCAAGCCCGACTGCTTGGAAGGCTTCCGCACCTCCAGCAAGTCGATCGATGATGCCGATCACTCGCTCAACCTTGAGACCAAACGCTTGAGCTGCTTCGACAGCCTTCAAAGCGCTTCCGCCGCTGGTGATAACGTCTTCGACAATCACGACACGTTGGCCTGGTTCGACGGGGCCTTCGACTTGCTTGCCCATGCCGTGACCCTTGGGCTCTTTGCGAACCATGAAGCCACGCAGCGGCAATTTGCGTTGACCGGCGATGGTCACAATCGAAGCCGTGATCGGATCGGCTCCGATAGCCATGCCGCCGACAGCGTCTGGGAGTTCACCCAGCGATTGGATCACATCGAGCATCCCTTCGGCGATTAAGTTCGCGCCTTGCGGATGAAGCGTGATACGCCGGCAATCGAGGTAGTAGTTCGCCTTCTTGCCACTGGCGAGCGTGAACTCACCTCGCTGAAGCGCTTCGGACTCGAGAAGTTGGATCAGTGCGTTGCGGTCGTAGGACATGGACTCTCGCCGGCTGGATTCACAGCATAAAAAAAGAAACCTGCTGACAATGCCAGCAGGCTAGTTCAGTTTCAAAAACAAGGCAGATATCTTAGCGACGAATCGTCACCGAAGAACCCTGGGACAAAATGCCATACAGGTCTTCGGCAAGGTTGCCAGCCAGGCTAACGCAGCCGTTGGTCGTCGGCTTCGTTCGATCCGGACTGCCGTGAATCGAGAGCTGGCCGCCAAGGTCCATCCAAACGCTGCCGTAAGGATTATTGGGGCTGTTCGCTGGCACCGGCGATCCTGATGCGTCATAGAACGTCCGGGCATTTTGCTTGTCTTGAACCGTGTACGTCCCGGGCTTCGGAGCCGGATCGTTGCCGACAGCGATGGGGAATCGACCCGCATACAGATCGCCCATGAACAACGTTAGCTCGCTGCTGTCGAGGCGGACTTCGGCGCGGAACGGACCACGAACGACCTTGAGCTCTGTGCCTGGAAGTACCGTCACAGGGTCTTCGATGCCATTGATGTTCGCGAGCAGTTGCCAAGGCACTTCGTACCGTGCAGCAATCTCCATCAACGTTTCGTTGTGGCCGACGCGATGCGGTTGCTCAGTCAAGTGACGGCGTGAGTAGATGACTTCGCCTGCGAGCGGATCAAGCCGACTCAGCAGTTGGTCACGATCACTCGGTGACAACCCTGGTGTCGAGTAAAAGAGGCTGAGTGTCGCGAGTGCTTCTTTCCGCTGGTCCGCTTTGTATTGCTTGTCAGCTGTTTGGATCGCGTTGGCAAGTCCAACATTCGGTGCATTGTTTTGGCTCAAGCTTTTCCCAAGCGAGTCTGTCGCAGTCGTGGTTGCCGACGCAGTCGTAACAGACGCGTCACCGGGTAGCGGCATGCTGGCCGTTGTGACGTTACTTGGCCGATCTGTTAACGACGCGGAAGCATTCCGAGCACCAGTGATCTGGGCGGTTCCAGAATCGTCGATCGAGAACGCTGTTCCGGACGCACTGTCAAAGCTCGAGGCAACTGATTTTGGGTCCGGTATAGCAAACTGAGCGTTCGTCGATGGATAATTTTGACTGGGGGCGAGTTGTTGGATCGCGATGCCGTTTGCCGGCACTGGAGGAAGCGATGATGGTGAGGCGGAGCTAGCAAGCGTATTCGATGGAGTTCCAAATGCGTTGTTGGGGGCCTTCGGTGCGTTGGCTGGTTTTGATCCAGTCAACGGCGCATTCGTACCAGCCGTTGAATTGAATTGATTCGGTCCCATATCGAAGCTTGGAACGGCAAATGAATCATCCACACCAGTGCCTGCACTCGTCATTCCCGCAGGCTCATCGTCGCCCAGAGCGAACATCTCCGACGGTGACGGGAAACCGTCTTCGATATCGAAGTCACCCGTTTCCACGAGCATGTTCTCAATCTCAGCCGGCAGAGGTTCTGGTGGCGTCGTCAGTGAGACATAGGCACTATACAGCACTGTCATGATCATAACGACAATGGCAGCGGTTTTTAGCGTTTGCACGACTGTCCTCCGTGACGGGTTCGCGCGAATTCAATAGTGGGTGAGCAGCAAAAAAGCTACGAACGATTCGCCGAATTTCTGCCACTGAGGACGTTAACCAAATTGACCGCCGCAAGAAAAGCCCAGTTCGCCAAAAGTGTTCACAAACTGCTTCGCAAATGCTAGCCTACAAAGCTGGATCGGATTTGGGACGCCTGCTTGGGGCGTGATGCTGTTCAACACGCACTGGATAGGCAGTTTGGGAAGTACCAGAAGCGACGATCGATTGGCGAGAGACGCAGCACCTCGATTGCCGCTCCAGATCGGTGCGCCGGTGTGGGCGTGTAGTGAGTGGGCAGGGCAGGTCTATCCGAATCGAACGCCGCGCGCGGATTGGTTGCGATGGTACACCCGGACGTTCAACACCGTCGAAGGCAATAGTACGTTCTATGCACTTCCAGCGATCACGACGTTTGAGAAGTGGGCGGAACAGGCGCTGCCTGGATTTCAGTTCTGTTTCAAATTCCCAAAAGTAATCTCGCACGACTCTCGACTTCAGCACTGCGAAGACGAGACGAAAGAGTTGTTGAGTCGACTTGCAGTGCTCGCAAAAGTGGATCGTTTGGGGCCAACGTTTCTCCAGCTTGGGCCTTCGTTCAGCCCGGAGGGATTTGGTGTGCTTGAACGCTATCTGCAGTCGCTGCCTCGAGAGTTTCCATGGGCCGTAGAAGTTCGCCACGAGGGTTGGTACGACGCGGAAGCCGTGCATGCTTCCAGCCAAGCGAATGAAGCGAGGCTCAACGAAATGCTCGAGCGACTGAATGTCGACAAAGTGCTTTTCGACAGCCGCCCGTTGTTCCAATCGCCGCCAGATGACTCGATTGAAACCGAGTCACAAGCAAGGAAGCCCAAAACACCCCTTCGGCACACTGTGACCGCCCGTCGTCCCATGCTTCGCATCGTCGGCCGCAATCGTGTCGAAATGACCGATCGATTCTTCGAAGAATGGGCACCGATTGTTGCCAGATGGATTCACGAAGGACGACAGCCCATCGTGTTCACTCACGCACCCGACGATGCCAAGGCACCCGAATTGGCAAGGCGATTTCTCGCAATCCTTCAACCGTATTTGCCTGAGTCCAATTTGACTCTCCCAAAACCGAAGCCACCTTCGAGCCAACTATCGTTCTTCGAAACGTGAAATGTGGCTTATGCGGATCGTGTTCTTTTGCCGGAATGGGACGAGGGAGCAGGCTGTAAATATCAATCGCTGGAACCAGATTTCCGATTGATCGTCGCTCGCACGGTCTCTTCGATTTCGCATCGCACGCTCATTGCGTCCTGCAACACACGATAACCCGGGATTCGGTGAACAATGAATCCTCGATCTCGCAAGAACCGGTCACGCTCCTCGTCATGTAGCTGTCCCTCGTCCGTCAGATGGTCTTTGCCGTCAACTTCGATCACCAGCATCAACTCAAGGCAAACGAAGTCGACCGTATAGGGCGGGACTGGATACTCACGACGAAATTTCTGACCGAGTACTCTTCGCCCGCGTACAATTTGCCAAACATCCGAAGCAAATTCATTCGCATGCGTGCGTTGATCTCTAGCAAACTCAATCCGCTCCGGATGTCGAGCTGAGCGGTGATCGGAGCGAGGCAATTTAGCCATCGCGTTACAGCCTCACCAATGAGAAAACGAAAACAAAAAGTGTAACCCATGCCGACCACCTCTTAGCTCCCCTTGCCCCGTTTCGGGGAGAGGGGCTGGGGGTGAGGGGCTCAAAAGCAACACCACACCCAACCCGCCGATTCGGCCCCCTCATCCCCAACCCTTCTCCCCCGCAAAGCCGGGGGAGAAGGGAGCCTTAATCAAACCGGCCACCACCTCTTAGCTCCCCTCGCCCCGTTTTCGGGGAGAGGGGCTGGGGGTGAGGGGCTCACGAGCACCAATACACCCAACCCGCCGATTCAGCCCCCTCATCCCCAGCCCTTCTCCCCCGCAAAGCCGGGGGAGAAGGGAGCCTTAATCAAGCCGGCC
>JBGTAI010000195.1:0-2054 GCA_041749955.1 Pirellulaceae bacterium | reverse complement strand
TGCGCCGCAAATGTTGGTTTCAACTTGAGTGCAACCCAACACGCTGAACAGTCGTTTGTCGAGAGACGCATGTTGAATCAGCCCCTGATTGCCTGCTGAGCTGTACGGCATGATGGCTTCTGCGCCCGATTCGGCGATGATGGCGTGCCACTTCTCAGCGACGTCCGCAAGCGCCTCGTCCCAGGACACACGAACAAACTTCCCTTCACCCTTTGGTCCGACTCGCTTCAACGGATACTGCAGTCGCTCAGGATGATAGACGCGCTCCAGATAATGAGCGACCTTGGCACAAAGAGTTCCGCGAGTAAACGGATGTTCGGGATCTCCATAGAGCTTCTCCGCTCGGCCGTCACGCACTTCCACCATCCACGAGCACGTGTCCGGACAATCATGCCCGCATGCACCGCGTATAACATTGAGACCGTTTCCGTTGTTGTCATTCCAGTGATTCCAAAATTGGATCCATCAAGCTTGTTCTTTACCCAGCGTGGTATTTGTTGTAGCTGAACTCGAAAGCGTTATCGCGCGAGCCAATTTGACTTCGTCGCCTTTCAAAAGGACTCATCACGCTCCGTCGTGATGTTTCGCAGCAAAAAGCGACAGTTGCTGTCCGCTTGATCTTACCAACTCGCTTAAATTCACGTTGCGGTCGGCTTGTCATTAATGTCTTCTGAGATACTCAGCAATGCGTAGCGGTTTACGATCTGGCCAATCAGTGCTTCAAACGGCGTGGAAAAACTTGATTCAATGAGTGAACTTGGAAACACCTCAGAATCGAGTTCCGAATCACGAGTTGCCGAGGTTCCCGCGGCGACACTTTCTATTGAGCACTTGATGCTGATGACCTTGTGTTGTGCCATCTATTGGGCGCTGATTAACGCGATTAACTCAAGGTCAACACTTCACATGGAGCGGGGGCTGACACACGGCATCATCGCTGGTGCTGTCTTCGCTGGCGTGATCACGCTGTTATCGCGAAGGATCCGCAACGGCACGCCTCTGTTGGAGCATCCGGGACACTGGGTGCTAATCATCAGTGCAATGGCAACACTCATTGAAATTCCAATTATTTATGTGGTCGCGGATTCGTTATCGATGGAGACCGAGGAGCTCGATCGCTTCTGTTGGCAGTATCTCACGCTCATCGCCATGCAGCTGTTGCCGGGGATCGCTTTTGCAGTTGCCGCTTGTGGCATCCGCGCTCCTGTTTGGAAAGTGCTCTTCATTGCCATCACCTTGTTGGATGCGACGGCTCTTCTCTACTTTTTTGAGATGGAGTTTTTCAGTGTTGTCCATCGCCTTTGGGCCAGGCTTGTGCTGGCTATATCAATGGTGGTTGCATCGGTTGTGGAGCTAAAGGTCGGCCCGCGCCGTGATTGGATGCATTGGACCGGTGTCGTCACCCATTTCGCATCAAGAATGCTCTTTCTCTTTTAGGGAGCATATCGCTAGTTTCGAGCAGTCGCCTGGTTTTGCTGGACCGCAACGTCATCCAGAGCTTGCCCAAGAGCAAAGGTGATTGTGAAGCGACTAGAGTGAAAATATCTTAGCCGCTGACGCAGCAGAGTGATTCTCGGCTATGCCATTCATGGTCAATGCCTCGCATCAGAAGCGCATTGTCAAACGTAACGGAACCCTCTGGAAAAACGTCGCGATCATCAAAGAATGAAGATTGAACATTAGTGACGGCAAGCGGTTGCACTCGCCAGTTGACGGTGCGAAGTTCTAGTCCGTCGAACTGTGCCGTTGAATTCGCAGGCGAGTATCCAAGCGAACCCGCCTCGAAGAACTGCGAGCATTTTGCGACCGTTGCAAAGACGGAATCGACAGGCAATTCATCAGTCGTCCGGCCGTCGACGGCAACGTGAGCAGAACCATCAATGCTGTCCATCGCGATGTGATACTCGTTTTCTGTTTCGCGGACATCGAAGCGTGCGCGATTGTGGAGGCCAGGAAATATGCGCCCACCGGCGAACGCATTCAAGCATGACGACGTATCTCGCCGTGGGATGTAGACGCCGTTCTGCGTGACGCCATCTGCGTCCCATTCAACG
>JBGTAI010000194.1:0-41516 GCA_041749955.1 Pirellulaceae bacterium | reverse complement strand
TTTAAAGAAATCCAGGAATACATCATCTACTTCAACACGATCCGTCGACATTCATCATTAGACTACCTTTCACCAAACTGCTTCGAGCTGATATACAATCCTTAGAGGTACGCGCGCCCGTCAAACATGGGCCACCTCACGTTAATGAGTTGCCGGTGTTTTCGAATCGTACAATCAGTGTGGTTGCCCAATGATTGAGTGGAAGCGATCGCATTTGACGTAACGTTGACCAGACAGGTCCACGGAGTTGGGCATCGTCCGCCTGAGATTGATGTCCAGAAGCAATTGCAATGCCAGAGTTCAACATCTGAGAGGGTGGTATTGCCGAGGTTGCAAGTTATCAGGGTATCAAGGAGCCAGTGTGCCAAGTCATCCTGAAGACCTGAGAAGACATATGACGCACTCGACGCAGGAAGCTTCTCGTGCCTACCCGGGGTTTCCTTGAGCTCCAGCAAACTGAAATGTCATCGAAGCCGGAGAAGCCCCAAATTCAACTCGCGTTAAAGCAGAAACTGCAGCTTCAAGCGATCAGTTGCATTGTGAATCTTTTACCAACCCATTGCGGCGGTTGCAGACGGATTCAGTTATTGAAAGGCATTCCACCTCCTGTTGCCTGAGTTTCCCCTTCGAAGCAAGCAGAACGCTACCGCAGATATCCAAAGGCGACCCAGCCTAGGTCGTGCTAACTGCCCTTACAAAACAATCTGTATCAAACGGCACCCCGATAGCGATCAACACGATCGCCATGACCTCAAATCACAACGCCTAATGAAGACTCATCCAATGGCGAATCGAGCCACACAGTCGTGAAGTCCATGACTGAACTGACTTAACTAACCAACCTGCTCGATCGATCAGGATCAATTGAAATTTCGTTGCCAGTCAATCGCAGCAAGTTTTATTTCCCCGCCTTGCGACTAAACTACGCTTTAGTGGACTGTTAGTTGCTTGCCAACATCCTATGATCGTCTGCTCCTTGGTTTGTCGAGTTCGATCGGTTTAGCAGCAAGGTTCAACATCAAGAAATGCTAACGAATGAATGGCGTAAGAAAAACCGTGACTCGCTGGCTGGCTCGCTTTGGCGTTGCGTTAGCTTGACGTTGTTTAAGCGATTGTTGCTTTGCGGCTTGATGGCTTCGTCGCTTTGCTTTGCCCAAGAAACTGGCTCTGATGCTCCGGAGTCAAAGCCAGAACCGTCCGCCGATACGATCTCGTCACCTGAGTCGAAATCTGCATCAGAGCCGAATTCAAAGCCAGAGCCGAAGCCAGACTTACCCACCTTGGCCTTGTTGGGTGCTGAGATTCATACCCTTGGAAGAAAAGGGGTGATTGAGAACGGCGTTGTGTTGCTGAGCAGAGATCGAATCACGGAAGTCGGTGGACGCGAGGTTGAAATCCCCGAAGGTGTCGAGACGCTCGATGTTTCCGGGCTCGTTCTAACGCCAGGTTTAATCGATGCGAGCAGTCGACTTTGGCTGACCACTGCCGCAGCAAACTCAAATGCAACGGATGCGTCGCTGGATGTCTTGGACGGCATCGACAGTTACAGCGACGATTGGCAAGAGGTTGTTCGGCATGGTGTCACAACGGTTTACATTCAACCGAGCAGAGACGGAACGCTCGGTGGATATGGCGCAGTGATCTCGGTTGTTCCTGGCGACGCGGGCGCAATTGTGCTGAGTGAGCATGCAGCGTTGCAAGCTTCCTTCGGGTTCGGAGCAGCCAACAACAAAGCTCGGTCGCAACAGTTTGATAACACCAAAAAGGTTTTTACGGATGCGGCTGATTACCAAAAGAAGTGGGATGAGTACAACGAGTTTGTAAAGAAGAAGGAAGCGGCTGAGAAAAAAGCCGCCGACGCCAAAGCGAAATCCTCAGAACGACCATCAAGTCCGAAGGGTCAAGGGACTGCGGGCGATAAGTCGAAGGAATCAGAGTCCAAGTCAACGACGCCGCTGACACGAACCGGGCCTAGCGAAAAGAATGTCAGTCTAGACGCTGAAAAGAAAGACGTCGAGAAAACGGCTCCTGAGAAGACCGGCAGTGACAGCAATGACATTGCGAAGGATGGAGGCGATAAGAAGGAAGACGACAAGAAGGAGAAGCCTCCTGTAAAGCCAAAACAAGACGATGCCAAAGAACGCTTGGCGAAGGTTGTTAACGGCCAGATTCCAATGCGGCTTGAAATCCACACGGCTGACGATTGGCATTACACGCAGGAGTTGCTGAAGGAATTCCCGAAACTGCAAGTGGTGTTCAGCGGCCTGAGTGACCTAGGCTCCGCTACCGATAGCCTTCGCGAATTGATTTCTCCCGTCGTTCTCGGTCCATGGCTGTCGGCGGAATCCAATTACCGCCAAGATCCAGACAGCAAACGAGTTTGGGCGGAGGCGTTTGGTGATTATGGCGGCGTGTTGGTGATTGCTACGGCGGGCACCTCGGTTCGCAGCTCGCGTCTATTGCGAGCTCACATTGGACAAGCCATTGCATCGGGAATTGAACCTCAAGCAGCTCTTCTTGCCGTAACCTTGAACGCCGCTCGTGCGTTGGGTGTTGATGACCAAATCGGCAGTATCGAAGTTGGCAAGCGAGCAGACTTGGTTTGCTTCCGGGGTCATCCGACCGATTCATCAGCCACGGTTGCCCTAACGATTACTGCTGGGAAAGTGGTCCATCAGTCGAGGTCGGTGCGAGAGCCGAAAGCAGTTGCTGCTCAGTCACAGAAAATCGGGGACTTGGCGACGATGTCGAGCATTCACGCGTCTCGGCTTGCGATTAAGACAAGGAATTATTTGCAACCCGATGGTTCGACCGCGGCTCGGATCGTCGTGATCGACGCCGAGCAAGGGAATATCGTCGGCGTTGAATCCATGAACGTTGAAATCGACCCGGAAGTTCAAGTCGTGGATGTCGGCGATGCTTGGGTGACTCCAGGACTTTACTCGGCACACGCGACACTAGGGCTGAACCGCTTAGTGGATCCAGAGCTTTCGGATGCCACGTACGTTTGTGCTGCCGATGCGATCACCGCCAACTTCGAAGGCGAAAGCGATCGAGTCCAAGATGGTATGCTGCGTGTGCTGCTTTCTCCCGGTGACGCCAACACGATTGCTGGAAGGGCAAGCGTGATTCGACTTGGTGCCCAAGAGCAAGTTTTGATTCGAGACGCAGCGATGAAATTCTCGCTATCGAGTTCAGCTCGGTCGGCGGATCGATTTCCAACCAGTTTACCTGGGCAGTTGCAGTTGATTAAAGAATCCTTGGTCGGCCAATTGCTGGACTCGCGGCTGTATCTTCCGAAGGCTGTGCAAGAAAGGTTGGCAAAACAGCGTCTGGAAAAGTTGACCTCAGTAGCAGATGGCACAACCTGGACACTGATTTCAGTCTCGTCGGACGCCGATATTCGGGCTGCGTTAGATCTGGTGGAGCAGCAAAAACTAAAGGCCGCGTTGATCGGAGCTCGACAACTCGAACCGTTTGTGGAACGAATCAAAACTCTCGACGTCACCGTTGTCGCCCATCCCGTCAGCATTTCCGACTACAACTGGTACCCTCAAGATTTAGCGAATGCTGCTCAATCCGGAATCGAGATTTGCTTTGCGGGTGAAACAGCGGACCAGCTAAGATTGACCGCAGCGTTGGCAACCGAAGCTGGAATGGCGTCGGCGAGTGCATTGGCTGGATTGTGTTACGGTCCTGATGCGTTGACTTCCGCTGATTCAAAAGCGGCGGACTTGGTTGTTTGGTCTGCATCACCACTGGATCTCAGAGCGAAGCCGCTATGCGTGATTGTAGATGGCAAAGTCGTCTCGATGGATCTTGAACAACGAGGTATCGATGAAAACTAAGCTGATAGATCACATCCGTCGTCCGCTTGGCTTCGTGATCCTTTGCTTGGCTTGTTGGATTGGCCCAGGCGTTCTCGCACAAGAGAACTCACGGACGCTCATCAAAGCCAAGCATGTCTACACCGTGGATGGCAAGGTCTATTCGCCTGGGCAAGTCCTGGTACAGGACGGAAAGATCTCGTTTGTTGGCGAGTCGATCATCTTGAGCTTGCCTGCGACAGAGGTAGAAGTTGATACGCTGATTCCTGGCATCATCAACGCATCAAGTCAAGCTGGACAACGCGGCGGAGGTTCCGAATTCTCGCGCGAGGTGACTCCGGAATTTGACACAGCCAGCACGATTGACTGGCGAGCACGTGACTTCGCAGAAGCCGTGGACCAAGGTGTGACAACGGTTCAGGTGCTACCCGAGACGGAGAGTGTTTTCTCAGGTTTTGCGTGTGTGTTGAAAACTGCGGGCGACCTAGACAAGCGGATCGTCAACGCCGAGCAAGGCGTGGTGCTCGCCGTTAGCAGTGACCCGACATCTCGCAATCGCTCCCGAAGTCGACCGGACAGTATTTACGTGCGACAGCCGACCAACCGCATGGGCGTCGTATGGATCATTCGCCATACCTTGCACCAAACACAATTGGGCAAGGCATCGGACGCTCTCGACCCGAAGACAACCGAGATTCTTCAGGGGATCGTCGATGGCTCTCGTCCAGTGCTCAGCGTCAGTCGGACGGACTTTGACATCCGCAGTGCTTTGGAACTGGGCGGTGACTACGGTTTTTTACCGACGATCTATGGTGGCGACGAAGTGCATCGCATGATCGACGAGTTCCAGCAGAGCAAAGCGAAGCTCGTCTATACAGCTCTAACGGCCAACTCGGCGGGACGAAGTCTGCGTGGCAACGAAGGGACGGAATTGCGATGGAACGTACCTGGCAAATTAGACACGTTGGGCATCACATTCTGCTTGGGTGGTGATAACCTGCTTGACCAGGCCCAGTTCGCTGTTCGATTCGGATTGCCCACAGAAAAAGCCTTGGCAGCTATCACATTGATGCCAGCAAGAATCCTTGGGTTGGACAACCGATTAGGCTCGATCACGACTGGCAAGGAAGCGGACTTGGTTGCACTCAGTGGAGACCCATTGCAACCAACGTCAAGTATTGAGTGGACGATGGTGGGTGGCAAGATTTACGGGAAACTCGAGAGTAAAAAATGAAACTAAATCACTCACGCAATGTCATGTTCGCTTGGGTTGCCCTGTGCTGCCTTGACTTGGTTGCAGCCCTTGGCTGGAGCGGGGCCAAGCCGGCGGTTGCGGCCGGTCCGCTTGCCATCCAAGGGGCGACCATCATTACCGTTTCTGGCGAAACCATTGAAAACGGGACTGTATTAATTCGAGACGGCATCATCGAAGCCGTTGGAACGGAAATCGACATTCCTGGTGAAGCTCTTGTGATCGATGGCACGGGCAAAGTCGTCATGCCGGGTTTCATCGATGCTCATAACGCTGCGGGAATGAGTCAAGCGAACGAGCAGGCAGCGGTGGTACCGTTCCTTTCGGTCGTCGACTCGATCGACCCCGTCGCGAGCTACTTTGAAGAATGTCGCCGCAACGGCATTACATCCGCAGCCGTTGTGCCTGGAAACAGCACGCTAATCGGTGGTAAGGCTGCGATCGTGAAGACCGCAGGCAAATACGTGAACGATATGATTGTCCGCCGCGATTCGGCCTTGAAGCTTTCCTTGCGCCCGACAAGCGGCAGCCGCATGAGTCAAATGTCGCTTTTGCGAAAAGAACTGGACGCGGCCAAGAAAGCTCTCGAAGCCAAGGACGAAGACGGCAAGGCCAGCAAAGAGGAAGACGCTTCGAAGAAGGCTGAGTCAGAAGACGAAAAGAAGGATGACGCCGAGGGGGATGAATCCGGAGACGAAGAAAAGGGCGAAGGTGATAAAGACAAAGAATCAGCCGACGATGCGGGCAAGGGTGAGGACATTGGACTGGAAGCGATGAAGCTGGCTGTGCAGGGCAAGATGCCGGTCTATATCTATTGCGAAGTCGCGATGGATGTGACTGCGGCAGTGAAACTTGTCGATGACTATGGGCTGAAACCAATTTACGTTCTTGGCCAAGAGTGTTACCAAGCAGCGAAGTTACTGGCAAAACAAGAACGCACCGTGATTCTTGATCCAACGCTCGTCTACTGGAAAACAAATCCTCGCACCAGAGAAGACGAGAAGGTAGAGCTGCCAGCGATTTACCGTGAAGCCGGAGTGCCCTTTGTATTCCAGATTAGCGACTCTGATCGTCGCACGACTCTCGGTACAAGCTATTTCTGGTATCAAGCTGCCACGGCCATTAAATTCGGACTTACTCAAGACGCAGCCTTCGCCGCGTTGACTCTAGAGCCAGCAAAGCTATTGGCCCTGGATGACCGTGTCGGAAGCATCGAAGTCGGAAAAGAAGCGGATTTGGTCGTGCTGACGGGACAACCACTGGATATCGCGACCTGGGTCGACATGACCATCGTCGGTGGCGAAGTCGTCTACGAGCGTGACGAAGACGAGAAGCTGAAGCGGCTGTTATCACCGGAGGCAGAATAAGCATGAGTGTGACAGCAGAATCGAAGACTCTCTCGCATCGTGGCATAAGCGACTGGTTGGCCGCACTATTGTTGTGCGCCGTCCTGGCGACGCCAGGATTCGGGCAAACTGTCGACGCGTACTTTGCGAGTGCCATTTGGACGGGCGACGGTGAACCGATTCAAGACGGTGTGCTACTTGTTCGTGAGGGCGTGATTGTTGCTGTCGGTCGGCAAGATCAAATCGAAATACCACCACGGGCCAATCGCCATGATCTGGGCTCTGCGACGCTCATCCCGGGTTTGGTGATTGCACAAACGAATATCGTCGAGTCGACGCGAGCGGAAGACTATGCGATAAGCCCAGAGGTTCGTGCCGTTGATGGCTTCGATCCGTTCGGAGACTATCAATCGCTGTTGGCGGCAGGCATCACCACAGTGCAAGTTTCGCCTGGTGGCAATCGTCTGATGTCTGGCGTGGGCGCCGTGGTAAAACTTGCGGGTGAAGATCCAACGAAACAGATTTTGGCCGAAGTCGAGAGCCTCCGCATCACTTTGACCCGCGAGGGTCTGTCGCCGCCGACAGTGTATGAACCACCGGTCGGTGCCGTTTCGGTGGAGCGGCCAGTGGAACCTACCAAGCCTCAACTGGGGACGAGCTTGGCCCAGGCAATCGTTGGACTTGAAGCTCTACTCGCAGAAGCAACCGAAGCGGATTCGCCGGATGACATTCGGCTGCAATCGCTCGCACAGATCATCAAAGCGAAACTCGTATCGCGTTGGACGGCGGGCAGCAACGCCGAAGTTCGAGCGGCATTGCACTTGGCTCAACAGTTCAACATACCATGGATCGTGGTTGATCCGCTCGAAGTCGATTTGCTGGTAGCGAAAAAGGTTTGGGAAAGCGAACTCGCCCGAGGCGTGATTCTGAATCCAGAACTACGACCTGGCAGAATTGCTAACCCGATCGTCCCGCGGGAAGGTGCAAAAGTCGAGATGCCGGTTTGGAAGCGAGCGAGGTCGTTGATCGATGCTGGCGCAGCAGACCGAATGGCGTTGAGAGCGTCGACCGACGAAGATTTGAAGACGTTGCTGTTTACAGCTTCTGTGTTGGGTCGTGGCGGCTTAACGCCCGCAGAGATTTTGAGGACGATCACTTCTAGTCCAGCTCGAATACTCGGAGTAGCCAACCGCGTTGGCAGTCTCAAGCCCGATGCAGACGCGGACTTTGTTGTCTTGTCAGGCGCTCCCTTTGAGCCAGGAACAAAGGTACTGGCAACGTTCACAGACGGCCGGTCAGTTTTCGATATCAAGTCAAAGAACGAGAGCGATGTAAAGAACGAGCAGGCCACGGTGATTCACGCGGCGAAGATCTACACGGCCGATGGCGTGTTGGAAACCAGCAGCGTTGCGGTCGTCGGCGGTAAGATCGCTGGTTTGGGAACGGACGTTTCGTTACCTCAAGGAGCAAAGGTCCGTGACTTTGGAAACGCAGTCATCATTCCTGGGATGATCGATTGTTCGACCAGTTTGGGTTTGGGTGGAAGCCTCAGTGAAACCACGACATTCAGCACCAAGCTGGGGCCGCTGCTTGCTCGCGATGACGATCAAGTGGCATTGGGGCGACAAGGCGGCGTGACGACGGCGCTGTTGAGCTCAACGCGTTTGCCGAGTCCAGTCCTAGCTTTCAAGCTCACGGACTCGCCACGTCCGTTGAAGGATCCAGTAGCGTTGCGATTTGAGATAAAGGGCAACTTGACTGCGACCGAATCCAGCTTGGAACGCACTTTGAAAACAGGCAAGGCGTATGCCGATTCTTGGAACAAGTACGACGCAGAGTATGCGGAATACAAGAAACAGCTTGCGAAGTACGAAGTAGAAAAGGCCCAGTACGACGCTGCGATGAAAGCCGCCGCCGACAAGAAAGCTGCCGAAGCGAAAAAGCCAGAAGCAGAAAAGAAAGAGCAAGAGACAGCCAAAGAGAAAGAAAAGGACGAAAACGAAAAGAAGGACGTCTCGGAATCGGACAAAGAGGCTGATAAAACGGAACCAGGAAAACCCGCGACCGAAAAGGCGAGCGGAGACAAAACCGAGGCCGCCAAAACGGAGGCTAAGCCCGACGACAAGGATACAAACAAGCCAGACCAACCCAAGCTTGTCGAGCCTAAGAAACCTACAGAACCAAATAAGCCGAGTTCGAGCTCTAGCCTTGAAGCCTATCGTGATTTGTTTGCAAAAAAGATCGTCGCGATGGTCGATGTGTCGGATGTGAAAGCGGTTGACTTGGCTGTCAAACTGTTTCGCAAAGACTTCGGTTTGAAAACCGCCATCGTGGCTGGTGAAGCTGCAGCGAGACGGGCCAAATTGTTAGCTGAGAACGAAGTGTTCGTCGTCGTTGGCCCCGCCTTAGTGGGTACCGACGACGAGGGCGAGCTGGTGAACTACGCTGCCGAGTTGTCGATCGCGAGAGTGCCAATCGGATTCCAATCCAACGCATCGACCGGCGTCAGTGAATTGCCTGCGGCGATTAGCTATGCCGTCTACGAAGGACTCGGTAGCTCCGATGCTCTTCAGGGCTTAACCGCCGGAACCGCGAAATTCTTGGGTCTTGAAAGCGTTGGCGCGATCGAAGTCGGCAAAGACGCAGACCTTGTCGTGCTCAGCGGGTCGCCATTGCTTCTTTCAACAGAGGTGCTGGCGGTCATGATCGACGGTGAGTGGGTCTACGAAAAGGAAAGCAATTGATGAGCAAGACAATGAAATTCGCCTCCCTCGTATCCTCGGCCGCGATCGTCTGTCTCGGTTTTTTCAGCGGACCTCGCGTTGCGAATGCGGATGAACCAACAAAACCTCGCTATGCGATCCAAGTCGGCAAGGTAATCACCTCAGCCGGCGAGCCGATCATCAACGGGACCATTCTTGTGTCCAACGGAAAAATTGAAGCTGTCGGAAAGACGAGCGAGATTCAAGTACCCGAGGGTTACGAAACAATCCAGCACAAGAACTGTTTCGCAATGCCTGGCCTAATCGAAGCGCACTCGCATGTCGGCGGATCAGGCGATTTGAATGAGATGGTGTACCAAACGAATCCCGAGCTCAGAAATTGGGACCAGATCATTCCGCACAACGAAGACCTCAAAGTCGCTATCGCAGGCGGTGTGACGACCATTTGCTATATCCCCGGCAGCGGAACCAACATGGGCGGTTGGGGCACGTTGATGAAGACGGGACCCGGCAAAGTTTCCGATGTGATCATCCGCGCGCCTGGGGTGTTGAAGATTGCACAGTCAGGAAACCCAGAGCGGCGTGACGGCGAAGTTGGTTCAGGTCGCATGGGCATGAACTATGTCATTCGCCAGCAATTGGAAGAGGGACGCCTCTACGTGCGGGAGTGGGATGCGTTTGAAGCGGGCCGGATCAAGGTCAAGCCTGAGGTCAACCTACGCTTGGAGTACTTCAAGCCCCTGTTCCACCGCGAAATCCCCGTCGTCGTTCACACACAAGCCTATCAAGTCGTCCAATCAACGCTTCGCATTTTGCACGATGAAATGAATCTAAAAGTCGTCATCGATCACGGCACTTTCGATAGCTACAAGCTTAGCGAAGAGATCATCAAGCGCAACATACCGGTCATGGCTGGCCCGCGTGGCTTTCTCTATGAACCTGAGGACGGCCAGCTTAAAGGGATTGTTGCCGAGTATGCGAACCGCGGCGTGACTTGGCTCGGAGTGAACACGGACGCTCCCGTGATCCCACAAGAAGAGTTAGCGTTTCAAGCGACCATGGCCGTTCGTTACGGATGGAACGAAGAAGACGCCGTCAGCGGACTGACGATCGAAGTCGCTCAAGCGTTAATGATCGATGACCGTGTGGGATCGCTCGAACCAGACAAGGACGCAGACATCGTGATCACCACCGGTTCGATTATTGATCCGCGAAACTACGTCAAGCAAGTCTTCATCGACGGAGCGAGCGTGTATGACACCGCCAAGGACCGTCGTCGCTTTTAATCTTTGAGTTCAAGTTTCCCCGCGTCATGCCAGAGTCATTAACGAATCCAGCCAAAGAACGTTATCCCATGCGATTCATTCACCTAGACGAGACGTTTAACTCGCTGGCTCGCCGCTATTGTCGGGGCTTGGCGATCGCTGCACTTTGCTTGTTGCCGACGAGCCCTGTTATCGCTCAGCGGACCTTGGCAATCGTGGGAGCGACGATTGAGACAGCTTCCGACAAAGGCACTCTCAAGGACGCGACGTTGCTGATCAATGACGGCAAGATCGAAGCAATTGGCAACGATGTAAAAATCCCGGTTTCAGCTCAGATCGTCGATGCGACGGGCAAGACCATCACGCCAGGCTTTGTCGACCCGTATTACGTCGTCACGATCGGAAGCGAGACCCAGGCGACTGAGACACGTACAATCGTTTTCAATGGTCGAGTCTTCACGATTGGAGGTGGATCGCCGTCAGTGTCAACGGCGTTTGCCAAAGTCGCAAACGGATTGGACCTTTCGAGTGTGAATTGGCTTCCAGCGTGCCGCAGCGGGATCACGACGTTTCATGTCGTGGCGGGCGGGTACGCCCAGTCATTGATTGCGAAGCCCGTTTCCAACTCAAAGAGCGAAGCCGAAGTCGAAGTTCAAAACCCCAACGGAAAAGTGTTGGTCACAGTTTCGAATGAAACCAAGAGCTTGGACGTCCTCCGCAATAACTTGAAACCAGCGGACTCGCCGAGCGGCAGCCGCATCAGTCCCAGCATGCTGGCGGCACTCGCTGCTCGTGCGGCTGCGAGTGGCGGGCGTCCGATCACTGTTGGGCCGCCCACCGGATCATCCGCAAGTCCGCCATCGAGCTCCTCGAGCAACTCACCCACGACAGCGTTGTGGTCAGAGATTCGTGACGGCAAGGCGCCGTTGTTTGTGAACGTAAACAATGCGTCTGCGATCTTGCATGCGGATGCGATCTTGGCAAAGTCTCCCAAAGTGAAGATTGCTTTGATCGCTAGCGGCACCAATGTTTATAGTGTCTTGGAAAACCTGGATGCGAAGCGATACACCGTCATCTTGCCTCCGACCATTGATCGCAAGCCCAACTCGGCGGATCGTGTGAATGTCGCGAAGTTGCTGACGGACAAAGACGTCAACGTCGTTTTCTCTCTTTCGCTAGGCCAAAGTGATTTCCAAGTCCATCAACCAACGCCGCTGTTTGGGCCGGCGATGCTCGTCCGCGCCGGTCTCGAACGCAAGGCCGCACTCCATGCGTTGACGATTGGACCAGCCAAATTGTTGGGACTCGAAAAAGAAGTCGGCTCGCTGGAAGTAGGCAAGCAAGCGAACTTGGTTGTGTTCGACGATGATCCTTTCTCGGTAACTGCTGGCATCGAACAAGTCTACATTTCAGGAGCGCCGATCAATGAGTGAGTCTGCAAATCGATCGATTAACTTGGGTACTAACGAGATATATCGACGCTCAGCTAGCGTCCCGCCATTTCGCCCTGTCGTTTGCTCAGCAGTCGGATTACCTCGTCCGCGGACAGGAAAATCCATTTACATCGCTGTCGCAGCAATCGTTTTTGCCGTGTCGCTAACGAACGCGACGGCGTTTGGCCAGCATCCTGAGGGAAGACCCGATCGACGTTCCGACGACGCAGGCAAGACCACCGAGGAAAAGGACGTTAAGAAAGAAGCTGACAAAGAAAAAGCTGAGGAAGGCAAGCCGAAAAAGATCACAGCGGTCGTCGGTGGCGATATCATCACAGTCACTCGCGAGACGATTCGCGGGGGCACGATCCTGATCGAAGACGACAAGATCACGGCGATCGGAACGCAAGTTGAAATCCCAGAAGGTGCGGAACGAATCGACGCTTCGGGAAAGATCGTTTGTCCTGGATTTGTAGCACTCAGTGTCTCACGCGTCGGTATCAACACCTCGAGTGATTCTGCGGCCAAGTATGCTGACGGGCTGGATCCGTTTGACAATAACGTTCGTTTGTCAGTCGGTGTGGGGATCACAACAGGATGCCAACAAATCAACTCTGGCAGCGATGCAACGCGAAGGAGACGCGCTCCGGGCGAAGACTTTCCAATCACCGTACGTTTTCCTGGGCTCGATCCTGATCTTGCCGAGCTGACACTCGCGCAAGAGCAAACGGACGTTGACTACGGCGAGTACATTTCGACTTGTCCATGTTGCGGATTGCCCATCTTGCCGACAGAGCCTTTAGCGATTCCCAAGCCAACGCCGATCGCTACTGGAAACTCTGCCGTGATCAAGATGTCCTACGGTGTTCTGGATGGAATGCTGTTGGCGGAGAATGTGTTCTTGGATGCAAATTCGGGCGCCTTGATCGGCGCGGCGAATCAGCGAAATTGGCGAGAGCAAATCGAGCTGGCGAAGAAGTACTTGAAGGAACAGGCTGAGCATGAGAAGGCGACTGCGGCGGGAAAGAAACAGCCACCTCCGAAAAAACCTGTTAAAGACGACGTGCTGCGACTCGTCAAGAAAGAAGTCGCGATGCGAATTTCCGCCAACTCCGTCTCGGAGATGCAGAGCTTAATCGAGCTTTCGAAAGAGCTGGACTACAAACTTGTCATCGATGGCGCAGCAGAGTGCTGGGTCATGGGGCGTGAGTTGGCTGAGGCGAACGTGTCCGTCATACTCACACCTCGAATACGACGTTCACCGAGTTTCGGAGCCGAGGACCGAACGGGAACTTGGATCGAAGCTTCTCGTGTGATGCAAGATCAAGGCGTCCCGTTTGCCGTCAACGCGCTGAGCGGCTCGATCAGCCTGAGTGGATTGGCCGGACGCGACTTAACCAGCCTGCCGTTGGAAGCCGCTTTTGCGGTGCGGGGTGGAGCGAGCGAGCGGACAGCACTTGCTGCGATCACGATCGTCCCCGCCACCATGATGGGCCTGGGAGATCGAATCGGCAGCTTGGAAGCCGGCAAAGACGCAGACCTGTTGATCCTCAATGGTCCGCCACTCGACTATCGCACTTACGTTGAAACCGCCATCGTCAACGGCCACGTCGTCTACGAGCGTGACCAAGCTCGTGTGTTGCCCGTCTTCGATCGATGAGCACATCAACCATCCTCGGTTCTTGAGATGCTAAAGTAATGGGGCGTCGTGCTAGAGTTTCTCGAAGTACATGGGTAGACTGCCGGTGTCACGAGACACCAAGCCGCCCTTGAGTTCGAGAACTGAGGAGTCAAAATGAGCAACGTAGGAAGCGACAACGAAGAAATTTTGTACGAAGCACATCCGTCGATGTTTCGTAACCATCCGATCTATTTCGTACTGTGCGTGTTGCTGATCGCCGCGTTTGGATTGGGACTCATTCTACTGTTGATTTGGTGGGTCCAAAGTTTGGGCACGACACTGACCGTGACGAACGAGCAGACAACGCTCCGCAAAGGCATCTTGTCAAAGAACACCAACGATGTTTTTCACAGCAACGTTCGCAATATCCAAGTGCGACAATCGCCGTTGCAGCGACTCTTGAACGTTGGCTGGCTCGGCATTTCAAGTGCAGGTCAATCGGGACTTGAGATCGAAGTCAACGGCATCTTTGACCCCGAACGAGTCAAAGAAATCATCGACGAATATCGCAAGTCTTAGGCGGCGATTTGGCCTGGCCTCACCTCTGCGGCACGTCGACGAACTTCAAGATCATGGACCTCGATTTTACTTGCCTCAAGATCATCGACCTCAGCGAGGCGACACTCTCGCCACAATTTGCGACAACCTACCGCCGACACAGGCAATCTATTGAGAAGCTCGTGCCAATTCAGACTCTCGCCATGCTTTCGTATAAAGCTGGAAACCGGCTTGCGTTTCAGGCGATGCATCTCCAAGGGCGGCACGAAGCTCATCGGAAAACAGTGATTCACCGGTCCGTTGATACAGATGGGCGGCCTGGCATGCGACTGACTGGTCAAAGCCATCTAGTAATCGAAGCAGAGTCTTCATGTCGCCATTGGCTGCTTTGAATTGTTGATCTGCATATTCACGAGCAGACGTTTTGTGGTTGTCACCGTCGACATCCAACCAAACCGCACCGCTGATACCGAGGACATGCGACGTCCACGCTGGTGATGACGGTTGGTATGGCTTAGCCGTTTTCCAGTGCAGACCATCGATTCCTGGACCGGTGGCGACCGCCACGAGAAAAACATCGTGCCGAGGACGCGGAAGCTTCCAATGACAACGATAGAGTGTCCCGGTTGGAAGCTTTTCTGTATCGGCAAGAACAACTTCACTATCGCGAATCTTCTTGCCGTTGGCATAGAGCGTGACCTTGGATGCTGTGACCCAATCGGGACCCAAAACACGTACCGTCACATCGATTCCGTCTGTCGAAACGGGACACAAGTCTCCAGGCCCATGAGTTCCGGGCTCATGAGTTCTGGGCCCATGAATCTCGTTGACTTGAATCTCGTTGACTCGGATCTCCGTCGCCAAACCGTAGCTGACCATCACCCGTCCTTGCAGGAAGTTATCAACCGCTTGTTCGACATCGATATTGCTCACATCTTGATCATCGCAACGAATATAGGTTCGCCCTTGCCCGACGATATATCTCGCGACGTCATGTGAATCACTGCTTCCCACTGGAGTGACATTGTGACCACGATTGAGCAGAGCCATCCAATCGTGCATGAGTTCCAACGGATCCGTTTGAACAGCACCCGAGTTAAGGATCTCCATCGCGTTGAAACGCATCGCATCGTTATCGAGTTGCTCGCCAACAGCGGCATTGAACAACTTCGGCCCGAAAGGTCGAACGCCACTGTGAATGTCACGGGCGTGATTCAAGATGACGATCTTCACACCGGGTGTATGGAAGATGGCGTCGAAAATCTCACCCCAATTCGATAGCGTGTGGTCCGCTACCTGCGCACGTGCAGAGATTGGGAAGACGTTGAAATGGCCAACTTTGGTAGTAACTTCGTTTCCAATGACGGGAGTAAAGTATCCTCGCACGTTGGCATCCCGCGCATAGGAATCATGGTCGATGTGAACATTGTGATCCGTTGCAATCGGCAGTTCGATCCCTTCACCCGCAAGAGTAATCATGCGTTCTCGGACCGTGGCATCCCCGTGCCCAGAATGGGTGCGAGAATGGACATGGGTATCGCAGGCAAGGTAGCCTTTCGTATCCACTTGGCGAGTAATTGCGAATTGCAATTCTGCAACTTGTCCGGCGATTAACGACAAGTTGGCGGTCTCGATCGAGTATTCGAACCCGCGTCCAGCGATGATGCGATACGAACCGCTCGGCAGCCGAATCTGCGACTTTCCCGTGGATGTGTAAATCGCTCCCGCACGAACAGCAAGGTGCTCGTTGGAGGAGTTGCCTGTCGTTTGCAACGCTCCGTGCTGATTCAAAATCGTTAGTCTTGCCGGCAGAGGCTCGCGTGTTTCTCGGTCAATGACGGCAACCTCGACAGTGCATTCCTGTAACAAGTCCGACACAGACCGATGGTCGAGAAATACTTCACCAACGCGAATATCGTCTGGCGTGGAAGTGCGACTGGTCTTCTGTTCGATCACAAGAGAGTTTTCGCCATCCGCGATGCGATCGGCTGGGATTGCAAAGTAGATGACTTGATCGTTCTCATCTTGAACGAGTTCGCCGAGGCGTTTTTCGTTGAGGACGACGGACCAAGTTTGCTTTACATCTTGTTGACGAAGTTGGAGAGTCCACTCAGACGCGTTCGACTTTGCTTCGAACTTGAGTTCGTATCTCGTGGCTTCCGCGCGATCGGGAAACTCTTCCCACTCCGGTTGGCCATCGACACGAAGATGATGGAGACCAGGATCAATACAGATCGAATCAGCGGCTTCGACTCTTGCGCACGTCAGGAAAAACGGGATCAGCAACCATAAAGAAAAACGCATCGGTGTTGACCAAGCCAGCAGGGCATTCGACATACAAGAGTCTCGAGTTGCGTGAACCGACGGACAACCTTATCAACGCGCAACGTACGCCGAGCGAGGTGGGTTAAACAAATTTTGTAATCCCTGGACGAGCGATTTCGACTTCGGGGGCGGCTCCCCATTCGTACTTCTCCGGTGACAGATCCTGGGTGGAATTCATGGCCTGTTCCCATGTGATCTCTTGTCCGGTGTACGTCGCCATTCGGCCCATGATCGCCAGCATCGTGCTGTTTGCCATGTACTCTCCGTTGTTGACTGGTTTGCCGGCGCGGATGCCGGCGAATAGCTCATCATGCTCGACTTGGTACATGTCTTTTGCGTCACCGTTGAATTGCCAAGTCGTGTCCGATGTGATCTCGAGTTTGCTTTCGGACACGATGGCCCGACCTTTCGATCCAAGAGCAACGCTCCCCATGTCGGTTTTACAACCTCGCTGCTGGCGACAGTTGCTGAACAGCCTCGCGCCATTCTCGTATTCGTAAGTCACACTGTGGTGATCGTAGATGTTGCCGTACATCGGTTCGGTGCGAACTTGCCGCCCTCCCATCCCGATTGCTTTGACCGGATAGCCACCCATCACCCAGGCACACACGTCCAAATAGTGCACGTGCTGCTCGACGTTGAAATCGCCCGACAACCAAGTGAAGTAATACCAATTGTGCATTTGCCAATGCATATCCGTCCAATCATCCTTGCGCGGTTTGACCCAGATCGGGCCGCGGTAATCGTTTGCGATGAACGTATGAATGTCGCCGATCGCCCCATCGTGCAAGCGTTTGACCGTTTCGCGAAAACCCGCGTCGTAGCGAATGCACAGCCCTGAAACAACCGAGAGGTTTTTGCGTTTGGCTTCGGCACATGTCTCCAATACCGAACGCACGCCTGGTGCGTCCACGGCCACAGGCTTTTCGGCAAACACATGCTTGCCCGCGTCGATCGAAGCCTTGAGATGCATCGGCCGGAAATGCGGGGGCGTTGTCAATAGCACGACATCGACATCCGTTGCAAGCACTCCCTGGTAGGCATCAAAACCGACAAACTGTCGCTCTGGCGGAACGTCAATCTTGCCCGCGACCTCCTTGATGACCGTGAGTGATTTCAGACTAGATTGCAGACGCTCGTCAAACATGTCGGCCATTGCAACGAGCTTCACGTTGCTATCGGCCTGCAACGCCTGCCTTACCGCACTCGTGCCGCGTCCGCCACATCCAATCAAGCCGACTCGCAGAATATCGTCACCCGCAGCATGGACGGATGATGGGAAAGCGATCGCAGCAGCCCCCACCGCTGTCGTCGCCGCAACGGACTCGCCGATGAATCGCCGTCGAGATGTTTCCTGGGGAGTTGCGTTTATGTCAGTGTTCTTTGCCATTTCATTCTCCTGCTTGAGGTTGCGACATCGTTCTGGTTCGCCGGAACTGTGGGTTGCCGAATTATCTTTGGTTTCAATGCTCGCCGCAAGAATTATTTCTCGCTGCCCAAGGGCGACTCAACTTTCATTTGGATTCCTGCCACAACGGTTTCCAGATATTCCCTCACCTGTCTCGCCAACAGCTCAACTCCTTCGGGACTTTGCGGTCGAGGGAGGATTGGCGCGAAAACGTTCTCGCAACACAGAGGAATCTCACGCCTGGCAAAGGCGACGGGATGAAGTAGCCGATAGTGGTCGATCTCACCGAACCCAGGACCACAGTCTTGATCCAGTGGCCAGTTGCGATGGTCCTTCATGCAGAAACTATGCACCACGTCGGCACACTCACGAATGTCTGGGATCGGGTCTAGGTTCAAGTAGTCCATCACGTTACCGGCATCGTAGTTGACTTTGATGCCTGCATCGTCCACTTCGCGAACAATCTCTGCACAGGCCTTGCCCGTTCCCGTCGCACCACCATGTTGCTTCAACACCAAAATCACTCCGTGGTCCCGTGCAATCGGTCCGAGCTTCTTGAATCGTTCGATCCACAACTTGCGACTACCGCCCTCCGTGTGACCGAACGTGAGTACCTGCGGAATTTCGGCAGCCCCAGCTTGCTTGATTCGCTGAGTAAGTATCTTCAAGCCATCGGTGGCTTCAGGGTAAACCGTTGAAAACATCATTAACGGTTCGAGTCCCAGATCTCGGCACTCTTTGGCCAGCTCCCGCGAATTGCTAGGCGACGCATCAGCCGCCATCACAGGCGTACGATCGCCGCCGGGCGTCTCGCGATGCGTGGTGCCCCAAGCGATGTAGCGATATCCGGCGGACTTGATCCCGTCCATCGCTCGCCTCAGCGGGAACTCTGAAAAAGGCAGTGTCATGCAAGCGATTTGAAACTTGGTTGGCTCAGCAACGCGCTCGTCGGCCCAGCCAGAGGACTGGAATCCAGACAAAGCGGCACCCGCCAGTCCACCAATCGCGGTGCGTAGCAGGCTCCTTCGATCGTACGAAGTGGCGACACTGTTTATTCCAGCTTCGATTGTTTGCCCATGCATTGCGTGTTCTCTTTGAGTGGAAATATGTCGAACAAGATCGCGTGCGTATAGCCACAGTCTAATTTGTCACACTTGTGCGGTGGTGCACATGCTCGCCATTAACGTGCGACAGGGTGCCACATGTGTCACGTCCTGGATCGACAAAAACCGCTGGAAAGTAAGTTTTCTTTTCCGATTCCGGTCATTCCTGCGCGACTGGCACCAATTTTGAATATGTGTGCGATGACCAAGTTCATTTCGTTGATCTTTGATATCGCTGAGTTCAAGCATGACAACCGCTGCGGCGCATGAAGCAAGTCCAGACAAAGGCCCAGGAACAACATCCGATGACCAGCGTTTGGAGACCTTTAGTTACGACGACCAAATCGCCCGAATGTTTGTTGCCGCAACGATTGTCTGGGGGCTCGTTGCGACGCTCGTCGGATTGATTGTGGCCATCATCTTGGTGATGCCGAATTTGACGAACGGACTGCCGTGGATCTCCTTCGGGCGGCTTCGTCCTCTGCACACGAACGCGGCGATCTTTGCATTCGCTGGCAACGCGATTTTCGCAGCGATCTACTACAGCACCCAGCGACTCTGTAAAGCTCGGATGTGGAGCGACACGCTCAGCCGCCTGCACTTTTGGGGATGGCAACTCGTTATCGTGGCGGCCGCGATCACGTTGCCGTTGGGGATCACCCAAAGTCGCGAGTATGCTGAGCTCGAATGGCCAATCGACATTCTGATCGCAGTCGTTTGGCTGTTCATTTTCGGCGGCAACTTCTTGATGACGCTAATCCACCGTCGCGAACGTCACATGTACGTCGCGCTTTGGTTCTATATCGCCACGATCGTTACCGTGGCACTGCTCCACGTATTCAATAACCTAGTCGTCCCTGCGGGATGGTTCAAAGGATACAGCGTTTACGCGGGTGTCCAGGACGCGTTCATGCAGTGGTGGTACGGTCACAACGCAGTCGCCTTTTTCTTGACGACGCCGTTTCTCGGGTTGATGTACTATTTCTTACCCAAGGCCGCGGAACGTCCGGTATTCAGCTATCGACTGAGCATCATTCACTTCTGGTCGCTGGTATTCATCTATATCTGGGCCGGCCCGCACCACCTGCACTACACGGCACTGCCACAGTGGGCGTGCACACTCGGGATGCTGTTCAGCTTGATGCTTTGGATGCCATCTTGGGGCGGGATGATCAACGGGCTATTAACGCTGCGAGGTGCATGGCACAAAGTCGCGGTCGATCCAGTGCTCAAGTTCTATGTCGTCGGCGTGACGTTCTATGGAATGTCGACGTTCGAGGGACCGATGCTATCGATTCGGTCCGTGAACGCACTGAGCCACTATACCGATTGGACTATCGCCCACGTTCACTCCGGTGCACTTGGTTGGAACGGCTTCATGACATTCGGCATGTTGTATTGGCTGTTGCCGCGATTGTTCCAAACGAAGATGTGGAGTCCGCGACTGGTCAATCTGCACTTTTGGCTCGGAACGATTGGCATCTTGGTCTATATCGTTCCGATCTATGCTGCTGGGCTGATGCAAGGCTTAATGTGGCGAGCGATGGACGACACGGGACACTTGTCGTATCCGGACTTTATCGAAACGACTCAATCGATCGTGCCTCTTTGGTGGCTACGAGTGCTCGGCGGACTCATGTACTTTGGTGGCGTCGTGATGCTTGCCGTCAATGCGACCATGACATGGATCGCTCGACCCAGCACCTATCAAGTACCTGTTTACAGTGCACCTCGCTTGACGAAAGAGTATGAGGGTCACGACCAGTTCAAACGCAGCGTACTGCAAGATGCTCCGGTACTTGATGTTGCCAAGAAACTCGATGTCTGGGCCCAGATGGGTTGGCACCGCAGCTGGGAGCGATTGCCGGTCAAGTTCACGGTGCTCGCCACGTTGGCAGTGGTGATTGCAACTTTGTTTGAGGTCATCCCCACGTTCCTCATCCGCAGCAACGTGCCGACGATCGCGACGGTCCAACCCTACACACCGCTCGAACTTGCTGGGCGTCACATCTATGTCTCCGAAGGTTGCTACAACTGCCATTCACAAATGATTCGGCCAATCGTTGCGGAAACCAAACGCTACGGTGAATACAGCAAGCCAGGCGAGTTTATCTATGACCGGCCGTTCCAATGGGGAAGCCGTCGAATTGGACCTGACATGGCGCGCGAAGGCGGGAAGCAAAGCAGCTTCTGGCACTGGACGCACTTCCAAGATCCGCAAAACGTCTCGCCCGGTTCCGTGATGCCGAGCTATAAACACTTGCTCGAAAATGATTTGAAGTTCAATGCCATCGCGCCGCACGTAAAAGCAGCTGCCTTTTTGGGAGCCCCTTATAGTGACGCAGATCTGAATGATACTGCAGCCGTCGCAATGAAACAGGCTGAACAGATTGCCGCTGACATCGTTCAACAGGGCGGCCCGCCCATGACGTTTGAAAAGCAGGCGATCGCTCTGATCGCTTACTTGCAACGCACTGGCACGGACCTCTATCGAACCGAAACGCCTGCACCGGGAACGGAACAGGCAGCTAAACAGGAAACCGAAGAGGGAACTGAACCGCCACCAGCGGACAGCGAAACTCCCGTCGTCACCGACTCACTCCCAGGAGAGCAGCAATGATCAAGGATCTCGTGTGTGCATTGGACTATTCCAACTGTGCGGAAGTCGCGCTGTGTGTGTTCTTTGCTGTGTTTGGTGCCGTATTGTTTAGTTCGATGCGTCTGAGTCGCGCCGCAGTCGAACGATTTTCATCCATTCCTTTGAACGACCAAGTGGAGGACCCACGCTATGAGTGACGCACCGCGTACCGACCACGCTTACGACGGTATCGAAGAATACGACAACCCGCTGCCAGGTTGGTGGAAGTGGTTGTTCGTTGCCTCGATTGTGTATTGTCCGTTTTATTTGATGTTGTATCACTCCGGCGTTGAAGGACGCAGTGTCGAAGATCAATACAACACCGCGATGGCTGCGAATACTCGGTTGCAGTTCGAGGAGATCGGTGAACTCAAGCCAGACGCCAACACGATCGTGTCCTACATGAACAAGCCAAGTTGGGTCCAAGTCGGAAAATCCGTTTTCAAAGCCAACTGCATTTCGTGCCATGGCCGCGACGGTGAAGGACAAATCGGCCCCAACTTGACCGACGAGAGCTTCAAGAATGTTCGCAACATCGAGGACATTGCTCGCGTCATCAATGAAGGCGCCAACAATGGAGCGATGCCTAAGTGGGCAAATCGTCTGCACCCTAACGAAGTGGTCCTGGTTTCCGCCTACGTCGCGTCGCTTCGTGGTCAAAACCTTGCTGGTCCACGACCTGCCGAAGGGCAAGCGATTCCCGCTTGGCCAGAAGCTGAATCCGAAGCTGATAGCGATGACGATTCAAACGAATAACAAGCCGAACGCAGCAAAAAACGAATCATGACACCAACATCTGAATCTCCATCAAGCGTTCCCTTGCCCACAGTTGGTGGATGCGCGGGTGGCTGCAGTGGCTGTGACAGTGACAAAAGCAGCGCTGCCGATGCATTACTGCCAGCCGACGAACATGTTCTCAGCACACTGGAGAGAGATGGTCGTCGGCGGTGGATGCACCCGAAGCTGTCGACTGGTATTTGGTGGCATCGTCGGCGCATCGTCGCTTACGTCTTGATGATCGTGTTTGTTGTGATCCCTCATCTTCGCATTGCTGGGAAACCGTTGATCCTGTTGGATATCGCGGCTCGCGAGTTCACGGTGTTGGGAAAGACGTTTCTGCCGACGGACACTGTCGTGCTCGCGATGTTGATGCTCAGCGTCTTTCTGACGATCGTCTTGGTCACCGCGATTACGGGGCGTGCGTGGTGCGGATGGGCTTGTCCGCAAACGGTTTACATGGAGTTCTTGTTCCGTCCCATCGACCGTTTGTTTGGCGGCGTCAGCGGCAAAGGCGGTCTTCCGAAAAAGGATCGCTCGGCGGTTGGGCAGGTGGCTCGTATCGCCGTTTACGTTGTACTCTGCATGTTTCTTGCCCATACGTTCCTGGCGTACTTTGTTGGCACTGAACGCTTAGCGGTTTGGGTCCGATCTTCACCGATCGAGCATCCGACAGCTTTTCTTGTGATGGGTGCGACAACCATCGCGATGCTTTACGACTTTTTGTTTTTTCGCGAACAGCTCTGCCTGATCGCGTGCCCGTACGGACGGTTCCAGTCGGTAATGCTCGACGAACAATCAATGATCGTTGCCTACGACCCAGTTCGCGGTGAACCTCGCAAGAAGGGGAAACATGAGCCGGGTGAACCCGTGGGGGATTGTGTCGATTGCAATCGCTGCGTGGTCGTTTGTCCAACGGGAATCGACATTCGCAACGGATTGCAAATGGAGTGCATCAATTGCACCCAGTGCATTGACGCTTGCGACGACGTGATGAGCCGACTCAACAAACCACCAGGACTGATTCGATTCAGCTCGCAGGATTCAATCGCACGCAAGCCAAAGCGAATCCTTCGAGCGCGCACCATCATTTATCCCATCGTGTTGACTGTCATTCTTGGTGGGCTGGGGTTTGCGATCGCTTCCAAAAGCGGCTTTGACGCACGGTTGATCCGCGGCAAGGGGGCACCATTCTCGACGACAACGACAGGAATGATCTCCAACTCGTTTCAAGTCCGGTTGGTGAATCGTTTGGACCAGCCACAAACGTACGCAATTGCTATCTCCGGCGCAGAAAATGCGACGCTCTCCGTTGTTGACGAAGACCGGCTTTCACTCGAAGTCTCCGAGAGCCAGTTAGTTCCGATCACAATCATGTTCCCCAGTCGTCTAACTGCTCGTCAAGGCAATCACGTTTGCGAGGTTTTGGTGACCGACCAAAGCGGCAATACGCGAAACATTGAGCTGAGATTATTGGGACCGGTTTCTAAGTAGGATCATCATTCATGAATCAAGACACTCAACGCATTCTCGCCGAACGCAAAGCCAAACGATTCTGGGTCTCCCTCGTCGTTGGATTGCTGGGGATTCAATTGGCAATTGGCTATGTGGCGATACGCTTGGCTGGGAGCGATCCTTCGGTTGCAATCGTACCCGATTACCACGAAGCTGCATTGCATTGGGACGAACATCAATCCGCGATAGCGGCACCCAAACGACTGGGGCTAGTAACCGATCTTGATGTCTCTCGTGCGACCAATACCAACGGCTCACGTGCGATCGCATTCTCGATTACGGACAAGACGGGCGTTGGGCTACCCAACGTGGAAGTCACTGCCACGGTCTATCGTCACGCACGTGCATCCGAGGTGCAAACACTGGCAATGTCAAGTGTCGGTGATGGCAAATTCATGGCCAGTGCCCTGATGCCCAACGACGGATTGTGGCAGGTGAACGTAACGGTCGCTGGTGCTGCTGAACCGATTCAAGTTGCTGAAGAATTCTCGTTGTAGTGACAGCGTGTACGGAACGGCCAAATAAGACCTAGATCATGTGGTATCTGTTTTTCGCAATAGTTGCATCCAGCGTGCTCGGCAGTTTGCACTGCGTCGGCATGTGTGGACCATTGGCGATCTTTGCAAGTGGCGCTGGTGGATCAACACCGCGTCGCACCGTTGTGATCTCGACGAGCATGTACCATCTCGGCCGACTGACAACGTATCTGCTTGCCGGCAGCATCGCTGGTTACCTCGGAAGCCTTGTCGATGTGGGCGGTGAGATGATCGGATGGCAAGTCACCGCAGCCCGATTGGCTGGCGGAATGATGGTACTCGTCGGAATCGTCAAGCTGTGGACTTACTTCCGAATAGCTGCCCCCAACTCGCCCTACTCGCCGAACTCGACAGTGCGTCCGTCGCGGATCGCGGGTGCATTGGTGCGATTGAGACCTTTCCTGGCTCGCCGCTCACCGATTGGCCGTGCCTTCGGCATCGGATTTCTTACAACGTTTCTGCCATGTGGATGGCTCTATGTGTTCATGCTCGTAGCTGCAGGCACCGGCAATGCGTTCGCTGGCACACTTGCCATGTTCGCCTTTTGGATTGGCACCGTCCCTGCACTCACAAGCCTAATTGCGGGCACGGGGATGCTATCCAAATACACGTCGAACCTCGTCCCCATTGGAACGGCGTTGCTGCTCGTGACCACAGGCGTATTTACTGCGAGTGGACGCGGATTCTCGGGGTTGCGTTCACTCGATAATCTCCAGCCCGCCGGTGATCACTCGATGACGCTCGTTCAACAAGTGGAACACGCCGACGATGTGATGTTGCCATGCTGCCGCGCAGCAATGGAGGCGAACAAGTGATCTCGCTCCAGAAACGTTCTCCCGAATCAGCGATCAGCGATTACAAGTCACAGGGGTGCTTTCTTACCAAGCCTTGCGTGCACTGTGGGTTGCCGACGCCTGTTCACTGTGACACAAATCCGGCAGCTGTTTTTTGCTGCAACGGGTGCAAGGGAGCCTACGAGCTTATTCAAGGTTGGGGCCTTGAATCGTTCTACGAACTTCGCGATTCCTCGCAACAGAATCGGGCTTCGCTTGATTCAGATGCCTCCTTTGACGTTTTTGATGACGAAGAGTTCTTGGGGCCGTCGAAGCCAAGTGTGCAATCCGACGGCTGGCTACAGACTCGGCTTGCGATCGTGGGACTTCACTGCGCCGCGTGTGCATGGCTGATTGAAAACGTTGCCACTCGCACACCGGGATGGCGGTCCGCTCGCGTCAAGATGAGCAATCATTCAATTCAAATCGTTTTCGATCCCAAGACGATCCGACTCAGCGAGATAGCACGTCTGCTGAATCGAATCGGATATGAACTTGCTCCCTACATTGACGGCGATGACCAAGCGTTCCAGACACAGAATCGGAAACTTCTCACTCAGATTGCGATTGCTGGTTTCTGTGCCGCCAATGCCATGTGGATTGCGGTCGCGTTATATGCCGGCGATGCAACGGGGTTGGCTGCGTCGCACCGTGAGTTCTTGACGTTCATCGGAACTGGCTTGGGATTAGTGTCGGTCGCGATTCCCGGTCGAACCTTCTTTGTCGGTGCGATCGCATCGTTACGAACACGAACTCCCCACATGGATCTTCCGGTCGCACTCGGGTTATCGGTTGGCAGTATCACGGGCATCGTCAGCGTCATCCTTGGGCGTGGAGACGTCTATTTTGATTCACTAGCGATCTTGGTGTTCCTGCTTTTGATTGGGCGCTGGATACAGTTTCATCAGCAACATCGTGCGGCCAAAGCGGTCGATCTATTGCTGAGAATCACGCCACGTCATGCCAGACGACTCACCGGTGATGGTGCCGTCGCGATGGTGCTCGCCGAGCGTTTGCAGCATGGCGACACCGTACGAGTCTTTGCTGGAGAAAGCGTTCCAGCCGACGGGACGATTGTCCGCGGCCGATCGTTGCTGGATCGAGCCTTGTTAACAGGCGAGAGTCGCCATGTTCGCGTCGATGTCGGCGACAGTGTCGAAGCTGGTGTCGTGAATCTGCAGAGCGAGTTTGACTTTCGTGTCACGGCTATCGGGAAAGACAGCCGGATTGGCCGAGTCATGCAATCCGTTGAAGAGGCTTCGGCGGGACGCATTCCGGTTGTGCAACTTGCCGACCGAATTGGCGGTGTGTTTGTGACCGTCGTTTCGATACTTGCAGTAGCGACGTTCGCATGGTGGGCTACCGTTGACTTGTACGTCGCGGCGTCTAGCGCGACGGCATTGTTGATCGTGGCGTGCCCCTGTGCGCTGGCACTCGCGACGCCCCTGGCGATTGCTGTTGGCCTCGGGCGATCCGCCAAACAAAAAATTTACATTCGCGATGGAGCAACGCTGGGACAACTCGCAAAGCCTGGCACGATCTGGTTCGATAAAACGGGAACGCTCACTGAGGGTCGCCCATCGGCTTCGCTCGTTTACGGTGACCAAGACGCGATCGTGTTGGCAGACGCCATCGAACGCGGATGCAAACACCCGATTGCTGAGGCAATCCATGGTTTAGCACGTCGCCTCTGTTTGCCAGTTCGAACTCCAGGCAACGAAATTGAGGGTCGTAGCGAAATCGAAGTTGCTGATGTCGAGGTTGCTGATGTAGAGGTCGGCATCGGCGGTGTCACAGGCCGCTGTGACGGGCGTGCGATCCTCGTGGGCAATTTTGATTTCGCACAATCACACGCGATCTATTTGGATGACAGCACACTTCAAGCAGCTGATTCTTGTCTTAAGAACAGCTCCAGCCCCATTGTGATTGCGGTGGATGGAATCGCCGTCACCGTGCTAGCCGTTCAAGACACGATCAAACCGGATGCAGCCGCGACGGTGTCCCAGCTTGCGAAATGCGGCTGGACTGTCGGCGTTTTATCTGGAGATCACGCCGAGATCGTGAACCAGGTTGCCGACCAACTCGGGATCAGCCGAGACCATTGTTACGGTGGCCTATCACCCGAAGACAAACTACGTCACATCAAATCACTGCAAGCCAGTTCACTGAACCAATCGTCAAGCCGCCGCACAATCGTGATGGTCGGCGATGGTGCCAACGATGCAGCCGCTCTGGCTGCGGCGGATGTTGGCATCGCGGTACGTGGCGGTGCTGAGGTCAGCTTGAGGGCCGCACCGGTATTCATCGCGACTGGCCAGCTTTCGACCCTCAGTTCACTTGTCGACGCTTCCCGCCGAACCTCATCGCTGATTCACGCGGCATTCGCGACTTCACTTGCTTACAACCTCGTGGCTGTTGGGCTGGCGATGGCTGGCCGCATCAGCCCCTTACTTGCGGCGATCCTGATGCCGATCAGCTCCGTCACTGTACTGTCACTCTGTCTCGTTTGGCCAATTTACAAGAACCGAGAAAGTCAACTATGAGTGTTCTCTTCATTGCTCTGCCTGTCGCCATTCTGCTGGGTGCGTCGGGAATGATGGCCTGTGTTTACTGCATTCAAAATGGCCAATACGACGATCTTGACACGCCCTCCATTCGAATCTTGGTCGATGAGGTCGAAACAAAGAACGATTCGCCCAAAAACTAAATCTACCCCAAAACGTCCCTGAACCGGAGAAGCACTTATGTGCCAACAATTATCGATTCTCAGTGATTTCGTTAGCCACACACCAGTAACCGCTTCACTCAGCGACGTGATTCGGATCGCGTGTGGTTCCTGCGACAAAACCGAAGTCTGTGCGTATGTCACAGGCAACGAGTTTGATGCAGTCAAGCAAACAACCGCGTTCAGCGAGCCATCGAGTCGTCCAACGCCGTCTGGAGAACCGACTTAAACCGTTCGAGCAGGATGTGAATTTGGTCACTACTCAATCGCTGGCCTATCAGGCTAGCGACGTGCAGCAATCCGATGACAAGAAACCCGAACGGAATCACGATCAATGCCCAAGGGTCAATCTTGAGCATCCATTGGACGTATCCATAGATTGCTGCGCCAAAAACGGTAACAGCCACCAGCCCGTAAATTGCCATGAACATGGTCCAAACTTCCGGGCGTGGCGAAAATCGCCCAAACACGAGTGACCCCGTCTCGGCATCACTCAATTGCACCGAGAGATGCGGTGACCAGAACCGTTGCTGCGTTGGATCGATCGTGAAATCAACGCATCGTCCGGCCGATTTCGCGTGCTTGCGAAACTCAGCTTCCTCCAGTGCTCTGCGAATACGCTTCGCTATTTGGTCCGCATCCATTGCAATCTGCAATTGGAATGTTGGCTGCATCGTCAACGCCGCCAAGCCCACATCCGTCAAAGAACGAACTTGTGTTTCAGTCAAACTTGAAGTCATCGACGAGCCTTAAATTTAATCACTACGCTTTGGTTGCCTGTTAATTTCGGGCTCGGCCTCGATGGCGGGCCACTCGGACGGAATCAGCCTCACATTGCCTTGATTCGGCTGGGCGATGCGGAACGAATCACGCACGTAGTCATGACAGTTGACGCAAGTGTTCGTCATGCTCAAGTAGGTAAAGGTGACACCCTCGCTATTTCCTTGAGAAGCGAGTTGCTCGAGCTGGTTGCATTGCTGGCGAAAGATTTTGCCGAAGTGCTCGTAAACGCTGTCTCGAGCACGTGGCCATTCCGCAGCCTCGCTGATTCGTTTCATATCTCGAGCACCGCTCGCGATGGCGTCAAAATCCTTGCGAACTAGTCCTGCCAGCACCTTTTGTGAAGTCACCAATTTGGACTTCATCAAAGCTCCCTGTGCATCTCCGATTGGCACCACCGCCACATCAATCGACGTTCTTTGCTCAATCGGCGCTCTTTGCTCAACCGGCGTTTGCTGGGACGGACCAAGTGGCTGCTGTGCAAGCACAGGATTGACCATGAAGGCCACGCATAATAGAGCAATCGTGCTCAGGACTTCTCGTTTCATTGAACTACTGCCTCGTGCATCAGTGTTAAGACGGGAAAGGAAATGTTTTTTTATCTCGCCTGGATCTTCATCGTGGCAACAATTTGGTTGATCATCGAGTGTTCCTTCTCCGAGACCTTGCCATACCCCAGGTGACCTCCGGAGGATTTTGCCACGGATGTCATTTGGTGAGTCGTCAACTCGATGAGCCGTTGTGCAGCGACGTCGGACATTTGGGCAAAGGTGTCGTGCGTGTATCGCTTCCAAGCATCCAAACAGAGAGAGGATGGGCGACTCATCAGCCAATTGTCTAAAATGAGCCAGGCAGTTGAGTCATCTGAGATCCCGAAACGCAAAGCTTCTGACATCACGGCTTCGCGTTCGCTGGTGTTGATCCGACCATCCGCCCAAGCAACGAGCACCAAAGGAAACAGCCGCAACGCGATGACGCCGTCCGCGGTGATCCCCAGCTCCACAAGTTCATCCGTGAGCACGAGGTCGTCGACGCCAGTACTCCGAATCAACTCCGCACGCCCCTGCTTGGTCTGAGTTTCCTCGTGCAACTTGTGGACGACTTGATGCTTCAGGTAATCCAGGTAGTCGTCCATCTCCGCGTGCTTGGTCGCTGGATCCGCTTCACGTTCAGTTTTCATGGGGTGTGTCATAGGTGTGAATGGGCCACTGGCAAGATGCAACTGTATCTCAGCTCTTCCACATATCTTGCGCGTTGAAATCCTCTGCAAGTGGTGGACCGAAACTAAAGAAGACGCGGCCTACAAGACTCAATTTCGTTGACCGCCGTCATTGCTGGACCAGATCGATACACAAACGTGATAGCAGACGACGGAAACACGGTGAAAGTAACGCAAAAACCGAGACAGTGCGGACAACATGAGACAATCCGCACAGCGTCTGGATCTCACTCGATCGAAAACTTCGCGATTGGCAAATGGCACTGCAGTTGCAGTTCACGACCAACAACTCTCTCAAGGATCCAATCATGCATAAAGTACTGATCGCTATTGATGAATCGCCTGTATCTGAACAAGCCGCTCGGCTGATCGCTCATTTGCCGCATTTGGATCGATTGGAACTGACGATTGTGAGCGTGGTTCCGCGACCGTATGTCCATAGCAGCTACATGACCACAGACATTCTCGAGTCGGCGTTCGAGCGTGAAAAGGAACTTGCCGTCGAAAGGTATCTTCATATCACCTCGTTCTTTGCAGGAGCAAATGCGGATATCCGGCACGTCATTCGAGAGGGGAACATCGGTGAAGCGATTGTTGATGTTGCGAAGGAGCTAAAGAGCGACTTGGTGGTTGTTGGAGCGACAGGCCATTCGCAGATTAGCCGCATCTTGCTGGGCAGCGTGAGTGACCATGTTGCGACCCACGCACCTTGCAGCGTCTTGGTCGTGCGGCCGACTGGGTTAAGCGAATCAGATCGCCCGATCCGTGTTTGCCTGGCCTTTGATGATAGCGGGCCTGCGCAAGCAGCACTGGAGGAAATCTCGGAAGTGAACTGGGGTAACGGGGCGGAGTTCCATGTCGTTTATATTGCCGCATACATCAACGAGTTTTTCGGTTCGCTCACGTACGCCCCTGAGGCCGTCGAACAGTACGAAACCACGTTATCACTCGCCAAAGACCAGCTCAAAGATTTCACGCCACACTTGCAGACGCACTTAGTCGAAAGCAATCACGTCGGCGAAGGAATCGTTCGTTTCTCAGAGGATCACAAGATTGATTTGATGGTCGTCGGCGAAACCGTCCGCAGCACGCTGGGACGTTTTTTGCTGGGCAGCACGGCCCGTTATGTCCTTCGTCATGCGTCATGCAGCGTCTGGATCACTCGCAATCGCGTCGTTCACGGGATTCAAAAAGACCAATACCAAGCTCCACAATTCACAGCCATTCCACAAAATTAACTGCAAGGAATCTCGCCAATGACCCCTCTTACATCACTCGTTAGTACCGTCGCGCTCACCGTTCTTTTGACACACCAGGTGACAGCCGATCCACCGCTTATCGATACCTCTCATGTCAAACCTCTGATGCAGATGAAATTGGATCGCGCTAAAAACATCCTGGAAGGGGTTGTGCTAGAAGACTTTGATAAGATAGCCAGCAACGCTCGATCACTCAAACTTCTCAGCATGGAAAGCGGCTGGAACGTTTATCAAACCGAACAGTACACTGGCCACAGCAATGACTTCCGGCGATCTGTCGACACATTAATCCAAGCAGCAGAAGACAAGAACATCAACCTTGCAACCCTCGGTTACGTATCGCTCACCGTCCGTTGCGTTGAGTGCCACACGTACCTGAGAAAGAACCATACTGACATCGTCAAAAAACAGCCGTGACGATTGCTTTGAGTTCCGTATGTTCGTGAAAACCGACTCTATTGCCCCAGAATTGGCTTAGCGGACATGCGGAATCTTGCCCTCAAGCGTCGCCCTCCATCGTCTCTCATGGAAAAAACTGCCTCAGCAATCGTGAGGCATTAACGCAGACACACTTTCTGCTTCTTGATCTTCGTGCTGTTCAAGCAAGTCAACAAACCACTCAACCTTTTCGATCGCGGCCTTCCACGAATCGAAATGAGGCTTGGACTGACTCAGGTTCCCGACGAGTTCATCGAGCTGGCCAAGAAGGCGTTGATGGTCGCGAGTGGACTGGCGCTTCATCGCTTGGATTTCCGGACTCGCTTTTGGATAAAACCCAGCAAGTTGATCGCTAAGTTTGTCCTCCGCACTGAAGTGGTTAACGAGATATTCGCGGAACTCATTTAAGCGACGTGCAACGTTAGCGCAGCACGAAGAATCTGGACTCGCTTCACTCACCATGAAACATCGAATCGCATCGAGGCGTGCGGAGAGTTCACCATCCTCGCGACGCCAAATCTCAAATACTTCGCGAGCGTCTTTAGCGGGTGTTGTTGTCTTCATTGCATGGTCTCCCGAGTAGGTATCTAAAGCCCAAACAGTTCTCTAGCAAAGCAGATGCCAAGGCGGATGAAACCGTCTATTGACGCCCAAAACGCCAACTCAGCTTTGTTCACACCACCGACGTTTACAACTTGGAACACGCCTTGCGTATCACTTGCTCGACATGCGTTAGCCTAACCATGACCACCGGCAAGTGTGCGTAATGCCTCACTCTCGTGACAATGCGACCACAGTCATGAAGGCTGCGGGGCTAGCCAGCCAATACTTCGACAAAGAATCACCAAACTCATATCCAGGAACCTGCCATGCGTGCCTTTGTAACTTTGCTGTCCATCGCTTTCTTGTCGGCAATCACGATCGGCGATTCCCCAGTAAAAACTGAGAACGAACAAACGGAGAAGTCAACCAGTTTCTGGATGCAGAGAAAAATGGCCTACTCTCAGGACATTTTGCGTGGACTCGCCTCAGCTGATTTCGAGGCAATCGGCGCCAATGCGCGGCAAATGCGTACGCTCAGCAAAGTGGAGGGATTCGTTCGTTCACGACACGCAAACTATCGACGTCAGCTCCAAATGTTCGAAGGAGTATGTGACGAAATGATCCAAAATGCTGACGAAAAGAATCTAGCTGGAGTCACGTTGGCGTTTAACCAAATGACGGTTTGCTGTGTGAATTGTCACCAAACGATGCGTACACAGGCAAGCGAACCAGTCGCCAGTCCACCTCAGGACAGCATAGAATCGAATGCGAAAACCAAGTAGTTTTTAAAACTTGGGCCAAAACCTTCCAACTTCATCGCGGTATGCGTTGTATTCCGCGAAACGAAGGTTGATGTCCTTTTCCTCAACACAGGCTTTGGAATACAGCACAATCGCCAACGCGAACCAGGCGACAAGACGCCACCAAGCAAACTCATCGAGCTGGAACGCGGCTGTGAACCAAAGCAATCCTGTGTACATCGGATGACGGACGACGGCAAAAGGACCGCTGGTTATCAATCGTGTACTCGCAGTCGTTGTCGGATGAATTCGAAGTTTGAGCAGCCCGACTTTTCCCCAAGCCCAAACAGCGAGTGCCGCTCCAGGCATCGAAACCAAGATCGCCAACCACGGAATCGGCGACCAGCGGGTCGATAACACTAAAACCGCTGACAACGTAAACTGGGCGACGACGAGAAACCAAAAAAACATCGGGCAAGATATCCGTCATACGAACTTGCAAACGTCGGGTAGGTTACGATGCTGCCCACAGACACGCCCCAGAACTTAGCATTTTGTAGCCAGCGAAAACACTCATGCGTCGATTGGCCTGGATCATCGCCGTACTCATGATCTTAACCGCAGTGGGCACAGGCTGGTTCTGGTTGGTCGAAGGCTGGTCGTTGCTTGACGCCGCGTACATGACCGTGATTACGCTGAGTACGGTTGGTTACGGGGAAGTCCGGCCGCTGTCGGATCGCGGGCGAGTATTCGTGATCGTGTACCTCGTCTTCGGCTTGGGTGTCTTTCTTTTTGCCATCGCGCAGCTGGGCGAAATGGTTGTTCGCGCGGAAATGAGAAACTGGTTGAGGAGATTGGGAATGAATTCAACATTAAAGTCGATCGAGAATCACTACGTTGTCTGCGGGTTCGGTCGCATGGGACGAACAATCTCGCAATACCTGGCCGATCGCAAACTACCATTCGTGGTCGTAGACCATAGCGAAGAAGCGCTGCTGGAGTGCGAACAGCAAGGTTGGCTATGCTTGCGAGATGATGTCACCAACGACCGCACACTGATTAATGCGGGAATCGAGCGAGCTCGTGGCATGGCCGTCGTTCTGGATAGCGATGCGGACAACTTGTACGTTGTTCTTTCCGCTCGATTACTCGCATCGAAACTGCAGATCATCGCCCGAGCCACGGACGAAAACAGTGCCCACAAAATGGAAAAAGCTGGGGCGAACCGTGTTGTCAGTCTCTTCGCCACCGGGGCCACGACGATGGCTCAACTTCTTATCAACCCTCAAGTCGAAGATTTCTTTGAGTTCGTATCTGGGTCGGGTACAACGCTCGACTTAGCCGAGATACGCGTGACCGCAGACTCGCATTGTGCGAACCAGACGCTTGTAAATACGGACTTTCGCGCCCGAGGCGTCATCATTGTCGCGATTCGACGTCCCGATGGAGAGGTGCTTCTGCCACCGGCGGCTTCCACCAAAATCAGGCCTGACGATGTCCTGATCGCATTGGGCAAAGTCTCTGACGTCTCACAGCTACTTGCCTGTGAACAACCAACCGGTTGAGCAACCACGCGGCACAATAGTTGCCCCTATGCATGCCATCTCCGTCCCCACAAAAAACAAACCAGCGAGAAGTCTGATGAGCATCCGGAAATGGAAAGATTCGCCGCATCAAAAAACATTTTGGTTCGCGGTGGTAGCAATTGCCATCGTCTCGCTTTTGCTCTTTGCGAAACGAGTCATCGGGGTCTGAATGGTTCAACACCGACGAGCTTAAAGGATTTCCACAGCGACTCCCTCGCTCCAACGGTCAAGTAGCCGATAAAGCTTACGGCGATGAATCCCCAGCTTTCTCGCCGCTCGTGCCTTGTTGCCTCCCTCTTTTGCGAGCACTGTCAGCACATGAGCTTTCACGAGTTCGTCGACGCCGACGTCCTGAGACCCCACCACGGGCCTTCTCTCATAGAGCGAACTTGTATCCGGACACGCCTCTCCGCCCATCTCAATTTCGTCATCCATTGAATGCGCGATGTCACTCGGCAAGTCATCGAGCGTGATATCTTGATCGTCGGCAAGGATGGTTGCCCGCTCGAGCACATTAATCAACTGTCGAACATTGCCTGGCCAGCCATAGTGCACCAAAACGTCTTTCGCATCCGCATCGATCGACCAACCTCGAGGCAACAGATGGTTAATCAGAAGCTCAATGTCGCCCTGGCGGTGTCGCAGCGGCGGTAGCGTCAACGACATGACGTTGATTCGATAGTAGAGGTCTTCCCGAAACCGGCCTTCTTTGACCGCAGTCTTCAGATCGCGATTGGTGGCCGCAATAATCCGAACTTTCACTTTTCGCTCGCGATGGCATCCGACGCGACGAAGTGAACCGTCTTCCAGAACTCGCAACATTTTCGGTTGAAGTGCAAGCGGCAGCTCTCCAATTTCGTCAATGAACAACGTGCCACCATCAGCAATCTCAAACAATCCAGGCTTGTCCACCGTCGCACCCGTGAAGGAACCCTTCACGTGACCAAACAGTTCGCTTTCAACCAAGCTCTCTGGCAAAGCGGCGCAATTGATCGTTACAAATGGCTTATCAGCCAGCTCGCTGCGTTCTTGGATTGAGCGAGCAACGACCTCCTTGCCTGTGCCACTTTCTCCTTCGATAAGCACCGGCTTGGAAGTTGGCGCTACCTTTTCAATCATTCGCACCACATCCTTCATCAACGAAGATTCACCAACAAGTTTCTGCTTCGGCTTGGCACGTGAAACGATTTCCTTGAGTTGCTTATTCTCTTGCCGGAGGCTGTTGCGGTCGCGTGCAAGCAAGCAATGATGCTCGAGATCACCAAGCGAACATGGTTTTGTTAGGTAATCGCATGCGCCAAGTTTCATCGCCGAGACGGCTGTTTCGATGCTCCCGTGGCCGGTCAGAAAAACGACCTCGAGATCAAGAGCTGATTCGTTGACGCGTTGCATTAACTCCAACCCGGTCATCCCGGGCATGTCCATGTCGAACACGGCTACGTCGAAGGACTCTCGTTCCAAAAGCCCCATCGCCTCAGCCCCGCTGGCGGCACCTTTGACGTCGTGGCCCTTGCGTTCCATGTACTTCACGCAACTTCGGCGAAAGTCGTCTTCGTCGTCAACTAATAGCAACTTGATGGATGATTCAGTCATTCATGAACTCTTATTTGTTTGGAGACGAAAGCGGAATCAACGCGATTCCCGTTCCAAACGAAAAATGGCCTTGAAATACCTGACTGCGTGCAAATAAACACACCGCGATGTGCATTATCGCACACCTGGCGAGCTTTTGGGGCTCAATCGTTCAAGTTTTGCGAGGATCGAGCGGAATCGTTAGACGCAGAACGGCACCGCCCCGAGCATCGTTCGAGGCCACGATCTCGCCGTGGTGCGCTTCGACGATTCGACGACAGACAGAAAGTCCCAAGCCAGTTCCACGGAGCTTCGTTGTGAAAAACGGTTCAAACGCATGGTCGAGCGCATGATCGCTAAAACCACTCCCGTAATCGTGAAGACTCAATTTCAACGCATCTTGCGTTCTCCAAATAACGTTCTCCCAACTCACCTCAATCAACGCGCGTCCGCTCGCGGCATCGATGGCATTTCTCAACAGATGATCGAACACGTCGTTCATTCGCTGTCGGTCCACCACACCCCAGGGCTCATTCTCTGGCGTCCCCAAGAAAACCAATTCATGAGCAATGCCGCCTTGCCCCAATGACATTTCGCTAAACACCTGGCGACATAGCGACATCAGCTTCACTGGTTCGAGTTTCAGCTGTATGGGAGCTGCATAACGTCCAACTTCATCATAGTTTTCCAAAAGATCAGCAAGCGATTCGCGAATCTGGTTGGCGAGCAGCATCAAGTCCTGATTACTTTCGAGGTCCAACTCCAAAAGGTCCAAACAGGCGACTGCTTTCTGCAGAGCATTGCGACTTTCGTGCGCAAGCCCGCTGACCATCTGAGCAACCGCAGACAATCGCTCTGACTCGATTTGGCTAGGACCGAAGAGTAGGTGATTCTCAACCACCAAGTTGAACACCCTTAACCCGATTTGGGAGGACGATATTTTGTGAACGCTGAGCAGTACCTGTCTGTCCGAACCGTCTTTTGCGCGAGCATACGCTTTTGTATTTTTGCAGTGATTTGCTACAGAATTGCTTTTGCAAAGGTGCGAGTCCTGAGGCACAACGTCACAGCAAAGTGTGCCAGGCAGGATCACCTTGCATGACTGACCCAAGATCTCATCGCTCGAAAAACCAAGCAAGTCCGTAAAATTCTGGTTCACAAACTGGATCGTTCCGTCGTCATCGACTACAGCAACCGCAGCCGGCGAAACCTCCAGCATCTGCTGAGCGAGCGGTGCATCAGCGAATAGCAAACGATTCATCCATTTTACCTTCCACGCACAAACCAAAACACTGTCAACAGTGCAAGCCCAGTGCCGAACTCCTTCATTGACCCAAACGGACGCCAAAATACAACAAGGTCTCGGCACAATTTTCGCATTGCAAGAAGCATGTCAATTACAACGCCCATCCAGTCACTTCGTCACTCACCGCTGACTTCTGAACGCGTTATGATGGACGGTACCATGGCGATTCAAGCACAATCACTGGTGCGGCGACAAACTCCCAACCCGCCGTCCCATCATCTTCGATCGGATAGTGACAGCTCCGACAAGAAAGCTGCGTTTCAAGCTGCACTTCGAAACACGGGCTACGGAGAACTCACTCGCGTACGACTCGATATCGATGACGCGGTGGTGACGCTGTTTGGCGAAGTATCGAGCTTCTACATGAAGCAATTGGCACAAGAAGCAATTCGCCCTTTGTCGATCGGCATGCAAATTGACAATCAAGTTCATGTCCCGCATCGACTCAATTCGCCGCACAAAACAGAATGATTGATCGAGTTTCGCTTTGGCAACCAAGGAGGCGTGCGGGATTCATTTTGGCAAAAACACGTGGGATACTAGACGCCATTGAAAGACCACTGGTACGATTGGGTGGTAGGCAAAGACATTGGGTCAGCCTATCCGTAGCCTACTTACGATCGTCTCGCGGTGGACCAACCTTTTCGCATCCTGCTTATCGAAGACGACCCAGACACGTTGTCGAATCTGCGGGACATTCTTGAGTTGGATGGTCACGACATCGCGACGGTTTCCACATTCAACGAAACCAAATCAGTCGTCAATGCAGAAAGAATTGGCCTCGTCATCACGGACCGCTGTCTGCCCGACGGCATGATCGAAGACTTCATTCCGCAAATCAAGACGCGAATGTCTCAAGCGGAGATCATCGTTGTCACCGGCTATGGCGATATCCAAAGCACAATTGCTGCGATGCGTCTCGGTGTGACGGACTATGTCATCAAGCCTGTTTTCCCGGACGAGCTCCGCGTTATTGTCAATCGGGTCGCCGAAAAGCGAGAGATCCAAAATAAGTTGGCTGAGGAACAGCACTTTGCCGACGAAGTGCTGAATACCGCCGAAGCGATCATCTTGGTACTCGATCTCGATGGAAACGTCCTTCGCTTCAATCGCTACTTCCAGGACATGACGGGTTGGGAAGTCGAAGAATTGCGAGGTAAAGATTGGTTCGAGGCATGCGTCCTGCAAGAAGACCGTGAACGCATCAAAGAGGTGTTCATCGCGACCGCTCACGACGTGCATACCCGTGGCGTCGTGAACGATGTTTTCGGCAAGGACGGTCTGTGTCACAAGATTCGTTGGTCGAACACGACGCTCAAGAGACTCGACGGAGCGATCCAAGCCGTCTTGGCTGTGGGTGTGGACGTGAGTGACTTGGAGGAAGCTCAAGCGAGGTCACTCCATGCTGAACGACTCGCAGCAATCGGCCAAACTATGACAGCTCTCGCGCACGAAAGCCGAAACGCGCTACAACGCATGAAGGCGGCCGCCGATGTGCTCGCACTTGAGATCGAGGGCAACGCGAGTGCTGAAGAAGATGTACGTGCGATCCAGCGAGCCGCCGGTGATCTGGAAATCTTACTTGAAGAAGTCCGGTCGTTCGCAGCACCGATCCAGATGCAACCCACAGCGGCTTATCTGCCTTCCGTTTGGCAACGCGCTTGGAGTGACATCCGTCCCATTCGCGACGGACGAGATGCACATCTTACTGAGAACGTTGCGAACGAAGATGTAATCGCGTCAATTGACACGGTTCGGATGGAACAAGTATTTCGCAACTTGTTTGAAAACTCACTGGCTGCGTGCCACGACCCGGTACGCATCGAAGTCCAATGCCGATCAGATCAGGATATCATCGAAGTCATTTGCCAAGACAACGGACCAGGACTCAACGAAGAGCAAAAACAAAAACTGTTTGAGCCGTTTTACACGACCAAGGCAACAGGAACGGGTCTCGGGATGCCAATTTGCCAACGAATCATCGAAGCGCACGGTGGTACCATTTCGATCGCCCCGACGTCGCTCGGCGCATGCTTCAAAATACGATTGCCGCGTGCCTCTCGCGTGGAGTACCAAGTCAATAAAATTGGGGCACCCTTCGCCAAGTAGTTCAATGAATTTTTTAAGTCATGCAAAATAACGACCAAGCTCTCCTCTCCGCAATCCTCACTACCGCAGTGGATGCGATCATCGTGATCGACACTAGCGGCATCATTCAATCTACCAATCCAGCAACCAGCAGACTGTTTGGATACACAACCCAAGAGATGCTCGGCAACAATGTGAAACTTCTCATGCCATCACCGTATCATACGGAACATGATGGATATCTAGAAAGCTTTCACACAACCGGTCGCGCCAAAATTATCGGCATCGGACGCGAAGTTACCGGGAAACGTAAAGATGACACCACTTTTCCGATGCACTTGGCGGTCAGCGAAGTGAAACTCGGCGATACCAAGCTGTTTGCAGGAATCGTTCGAGACATCAGCGACCTGAAGGCAGCACAGCAAAAATTAACCGAAGTAAACGAATTACTTGAACAGCGTGTTCGGCAAAGGACGGACGAACTGCAGGCGGCTCAAGCTGACTTGGTCAAAGCGGAAAAATTATCAACACTTGGCCAAGTATCGGGTGGCATCGCTCACGAGATCCGCAACCCGCTCAACGCAATTCGCACCTCGGCTTACTACCTCCGCAATGCACGTAGTCTGTCACCAGAAAAGATGACGGAACATCTCGAACGGATCGACCGGCAAGTCTCGCTCGTCGACAGCGTCATCACCGCCCTCTCGGATATCGCACGCTTGCCCGAGCCGCGTGTCGAATCGAGTGATATCAACGTGTTGATCCGCCAAGTCCTTGGCACGGTCTCGATACCAGATAACATTACGATTAAGAACGAGCTTGCACCGACTCTGCCGACTGTGACGATCGATCCGAACCAGATCGCGATTGTATTCCGCAATCTGCTGAGAAACGCTCGTGACGCGATGCCAGACGGCGGCTTGATTCGGCTCGCATCGCAACAACGTGCCGAAGCGATCATCATCGAAGTGATTGATAATGGCGTCGGAATCGAAAGTGACGATCTGCGTCGGATCACCGAACCGCTCTTCACGACCAAGGCTCGTGGCATGGGGCTGGGTCTTGCGATCTCCGCCGCGATCATCGACAAGAACCGTGGGCGACTCGAAGTGGAAAGCGAGGTTGGTGTCGGCACCACATTTGCCCTTCATTTGCCCATGCATCCCAGGTCAAAATAGCAATGATCACCGAAACTCCCCATCGTGTGCTGGTTGTCGATGACGACGCGGATATTCGAGCGAATATTGCCGACATATTGAACGACCTCGGTTACGACGTCACGATGGCCTCTGATGGATCGTCTGCTCTTCAGTGCGTTCGCGCGGGAAACTTTGACGTCGTGTTACTGGATTACAAAATGCCAGGAATCGATGGCGCGACGCTTTACCGGGAAATCAAAAGGATACGCCCTTCGATCGCTGCCATCATGGTGACCGCCTACGCTGGAAGCGATGGTATCAAGCAAGCGATCGAAGCTGGGACATGGGACGTGCTTCAAAAGCCAGTGAACATTGCTGAACTGCTGACCAAAGTCGAACATGCCGTGCAAGCGCCACTGATTTTAGTCGTGGACGATGACGAGAGTTTCTGCCAATCACTCTGGCAAATCCTTAATGAACGTCACTATCGAGTCGCTCTTGCCCACAATGAATTCGACGGCGTTAGCCAAATCAACGAACGGCGCCACCAAATCGTATTGGTCGACGTCAAGCTCGGTGCTAGTCATGGTCGCAGCGTGATTCAACGAATCGCTGAATCCGACATTAAAACAAGTACGATTCTGATTAGCGGCCATCACGACGAAATCGACGCGATATTAAGCGAGTTTGGCTCGCACGGTGTGCAAGCGGTGTGTGTCAAACCGATCAATATCGATTTTTTGCTAGGCTCTGTCCCTAAACGGTTGGAGCGAGGATTTTCAGGTAGCGTTGGATGCACGCCATCTTGACCATCCCAGCTTAGTTGATGGCTGTCTTCTCGAAACGCGAGAAGACAGCGCGACATTCCTTGAGCCAGCCAATAACTCGTTCGACAATGTTGCGTGCGCGATAGAGTTCCTTATCAAACTCGACTTTTCGTTTCGATCGATCTTCGTTTTGC
>JBGTAI010000193.1:0-48678 GCA_041749955.1 Pirellulaceae bacterium | reverse complement strand
GCGAACCGTAGCGGAATTTGGCAACGGCTCTGGAATCGCTTACTAGCGTCAAAGATGTGCTTGCCGCCAATAACTCAAGCAATTGATAAAAAAACCGCTCAAATCACATGAAATGCGACGTTACCAAGCCGACTGCACCCGCTTGGTCGTTTACGGGTTTGCTTGGACATGGCTGCGTATACTTTGAAACTGAAAAAGCCATTGCAATGCATCAAGAAAATAAATTACGGCGTGTCGATTTAGCGTCAATGCATTCGACTATTGGGAAGAAGGGCTTCCGCAGCTCTATCCATTACGAGATTACAACAGGGAACTCCGATAACTATGTTTGCTAAACCTCAAACCGAACATGAGTGGCTCGAACAACTAGTCGGCGACTGGTCGTTAGAGCACAGCTGCCAAATGCCGGATGGCGGCAGGTCCACGACAACGGGCAAAATGATCTGTCGATCGCTCGGTGGCATGTGGCTGATCTGCGAAAGCAGCGGCGAGTCGCCAGGCGGTGGATCGTGGTCGTCAATCATGACGTTGGGCTTCGATCCCGCCCAAAACCAGTACGTCGGTACCTTTATCGGTTCGATGATGGCATACATCTGGCCGTACCATGGCGTTCTGGACTCGTCGGGCAAGCGGCTGCCACTTCTTTCGCAAGGACCCAAGTTCGATGGCAGTGGAATCGGCCAGTTTCGCGACACAATCGAAATCATTGATGCCCACACATGGCTGTTCATGAGCGAGCTCGAGTCCGAAGATGGCAGTTTTATGCAATTCATGAGTGGAAAACACACGCGAAGTTGATGTCCACGGGAAATTTCCAGAATCTTTCCAGAACGCTGTCGAGTCGAACCGTGGCTGTTCGACCAATTCCAAAGCGACAACAATACGCACCGGAAATCAGGCAAAGTTATCAGCAGGAGATGGGACGATGAAATTTGTTTGTATGGGATTCATCGAAGAATCCAAGCAACAATCGCTGTCCAATGAAGAGGGCCAGCGAATGATGGAGGAGTGCTTTGCCTACGATGATGAACTGCGACGGGGCGGGCATTTTCTCGGTGGTGAAGCCCTGCAATCCGCAAGAAACGCCGTGACACTTCGAATGAAGAATGGAACAGTTGACGTCACAGATGGCCCATACGCCGAGACCAAGGAAATGCTCGGCGGAATCCTATTGCTTGAAGCTCGCGACTTGAACCATGCGATCGCGTTGATGTCACAACATCCTGGCGTCAAGATGGGACCGTTCGAGATTCGGCCCGCGGACGAGTTCGTCAACAAGCTGATCTCCGCTCGTGATGCGGCTTTCAAACAATAGACATCCTCGTAATTGAACAAAGCAAATCGTGTCGAATCAATGCAACACAGTACGCTTACACCGCGTGCTTCGCGCACCAGCAGAGCGTGTTTACAAAGCGTTTATTGACGCCGACGCACTGGCTCGATGGCTTCCGCCGTATGGCTTCATCGGCAAAGTGCATGTAATGGATGCGACGGTCGGAAGTGGCTACCGAATGTCGTTCACCAACTTGGAAACGGGTCAGGCTCATTCGTTCTCGGCAAAGTTTACTGAACTGACGCCTAACGAACGAATCCGTCATACCGATCAATTTGACGACCCGGATTTGCCGGGCGAAATGTACGTGACCATCTCGCTGCGCACAACGTCATGCGGCACGGATTTGACGATCGTCCAGGAAGGAATTCCCGAAGTGATTCCGGCCGATGCGTGTTATCAGGGTTGGCAAGAGTCGCTGCTGCAACTGGCGCGACTTGTCGAGCACTCATTGTCTTAGTTTTACGCATCGTCCTGCCACGCGGAATTCGGTGTTGTGAGCAAACCATCAATTCGACAGAGACTAACAAACAACTCGCATTGAAAACAATTTGGAACTATCCATGTCAAAAATGATCTTTGTCAATCTGCCGGTGGCTGACCTAAAAGCGTCAATGGCTTTCTACGATGCGCTCGGCTTTGAGAACAATCCGAAGTTCTCGGACGAAACAGCGGCCTGTATGGTTTGGAGTGACGCAATCTACGTGATGCTATTGACTCACGACAAATGGCGAACATTCACGAGCCGTTCTATTCCTCCAAATACTTCAAGCGAAGTGATGCTCGCATTGACCTGTGACAGTCGTGAAATGGTCGATCGAATGAATGAAGTGGCGGCTGCCAATGGCGGCACGGCTGACATCAACCCTGTGCAAGACATGGGCTTCATGTACAACCGCAACATCGCCGATCCGGATGGACACGTTTGGGAGATGTTCTGGATGGACCCAAACGCGATGCAGAGCTAACACTGTCGCCCAATCAAGAGATATTTTCACAGGGAGAAATGTGATGAAAGTCATGGTAGTCGTTAAAGCGACTAAGAGTTCCGAAGCCGGCGAGATGCCCAGCGAAGAATTGCTTGCTGCGATGGGCAATTTCAACGAAGAACTCGTCAAAGCCGGAGTGATGAAAGCCGGCGAGGGGCTGAAGCCAAGCGCAGAAGCGAAGCGTGTGCACTTTCACGGTAATGACCGCACCGTAACGGACGGCCCGTTCACAGAAACGAAAGAGTTGATTGCGGGCTTTTGGCTGTGGGAGGTCGCGACAATGCAAGAGGCGATCGACTGGGTGAAACGCTGTCCGAACCCAATGCTCGAAGACTCGGATATCGATATTCGGCCAGTCTTCGATATCGAAGACTTTGCCCCGAGCGATCCGGATGGCGAGGTTCGTTCAAAGGAAGAGTTCATGACGCGAATGGTGTCGCTGCAAGCGGCGTCTATTCAACCCTACTTGTTCTTCAGTGGTCGCTGCGAAGAGGCGTTGGCGTTTTATGAAAAGGCGCTTGGTGCGACCGTTGTCATGAAGATGCGATTTAGCGAAAGTCCCGACACGGTTCCGGCAGGCATGCTTCAAGCAGGCTTCGAAGACAAAATCATGCACGCGACTCTCACCATCGGAAAGATGAACATCATGGCCTCCGATGGCTGCGATGACAAATCTAAGTTTGATGGCTTTCGCTTAGCACTTTCCGTTCCAACCGAAACGGTCGCCGATTTCGCATTCAATGCACTTGCCGAAGGCGGCAAGGTGGATATGCCGTTGACGAAGACTTTCTGGTCGCCGCGATACGGGATGGTTACGGACAAGTTCGGTGTCGGTTGGATGGTCATGGTTCCTGGAGAGGCGGGTTGAGCGAATGAACGGATCAAAGAAAATGAAAATCGCTGGATGGGTGCTGAGTGTCCTTGTTGCCTTGTTTCTGGTTGTCGCAAGTGCGATGGGTAAGTTCACCGAGTGGGAAGGCAAAGCTGAGATGTTCGGCAAGATGGGATGGACAGAAGACGTGATGTTCAAGATCGGGATTATCGAAGTTGCGATTGCGATTCTTTTTCTGATTCCGAGGACCGCATTCGTCGCCGCGATCCTGCTTGCGGCTTACTTGGGCGGAGCCACGTCAGCTCACGTTCGCGTGGGCGATCCATTCTTTTTCCCAATCATTGTCGGAGTTGTTGCCTGGATTGCACTTGGACTTCGCAAGCCGGACGTGTTTCGGCTTGCGTTTGGAAGTGACAAACCGAGTTCGTCGGAGAGACAACCATGAAGTACATGCTTTTGATTTACGGTGCTGAGAGTTGTTGGACGGAAGACGAACGCAAGGCTTGCATGATCGAGTCGATGGGCATCTGCGACGAATTGGAAAAGCAAGGTAAATACATCGCTGCCTCGCCATTGCACTCAGTGACCACGGCCACAAGCGTTCGCGTGTGTGACGGCAAGCGACAAATCACTGACGGCCCATTCGCTGAGACCACGGAGCAACTTGGCGGTTACTACATCATCGACGTGGACAACCTCGACGAAGCGATCGGGATCGCCGCACGGTTACCACCTGCGAAAAAAGGCACGGTAGAAATCCGTCCTCTGTTTGCTCTACCCGAATTGCCTCAACCTAACATTGGTGAATCGCGATGAATCGTAACCCCGTCGGCTGGTTTGAAATCTATGTTCAAGATATGAACCGCGCCCAGAAGTTCTACGAAGCTGTTCTTGAGGTGGAGTTGACAAAGCTTGAATCGCCGATGCCTGATCTTGAGATGATGGCGTTTCCAATGAATATGGAAGCAGGTGGAGCATCCGGCGCCTTGGCAAAAATGGAAGGTTGCCCGTCGGGTGGAATGGGCACGCTGGTTTACTTCTCGTGCGAAGACTGTGCGAACGAAGCATCGCGTGTCGAAGCTGCCGGTGGGACGATCTGCAAACCCAAAATGGCGATCGGTCAATACGGGTTCATTGTGTTGGTAACGGACACCGAAGGCAACATGATCGGTTTGCACTCAATGCAATAGGAAATTACCGTGCGTATCAAACAACGAATTACACCATTCCTGTCGTACGCGAGCCAGGCAGAAGAAGCTGCCGAGTTTTATGTCTCGACCATTCCTGATTCCCGGATCATTCGGAAGGTCTTGAATCCCGCCAATCAATCCGTACTCACCGTCGAGTTCGAGTTGTGCGGCATGAAGTTCACTTCGCTCAACGCCGGGCGAGACTGGAAATTCAGCGAGGCGTTTTCGCTGGCGATCAACTGTGACATGCAAGACGAACTGGATTCGCTTTGGAACAACCTTGTCGCAGACGGTGGATCTGAACTGGCTTGCGGGTGGTTGAAAGATAAGTTCGGGATGTGCTGGCAAGTCTGGCCGTCGCAGTTGCAACATTGGTTCGCTGCCGATGATGCACCAGCACTGCAGCGAATGTTTGAAGCGTTATGGCAAATGAAGAAGCTGGATATTGCGGCGTTACAAAAAGCGTTCGACGGACGCAGTTAGCGTTTAGGGAGGTAACACAGTGAAATACATTCTTTTGATTTATTCCGAAGAGGGAGTTTGGCCGCCCGATGAACTGGAAGTGGCTCGCGATGAGTCCGTACAGTTGTGCCATAAGCTAAGCGAACAAGGGCAATATTTAGGCGCAGCGCCGTTGCATCCGGTATCGACTGCGACTTGCGTGAGAGTCCGCGACGGAAATCGTACGGTCTCGGACGGGCCGTACGCGGAAACAAAGGAACAGCTAGCAGGGTACTTTTTGATTGATGTTGCCGATCTCGACGAGGCCATTGGGGTCGCAGCAAGAATCCCTGGCACGACGCATGGTACGACTGAGATTCGTCCAATCGTCGAGTTGCCAGGATTACCCTAGGTGACCGATGGAACCTCTCCAATTTGAGCAGATCTACCGGAACGAGTCACGAAAAGTATTCGCCACTTTAGTACGTTTGTTGGGCGATTTCGATTTGGCCGAAGAGGGGACGCATGAAGCGTTTGCTGCTGCGATGCAGCATTGGCCTGAGCAGGGCACGCCCGCCAACACTACTTCATGGCTGATATCGGCAGGGCGGTTCAAAGTGGTGGACATGTTGCGTCGCCGAGCACGGATGAGTGAACTGCAACCGGAACTGGTACGCCGCATTTCCGAGATTGAAGCATCCAACCAATCGATGGCTGATCAAGACATTCAAGATGACCGTTTGCGGCTGATCTTTACGTGTTGTCACCCAGCGATTGATCCGAAAGTTCAGGTACCACTTACGCTCCGAGAAGTGTGTGGTCTGACGACGGAGGAGATTGCTCACGCGTATTTGATGACGCCTTCATCCATGGCGCAACGCATCGTTCGCGGCAAAGCCAAGATTCGCGATGCTCGTATTCCGTACGTTATCCCGTCGCTGAACGATTTGCCTGAGCGACTGGATCCAGTTCTGTCTGTGATCTATCTGGTTTTCAACGAAGGGTATTCGGCATCGAGTGGCGAAAGCCTCACTCGCGTCGATTTGTCCGATGAAGCCATTCGACTGGCTCGGTTATTAGTTGAACTGTTGCCTGACCCAGAAGCCGCAGGACTACTCGCCTTGATGCTGCTTCACGAATCCCGCCGCGCCGCGCGAGTGAATTGCGTGGGGGACATCGTATTGCTGGAGGACCAAGACCGCACGCTATGGAACCAGGGTTTCATTGCAGAAGGCAAACGTTTAGTTGAACACGCACTGCGTTCCCGCCGATTCGGCGTATATACGATTCAAGCCGCGATCTCAGCCGTTCACGCTGATGCGAAGTTGCCGAGCGAAACCGATTGGGCGCAGATTGTCGCGTTGTACGATGTGCTGATGCGAGCGGATGCGTCTCCCGTCGTTGAACTCAATCGAGCTGTCGCAATCGCGATGCGAGACGACATCGCATCGGGCTTGTCCATCATTGACGCAATCCTAAGCCGTGGTGAATTGCAAGACTACTACCTCGCCCATTCGGCGAGAGGCGAATTCCTTCGTCGACTTGGAAAGAATGCAGAAGCTAAAAGCGCATTTGCGACAGCGCTATCACTGGCTAAGCAAGAGCCAGAGCAGCGTTTCCTTCGTCAAAAGCTGTCCTCGATCAATGCGACTTGAAGAGCATCAATCGACCTGCCCCGCATTTAGACGGACTAGGCATCGCCAAGAGCACTCCGAGATGTCCATGAAGTCAATCGGTTGAAAGTATTGCGTCAGTGGTCATTGAACGAGGCAATTTGGGTAGATCGTTACCGTTTTGCTCTTCCGGCGACTCATGAATCAAGGAAAGCCACGACTAACACACAAGAACGTTGTCAGTGCGTTTTCTCATGTGATTGCCGACGAATGAGTTGCCATTGGATTCGGTGTGCTTTCTTGCGGGTCAAATTCTTGAGTGGCGAGACTCTTGTCCGCAGGTTCTGATGCCTTCAGCTGCGATGCCTGGATGTTCGCGATGCCTGGATATTCAGCAGGCTGCCTAGCAAGCGTGCTTGATGCATAGTGTGGCCTGTAACGCTAAAGGCACCCAGCGATCGTTAGTGTCTCCCAAGGGTCTTTATCGCGGCATAGTCGGCAAATTGCTCCACCTCAATAGCCCGGTATGAATTTTGCCTTGCCTTTAAACGTGCGCTGGTGCGCAGGTTCTGAGTTGGGTCGCGTCAACGGCGGCTGAATTCGGTCCAGAATTGGACGAACGGCAAGGAGTTTGTTGAGATGGCCATTCAAGCTACACCCCTGACGGACGCAATTCACGGACCCCAGTCATGGTTTCTGGTTCAGCCGGGCAAGCCTTGCGAGTTGACGCTCGAGATCGCGGATAACCAGAGCGGCAATTGTGTGGATTGGTCCGGTCACGTTCCGCGATTCCGGGTCTATAGCCAGTACGTCGACCGATGCGTGGTGGTTGAGATTACGGATCCTGAGCGATGCAGTTTTGAGCCTGGCGGGATTTGGAAGCTGCATATGACCGCCGATGAGACTGCTGCATTACCACGTGGCGGCATGGTGTACACATTGGAGCATTGTGACTCCGAGGGTAATTGGCAACTTGGCATCCGGGCGGGTATTAGCTGTCGTGACAACCAGCCATGCGGTACCCAACCAAGCGTTTCGACACCTAGAAACATCAATGCCCCGCACCTGAATGCTCGACCGAAGTAAATCGAAGCATCAAAAAAGCCCGCTCCGAGTCCCTCGGGTTTGTTTGATCTCGCTATCGGCTGCTTCATCTCACTCGCTGTTTTGTTGGCGATCGTTCTTGTTGGCGCAATGTTCAGCGTGTTGTAATCCGAACGGCTTGATGCCAAGGGCTCCAGTCGGATATCTCGCCGCGGTCATTGGTTTGACGAACTCGGAATTGGTAACTCTGGTCCGGCGTGAGCGAGCTCTGGCCGCTCAAGTCGGCTGTGAAGTTTCCTTGCTCTGTATCCACACGCACGGAGTCAGGAGCTGTTAATGGCGTTGAACTCCAGACCACGGTCGGATCATCCGTCAACGTGCCAACTTCCAATTGCCATGACGCTAGTTGCCCAGTTCCGTTGTAGGGTGTCCTCATCACGGTTGGGCTTCTGGGACAGGCGACTGGACCGATCGGTTCCGTGGAGATCACAAAGTTATCGATCCAGCGTGACTGGGTGACTGGCGATCCGTCGTTCCAATATGACTCCAGAAACACTGCGTTGATTCCATGTCGATCGTAGTCGCCTCGCCAATCGAGGTTCACACGCTCGGCTTCTAATCGCCCGTCGATCCACAGTTGATTGATACCGTCCTTCTTTCCGGGCGAGTTCAGCTTCGCACGAGCTTCCACGCAAACCCAACGTCCGGCTTCGTCGGTACTATGAATGAGAAATTGCGAAGCCGGGCGATTGCCAAGCCACCGAAGATTCGCGAAGTCGTTGTATCTTGTCGTCACGATTGCCCCTTGCTTCACACCAGTTGCTGGGTCAAGCGTGAGTGCTTCGCCGCTACTCCAAACGTGCGAGATCATGGCTTGAGACCATTTCGGCGAGGTCATGCTGGTAGCTCGAGACAACTTGTCTGGTCCGCCGCCCTGCCAGCCCGCTTGATGCTTGACATAGATCCGCCAATACACGTCATCAAACGATTCGCCGCGTCGCACCACTTTGCCGCTCGGGCTGTCGCCGAAGAAGACCTTTCGATTGCCAACACCGCGGCTGCCTTGATCGTACTGTGACAGCATCGAACGCCCTGACCCGCCGTAAGCTTCGGTCGAGACAACTGGGCCTTGCGATTCAGTGTACGGCTTCTCGGCACCGTCGAAGTCGTCGTACCAAATCGTTGATGGTTGATCTGCATGTGGCTGCGACGTCGTCATGACGACCCAGTCGACTCGCGGAGCGACCAGCTCTTCCGCAGTGGCATCGTCGGCTACCCAGCATGCATGCAACAACGCCAGCACGAGAATGATGCGGTGGGTCATGATTCAGGAGTCCAGAATTCGAAGGATTCAATGAGGTTCGCGAGAGGGAAGAGTTAAGATACCATGCAGACGCAGCCGTTTGCTATTCAACTCGAGATTGCCGATTCCGTTCATGAAACAAGACGAAGGACAGGACCAAAACCCTTACAGGTCGCCTGCGCAGCCAAGTTCTCTTGGCGATGAAGCAGCACCGATGGGACCCAAAACCCTTCGACTGGCGACACGAACTAACCAGATTGTTTGTGGAGCATTGATCCAGGGGATCATCATGATTGTTGGCGTTTTCTGGTTCATCGGGGACGACGCCGACATGCACGAATCGGCGTCCGTTTACTTGCTGATCGGAGGCTTGGTATTTGTCGGAACGACAGTCGGTTCATTCGTAGCGCCGCATTTAATCCAAGGCGACTATGCGTTGGAACCGAGTGACGAACTTGCCGACGCGATCGCCAATGTTGACTGGAACGAAACACTGCCGCCGCACGTCTCTTCCTTGATGGCTGCTTATGCAACACAGTCGCTCGTTGTTGCAGCGTTTCTCGAAGGCGGGGCTGTCGTGAATAGCGTCTTTTGGCTGCTCAATAGAAACACATTTCACTTGCTGCTCATTGTGCTTGCTATAGTATTGATGGTGATCCGTTTTCCAACACTTGGCCGACTGCGCGAGTTCCTTGTCGCCCAAGTGCGTGGCGAATTTTAGCTAGTGCTTCGTCCAGCTTCGATTGTAAGGTAGCAGGAGTCGCCAGTCTTCAGTGCGTTGCGGCAAACCCGAGGTCTGGCGAGTCCGGCTACAGTTGTACTCGACCATTGGAAACGGAGCTTGCATTGGATAGACTGGGACCCCATCTAGTCGAAGGAGGTTTGTATCGTCGGCCTTCTTGTTTCCAATCAGATTCTCTTTTCTTTTATGGGGTGGAACGCATGTGCAAGCGAATTGTATTGCTTTCTCTTTGCGTGGGTTGTTTGATGGTTATGAACGCGCCGTGCTCGGCACAAACTACCAAGGATTCAGCAAACGAATCGGCGACACCAAAGAAGCGTTCTGGAAAGCAAGCGAAAGCTGCCGTGAAGGCTGACGCGAAATCCGCTGAGACGAAAACTTATGCAAGCTATCGAGATGCTATCTCATCGGGATACGAACTGAAGAATGCGGGGAAATTAGAAGCGAGTCGCGATGCCTATGAAGCATCGCTAACCTTCGAGTCCACTGATCGCGAGAAGTGCGATGCTTAACGCGCTCTGGTTGCCATCTATCCGGAATTGGGTGATTGGGAATCGATGTACAAGGCGACTGAGTATGTCGTGGAGAACGCGCCCTATCCGGCGTTCGCGTCGCTGACCGTTCGAGCGATGATTTCGGGCGTCTATCGCAAGAAGATGCAAACCGAACTGTTCAAGCGGTATGAAGCGAAACTAGAAGCGAGTCCAAAGGATAGAACGACGTTGACCATTCTCGAGAGTGCCGTTCAGCAACTGATGCACGATATGCCTCGTCGAGCTGAATATCTAAGGCGGCTCATTGAGTTGGACCAAGAAGAGGGAAAGACCGCGGACTCCGAAATGCGGGCGCAACTCGCTTTTGTGTTAAAGCTTTCGCACAAGGAAGTCGAGTCTGCGGAAATGTATCAGTCGATTGCGGATGCGGACAAGGACTTTCGCTCGTACTGCTTGGCCCAGGCAGCAGACGCTTGGGACAAAGCCGGGGAGCCGGATCGATCTCTCGCCGCTGCAATCGAAGCGTCGAACCTCGGGCCCGATGTGCGAACAAACCGCAGCCTTTATGAGTGGCATCGATTACTCGGCGATTTGTTTTTAAAGCACCTGGCAAAGCAGCCTGCTCACAGGCACTACACCCAAGCACTCGCGAACGCGTCCATCGATGCATACCGCGAACAGTGCCGTGCCCAGATCAAACTGGTCGAGGCACTCAAGGACTAAATCGTGTCGGCGAGTTTGGTCAATGCGGGGGATGACAGCAGGAGAATCCACGCGAGGACTGTTTCGCCGGGCGGAATACGCGATTGTTGGTTGATGCCGCCGAATCCGAGAGTGTCTACAATAACGTGGTGGCTATCCTCAGCCATCTCTTCTCTCTCATTCGCTGGTGCTCAACATGTATTACAAGCTTGTGCTCAAGAACGAAGTCGATGGTCTCAAGGGTCGTGCATGGAGTTTCCGCACACCCGCCACGCTAGGCCGAGTGCCAGGCTCGGATATTTGCATTGATCACTACTCGATTAGCCGCCAGCACTGTTCATTCGCACTGAACGGCGACGAAGCACTTGTCGTGAAAGACCTCGGCTCGACGAACGGGATTTACGTGGACGATAACAAGATCGATCACCAAGTGCTGATGCCGAACCAATTACTGCAAGTTGGCGCGTTGCAACTCCAGGTACAGTTTTCGAGCGAAGACGAAGTACGTTCCGGCCAGCTTCAACGGGTGCCAGGCAATGTTGATAAGACACGTGCCATGCCCGTGATCAACTTTGACCCGCCACCAGAGGAAAAATCGTGGTGGCAAAAACTCTTCGGTTAGCTATTTTTGCTCACGGCAATATCCGGCCTAGCCGCGGATATTGCGTGGAGCCTGACGTTAGCGACTTTGGCTCACCCTAAAGTCGAGCATAGAACTAGACAACTTTCCAATTGATGTTGTTCAGTTCCGCCAGCCCGAGCAACAACGCTTGGGTGCCACATCGTGAATGCCCATGTGCAGCGACAGCTTGATAGAGTTGGTTGACCAAACCGAGTCCAGGCAACGAGAGGTGCATCGCCGCGCATTCTTCAAGAATGATCTTCATGTCCTTCAAGAAGTGCTCGACAAAGAAACCTGGTTCAAAATCACCGCCAATCATTCTTGGCCCAAGATTTGACAATGACCAGCTTCCTGCGGCACCACTGGAAACACTCTTCAACACCGATTCGAGGTCAAGCCCAGCTCGATGCGCATAAAGCAGCGCCTCGCACGTCCCCATCATGTTGTTGGCAACGAGGATCTGGTTCACCATCTTCGTGTGTTGACCGCGACCGGGTCCGCCTTGGTGGACAATCGTCTTTCCCATCAGCTTGAACAGTGGTTCGAGCGAAGCGAATCCGCCTGGATCACCGCCAACCATAATCGATAGTAGCGCATTCTTAGCTCCGATATCTCCACCGCTAACCGGAGCGTCCATCGAGGTAACGCCGACTGCAGCAGCCTGCTTCGCGATTTCAACCGCCAATGACGGTTGGCTCGTCGACATGTCGACAACGATCATGTCCGGCTTCGATCCCGCGAGAACACCACGCTCTCCCAAGATCACTTCGCGAACATCCGACGGCATTCCGACAACCGTGAAAACGATATCGCTCTGAGCTGCCACTTCGCTCGGCGATTTGGCTTTGCTTGCTCCGCGTGCGACGAGTCCGTCAGCTTTACCGGAGGTGCGGTTGTAAACTGTCGTTTTATAGCCGGCACTAATCAAGTGCCCGCACATACTGTAGCCCATCACGCCTGTCCCAATCCAACCGATCCGTGTGGACTCAGGCGTCACTGTTTTCAACTTCATGTTTGGGCTCCGCAGCATTAGATGATGGTCGTCGATAAGAAATGAACCATCCGAATTGTACTACACAAACGACACGCATGCTGGAAAGTACAATTACGCTTCATCCGCAGCTTCACCAAATCGACGGAGGGTGGAGCAGATGAAAGAGCTTCCGAAGACGGCTTGCTGACGTAGCCTTTCTAGGCAAAAGCCTTGTCATAGTCAGCACTGGATAATGCGCCCGTTGTGTAGCCTCGCGGGCCAACATTCTCGAGCGGCCAACTCGCGAGTACCTTCGCGAGACGTATACAGAAGTCGTCTGGGCAGCCATCGTGGCGTGAGATTTCTGCGGCGATGTCCAACGCATCAGTGGTTGGCGTCACCAAACCAGAGTCAAACGTCACAAGTCCACCGGCTTGCAAACGTGCCAATCCGCCATCAAATTCGGCAAATGACAACATCTCGCGTTCAAGGCTCACAAGCGTATTCAAAACTGAATTTAGACGAACAGAACTACTTCCACATCCAAAAAGGATGGCTTGCAAAAGAGTAGCGTCAGATTCAATAAATCGCATGAGTATACCCAGAGTACTAGTACAGCCTCAAAACCTACACCACATTCTTTGCGTCTGCGTTGGTAATTTGCCCGACGGAAACCAACTAACTAGAAGCCACGCGATCTAATCCGAAAATTCGGTAAACCATGATCTTCTTGTCTACCTTCAAGGCAGGAACATGCCGTTGCATGCCGAGAACATTTGTTCTTCAGAAACTTCACGTCTTCGCGTACGCAACCACCTTGCGGATGCATTACACTCTTAGGTTCTCATCCAAGCCTAGAGGTAGCGAATTGAATAAAATTTCTCGCGATCTTCCGTCTCGTCAGTTCGAACATCAATCGCTCTTTTCCGAAATCCAAGCTCTCTCGGGCGTTGGTTCGTTCGATTGGAATCTTGCAACGAATGAGCTTCATTGGTCAGACCATCTTTTCACGATCTACGGGATGGATCGACAAACCAGCCCGCTTCGCCTTGAGGATTTCGTGGAGCGCATTCATCCGGATGATCGCGCTGCGGTTTGGCAAGGAATCCAATCGGCATTGAATGGTACAGACACCATTCACCAAGAGGAACGGATCATCCGAGCGGATGGAGAGGTTCGTTTGCTCGAAAGTCGCGGTTCGGTCATTCGTGACTCGACGGGTAAAGCGATTCGATTTCTTGGTGCCTGTCGTGACATTACTGACCAACGCGAGACCGAGTCGGCGTTGCAATGGCAAGTTTCTGGATTAGCCCTGTTGTCCGACATTGCAAAGGAGTTGATGTCCAACACAGCCACACGAGCAGATTGGAAACAGCTCTTAATCCGTTTGGCATCTCATCTGAAATGCGACAAATTTGCGAGCTTTCGTATGGAGGACTCGCACTTGTTGATTGAGTTGCATGACGGACTCGACAACGAGTTTGTCGACATGATCAAGAAAACATGTTTGGACAACAGTCAACTTTACGCGATGCTTCACAACGGCCAGTTTGCCTATTGCCAAGCGAGTGAGATTGAAGCAAGCCCGTATGCGAAGGAGTTGTTGAAGCACGGTATCCGTTGCTATGTTCATGCACCTTTGGTTGATTCTGGCGAGTTGATTGGCGTGCTAGGATTCGGATCGACAGATCGAGATTCACTGTCCCAATGTGAATTGGATTTTGCTGCGGCGGCGAGTGATGTGTTTGCAGCAGCCATGGCCCGCAGCAACGCTGACGAAAAGTTGAGGGCCAGTGAAGCGAGATGCCAATTGGTCATTGACCACGCGAAAATTGTGATTTGGGAAGCGGACAAGAACATTGACCAGTTTTCCTATGTGACAGAATCATGCGGTGCGTTTTTAGGATTCAGCGCATCCGAGTGGCGAGAGCCGGGCTTTTGGCGACGGAGAATTCATCCCGAAGACTTGGAATCTGCGGAGAACGCTCGCAATTTTTCAGCAAAGAACCGGAGGGACTATCGACAAGAGTACCGCATGAGGCGAGCCGACGGCGCGGTTCTCTGGGTTGAGCATGTCGTTAAAGTCTTAGTCGACGACCAGGCTGTTGTGGGGCTGCGTGGAGCACTCGTCGACGTCACGGAACGCAAAACGCTCGAGCGCCAATATCTGCAAGCTCAGAAGATGGAGGCGGTCGGAACGTTGACCGGCGGGATTTCTCACGACTTCAATAACCTGCTGACTGCGATTGTGGCCAACCTCGAATGTGCCAAACTCATCGCCTCGCAAAACGTTAGCGAGCACCAAATCCAAACAATCATCAATCACGTTGACCAGGCGATCCTAGCGTCGGAGCGAGCCGCATCGACGGTCCGCCAGCTTCTGGTATTTTCGCGTCGTGATGCGTCCGAGCGAAAAGCAACCAACCTCAATCACGTCGTTCGCTCTGCAACTCAATTGCTCTCGAGGGCAATGGACGCATCGATTCGTATTCAGCTTGACCTTGATGAGCTGATACCCATGATCTTGGGGAACGGATCGCAATTGGAACACGTGATTTTCAATCTTTGCAATAACTCTCGAGACGCGATGCCCGATGGTGGCGATATCTTGATCGCGACGACTCTCCGCTCGCATGACGATCGCGAATGGGTCGTGTTGCGAATTCGAGATACTGGGACGGGTATGAGTGACGAGACGCGAGCTCGCATGTTTGAGCCGTTTTTCACCACGAAGAGCGCTGACCACGGAAGTGGACTGGGCCTCGCAATGTGCTACGCAGTTGTGAAGCAACACCAGGGCACGATTGCCTGTACGACGTCTTCGAACGGTGGAACGGAATTTGAGATTCTCTTGCCTCCTTGCGTTCACCCCGCCAACGAAACGGCATTGTCGTCAAGGGCTCCCGAGTCCCACCAGTTTCTCCAGTCGCTTCGCATCCTCATTGTTGATGACGAGGACGCCGTGCGACGTGCTATCTCTGGGTTGCTTGAGAGCTATGGCGTTCATACGTTCCAGGCAAAAAGCGGTGACTCGGCGACGCAGCTCTTGCAATCATCGCCGGATCTGGTGATCGATGCTGTTTTGCTTGATCGCACAATGCCCGGGTTGGATGGTTTTGAAACGATGAAAGAAATCAAACGCATTCGCCCTGATCTTCCAGTGGTATTGTGCAGCGGGTATTTGAGGGAAGACAAACCGCATACGCAAGTTCCTGCACCGGCGGGCATTTTACAAAAACCATTTACCATCCGCAGTTTGATCCGTGTCCTTCGTCAAGCAATCCACTCGAATGGATAACATCGCCTAAACGTCGCCGTGCGTCTGCTGCCAGTAGCCCGTCCCCTGCTTGTTCCAAAGTTTCTTGCACATTTTTTCGAAACGCACTGCTTAAATGGAGGGGTACGCTTAATAGTTTCTGCATCAAGGATAAACTGCAAGAAACGAGAGTCCCAATGAACGATATGCAATTCACTTTTCTAGTAAAAGTCGCTCAAACGAAGCCAGAGGATCGACAGAATTTACTATTAAACCCTGAGTACCAAGCTAGCGCGAAGAAACTGGGAAGCGTCAGTAAGGAGGTACTGGGGATGCTTCTGGGAACTCGCCAGGCCGGCAACGTGGCAAAGGCATGGTTATCGCTAGTATCACAAGCTGCTGCGGAACGAACATCGAATACGCGGAGCGCTTCAGCGACTTAATCACAAGCATGGCAGGTGTCGATGGGTGCGGGATCGATTGGATCCGCATCGACCGGTATGGACTGACCGGTAAGGATTGGCCGGTAAGGATTGGCCGGTAAGGATCGAGCGGCAACATATGTGTCACTCGATCGCACGAATCGATTACGTGTGAAGGCGTGATTGGGAGTTATGTTGCAAATCGACGAACGGACCGTCGATTCGACGTGTCTTGCTTGCCGATCATCGATCGCATTTTTTGGATACTGCGATGGAATAGCTGCACCGTTCTTGTCGTGCTCAGTCCGATTTCCTTTGCGATGACATGAAATGAAACGCCTTTTTGCTTCCGGTTGATTCCAAAACGCGCCATAACGATGGTGCGGTCGCGTTCATCGAGCGTTTCCATCAAACGAATCACCTGCTCGCGTGCTTCCGCGGCCTCCAGTTCCGCGACGTCGCATTCCGCGGCATCGCGCACAACCGATTCGACTGCCTCCGATCCGCCAGCGATCTGATTCTCCTTGATTCGAGCCTTCTTTCGGTGTTCGCTGAACATCGAGCACTGGATCGCTTGGTACGCGTAGGTGCTAAATCGGTGTCCACGACGATAATCGAATAGGTCGACCGTGCGAACGAGAGTCGCGTTGCCGACACATACCAATTCTTCGAAATCATCTGATCCGTAACTCGCGTACTTTCGTGCGATGGAGACGACCAATCGGAGATTCGATTCGATCAGCAGATTTCTTGCTTGATGCGCGAGTTGAATATACCGCTTGCCGTCCTCGAGCATCGCAGCGCAACCAATGCATGACCTTGCGAGAGACTGAGTCGTGGAGGCCATATACTTCGCGCAATTCAATCGACGAAAACAGTCGCGTTCTTGCTCAGCACTGAGCAGTGGAACCGTCCACAAGTGAGCGAGAAAGGCGGGTAGGCCTCGCGGCGGTTTCGACGCTTTGGTGTCTTTGCGATTCGGGAGCGGGGTTGAGAGTAATTCACTTGCCGAAAGGGCATGAACGTCATCGTCGAGAAAGAAGCCTTCGGAACTTGGGTGATTCTCGCTCAAATGCGATGCAACTTGTGGGACTTCTCCACAAGCATTCTGTCCATTGATGGCGCCGAGTGACATGATTTTGGTCTCCGTTTGCACTTAGAAAGTGTCAGCTTCTCTTAACTAGCTGGGTTTGGGTCAACGAACACGGGTCGCAGCCGGTCGAAGTTGTTCAATTTTGCGAGGGTTCGTGAGACAGACCGGCCTGCTCGCTCGGCGACTCTCGAGATGCACTTCACGATGTCAGAATCCTTGTCGGAAATGATGACGTCTGGAGCATGGTGCAACACCACCGATAAGCGACAGGCTTTGTCGATACCGCCCCGTGGACCGTTTTCATCGCTCACCACCAAGTCGATTCGCTCGACCCGTGAGGTAAACCTCGAGAGAGCAAACAGCAATCGACGCTCGGCCAATTGCCGTAATTCGTCATCAAGAAGATCGTTACGGTCAGTGATGGATATAGACACGTTTAGCACCTCAAACACAATTCCGAGAAACTCGTATCAAACTCTGTTTAACCATACGACGACGGCATACAGTTAGGCAAATAGAAATTCGACGCATTATCCATTGATAAAGACTAACGGTGTTTTCTGATGGTCGATTGGCTCAACTACCACCATCTGATGTATTTCTGGATGGTGGCAAAAGAAGGCGGAATCACGCCCGCAGCGGAACTGCTGCATTTGTCCCAACCCACGCTGAGTACTCAGATCCAGAAGCTTGAAAAGTCGATGGGACTGAAACTGTTCGAGCGAAAAGGGCGTGCGATGTTGCTGACCGACAGCGGCCAGATGGTGTTTCGTTACGCGGATGAGATCTTCAGCCTCGGAAATGAGCTTGCGGATGCCGTACGCGGACGGCCCACCGACGATTCGATTCGGTTGCTGGTGGGTGTGCCCGACGTGCTCCCAAAACTCGTGACTTATCGGATTTTGAAACCTGTGCTTGAGATGGGCGAACGTGTGAAACTTGTTTGCTATGAAGGCAAGTTCAAGGATTTACTTGCTGATCTTGCGATGCATCGCTTGGATGTCGTGCTCGCAGATTCGCAGCTCACGCCGGAGTTGAATGTGCGTGCATTCAATCACTTGCTAGGCCAATGCGACGTGACTGTTTTTGGAACGGCAGCGATGGCTAAGAAATACTCGAAGGACTTTCCCAAGTCACTCGACGGGGCGCCAATGTTGTTGCCGACCCAGAACACGGTGCTTCGACGCTCGCTCGAGCAATGGTTCGACGATCAAGACATTCGTCCGGATGTTGTTCATGAATTCGAAGACAGCGCGGTATTGAAAGTCTTCGGACAAGCTGGGGAAGGCATGTTGGTCGCACCGACGGCAATCTCCGGCGACGTCGCGTCACAGTACTCGCTTCATCCGATCGGTCGCATTTCGGATGTGATCGAACGCTATTACGCGATCTCCGTGGAACGACGACTGAAACACCCCGCGGTCGTCGCGATTTCCGAAGCTGCGAGAGAAAATTTGTTTGGAGAGGCGTAGTCCACTTCGCTCCCGCTGGATGCATAGACAAACCGATGTTGTCGCATTCAAAAAAACTATATGCGGTAAAGACCGCGGGCGAGTTCTTGATATTGATTCTCAGTGGCACTAGCATGGGATTCAGCAAGCAAGCCATTCCTTCATCGGAGAGCCAGCCAGCCATCGTCTGTGTTGTCTCATGTACTTTCCGATGGAGAATTTCCGTGTTGGGTCAAATCTATATCGTCGACCGTCGTCGTGGATTCACGCTGGTTGAGCTGCTTGTTGTGATTGCGATCATTGGCGTCTTGGTCGCCTTGTTGTTGCCTGCGGTGCAAGCGGCTCGGGAAGCGGCCCGATCGATGCAATGTAAGAACAACATGAAGCAAATCGGGTTGGCGATGCACAATTACGAGTCGACATTTCGCTCGTTTCCGCCTGGATTTGTCTCACGTGTGACTGGGCCGTGGCCCGGTGGCAGCAACGATCCGGTTCCTGAGATCGGCCCGGGCTGGAGTGCCGCAGCGATGATGCTGCCCCAGATGGAAGAGTCGGCGCTGTATGAAAAAATTAACTTCAGCCTGCCGATCACTAACCCAGCCAATCAATTCGCACGCTCGTCGAACGTGCCTGGTTACCGGTGCCCCAGCGACACGTGGACTGGACCGGTGAATGTTTGGCCGACGACGCTTGGCGTGAACGACATGGCGCCGATGAGTTACGTTGGCGTGCTAGGCGGCGCGGATCCGACGGGAAACGGGCCGACGGGAAGTTACTTGGCGAGGTACGAGGAATTGCCGTTCAATGGCATGTTCCACCGCAACAAAGCGATTCGCCACGCAGACATTTTTGATGGCACGTCCAACACGCTTGGGATGGGAGAGCGAGCCAGCATGTTTTCGCCGAACGGTTGGGCGGGCGTGATCCCAGGTGGCCAAACGGTGTTCTCTGCAGAAGTCGCTGGTCGACGCGGGCAAGCGGTGGGAGACACCGTTCGCCCCGCGATCACCATGGTGACGGTTCACGTCCGGTCTGGTGGGCCGAACGCGCCAACCGGCAGCCCCGGCGGATTCTGGGGGCCGCATTTCGGCGGCGCTCACTTCTTGCTCATGGACGGATCCACTCGAGGAATCGCAACTCAAGTGAACATCGAGATCTTTCGAGCCTTGGCCGGACGAAACGATCGAGTCGTTATCGGTGCGCTCTAACCTGTGGCTCAACGATTATCGCATGGGCGATGCAGTAATGATCCTACGCGGCTGGGCGTTGAAAAACGTCGCTGACGTATTCAATCACCGCTTGCTCGCCGGCGCAAATCGCCCCAAAGCCTAAAAAGCCACCCGAAGCGAGAGCGACACGGTTTGTCATGTGAAGCATTTGGTCTGCAATCGCGCCCTGAGTTCCTGGGCGCAACCGTCGGTTTTGTGCCTTTGTGATATCAGCCCATAGGCGCAGCAAATCTGGGCAAGGTCGTGTGTCCAACCAAGACTGGAACTTGGCAATCGCAGACTCATTGCCGGAGATCTCCGAATTCACAACTGCTTGCATCGCAACGGCTCGTTCTTCGCTAGTGACGTAGCCGCTTCCCCACGCGACCAACGCAATTGGGGACAACGAAAGAGCGGGCAATGTCTCGGCGGTGAATCCAGCCTTGTACAACCAGTCGACTAACTCACCGTCGTCGGTGCGCGCTGCATGCGAAAGATCCTGTTTCGCTCGTTCAGTCGCGATTGCTTGAAACAATTCCTGACGCAACTCCATTTCGGACTTCAGACAGTGCAGGTCCTCGAGCTTATGAACCTTTCGAGCCAGGGAATTCGTGGAAGCCATCATTTGTCTCCGTAAGAGAGTCGTTTAGGTAAGGAACGTCTCGTCAGCGCGTCGCTGTGCGATTGAGCCGACGGCGCTAGTCGCGAGTATGAGCAGCGACACGTTGATTCGCTTGCTAATCGCATCTGGCGCGGGCGGCTCACAACATCATGCAGCTCCCCTACCGAAGGCGATACACATTCCGGATCACATCTAGAATCGCTTGCTCAGCGGAACAGACTCTCCCCAGGCCCAAGAAACCCCCGGACGCGATCGCAACGGTGGTTGCTTGTCGCAGCAATCGCTCTCCCATCGCGCTTCGTGTTGATTGCGGCGTCTGTTCCAGCTGACACTCCGTGAACGTGACCCACAGATCCCACAAGGCTCGATCGGGGCGAATGTCCAGCCATGATTGAAATCGACCCAGCGCTTTGGGGAACTGGTGCAATCGAGTTTCATAGGTTGACGCAACAGCCGCTCGGCATTCCTGGTCGCTTACGGTGTCACTGGCCCACGCGATGAATGCTATCGGAGTGAGTTGCAGCGCTGGCAATGTCTCGGAAGTGAATCCCAAGTCGACCAAGGCCGTGAGAACCTTTTCGTTCTTTACTCCAGAGGAATCAGAAAGTGCTTGCTTTTCAGCTTCTCTTGCAAAATACGCGTCGAGAAGTCGATATGCGGTTGGCTCGTCAAGCGGCGTAAGCACGACGGGTTCCAAGTCGCGGTCTTGCCGAGGAAACGAGGGCGCTACTTGGGATGCAAACTTGACCATGAACGACTCCAGGCTGCCGAAAACACCTATTTTGTCAGTCAACCGGAATACGACGGAACAAACCGTCGTCCGCTGACCACAGACTCTACGGATTCAACACGGCTTTGATCCATTGAAAATACGGATGACGAATGACGTAAAACAAAAGCGTTGACAAGTTGCCTGGAATATAGAATGACTAAAGTTTCCCACCTTTTATGGAGTTAAATCATGTCAAACAAAACTGTACTTGCCATCAATGCTTTCGTCGCAGCCATTGCATTGTTTGCTCTGTTTGTCGATCGCGTGCCCACGACTGCTCACGCAATGACCGCACACGGGACCGACAACAAAACCATGGTCACGGTGCCATTGGACGCAGGTATGGAAGCCGTGGTTACTCTAGATCATGTGACCAGTGACATGACCGGGTATGTACTCAATCGAACCACGGGCCAGTTCTTCATCCGTTATCGCTACAACGTCTCCCAAGACTTTCCACAGCATCGCGGTGCGTATTTGATGGCAACTGGTCTCGCCGATTTCCGCGGCTTCAACAGTAATGATCGACTCGCCAATGGAGTCATCTATGTTTCGGAAGAGTCGTCCGGTCGTGTCTGTGCCTATGCGATCCCATGGAACCCGCAGTTCGCAGTGAGCAGCGCGGCGAATCAAGACCTGCTGTTCATTCCGTTGGATCATGCTCAGACCCGATTCACAGAACTTCGCTAAGCGTCTGGTTCCATGTTCTCTTCGTCAATCTCGGCCTGGTCCAACGGCACGGAGCAGTTGACAATCGCTTCGTCGTATTTGGACCGCTGCATCGTCGAAGGGTGCAATTGGCTGGGGCCGTCGCGGTCCGCGATAGCTTGTTGTGTGGCAGCCTGGGAAATCAACGTCGCTGCTAAACCGTCCGCAGCGGTGGGCATGTTTCTCGCCTCGCCAGTCCACAACGCGTGAGCGAACTCGGCATACATACCGCCGAAATTCTTTTCGCCATGCCAGTGCAGATACCGGGTGCCTTGCGAATTCCGTAGCTCCATCGAGTGTTCTTCGCGATTGTATCGAATGACGCCATCGGTCCCGATCAACTCGTATTGGAAGTGGCTGCGAGGCTCGATTGACGTTGCGTTGTACGAAAAACTCATCTCGACCATCGTGTGTGCGCCACAGTCGTGACCCATGTGCAAGTAGACGTGGTCGGGGGCTTCGAAGTCCTCGACCCAGACGCCGATACCACGTTGCCAGACCACTTCGCTGCCCAGCCACCAACGCGCCAAGTCGATCTGGTGCACGCCGCAATCCACCATCGGGCCGCCCTCGAGCATCCGGCCAACTCGGAGCGGGCTGGGGACCATTTTGCCGTGCTCGTCCCAGCGCCACTTGCCATGCAAGTTCCAAAGATAAACCAATCGCAGCGAACGCACTTCGCCAATCGCTCCCTCTCGCACCAAGCGGTGAATCTCGGTAGCCGACGGACTGAATCGATACGTGAATCCCGTGAAAAGCATCCGATCAGCGGCCTCCATAGCCGCTTTCATCGCAAGGATATCCGCCTCATTCGTTGCCAACGGTTTCTCGCACAGCACGTGTTTGCCGTGCTTGGCCGCCTTCAAGACATGTTCTTTATGCAGCGGCGCGGGTGTGCAGATCACTACCGCGTCGATATCGGAATCCCAGAACGAGTCTTCCGTCGGGTAAGCGTGTGCAGCCCCAAACTGTTTCTGCATCGCCACCGCGCGATCCCAGCTGACGTCGTAAACGCTGTGCAGACTCAGTCCGCCCGTATGAACAATCGCGGGAAGATGCCCGAGTTCTGCGATCATGCCACAGCCAAGCACACCGATTTTCTTAGTGATCGTCACAGGTGCGTGTCCTCGATGTTGAATCTTGATATGTCTTCATCAAGCATGACCTTAAATCCTTGATTTGGATTGTGCCAATAGATGCCTCGGCAATCATGCATCGAAAAAACCTATGCGAGTTTCCGCTTCTTTGAAACGATCCCTCTCTAGACCCGTGCGTACCATTAATTGCGTACTTTTCATTGGCTGAACTCTCCGCAGACATACCGAAGGACTTTGCGATGGATGATTACTTTCATCCCGATGAGCCAGACCTTGAATGCTCGACGGACAAGGCTGTCACCGTTGTCCCGCCGAACTATGTTCTGCCGAATTATGTCCCGCCAAACTACGTTGTCGGGATCGGCGCGTCGGCTGGAGGCTTGGAGTCGCTCGAGAAACTATTTCGCAACTTGCCAACCGACACTGGGATGGCATTCGTGGTACTGCAACACCTTTCGCCAGACTTCAAGAGCATGATGCTCGAGTTGCTGGGGCGTGACACGACGATGGCTATTCATCGTGCCGAAGATGGAATGCCAGTCGAAGCGGATTCGATCTACTTGTTGCCGCCCAAGAAAGAAATGATTATCGCCGACGGTCGGTTGCGAGTCACCGACAAAGATCGGACCAAAGGTTTGGCACTGCCGATCGATATCTTTTTGGAATCGCTGGCACGTGAATGCGGCAGCACGGCGATCGCGATCATTCTCTCGGGCAGTGGTTCAGACGGATCGCGTGGAGTCTTGGAGATTGCGCGTCAGGGCGGATACGTCATCAGCGAAAGCCCCAAGACCGCCAAATTTGACGGAATGCCAGCGAGCGCCCAAGCCTCGGGTGTCGTAGACGAAATCCTGGTGCCCGAAGAAATCGGTCAATTGCTCGTTCGCATCGCGACTGAACCAGGTCTAACGCGAAAGGAACGAATCGTTTTGGAGGAGCTCCGACAGGACTCGTTGCAAGGCATGGATGCGATTTATCAACTGTTCCGACGCGCTCACGATATCGATTTTTCTGTCTACAAAGACACTACCGTACTCCGCCGCATTCATCGGCGAGTTTCAATGGTTGGTGCGGCTAGCGTTGATGACTATGCTCGGATGTTGCATAACGAACCGCGTGAGTTTGACTCGCTTTATAGTGACCTATTGATCGGTGTGACGCAGTTCTTTCGCGACCCCGAAACGTACTCATTACTGTGCCAGACCATCTTTCCTGAGATTGTCCACAATTGCGATGACCACGAGCCAATCCGTGCTTGGGTTGCGGGGTGCGCCACCGGTGAAGAAGCCTACTCGATGGCCATTGGTATCCACGAAGCGTTTGAGAAAGTCGGGCGAGCCCCCAACTTGAAGTTGTTCGCTACTGACGTGCACAAGTCGTCGCTCGAACACGCAGGACGTGGCATCTATCCAGCGGAATTACTGAGGGGGATGAGCGAAGAGCGGCTGAAGAAATACTTCGTGCCGCGTGAGAACGGCTACCAGGTGACGCCAGAGATTCGTCGTTCGATTGTGTTCGCGCCGCACAATGTGCTCAGCGACGCGCCGTTCACTGATCTGGATTTCGTTTCTTGCCGCAACCTGTTGATCTATTTCCAGAACGTCGCCCAAACTCGGGCGTTGTCCATGTTCCACTACGCGCTCAACAAGGGTGCGGTCATGGTTTTGGGTGGCAGTGAATCGCCGGGCGAATTGGCGGACGAGTTCGATGTGGTGCATGAGCGAGCCAGAATCTATCGCAAGCGCCGCAGTGTGCGATTGCCAAGCGAGTTTCGTGCGCCGATGAACAACCCATCGGCTGGTGAGCGTTTGCATGTCTCGGCGGTGCGAGTTCCCGTCGCGTCGCGTCGCTCGCAAGGCGAACAAATGACGTTGCACGATCAAATGCTCAATCGGTTCATGCCGCCGAGTCTGTTAATCGACCAGAACCGTTGCCTCGTGGACACGTTTGGTGGAGCCGAAAAGTTCCTCCGACTACGTGCACGGCAACCGTCGCTTGACGTACTCGATCTGATGGATGAAGGCCTTCGCACGACGCTCTCCGGTGCGATTGGGCGAACGAATGTGGAGAACGCACCAGTCCGATTTTCGAACGTCGTTTTGAAATCCAATGATACGAAAGGCGAACTGAACGAACGGGCCTACAACTTGACTGTGACTCCGATTTATCATCCCACGATTTCTGGAAAACATCATGTCATCTCTTTTGAAGCTTTGGATGTACGTCCTGCGTCAAACATCATCACATTGGAGCCCATGCCCGGTGAGCTGGACGCCTCTCGCGACCACATTCGCCAACTCGAAGAAGACTTGCGCTACTCGCGCGAGAACTTACAAGCGACAATCGAAGAACTGGAAACGAGTAATGAAGAGTTGCAGGCTACCAACGAAGAGTTGATCGCATCAAACGAAGAACTGCAAAGTACGAACGAAGAGCTTCACAGTGTCAACGAAGAGCTTTACACGGTCAACGCAGAGCATCAACGCAAGATCGGTGAACTCGCGGAACTGAATCATGACATGAATCACCTGCTCGAGAATACTGACGTGGCAACCGTATTTCTCGATCGTGAATTGCGAGTCCGACGGTTTACCTCGCGGGTCAAAAACCTGTTTGATTTAGTGGACCATGATATCGGTCGTCCGATCCGCAGCTTCCTGCCCAAATTTGCAGTGAGCGATTTGGTGGCTCGATTGTTGCGAGTGATCGAATTCGGCGAGCCACACGAACGCGAGACTGTTGCCGACGATGGGACAAGTTATCTGATGCGGATGCTGCCTTACCGCAACGGCGACGAAATCGAAGGTGTGGTGTTAATGCTCGTCGATGTTTCTTCGATGGAAGTGCTTCGCGATCGTTTGCGTTGGATGTCGGCAATTGTCGAATCGAGTGATGACGCGATCATTGGGCAAGACTTAAACGGTGTGATCACGAGCTGGAACGGGGGGGCCCAGCGTTTGTATGGCTACTCGCCCGGTGAAGCGATCGGCCGGCATGTGGCGATCTTGATACCCGAGGAACGGCGTGGAGAAGTTGAGGAGTATCATTCGACAATCGCGGCCGGCGATCGCTTGCACACCCGCGACACAATTCGACGTTGTAAAGACGGATCGCTGTTGCATGTTTCGTTGACGGTCTCTCCGGTTTTTGATTCGCACGGCAACCTGATTGGAATTTCCAAAATCGCCCGCGATGTGAGTGAGCGGATCGCGATGGAAAACAAGATACGGGATCAAGTTCGCCAGCGTGAGTCGTTCCTGGCTACGCTGTCGCATGAATTGCGAAATCCGCTCAACGCGGCCCTCAATGCAAGTCGGGTCGTTCGTGACGTGCGAGCAGACGAGACGACTCGCAACCAAGCGGCGGAGATTATCGAACGCCAGATCACGATGACGCGGTCGTTGCTCGTGGACCTGCTCGACATGTCGCGGATTTCCCAGGGCAAGATCCAGCTCAAACGCGAGCCGGTGGATTTGTGCGGCTTGATGAAGAACGTTCGAGAAACCGTGCAGTCGGACATCATGCGACACGCTCGGCATTTGGTCGTCCAAGTGCCCGACCATCCGCTGTTCGTTTCCGGTGACCCCATGCGGTTGGTTCAAATCCAAGTCAACCTCGTCAACAATGCGGCAAAATATTCTCCGACGGATACCGATGTCGTGGTTGCGATCACTCAAGAAGCCGAATGGGTGGTGATCTCCGTAACGGACGAGGGAGTTGGGATCGAACAACAAGACTTGCAACGCATCTTCAATCCTTTCGTTCAAGTTCGTGAAACGCAGGGGCAGAGCGACGGCGGGCTCGGCGTCGGACTGACTCTCGTTAAAGCACTCGTCGATGAGCACGGTGGCCGCGTCGAAGCATTCAGTGACGGGCATGGCACCGGCAGTACGTTTCGCGTTTGGTTGCCGATTCTCAAGGAATCGATGGTCCCCAAGAGCGACCTTGATGAAGCTGGGAAGCCCAGTGAAAGCGCGGAGACGGTACATCGCAGTATCGTATTGATCGAAGACATCGACGACAGTCGTGCGATGCTGGCTTCGCTGCTCACGCTCGACGGGCACATCGTTTATGCACACCCTGATGGTGAATCGGGTGTGGAGGCGATCGCGCAACATCAACCGGACATCGCGCTGGTTGATATTGGGCTGCCGGGTATTGACGGATACGAAGTCGCACATAGAACCCGCAGCAATTCACGCTGCAACAATACCGTCTTGATCGCACTCACAGGGTACGGTCAGGTGGCGGATATCGAGAAGGCTCATGCCGCCGGTTTCGATTCGCATCTAGTCAAGCCGATCGACTTTGACCGACTCTCCGAAATTCTCCAGCGTCTAGACGCAAGTTGACAACATGAGATGGCGGATTGCGGGCTGGCGGTTCAGTATTCCACGATCAAGCACACCGAGTTACCGAAAGTTATAATGGGCGAAGAACTTCTCAAGCACCGACTCAAACGCGAATTGAAATCGCGGGGTGTCCGAATCAATCGCTTGTTGATTGATGTGTCGGATGACCGAATTGTCGTCAGCGGTGAAGTGTCAACGTTCTACGAGATTCAATTGATTCAAATCTATGCAAACTCGCTTGCCGAAGGACGTCAAGTCTACAATAACCTTTCGGTCGTACGCAGTGTACTCGACGTCCTGCCGATCGATGCAAATCCGAACGAGACTTGCAATGAACTGCATCATCTTCGCAATCGACTCAACGAATTGACGCTTGCGACTCGCTTGCTCGATCGAGTGCTCGCGTACGACGACCTTGCCGAAGCGAAAGTGGTCGTGACGGAGATGTTGAACTCCATTCGTTCCGCTGAATCGGATTTACGCGATGTCGACTACGGGCTGTCTCGATTGAGCTTTCTCGTGATCGAAGATGATTCGCACCAATGTTTGTTGTTGACTGGATTGCTTCGCCATCTCGGAGCCGATGTGGCCCGCGCTGGCGATGCGGATTCTGCGTACCAGGCTCTCAACGAGGGCTTTGTGCCCGACATCGTTTTGCTCGACATGCTGCTACCAAATGAAAACGGTGCAAGTATCGCACGGGCGATTCGCAGTCGTCCCTATTGCGAGTCGGCGCGAATCATCGCGCTCAGTGGCACGCACCCGAGTGACGTCGGTCTGAGTCTGGAGGATGGTGAAGTCGACGCTTGGCTTCCAAAACCGGTCAACGTCGACAAGCTGCTTCAAGCAATCCGCAAATACTCCTCGCCCAATACATAGAAGCAACCGTTGTCGAAACCGCCCGTATGGCAAATAGTTAATTGCAGTGTTTGCTAGCTCATTGGCTGGAAACCCCACGCAGCTCCTCCCCAAGAAAGGAAACCGAGATGTTCAAGCCACTTTTTCTATCGGCCGCCCTGGTCCTAGGGTGTTTCGCCGCCGCAGACACAGCCGATGCGCATGGGCCGTATCGAGTGCAACGCGGATACAGCGTCTACAGCGCCCCAGTCGTCGTTTATCGAGCACCGCAAGTTTACGTGGCCCCCGTCCGCGTTCATCCCTACCACGCTGGATACGGTGGCTTTTATGGTTCACCGTATCGCTCGTTCTATAACCCGGGATTCAACTATTCAGGCTTTGGCTATTCAGGCTTCGGTCCCGGATTTGGGTATGGCCCAGGTTTCGGACGAGGCGGATTCAGCATTGGATTTGGATTTTAGTGCAACGTCCAGATTGAAGTTTACGTCAATCGACAGCAACACACTGCGCACGCTGGTGTACCGGCTTTAGCCGGTTTTTGTCGGGCGAATCCGGCTAAAGCCGGTATACCAGCCTGTCGCATGCAATATTCGGGTTAGCATCGGGTTCCGCAAGATCCCGCGTCTTGCGCCTCACTTTGCTAAGCCCAACTAACGCAGTGATTGAACTCGATGCCTCGCGGTTGATTCAGTTCAAGTAGGATTCCATCGCATTGACCAAATCTTCAGGGCTGAGAGGCTTTTGGAACCAGCGTTGGACACCTCGGTCACCCGATGGAACGTTCATCGCTCGTTGTTCCATGCCGCTGACTACAAACAGCTTCATATCGTCGAACTGATAGTCACTGCGAATCTCTTTCACACATTCGCTACCGCTCAAACGCGGCATCTCCATGTCCATCACCACCGCATCCGGCTTGTGCTGGGCCAAGTATTCCAGCGCCGCTTGGCCGTCTTCTGCCGTATCAACTTCGTAGCCACTCGCCCGCAAGTATGCGGCCAGCAACATCCGTTCGTTCGGATCATCCTCAACAAGCAACGCTCGCTTTTGTGTCTTGCCCGAGTTTGAATCTGTTTCCGCAAAGCCAGGCAATGCTCCCACAGTTACCTCAGTCGATGCAGTGCGTTCAATTTCGTCAAATGTTTTCAATGCGAGTTCGAGAGATTCCTCAGCATCGTCGAGGCTGCCAGCAGCAAGTTGCTTTTGCAATAGCTTCATTGCCAGGTTGGCTTTGTTCAAGCGATTCCGCAACTCGTGATTTTCCTTCGTTGATTCACCGTTTGACTCAGCGACCGAACGAGTGGAATGTGGAAGTTCACCGCGGAGAATTTGAATTTCGTCGGGTGCTTCGACACCGACACGAACGGTCTTGCCCGCGACTCGCAAAATCTCGACGCGAATGCCAAGAGCGGGAAAAACAACCGACTGATTTTGTTTACGTGAGACCACGAGCATGGCTGGGTATCCTTTCCAAGGGTGTAACGATCCAAGACGAACAGAATATGTTCGGCAAGTGCTCGACATCTTGTCGAACACGTTCGGAAACGCATGGAACATCCCGTCCATACCACTTGCCAGCCATTGAATGTCTAGCCGTTGGAATAATTTGACAATAGCAGTTTCTTCCCATTGAAAATTTGAATGCGATTGCCGCTTTCCTTCTAACGACGAGGGTTTTCAATACTCGGCGAGGCATGCATTCGTTTTTTCAATGTGTAAGCACGCGCTTATCTAATTGATCTAAAGCAACATCGGATTGTAGACTCGATCGTCTCGAGAGATGAGCATGTGAGTTCCATGGAGTTGGGTTGCAGGGAGTAGCGAGAGCATATGGCTATTTGGCTGATTGTTGGCGTATTTGTTGCTGGCTACGCGGCCATCGCACTGGAACACTCGATTGGCCTAAACAAGGCTGGATCGGCCTTAGCAACCGGCGTGATTTGCTGGGCAATCTACGCGCTCAGTGTCAATGGACAGTTGCCTGGTCCGGCATTGCTCACCAACGAACAAGTGCCGGAATGGTTCCAGATCAAGATTGCTCTTGAAGATAACGGGCGAGCCCATGAGAGTTTGCAATACGGCAGCGTTGAGCATTCATCGTCGTTACCGCCTGTGGAGCCGACTGGGAGCGATCATGAGAACCATTCTGCGGACTTCATGCGATTCTTGGAGTCGATTCAGAAGAGCAGTACACAGGCTGGTGACACGCAGATCGACGCCCCCGCAGCAGTACATGGCAACTTAGCGTCAGAGTACTTACTCGAAGAACAATTGCTTCACGCCTTGGGCGAGATTTCTGGCGTGTTGTTCTTTATCCTCGGCGCGATGATGATCGTTGAGTTGGTCGACGCGTTCGAAGGCTTCAAGGTCATCACCGATCGAATTCAAGCCACAAGCAAAGTCAAATTGTTGTGGATCTTTTCGATGCTGACGTTTTTCATGTCGGCGGTTCTCGACAATCTTGCCTCCACGATCGTAATGATTTCGCTTGCCCGAAAGTTGATTTCGGATAGCGAGACTCGCTGGTTTTATGCTGGGATGATTGTGTGTGCCGCGAACGCGGGTGGCGTTTGGTCAGTGATTGGTGACGTGACCACAACGATGCTGTGGATCGCAGGAAAGCTCTCGCCATTGGCCGTCGTTACTCACTTGTTTGTGCCAAGCCTCGTGTGCTTGCTCGTGCCACTGATTGTGGTCTCATTCAAGCTACGTGGGGACGTTGAACGACCGGCCAACACCAATGGCTCGGAGCACAAGAATCTCAAGCCGTGGCAGATTCAACTGATGTTTTGGCTCGGCTTGTTATGCTTGCTTGCCGTTCCTGTGTTTAAGACCATCACGCATCTGCCACCGTACATGGGCATGCTCTTGAGTTTGAGCGTGATTTGGTTTGTGGCTGAGGTCATGCGTCGAGATTTCGACGACACCACAAAAAGCAGCACCCATGTGTTGGAAATCTTACAGCGGATTGACACGAGCAGCATCCTGTTCTTTCTCGGCATTCTTCTCGCGGTGGAATGTCTCGCGTCTGTCGGGATGCTCGAACGGCTCGCTCGAAGCTTGGACGCGACCGTGGGCAATCAGAGTGTGATCGCGCTTTTGATTGGGCTTTTGAGTAGTGCCGTCGACAACGTCCCGTTGGTCGCTGGTGGAATTCGCATGTACGATTTCCCAAAAGACCATCGGTTCTGGCAATTCCTTGCTTATTGTGCCGGCACTGGCGGAAGCTGTCTGATTATCGGTAGCGCCGCCGGCGTGGCTGCGATGAGCTTAGAACGCATCGACTTTATATGGTATTTGAAAAAGATCAGCCTGTGGGCTGTGCTCGGTTACCTATCGGGCGCCGCCACATTTCTGGTGATGGAATCATTATGGGCGATATGATCTGGTTTTTGATTGTTCGTCCCGCAACGTTGGATGCGTCCGTATGAGAATGACACTGCTGTTGGCTGCAGTTTTGGTTAGCACGTTATCGCATGCAGGCGATGCAACCATCCCTGGAGAAATTACGACGCCGTTTCCAACAATCACGAATCTTGCTGTCCAATGGCAACTCGAAGGCGACGATGACTTGGACGCCACGTGCTCCGTGCGATTTCGTGCCTCGGGAACGGAACCATGGCAACAAGGAATGCCACTGCGACGAGTGCCCGCGGGATCAAGCACCAAAACGTCACCGATCCGGCACTGGTCGAATCGCCTCAGCGGCAGCTTGTTCAATTTGCAACCAGACACAGAATACGAGATTGAACTGAGCCTACAAGATCCTGATGGCGGAGCGACCCAGCAACTTGTCCGAGCGCGAACCCGGCCGGTACCAGTCACACCAAACAACGCTCGTGTCGTGAACGCAGGCCCAGGCGAATTGAACGCGGTGAAGCCAGGTGATGTGATCGAGTTGGCCGACGGCGATTACGGCGACGTTTATTTCAACAAAGACGGCGAACCAGGCAAGCCAATCGTTTATCGCTCCAGCAGCGGAAAGGCGATCTTCAGTGAAGTTGGAATGACGGAGCGTCAATGGGTTTATCTCGAAGGCGTCACGGTCAATGGCCCTGTGCGATTGAATGGCAGTGCAAATTGTGCAGTGATGCGATGTCGAATTACCGCCCAGTGGGGCATCAAGGCGTACAAGCCTGGCATGATGAACGGCTACATCGCGGACAACATCATCACTGGAATCCGCCAATGGGATCCTGCGATCATGGGTGCCGACGGCGACAACGAAGGCGACGGGATCGAGATCACGGGTAGCGGAAACGTGATTTGCCACAATCGCGTTAGCGGCTTTCGCGATTGCCTCTCTCACAAAGAAGACGACGGTGCAGTCGACCAAATGTGCAACGACTGGCTGAACAACGACATCAGTGTCGGACTCGATGATGGAATCGAGGCCGACTTTGCCATGAGCAATTGTCGGGTGATGAACAATCGCATCACCAATTGCTTTGTCGGCATCAGTTCCCAGCCTGGACTTGGCGGCCCGAATTACTTTATTCACAACGTCATGTACAACCTCACCTACAGCGGCTTCAAGCTGCATCGTACGAGCCAAGGCGATGTCATTTTGCACAACACGGTCGTCAAGGCGGGTGACGGCTTCGGCAACTACACGAGCGACCCATTTGACCATGCGTTGGTGTGCAACAATTGGTTTGTCGGTGGTAAGTCGAGCCAACCCGACCTTAGCGGCTATAGTGCTGGTACGGGACGTGCCGTCGATGTCCAGAATTTCGGCACGCATTGCCGTTTTGACTACAACGCCTATGGGACGTACGGCCAACCGTTTTTCGGCAAGATCCGCCAGTGGACGTTCACCAAGCTGCCCGGTTCGGAGTACGAACCGCACGGAGTCCAGCTCGACGGAAATCCAATGTTGATGTTCGATCAGGTTGCATTCCCCGATCGGCCAAGCAAGCTTTATCCTCCCGTTGACCTAAGGCCCAAATCCGCCAGTCCCGTCGTGGACCAAGCGATTACAATTCCGAATGTCAACGATCAGTTCAAAGGGCAGGGCCCAGATATCGGAGCCTACGAGAGCGATCAACCCTTACCCATTTACGGACCGCGTCCGTGATACATTCTCGATACGAAAGATTAGCCATGCGACACGGTCATTATTCAATTCTTGCAATGGGAGTTTTGTGCTTGCTTGCCGAGCTACTGACACCGGCGCAGACGTATGCCAGTAACTATGAGCCGTTCTGGACGTCTGTCCAACCAAAAAATATCATCAAGGTAATTTGCCAGCCGAATGCAACTGACCTACAGAACGGCGATGCCCTCGTCAAGGCAGTTCAGCAACTCATCCCCGGTGACCAGCTGGTCATCAGCGGCGGGACCTACAGCGTCAATCGGCTTTGGGATTTGTCCGTCTCAGGAACCGCGGAAGCTCCGATCTGGATCGTCGCCGACCAAGACGCCAAAGTCATAATCACTCGTCCGGATGCGCGGCAGAATGTCCTCAATGTCGGCCACGGCCAACCGGTAGCGTATGTGTGCCTGCGTGGTTTGGAATTTACTGGCGGCAGTCATGGAATTCGTCTTGGTCAATGCCAGAACGTGTGGGTTGACCAGTGCCATATCCATCACACACAAGAAGTCTGTTTAAGTGCTAACTCAGCCGACACGAACCAGCTCTATTTGACCCGGAACACGATTCATGATGGAAACGGCACCGCCGAAGGGATGTATCTCGGTGGAAATAACGGTGACGTGATCATGAGCGAGAGTGTTATCGCTCTGAATCATGTCTTCAACTGTCGCGGAAGCCAGGGAGACGGCATTGAGGTCAAGCAAGGCTCCTGGGGAAATTTGATTGCGGAGAACAGAATCCACGATTGCAACTATCCGTGTATCACAGTCTACGGCACCGGCGGAAAACCAGCCAACGTAATTGAACGCAACGTCTGTTATCGTAGTCTCGATAGCGTGATGCAGGTACAGGGAGAAGCGATCGTCCGCAACAACTTGCTCATCGACGGAAAGAATGGAGCATTTGCGAGCACCGATCACCAGGGCAAGACGCTGAACTTGCATGTGATTCACAACACAATGATCAACTCCGCGCACGCATTTCGCGGTGGTTCATGGAACGCGAGAAGCAACATGGTCCTAGCGAACAACGTCATTTACTCACGGGCACAAAACGCTTTGCACTTTGCCAATGGCTATGAAGGCGTCACGATCGCAGGAAATGTGGTGTTCGGTGATGGACCGAAGGCCGGTTCCACGCTAGGTCACGGCCTTCAAGATTTCCAAAAGTTGACGTGGGATGCCGAACAACGCGATGCAACCCCAACTCTGCAGTCAACGTTTCAACATGGCGTTGCCGAGTTTGGCCTGCCAGTCGATCTAAACGGCAACCCTCGCGAAACAACCGCCATTATCAGCGGCGCCGTTGTCCGATAAACGACGGCGAGAGCCCAGGACTTAACCGCCCAAGGCCGTTAGGCGTGTGGGGGTGCCTTCGACGTTGAGCTTGGCGGCGACAGTCAGGTCGGCTAGTGAAACGATCCAGATGCTTCCGTCTCCGGGATTGGTGATCGCAACTTGACGACGACCGGGCAAGACCGCTGCGTCGTGATGTCCGGAATGTCCCTGAATCGCGCTGCGGCCGATTGCGATCGAACCTTTGACCGCTGCATCAGCAAAGCTGCCGTCGGCGTTGGGATCGAGGTCAACAATGAGAGTACGGTCATTCTCAGGCGACTCGCTGTTCTCTGCAAACATCATCGCGAGTTGCTTTCGACCTGATGCTTCAAAGACGATCGGTGACGACAACGATTCGCCTTGCTCGGTCGGAATCATCAAATGACCCACCGTCGGTGAAGTGGCACTGGCGTCGATCCAACATAGCCTCGTTTCGGCCTGCTTACCGCTCGTAAACACAACGTGGTTATTTAAGTTCGCAAACGCACCAGTGCGTAGTGGCTTGTCGTTGGCGTCTTTCCCGAGTGGTAAGTGCCCAACAGTAACGTCTTCGGAAGCGAACGCCATGCTGGTGTCGGCGGGAACCCAGCACACACCGTCCGACGGGGCGAAGAACACTTTGCCGGAGTTCGTTGTTGCACCGTGCAGTCCACCAGTCGGGCAATGAATCGAATACGTTTTTCCGGCATTGGCTCCGAGGCCGACAACATCGACACGTCCGCTATCGTCGCCGACGGGCGCGATCCAGGTCGCATAGGCGACTTGATTTTCGACGACCGCCAGTGTGATATGCCCATTGCCGCCTGGGAGAAATGTAGCGGCCAGTTCAGCGGATTTGGCATCGCGAATCGATTGGGCACTGGCGAGCGTGAATCCGTTTTTCGCGTCGTTGGCAATCACGAATGACTTTCCGTAGCGGTACACGTGGGCTGGGTTGCCTTGATCTTTGTCGATCATCCAGTTCGTCACTTTTGGTGTGTCGGTGAATTTCCAATGTGAGTGATCGCCATGTGGTTCTTCGATCGCGCCAGACTCAATAGCGACCCATCCGCTCCCGAACGAGCCTTCGGATTGGTCGTGCACACCCACCAGCAACAGTCCGTCGCTGTGCGTCATTTGGACGAGCGATTGTTCGCTAACATCGACATCTGGAAACTCTTCGATTGAGCTTTCGTTGAGCGTGAATCCGTCAGCACTCTTCTTCAAATCGCCCCATCGCAATGTTGCAGTGGTGTCGTCTTGCCAAAACAGTCTCGCGACGGTGCGGCCTTGCGCGAGAACCGTTGAAGGTCCGAGTGAACAGGCAATCGCGATTGTGAGAACGCGATAGATCGTTGTTTTAATCATGGTTATCTTTTTGTGTTGGGTTGTAGAGACTGGATCGAGCGACTTGGCAACTCGATTTGTTGATTGGTGTTGGTTGCGAAAGGCTGAACGCGGATCGCATCGAGTGCTGGCTTGACGACTTTGGGGTTGAGAATCCATCCGCCGTCGCTAAGTGAATCCATGGAAACGAAATACTCACTAGGCTCAGGCGACTGGAGATCGCGGAAGACCGCTCGCCCCTCATCGCTGGTGATCGCTTGAGCAAGCACCGGTCCTTGTGCGGCTTCGTGCAATCGGACCTGGACGTCCGCCAAGGGTTGGTCTTCGTAGACCACCGTGATGCTGGGGCCGCCGCTCCCAGTGTCGCTTTGTGGGCTCGAGTCACATCCACAAAAGCAAATGCAACTCAGCAATCCGATGACTGGAAAGTGACGTGTGCTCATGGGAGTTGAACCACCTCACGACCGTCGCGAGAGAACAGTGCATGGTACAGACTGCGATCGATCGAGTCCGTCAGAAACTGGACGCTTCCATCGAGCATCGCATGCATACTGCCACCGGTGTGATACGAACGTGATGCATAGAACCCGCGACCGTGAATACCGATGTCGGGAATGCGAGAGTTCGGAGTCATGTATCCGTTGATGACAGTGGCATAAGGGACTCCACGAATCCACGATTCACCACGATTTCCACGGTACGACGAGATGCGAGCGGGGAAGATCGTGTCCAGGTTGGGGTTTTGAATCAACGCGCCAGTATCCAGAAAACCTGGGTTCGGTGCCACGTTGCTTGACGTGCCGCCCCAGTTGGCGATGCGTCGATGGGGGCCGTTCGGCGTTGGCTCGGTTAAGCCACTCGATTGATCGCCCAATACTGTTTCCGCAAGCAGCACGGTATGGCTTGTGCCATCCAAGCAGTCGCGAAAGCCAGCCCAAGAGTCCGTCCAAACCATGCCGTCGGTTCGGTAGCGATCGTCATAGTGCGTTGCAGTTCCGCTGCCGTAGCTGAACATGTAACTCAATCCGCCAGACGTCCCCGCGACACCGTCCGAGAACGTGGTTGCGAAGTTCGGATCGCCAATATCACTGGGGCAGACAAACGTGGGAACGACCATTTCAATCGCATCGCGAAGCTGGGGATTGAACCGAGCCATCCACGCCGGGCCAAGCAGCAACGGTTGGTCAAAGTCGATCAACTCACTGAGACCCGCCTGTTCGATCTGAGGCAAGATCCGTGCTTGGACCGAGTAGCTGCTCGATCCGGTCATTCCAGGGATCTTCTTGAACGAGCTCTCGTAATTGTGCGTCGCGAGAGCGATTTGTTTCAGGTTGTTGCTGCACGACATTCGTCGCGCCGCCTCGCGAGCTGATTGAACAGCTGGCAAGAGCAGCCCGACTAGAATGCCGATGATTGCGATCACGACAAGCAGTTCAACGAGCGTAAAACCTGAACGTGAGTGAAGTAAAGTTTTTCTATACATACGGTTAATCCATATCGGTTGAGAGGAAGTGAGCCAACGGCGCTAGCCGCGGGTGCTTGAGTAAATCCATGCGGGTCTGTGTAAGTACGTGCAAGTACCTTGCGAGCCCAGCGACCTGCGCCGCCGGTTCACGCGATTCGAGAGTGGCAAAAGGGTCCCGCCGCGAACGCACAACCAATCGGGTTTGGTCGGACCGATGATCGATCACACGTGGGGCACGCGGCGGGACTTGTTGCAAGATGATGGTGAGCCACTAAACATGCGCAGCCTCAGCCACGAACATCAGCGAAACTGACCATCAAAGAAGATCGCTTCGATCGTATTCGCGGCGACGATGTGGAATCACCATGGATTCGGCGCAACGAAGACTCAGAAAGCGTTTACGCAAGCGCCGGCGGGCCGCGTTGCTCGGCAATCGAGCGCGAAGTTGAAACAAAAAACGTTCCAGCAATGAAGATGACGGGCTGAATCGACAGCTCCGCCACAATGGAACCATCAAGCTTCCAAGCTACACCGCAAGGACTCGCCAGCGACTGGCAAATCGGACAATGGTCGGAATCGTGATCACCTTGCGAATCGCGTGATTTTCCATGCGAAACTTCGTGAATATGCGAGTCATCAACATCGAGATTGGATGCCGATGCGTGATGATGGCATCCGTGAGCACAGACGTCCGGTGCTGTATTTGACTCACTGCTTGCGACTACCGAATCATGGTTGTGGCCGCCGCAATTCGCTACGTGCAACCAAGCAGGCGCGTGCCCGGTGGCAATCACCAAGCAGAACAGGCTCGTTAGAAATGGTCGGCACAGCGAAGTCATGGATGACGTTCGAGATTTTCACTAGAGTGTCAGTAATGGTCCGACCAAGGACGCCGAGGAAGTATACGCCCAGCAAGTCGGAATGTTCAACCGTCTTTGCGAAAATCTTTTTTGCTCATTGCGGCGGGTTGTACCCAACCGGCGGCGTGACGACTTCGAAATCGGTCGCTTTGACTCTCCGCAATTCGTCGTGCAACTCCGCAATGCGTTCGTCTGGGGCAACTGAGATCGCCAAGTCGATACCGTTGTCGGCCGTGAGCATGCCATACCTTTTCAATGCTTCCAAAATGGTTCTCGCATCACGTGAGAATCTCGACGTGTCAAAGTCTTTGCGGAGCCGGAAACGTTCGCCCATTCTGGGAAGGTTTTCATCGGTTTTGCTGCTCGCGAAATGCGTGGCTGGATAAACGTAGGCTCGGCGAGTGTTTTTGAAGGTGACTCGCATCGCGTGATCAATCTTTCCACGTGCCAACTCGTCATAGCGAACGACTGATGGAAAAATCGGTAGCCCCGCAGCATCGGAACTGGTCCATCCATCGGGCCTGAGTCGATTCGAAGCGAGATCGAATATCGACGCTTGTTCCGCTGTCCAGCCATCATCCGTCTTGGTGAGTCGATAAAACTCGTAGAGCTTGCGATTGACGGGATCCATGACAATTCCGTGCCGATCCGCATTCAAGTCTGGCTTGCCGCGTTGAACGTCATCGAGCGAGAGGTTTCGGGTGCTGGAGTTGCGCTGGAAGGTTGCCGGCCAGCCTTCGATTGGCGTGTTGGCGGGCACTGGATACGGCCCTTCGTCCGACTCCTCGGAATATTGCGACAACTTCACATCCAGCTTCACTTGATTTGGCGGGACCAGCACAAACCCCATGTCTGGGTTGCATCGCAAGGGTTTGTCGTTGCCGATGGCTGTGATCATGGCTGCTGAGTTCGAAGCGAGCGGCCACGTATCAACGGGAATGTTCCACGGATTGTCGGGAGGAAACGTTTCCAGCGCCGACAAGATCGCGTCCGCAGATTCCGTGTTGAACATCACCGGTTCGTTAATCGCTGGCATCTCAGTTGCCTTCAACCGGGCCAATCGATCGGTGTTAATGATAACGCCAGGTGATTCTGCACCGGCGTTCAGACAAATGACAGCAGAGACGAGGAAGAAAGAATATCGCATTGTGGTTTGTTCCAGGCGCAGGTGCTGGGAGGCTGCAAAAAATGACGTTGCTGGGTAGACGCGGCTCAATACTGGTTGCAGTCTACTTGTGCGGCCATTCTTTGCTATTGGTCTGTGAATTGATTCGTAGCACAGGCTGCTAGCCTGTTGAAAACACGACGAGAAATGACAGGCTGGCAGCCTGCCCTACGTTACACAAAAGGCAACGTCATCTCGACAGATTGAAATATTCTATCGAGGCCTTACTCAAACACTATATTGCGTAAAGATGACGCAGTACGATGGTGATTGCTCGCTTCCTATTCTCGCTTCCCGACGTGGATACTCACAATGCTTTTCTTTCGCATTCATTTGCTTGTCGTACTTGCTGTTCAATGCAGTGTTGTTGTCTCGGCCGCAGATTCTTGGCAACGCGTGCCGTTGAAAAGCTCAGCCCAGTCCGTCGCTCCGATGACCGGCATCGTGCTGTGGGATGACAATGAGAAGAATGAGACGGACGCGATCCAGCTTGAGTACTCTTACGTCGGTTACGATCAAGTCGTTACTGAGAAGGGCGTTTATGACTGGCGTAAGGTCGATCGGAAGCTCGACGCGATCGCCCAGCGCGGGCACCAAGCGGTGCTGAGGTTCTACTTTGTCTATGTTGGTAAGCCCACGACGGTGCCAGCCTACATCAAACAAATGGGCGACTATTCGGAGGTCACTGCAAAGAGCGAAGGTAAACCGACTGGCTTTTGTGATTGGTCGCATCAAGAGCTGCAAGCGTTCACGCTCGATTTCTATAGCGAGTTTGCAAAACGGTACGACAACGATCCGAGACTAGCGTTTCTGCAAACCGGCTTTGGCTTGTGGGCGGAGTATCACATTTACGATGGGCCGCTCGAAGTCGGAAAGACTTTCCCAAGCAAAGCGTTTCAAGCTCAGTTCGCCAAGCACTTGGACGCGACGTTCAAACAGCTGCCCTGGATGATCTCCATCGACGCTGCTGATGACGAATGGTCGCCGATGGCTGACGACGAATCGCTGCGCGGACTTGGGTTTGGCCTATTCGATGACTCGTTCCTCAGCAAAGAGCATCCGAAGGTCAATGCGTTGAATTGGAAAGCGTTCGGCGGCGATCGTTGGCAACGTGCGCCGGCGGGTGGCGAATTCAGCTACTACAACAAAAGGGACCAACGTATGGCTTTGGCTCCGTCCGGCCCCAACGGTGATAGCTTCGAGGATGCCGCAGCTCGCTTTCATGTGTCGTTCATGATCGGTGACGACCAAGCCAAGTATCAATCGCTCGATCGGCTGCGTGAAGCGGGAGTGCAATGCGGCTACGAATTTCATGTTGAAACGCTAGAAACCAACGGCACACTGATTCGCGGCACTATTGCAAATCGCGGCGTCGCACCGATTTACTTCGACGCGTATCCAGCAATCATGCAGTCCGGCGAAGAAGCCCGATCCACGGTGTCGCTGAAGCATCTGCTCCCAGGCGAACAACGCCAGTTTACAATTCCTGCGAAAGCTGGAGAATTGAGCTTTCGAATCGCCTGTGACCGTTTGGTCAAAGGACAGGAGATTCCATTTACTTCTGAATAGCCAAAGCCAGTTGCATGCAGTCATTGACGATTACCACGCCAGACGATTTTCACCTGCATGTTCGTGATGGCGAGTTGATGCGATTGGTCGTGCCGCATTCGGCCAGGCGATTCGCTCGTGCGATCATCATGCCAAACTTGGTGCCTCCGATTGTCACCACGGAACTTGCTGGGCAGTATCGCGAGCGAATTCTCGCAGCCGTTCCGGCCGACGCGAGCTTCGAACCGTTGATGACGTTGTACTTGACGGAGCAAACACTGCCGGCTGAGATCGCAGCGGCCAAGTCGAGCGGGTTTGTTCATGCAGTGAAATGGTATCCCGCTGGTGCAACGACCAATTCGCATCACGGTGTGCAAACGATCGAGAACTGCTTCGGCGTTCTCGAAGCGATGCAGGAACATGACTTGCCGTTGCTCGTCCATCCCGAGACGACTGATTCGACCGTCGACACGTTCGATCGCGAAGCCGTGTTCATTGAGCGTGTGTTGGCGCCTGTGATCAAGCGGTTTCCGGAACTGAGAGTGGTGCTAGAGCACGTGACGACTCGGCAAGGCGTGCAATTTGTTCAGGCTGCGTCGGCGCGAGTGGCCGCAACGATTACGCCGCATCACTGTTTGCTCAATCGGGTCGCGTTGTTTGAAGGCGGGCTTCGGCCGCACCATTACTGTTTGCCGATTCTCAAACGCGAAGAACATCGTGTGGCTTTAGTCGAAGCGGCAACCAGCGGCCATCCGCGATTCTTTCTAGGTACGGACAGCGCACCTCATTCGCGAATTGCTAAAGAGGCCGCCTGTGGTTGCGCGGGGATCTACACTGCCCACTGTGCGATCGAGCTTTACGCGGAAGTGTTCGACCGCGCCGGAGCGCTCGACAAACTCGAGGCCTTTGCGAGCTTCCACGGAGCTGACTTCTATCGGCTGCCCAGGAACACAGGACAAATCACACTGCAACGCGAATCATGGACTGTTCCCGATTCGTTCTTGTTCGGTGAAAACGCCGTTGTCCCCTTTCGAGCTGGCGAGCAGGTAAATTTCCGGCTGGTTTAAACGGCCGACTCTCGAGATGGATCAGCCGCAAATAGTTGCGGAAGCAAGTGCAGTTTGTGCGCTTATTCAAGTTATACGCTCTTAAACGAACAAGCTTGTTACTGTCGTAGGCGTTAAACTGCTTGGCGAGCAACTGTTTCTATCGCCATCAGTTTTTGGCTTCAGTAACAACCCCATCTAATCCACAGGCCCACACAAGGAATATCTGATTGCAATCTAGTCGCCCGCTCTCTAGTCGTATTGAGTTTGTCGATTCGCATACTGAAGGCGAGCCCACACGCGTTATCACCTCAGGCATTCCGGATTTGGGTCACGGCTCGGTAATTGAGCAACTACAGCAGCTCAAACAAAACGACTGGTTTCGACGTTGCGTGATCTTGGAACCGCGAGGCTGGGACGCGATCGTCGGTGCTGTGTTGTGCAAGCCAAAGGACACGAATTGTGCTGCGGGAGTTATCTTCATCAACAACACGGGCTATTTGGGCATGTGTGGCCACGGCACCATCGGCCTAGCTGTGACACTGCATCATCTCGGGCGTATTGGTTTGGGGAAACACTTGATCGAGACCACGGTTGGTGTCGTTGAAATCGATTTGCTTGACGCCAACACGGTCGCGATCGAAAACGTACCGAGCTATCGACTTCACCAATCCGTGTCTGTGAACGTCGATGGTCTTGGAATTGTCACCGGCGATGTCGCCTGGGGTGGCAATTGGTTTTTCTTAGCGGAGAGCTCGCCGTGCAGTATCTCGCTAGCCAACCTCGCCTCGTTGACTGATTCCGCTCGTCGTGTACGAGTTGCGTTGAACGAACAAGGTATCACAGGGACGGATGACGCAGAGATTGATCACATCGAGTTCTTTGAGCCGAGCGTGGTGGATGGCGTCGACAGTCGCAACTTTGTTTATTGCCCAGGCGGCGCGTACGATCGCTCGCCATGTGGAACTGGAACAAGTGCCAAGATCGCGTGTCTGGCCGCAGATGCAAAACTCAAACCCGGCGAAACATGGATCCAGGAAAGCGTGATCGGCAGCCGCTTTGAAGCGAGTTACAAGGCGGATCAGGAGGGAGCGATCATCCCACGCGTCGTCGGTCGAGCCTACGTTTGCAGCGAAGGCACGCTGATTCGCCAAGCAAACGATCCCTTCGCCGATGGAATCAGCGCGCAGTAGTACGATCGGTGCGATACTCGACGGGAGACAAGCCCGTCGCTCGGCGGAATTGGCGAGTGAACGCACTTTGGTCTGAGTAACCAGCTTGTTGCGAAACCGCTGCGATCGAGAGCTTCGATTCTTTCAACAGACGCTGGGCTTCATCCAATCGAAGCTTCAATAGCCATTGTCCAGTCGCCAAGCCGAATACGCGGCGCATCCTTCGGTCGAGTTGATACCGAGACATCTTGGCAATCTCCGCAAGCGTTGCGACCGAAGGCGGCGTCGAAAGATGACGCTCAGCGTACGCGATCGCGGATGCCATTTGTTGGTAATCCTCTGTCTCGATGTCCGGAATACGCAAGTCTTGCGAAACACCAACGAGCCCGACGATCGCTCCGGACTGATTGCGAAGCGGCAACTTGGTTGTGATGCACCAACCGACGTCTCCAGTCGGATAAATATGCAACTCGAGTTGCGACAGCAGCGGCTTGCCGGACTGCAGCACCTCACGGTCTTGGGCGGTAAACCGATCGCCGAGCGGTTCGCGTAGAACGTCGGCGGGTGTGCGGCCGATCAGCGACTTCTTATTCGCAACACCACACCTTGCGACGAGCGTTTCATTGACGACGAGATACGCGCCACGCGAATCCTTGATGAAGTAAACGATATCGGCAAGGTGATCGAAAAGTTCTTCGCCCGTAAGTGGCGGCACCAGCTGCTTGAGGAATTCAGAAATCATCAGGTGGTGTCGCTTTGGCGTCTTGTCGTCGGGGCCTCAAGTGGATTCGCTCAAGACTATGCGCATTTTTGAGTTGGCTGTCGAGATTGAAGCAAGACGGATGGAAGGAAACGATGTAAAATCGGGACTCCGTGGTGGTTTCGTCGATTCGTATTTTTTGGATGCTAGGTGCTTACTGTGCCCGAGAGTTCTAACATTTTTCAAGGCTGTATTCCTGCGTTGATGACCCCCTGTACCGCACAGGGCGAGCCGATGTGGGATGCATTGGTCAGCAAAGCACAAGAGCTTGTCCAAGTCGGCATGCGTGGCGTTGTTTACTGTGGCTCGATGGGTGATTGGCCGCTGTTGACAGACGCACAGCGTCAAGACGGCGTTCGCCGATTGGTTGAAGCGGGCGTCCCAGTCGTCGTTGGCACCGGGGCTCAAAATCCCAAGCTGGCTGCCGAACATGCCGCACACGCACGGAAGGTCGGAGCAGCTGGCTTGATGGTGATCCCACGTGTGCTTTCAAGAGGCACGTCGCCGGCGGCCCAGCGTGCACACTTTGCGGGAATTCTAAGTGCCGCCGATGGATTGCCGGCTGTGATTTACAACAGCCCGTACTATGGCTTCGAAACGAAGGCGGAGTTGTTTTTCAAATTGCGAGCGGAGTTCCCTGGTCTCGTCGGCTTCAAAGAATTCGGAGGTGCGGATTCGCTCACGTATGCTGCGGAACATATCACGACGGGGCATCCAGAGCTGTCGTTGATGGTTGGTGTGGATACTCAAGTTTTTCACGGCGTCGTGCGCTGTGGAGCGGTCGGTGCGATCACGGGCGTAGGGAACGCGATACCAAAACAAGTCCTGCGGTTACTTGAGTTGTGTATGCAGGCGGCCAAGGGAGATGTCGAAGCACGACGACTTGCCGCGGAACTCAATGATGCTCTCGCGGTATTGTCGACTTACGACGAAGGCCCTGATTTGGTGCTGTACTACAAGCATCTGATGGTGCTTGCGGGGAACGCTGAGTACGAGCATCACTTCAACAGTTCCGACGCTTTGAGCATTTCGCAACGTGCGTTCTTGGAGCAACAATGGCATCAGTTCCAAAGTTGGTGGAGCGGCTGGTCCGGCAAGTCATGATGCGTCACGTGAAGTTTCAAACGGGAGTGGAGCGTAGATTTTGAACAGTCGTCCAGAGAATGATTCGGTGATCGTCGTCGGCGCTGGCGTCATCGGGATCGCGTGCGCCCATTATCTCACGCGGGCTGGATTCAAAGTCACGGTGATCGATAAGGGATCGATCGCGGCGGCATGTTCCTACGCCAATTGCGGATATATCTGTCCCAGCCACGTTCCGCCACTGACGGAGCCGTCGGCGTTGCCGGTCGCGTTCAAGTCACTGTTCAACTCACGATCGCCGTTTCGTGTCAAACCGACGCTCGATCCGGCAGTGTTGAATTGGATGTGGCAATTCACAAAACGTTGCACACACAAACAGGTGTTGGCTTCCGGGAGGCATTTGCAGTCCATTCTCGACGCTTCGATGAACGAGTACCACGAGCTGATCGCGACGCATCGATTCGATTGCGACTGGGAAGAGAAGGGGCTTTTGTATGTGTTTCGAACGGAGCACGCTTTCGAGGAGTTCGCGAAGAACGACCGGATGCTGACGGAGAACTTTGGCGTGTCGGCCAAGAAGATCAACGGCAACGAGCTGACGAAGATGGATCCTGGTTTGCAGGATGATCTTTTTGGTGCATTCCACTACCCGCTCGACACGTCGCTGCGTCCAGATTTGCTCAACAAACAGTGGTCGGAGTATCTGAAGAAACAAGGTGTGGAGTTCATCGAGAATTGTGAGTTGGTGCGAGTCGATAAGGAGTTGGGTCGCGTCATGCGGTTGGCGACTTCTCAAGGCGATCTAACGGCCGATCGGTTTGTGTTTGCCATGGGGGCATGGAGCACGCATTGGTCCAAGCAACTGGGTTGTTCCATTCCGATCCAACCGGGTAAAGGCTATTCGGTCACGATGGATCGCCCCGAGCACGCGCCGAGCTATCCAATGCTGTTTCCAGAAGAGAAGGTCGGTGTCTCGCCGTTTGCGACGAGCATGCGATTGGGTTCGATGATGGAGTTCGTTGGGTATGACACGTCGATCCCAGAGCACCGGATCCAGCAGCTTCGCGATGCGGCGCGTCCGTTTTTGAAGGCTTCGGTCGATGGACCGGCCCAGGAGACTTGGTACGGATGGCGTCCGATGACCTGGGACAGTTTACCGATTATTGGCCCGGTGCCAGAGACCAGCAACGCGCACTTGGCGACTGGTCACAACATGCTCGGCATGAGTCTCGCGACATCGACTGGGAGGTTGATTTCCGAGATGCTTTCGGGCGACGCGACGCACATCGATGCGACGCCGTTCAGTCCAGATCGTTTTGCGGGCAACGCAAAAGCCGCCCGCGTCAGTGCTTAGGAACCTAAGCCAAGGTCACGTGCTCCCATGTTCCTTGTTCGTTGTAGCGATAGTACTCGCCGTCTTCGATTGCGACTAAGTGCAGCCACGCACCGCAAATCAAGTTCGCGACCATGGGGTGCTTGTTGATGATGCGATCAATCATCGTTCGCGGAGCGGCAATGATGACTTGCAATCGAAGCGGGAGGTGTTGGTAGGCATCGCCGGTATGCAGCGACTGCCACGGCAAGCCCGTCATCAGGTCGCCTCCGTTGCCCGAGAGTACGCCAAACCGTCCGACAACATTGTGCAAGGTCTTGTTACCACTGCCGAAATGGTGGTTGTCGACCGTCGATGCGTAGTACTGCATGTTGATCCAATTCGCGACGATCATCGGCGCCGTCATGATCGTTTCCAGCACCTTACCGCCCTCGTCTTGCGTGTAGTCGTAGCTGTGCAAGAACGAACGGCCATCGAGATTCGCGTTCTTTGTCACAGCCCGCGGGGCAACAATGAACGCGGCGTTACCCGCTAAGCCCCATTCTGGTCGCACTTCCGACCAATCACTCGCTCGTCGAAGCAAATCATCCAGCGTCTTACTCGCGACAATGGGCAATCGCTCCGTTCGTGTTTGCTTCGTCGCCATCGCACAGCTGTTCACAAGCTCTTGAAGTGCGGACTGGTGCTCCGCCGGAACGTCCTCAGCATCAAAGAATTCAATCGCGTCTGTGGTTGTGTTGTGAAGTGCACCGAGGAAAAACGTGTCCGCTGGAATCGCAATCCCGCGTTCCGCCAGCATCTCTCGAATCGCTGGTTGGTTGCAAAGCAGGGCGGCGAATCTCGCGTTCGGTTCACCCGAGTGACCTCCGCAAGCCCCACAATCCAAGCCGGCCGCGAGCGGATTGTTTTCAGTTTGGCACCCGTGGCCACAGAATACCACCAACTTCGCGAAGTCCTTAGTTAACCCCAGATTTCGCAACATTCCCTCGGCCATGTCAGCTTGTCGCAACGTTGAGATGCCTTGCTTGTGCAAGCCACGAAGCGTCGGACCGAGCTTGCTTCGAACGGTCTTGGATAAGCCATCTGTGTTCGAGGCGTCAGACGTGGTGATCCCGATTGCACGCTTCAAGAGTTTGACTCCGTACAACAGTCCAGTCGTTTCAACGAACGAGAAGCAACCGACGGCTGAGGTTTGGAAACTCTTCCAAAGCGCCAGCCATGAACGATGCTGATTGAGTTTCGTTCCCGCCGCTATCTCGTCTTTTGATTCGTTATCATCGAAACCTTCGAGCACCTTAAACTGCGGCTTCAACAAGACGGGCAATTGCGAGTTGCCAGAAGTTTGACCGAGCGTCACGTAGTCGAACGACATACCAAAGAAACCTGCGAAACCGAAGGTCTCCACATCGCTGGAGAGCGACTCGAGCTGGCGTCGTATTCTTTCCGAACGCACGTCGATGCAAAACACCATCTGAGCGAGCTTGCGGACGGGCTCAGTCGAGCCGTGAATTTTTTCCGTGTGGCTGGCCTCGGAAACCGCCAGGGATTCCAGCACCCGGTTTCGGTACCCCGTTTCGCTGGCGCGAAGCAACGCGTAACGCAGGATCGAATCATCGCCGGCCGTCGTCGAGATGGACTCAAGCTTTTCAAAGTTGAGCTGTGCCAGCGAGTCCCAATCCGGTTTCAGTGCGAGGGCACTTGCCAGCGCTGCGTCATAAGCAAGACGGATCGCGAGCAAGGCAGTCAGGTCGTTCTTTGACTCACTCGCTGCTGTCCAGCTCGTTTGGTACTTTGCCCACGCGCTCCATCCTGGAATCGAGAACGCTTGGCACAGCAGGAATTGTGACCAGAGTGAATGAGGAACGTCGAGTTGCTGGAGTAAATGACCGATCGTCGCTTCGGGCGTTTGCGGCAGTCCTGCGGCGAACGCCCGAAAACCCTGCAAGCCAAGAATTTCGATGTTTCGATCATGCTTCGCGACAGTCTTCCATGCTTCGAAAAGCGGAAGATCCCGGAAAGGGCTCGACCACGTTGCCTGGCCTTGGTCATAGAAGGCCGCACAGTGCCTCGAAACCTCATCGACGATCGCTTCCGTCCAATCGAAACCGCTCTGCGAGCTTGCATACTCGGCAACGGAACGAACAGGGCGATCCGGGTTTGGGATAGCAGCGGGCTGGTCCAGTGTGCTGCCGACGTGGCCAAGTGCTCGCAGATTTTCAGTGATCTGCGTGTGTTCGGCGACAATTAGTTCTCCCCTTTAGCGACAATTAGAATTCCCTGCTAAGAGTTCTTCGCAGTTGCCTCGGCGGAAGTGGATTTGCCATTGGCTTTCGCCTTCTCGACGCGGTAACTCGGCACGTTCAGTTCGATG
>JBGTAI010000192.1:0-5961 GCA_041749955.1 Pirellulaceae bacterium | reverse complement strand
CTGGACAACGGTCACTGCAAATCTCTACATGAGCCACTGAGCAACAATTGACTGGGGGCAACGTTGACAATCGCATCATTGACCGACCGATTAAGATTATGAATGGTAGCTGTTCAAGGCCGCAGGCCGTGAACGGTTACCCAGGGCCAAAGTCACAGTACCCCATGGTGCAAATCGCCCGAGGCTGTGCTCCGGCTTGGGGATTTTCGGTAGACTTTCCACGGGAGTGACTGGTCTTGGGGATTTAAGGTCTAATAATCAATGGCGGGAATTGGGTTGTGGCATGGTGCCACCATTCGAACACCCGATGCTAGCGTGTGGCTGGTAATCGCCACTTCCCTAGAGCATTCTAGGTTCCGACTTGGTTCCTGCCACTCGAAACTAGTGTTACTCGAAACTGGTGCTACTTGATGCGATCCGTTTTCGCTCTGATTTTTTGTGTGTCGATCACATCGGCACGCGTCTCCTCTGCAGTCGAAATCATGGCTGGCGCGTTCTTGGGCGAGCCCTACGGTATCGCCGCGATTGAGATTCCACTTGAGATTCCGATTGTTGGCGAGCCGCTTCCACCGCTGGAAATCCGTGACACACAAAATCGTGTGCTTTACCCCGTGAGCTCGGACGTTCGGACCAAGGCCGTTCGTCCGTCGGACCAGCCCGTCCCGAAACCAGGTCAAGGCCGTTTGCTTGGTCGGCTCGGGAATCTGATTCGTGAGATTGGTAATGGCGACAACGAACTGGAGCAAACGGTCTCGCGTCGTGTGATGTTTGTTTTTCATGGCGACGCACCGCTGACGATTCAGCTGAGTGATTCGCGAAGAGTGTTCGGTGAATACCAGATTGTACCAACACGCGATGAGACCCAGCGACAAAGGCAATTGAGCGATTGGTGGTTGGCTTATACGACTCGCGCCCAACAACAAATCGCGGCGGCGGGTTATCCGACGTGGGTCGAAACGTATCTTGTTGCGATGCTCTCTGGGCGACTGAACCAGCCGCTGCCGAATTGGTTCCTGCAGAAAACTTCGAGCGATGACGACCAACTGGTTGACACGATCAAGTTGATCGCAGGAGTGGAAGAGATCAGCGACCGTGTTTTCCGGCAAGCAGTCGCCGGTGGCGTCGGTAACCGTTCCGAAGCGACGTTGCCGCTGCCGCCGCCACCGAAATGGGTCGCCAATCCAAGCGACATGTTGCTGGACGAAGCAAGCTTAGCAGCAATCGAAGTCGAACCGATGGCCACTCGAGTTCCACCAGAGTGCTTTTACATTCGTTATGGATCGTTCGCCAATTACATGTGGTTTCGCGACTTGACGAACGAGTACGGCGGTGACATCTCGCGAATGGCGACACTGCGTGGTGTCAAAGACGACTCCGCGGCACGAATCGAACAGCAATTGAATCTAACGACAACCGAACTTTCGCGGATGCTCGGGCCATCCGTCATCGAGGATCAAGCAATTGTCGGTCGTGACTTGTACTTCACTGATGGCGCATCGTTGGGTGTGATGTTTAAATCGTCACAGCCCTTCCTGCTGCGCACTTCGCTTCGAAACGATCGAGCGACGTTGGCGAGCAAAGACGATTCAGTCACCCTAAGCGACGAGAAAATCGGCGACCGTACGATTTCCTTCTTGCGCACCGCAGACAATCGCGTGCGTTCGTTCCTTGTCGAAGACGGCGAGTACTTCTTTGTCACGAACAGCCGAACGCTCGCACAGCGGTTCCTCGAAGTCAGTGCGGGATCGCCATCACTCGCATCAACAACTTCGTTTCGGCTCGCTCGTCAATTGATGCCGCTATCACGTGGCGACACGGTCTTTGCCTTCTTTTCGCCTGAGATGATGCAGGGGCTGGTCGATCCGAAGTACTTGATCGAGCTGCGACGACGCATGTATGCCAAAGCGGAAATTGCGATGGTCCATTTGGCCCAACTCGCGTCCGCCACCGAAGGCGCGTCGCTTCAAGCATCCGATGCGTTAGTCGGTGCTGGATTCTTACCCAAGCATTTTGGCGAGCGAAGCGACGGCAGCGGCACAATCATCGTCGGCTCGAATGTGTTGGATTCGAGCCGTGGCCGACGCGGCGTCTTTTTGCCAATTGCGGACGCGTCCGTCGAATCCGTCACGAACGAAGAATCCGCTTGGTACCAACAAATCGCTGCTCAATACGACACGCGATTCAATCAAGTGGATCCGATTATGCTCGGCGTACGACGCGATAGTGTTGACGGTGTGCCTGGTATCGAACGGTTGACCATTCATGCGGAGATTGCTCCGTGGGAACCCGCCAAGTATGGCAAGATCAGCCAGTACCTTGGACCACCAACACAGGTCGCGATGAAGTTCGCACCCGATGACATTGTGGCGGTTCAGGCACATGTCGCGTCGGAGCAACTTGGTCCGCCCACGCACTTGTTCGCCGCGATCAAAGACTCCGTGCCGCCCGACCCAGAATCGTTCGACGGCATCATCAAGAGTTACTTGGCGCTTCGCGGTATTCCAGGGTACCTCGGTGCTTGGCCACAACCTGGTGCGCTCGATCGATTGCCGCTGGGTCTGGGGCGTGGACAACCGGTCGGCCCAGGAATGAATCGGCTGATCGGTGGGCTGTATCGATACAGCGGCGGCGGTTTCAGCATCGTATCGTTTCAACCTGAATTATTGGAAGCGACTTTACCGCATATAGCGGCTATCGACGTGCCAGACCCCGCGCAAGCGCGGGTGCACGTTGGCAACCTCGCCGGAAGCCAGCTATCGAATTGGGTTAACTCGCAACTGTATTCGCGAGCTGATGAGACAAGTCGAGCGGGTGCGAGCTTCCTCAACTTACTCTCACAGCAATTAAAGGTACCACCGGATCAAGTCACCCAAGCAGCACGGGACGTTCTCGGAACGGAGCTTCAGTGTTCACTCGGCGGCGACTACGTTTTCGACAAAGACGTCCAACATTGGACCAGCACGTCGTACCTCGGTAACTTGAGTTCCGGACAGGTACCAGCTGGGTACGTCGCACCGTTCATGGTGTGGTTTCGCGGCATGGACGCAACGCTCACTCAATACGCGGACCGACTCGTCGCCGACACTGTCATCGATGTTGCAAGAAGACCGTAACGCTTCGCCTTATACAAACGACGAATTGAAAACGACCTCTATTCGGCGATTGAGCTTCTCCGCCAAAACTGAGACGGACCTTAGAACACTGGAGACACTGTACTGTTGGTTGCGATGGTAGTGGCTTGCGGGATCGGTGGCAGGGAAGCATGACCGAGAGGCCAAGCAGTTTCGATTGGCGGTTGCAGTGGGCCGACAGCGACTATCCACGATTCCGCAGACGCTGCTGAAGATCACTTTCTAGTGACGTGAGCGATTCCGTCGACATTGAGTCTAAGCTGGATGGTTCTGTCAAGCTCAATAGACTATGCAGCAACCGGATGCGACCGAGCAACTCGCCAACGGCCCGTCCCTTGGCTTCGCCCTCGGCCAACCCTTGGTCTCGGGCTGCTCGCAGGCGAGACTTTTGGTCTCGTTGCATTTTCAGTCGGGCTTCGTATTGGCTTTGTTCTTTCGGGTTTCTCGCAATCATTTCCAATACTCCAGCGGCTTCTGTAAACGGGCCATCGCCGAGACGTTGGGCGACTTCGGCGGCAGTCAAATGCTGCACCTGCCGAAAGAAGTATGCCCACTCCTCGATCGGGTTCGTGATCGACTCATTATCACCTGGCAACTGGTACTTGGGCAACTCAAGCAGATGGATTTGCAAGTAATCGGTGAGAATGGCTCCTGTTTGGCCAGTGCGAAGCCGAAAGTCGAGGTGGAGTTGAGGCTCACTGCGGAACAAGACCCGGTCCAAAACGCAGATTCCGATCGCAGGCCTCAGCTCTTGGTAACTGTCTCCCTCGCCAATCTGACCCACGAAAAGCGACGAAACATAGTACGCCAAACGCTCGGGCAGCTCCGCAGAAAGCGTGGTTTGCATCTCAATGTTCAGCAGACGTCCCTGGTCATCGCGAGCCAACACATCGAGGATCGACTCCTTGTCCCCGTCGAAGTTTTTGTCCTGGATCGGATTGAGAATCTCGACTTCGGTGATCCACGGATCGCCACCGAGAATGGCATTGAGAAAATGCAGCGTAATGCCTGAATGATCGGGGCTACCAAGCAATTTCTTAAACGCGTAGTCAACGGTGGGGTCGATGCCGATGGCCATTGATTCTGAATGCTTGTCGCGGGAAGTACTTGAGTGCAAAGAAGATATTCTATGCAGCGCCGCTTTGTTCGCCGGCTCGCGGGAGTAGTTTGACGGGACAATTTTCGTTTCGTTTTGGTATTCCTGATACGCACACGTCTGGTTTGCGAGTTGGCGAGATCGCCATCGATGAAATTCTCAAGAGCAAGGGCTACGCAATGGGCTTCTTTCGCAAGCGGCGCATTGATTGGGTCCAACCAGATGAAGTCACGTCCCGCGGGGATTGCTCACCTCCGTCACACCATGGCTTTGACGAAGCCTTTGCGAAGACGAGCGCCGTACCAACTTGGAATCCAACCGTGACACCGGATGGTTGGGCAAGCAACACGAACAAAGTTGGTGAGCCTTGGAAAGGTAGCTTTGCTTACATGGACAACGGAAAAGAAGCGACTGAGAACCTTGAAAGTGATGATAGCTGTGTGGTCATGGACCGCGTGATACATTCATCGAGCAAAACAAAGGCAATCCATTCTTTGCGGCCGTTTGGTTTCACACTCCGCATGAACCTGGTGTTGCTGGTGAGCAATGCAAAAACGGTACGCCAAACGTGGACAAGCTCACCAGCATTATTACGGCGCGATCACAGCGATGGATGAGCAAATTGGTCGATTGCGAGACAAGCTACGCGAACTCGCTGTCGAGAATGACAAAGTTGCTTGAAGCGATGGAAGCAGTTTGCCAGCTCAGCCGTGATATAGCTATTGAGGATTTTCACATATCAAGTGAGCGGCTTTCAGCACGGTATTCACCTGGGGTAAGCCCGGTTTCTCGTTTGAAAACGGCGCTCAGGCTTTCTTTGTGGCTGTAGCCTGCCTTGGGAGCGATTTGTTCAAGCGTCATGTCGGTTTCACGTAGTAACTGCTTGACTCGATCAATCTGGATCGCGGTGATTTGCTCATGCGGCGTTCTGCCAAGCTCGTCTTGAAACCTGCGTTCCAATTGGCGTCGTGACAGTGATGAATACTGAGCAACGTCACCGACGTTGATGCCGTCACAAGCATGTTGACGTATGTAGCGGCAAACCCGCGCCAATTCAACATCCTCGACAGCAACCACTTTTGTCGACAATCGTTCTGAAACCGATTTGGGTGGAACGTATTCAACGCTCGTATTGGATTCGGCCCCTGCGAGCATCTGATTTAAAAGCTCCGCCGCACGATACCCGACCCGCTCAGCATCGGGGCGAACACTTGAGAGCGGTGGGTCGCACAGCAAACAAATAGCATCATCATCATCGACGCCGATCACGCCAATATCGTCGGGCACCGCGATTTCAGCCGTTCGACATGCATTGAGCACTTGCTGACCACGAATGTCATTGCAAACAAACAAGCCCGTCGGCCGTTCAAGCTTGGCAAGCCATTTTGACATCGGCTCGATGTCCATCATCCCGGCATATTCCAAGCTCGTCAGTGTGGCGCCTGGCTTACCTTTGGACTGATAGAGTGTAAACGGGCACGATGCTTGCTCAACCAATTCACGGAAGAATTGCAGTCTTGCCTCGGAATATGACGCAGAGAGGAATCCACAAAAAGCGAAGCGACGAAACCCACGACTCCAAAGATGCTCGAATGCTAGGCTCTGTCCCTAAACGGTTGGAGCGAGGATTTTCAGGTAGCGTTGGATGCACGCCATCTTGACCATCCCAGCGTAGTTGATGGCTGTCTTCTCGAAACGCGAGAAGACAGCGCGACATTCCTTGAGCCAGCCAAT
>JBGTAI010000191.1:0-1695 GCA_041749955.1 Pirellulaceae bacterium | reverse complement strand
GGCCGAAGCTTACGCGATTAAGTCAACTTGGTCTGGCCAGGAACCGCGTATTCTGGCTTGGGAAGCGAGCTTTCAATCGTCAGCTCCTTTGGAAACAGATCAAACGTCGACTCGTTCGTGAGGAAATCCCACGAAACTTGCTTGCCTGTGTAGGCCGCCATGCGTCCCATCACCGCCGTCAGCGAGCTTTGAGCGGTCTGGATCAGTTCCACGATCGGGCTGCCAGCGCGAATCGAATCGACCAATTCCTTGTGCTCTTGCTTGTAGGCCGCGTTGATATCGCCCTTGATCGACCAAACCACATTACCGGTCTTGTCGCGGATTTCGCACGGGTTCGAGAAGGAGCCGATCGTGGCGGAGCCTTCGGTTCCGTAGACTTCGCTACCGTTCTTCGTGTCACTGCCAGGAATCTGTTGGCACTTGAACGAGAGCAACCGGCCGCCTGGGTACATGTAGTCGATGTGCATGTTGTCCCACATCTCGCTGTCTTCTGGGCGAGTGAATCGACCGCCACATCCGTATGCTGTCTCTGGTGGTCCGCCCATCAACCAGTTCATTGCGTCAATATTATGCACGGCTTGTTCCACGATTTGGTCGCCGGAGATCCACACGAAGTGCATCCAGTTATCGATTTGGTACTGTGCATCGCTTACGTTTGGCTTGCGGTTCTTGTACCAGATGCCGTTGGAGCAATAGCGGCTTGTCGCAGCAACAATGTCGCCGATCGCCCCGTCATGAATTCGCTTCATGGCCTCGATGAAACTGGTTTGTCGACGGTATTGGGTCCCCGTCACGATCGCAGTCCCATTGGCGACAGCTTTCGCGTGCGTCTCCACACAGATCTTGTAGCCAGCCGGATCAACACACGTCGGCTTCTCCGCGAACACGTGCTTGCCAGCATCCACGGCATCGCGGACATAGTATGGACGGAAACCTGGTGGTGTCGTCATCAGCACCAAGTCGATGTCTTTGTTATCGAGGATTCGCTTGTAGCTATCCAAACCGACGTGCATGTTCTCATCAGGCACGTTGACTTTGTCAGGGTGCCGGGCGCTCAATGACTTACGCACAGCCTCGGGTGTGCCCTCGTTCATATCCGCGATCGCGACGAGTTGAATGCCTTCATTGATGCTCAACGAATCATTGATCGCGCCTGTACCACGACCGCCCGCACCGACGAGGGCCAAACGAAGCGGTTGCAGACTACCCGATGGGGTCGCTTCTTCGCCATGCACAGCCGGGATGACCATCGAGGTCGCGGCAATTCCGGCCGTAACGGCGGTTCCAGATTTCAGGAAAGATCGTCGTGATGATTGCTGGTTATTCGTGTCGTTCGAAGGGGTCAAGGTTAAACTCCGGTCATGCCAGGTGAAGGAAGGAATCTCAGGCGGGAAGACACAGTTTACTCGATCCGAGTCCCAGGTGGAGCCTGCTTTTACACAGTTCAGATTTGTCCCCTTGTACCGCCGTGTTCACGGCTACTCCGCCTTAAACAGTGGAGAAATTCATTAGCAATTGGCCCTCTAACGCGGATACAATCCGTGGAGACCGTTTTTCCTTATCGCGGAGTTGGATCATGGATCGTCGTGCTTTTGGTAAACAGACCCTCGGCTCGTTATTGACGTTTTCTTTGCTCGAGTCGGTGATGCAGTCAGATGCGTTGGCGGATGCGGTGCGTCCGATCGCTTCCAAATG
>JBGTAI010000190.1:0-2594 GCA_041749955.1 Pirellulaceae bacterium | reverse complement strand
TAGCTGTGAAAATGATTGACACGCACTCGACCAAAAGCAATCCCCGCGTACTATTCCGCAACAACTTCAGCGACCTTCAAAGTACTGGAAACAGGAACCTCAGCTTCGCATTACTTTGCTCCAGCGATTGCAATAAACATTGATACTGATGCTCGCCGAGCGTCCAGTACCAGTTGCCCCTGTTTCCGATATGCAGTTTCCGCCATGCGAACGTGTCGTTGTATGGCGGAATGGATCAATCACGAAATCCAATGGCTCACCTACTGTCAGGATTTGATCTTCTGTGTTGCTCGAATGTTCGGACGACGCTGCGCAGATACGCTGTCAGCATTCTCGCGAGCCAGTATCTCGAATGCCAATTTTGCTTTGTGATCGGACAACTGAGGGTCTCCCGCCAATAGAACACCTATTACTGTCGGCTAGACCTAACATGGGGACAAGAATCTCGACAATTTGTCACTGAGCCCCGAAAACTCGCTTATCATGGTCGAAATTGCTGATTTGCCGTGACCAATTCAACACTTACGGGCTCTCAACCACGGACCGAATGTCGGCAGAGAATCAAATAAACCGAAGTCAACTATGTTCATACGCTTGATGATTTGCTTTTTGCTTCTCCCAGTTTGGTTGGGAGAAGCCGCTGGCCAGACTCTTGAATTGGATGTGGCGAAGCCTGTATCGCGGGTTTTGTTTGGTTCTTGCATCCAACAAGATCGGCCGATGCCAATTTTTCGGACGATGGTGTCTGTCGAGCCCGAGCTGCTTTTGTTTCTCGGAGACAATATTTACGCGGATACGTCCGATATCGATGTGATGCGGGGAAAGTACGACCAGCTTGCGAGGAATAACGACTTCAACACACTGCGTGCCGCCTGTCCGGTGATGGCGACTTGGGATGATCATGACTTTGGCGTCAATGATGGGGGTGCTGGGTATGCTCCGCGTGATGCATCGCAAGCGGCGTTCTTGGACTTTTGGCGGGTCGCTAGTGATTCGCCAAGACGCACACGCCGCGGGGTCTATGAATCAAAGTTGTTTGGCCCCATCGGAAAACGATTGCAAGTGATCCTGTTGGATGCGAGATACTTCCGTTCGCCGCTCAAGGAAGGTCCACGACAAATGGGTGGACCCTACCTGCCGGATCATGATCCGGAGAAGACAATGCTGGGCGACGAACAATGGATATGGCTCGAGCAACAACTCAAAGAACCAGCCGACGTGCGAATCATTGCCTCCGGCATTCAGGTCGCTGCAACAGCCGCTGGTCAAGAAACATGGGCAAACTTGCCGCTCCAGCAGAAGCGACTCGTCGATCTGATTGAAAGCACGCATGCCAACGGTGTGGTCATTGTCAGCGGTGATCGACATTGGGCGGAACTATCAGTCGTCGGCGGGGAATCACCCTATCCGCTTATCGATGCGACTTCGAGCAGCTTCAACCAGAAGCATCCTCGCGGCACACCGACCGAGAATCCGAACCGATTGGTCGAGGCGACTTACCACGAAGAAAACTTCGGCGTTGTGTCTATCGATTGGGAAGCGGCCGACCCGATGATCACGATCGAAATCCGTGACATCGCGAACACGCCACAGATCACCAAAGCGGTCCCGCTCAGCGAACTACAGCATGACTAGTCGTGCAACGATTGCAAAGCAGCTGGTGATCACCTCGATGCGATGCTCATTTTCTTGCTATAATTGAGTTTTCGATTGCTGAATTCAAAGTGATCGTTCGCCATTTACAACGACACCGCATTGATGAGCCGATCCTGGTGGAAGTGGGGCAGTGAGAGTCCGAAATCGGACGCCCCTTACGAAAAGCAGATTGACGATTTGCTCAAGCGAACGCCGGTTCCGGCGATTTGGATGTTTGGCAAGACAGGCAGTGGCAAGAGCAGTGTGGTCCGGTTTCTGACTGGTGCGGAAGACGCAACGATCGGCGAAGGCTATCGACCTGAGACGAAGACTTCGCGACGGTTTGATTTCCCAGACGCTGAAGAACCCCTGTTAACGTTCATCGACACGCGAGGGCTGGCGGAGGCAGCGTACGATCCGACGGACGACATTGCACAATTTTCGAGTTCGACGAATTTGATGATCGTCACGGTGCGCGTGGGCGATCACGCTTTGGAAAGTTTGATCAAACCGCTGCGTCAAATCCGTAACGCAACTCCCGATCGACCTGTATTGCTCGTGGTGACTTGTTTGCACGAAGCAACAGGCACACTCGACTTGTCCGACGGGACGGACCCATTTTCGAGCGATCCAACAACCAGCGGAGACAGCGTCAATGCAGTGGACATTCCGCCTTCGCTACAAACGCTGCTTAATGAAAAGAAGCGACAATTCATCGGGTTATGCGATGCGGTTGTCCCTGTCGATCTGACTCCGCTCGAAGACGGTTTCGCCGATCCGAATTTTGGTGGTGACCGATTGAAGCAAGCGATTCTAGACCTTAATCAAGCGAAGCTTGATTAAGGTTTTTGACTTTTTCGACCACGTCTCGCGGCGCAGCGAGGACCGGCCAGCGGCGCTGGCGGCGTGAGTTGTGATCGGAAGTGTTGCATCGGCGGTGACTTTCTTGAGTTGGGCGC
>JBGTAI010000189.1:0-83207 GCA_041749955.1 Pirellulaceae bacterium | reverse complement strand
ATTGGCTGGCTCAAGGAATGTCGCGCTGTCTTCTCGCGTTTCGAGAAGACAGCCATCAACTACGCTGGGATGGTCAAGATGGCGTGCATCCAACGCTACCTGAAAATCCTCGCTCCAACCGTTTAGGGACAGAGCCTAGGTTTTCGAATCAACCTGATGAAGCACTAGACTTCGTCCCCACCAGAGCTGGGGTTTTTCGCATCAATTTGATCCGTGAGGTGTGAAAAGAAGAGTGACTTGTCCAGCTCGTACTGTCGCGGGTCGCCTTCGCCATTTCGCCAACAGCGAACTTTTGCCTCTTCGAATCGCACGGCGTATTCAGGATGCTTTGCCATGTAGTCGCGAATTCCGACGGCTCGTTTCCAGACGGGGCTGTCACGTCGAGCGAGCAGCACCACGTGTGTTAGGTCTCCGTGGCGTGGTTTGGTAAGCAAGATGCAACCAGCCGTCCATCCCTGAGGTTCACAGCGTCGGAAATTGAGGCCTTCGATCGAGAGCGCCGAGGGTTCCATGGCCTGGTCCGTGTCCACGCCGGCAATGCAATCGATAATTGGTCGTGCGATCAATCCAGGGATCGCGGTGCTCCCGATGTGCTCGACTTCCGTCACCCAGCCCTCACAGGACTGCAGCACGCTGCTCCGCGTTTGCTGGAATTCCTGGCGCCAGCGTGGGTCATAGTGCATGAGTCGGACGGACGATTCAGACATCGAAATGGGCTCGCTAAGTCAACAAAAAAACCGGGCTGGCCTGAATGTGGCCAACCCGGTCGATTGTGTCACCCCAAGGCAAGTCAAATTTAACTTACCGAGGGAATCCGTGTAACGCGATCAACGCGTTGGAACTTTAGCGAGCTGACAACATTGCCAATCGGCTTTGCTCGACTTCCTTCTTGACCGCTGCGACGTAAGCCGCATCAGCAGGCGACAGTCGATCGCTGCCAACGGTGAAAGTCTTGCCATTGGATTTTAGCAATCGGATGAAATTGTCATCGATCACGATCAAGCGACCGACGGTTTCGTACTTGCCAGTGTTATCGACCCAAGTTCGCACTCGAGTGTTATCCAACGGATCAACAGAAACCGAAGTTGCTGAAACAGTCACGTTGAAGCTGCTCGCTGGAGCGGGAAGCTCAGCCTCGACGGAAGCAATCGCTTCAGTTGCAGTCGCTGCGGGTGCAGCCGAGCTGAACAGATCATCGATCGAACTGTCGGTTGCTGGGGCCGCTGGAGCGCCGAACAGATCATCGACTGGAGTCGCGTCGGTTGCTGGGGCCGCAGCCGGAGGAGCACCGAACAGGTCGTCCACTGGAGCTGGATCTGTCGCTGGAGGAGCACCGAACAAGTCGTCCACTGGAGCTGGATCTGTCGCTGGTGGAGCACCGAACACGTCGTCTGCAGGTGCTGGGGCCGCAGCTGATGGAGCACCAAACAAGTCGTCTGCTGGAGCTGGATCAGCAGCTGGCGGAGCACCGAACAGGTCGTCTGCTGGCGCTGGGTCGGCTGCTGGTGGAGCACCGAACATATCTTCCGCGGGTGCCGCAGCGTCGCTTGCTGGTGCACCGAACAGATCGTCTGCAGCCGGTGCTGGGTCTGCAGCAGGAGCTGGTTCTTCAGTTGCGGGCATACCGAATAAGTCGTCGGCTGCTGGTTCAGCAGCAGGAGCTGGTTCGCTGCCAAACAAGTCGTCTGCAGGTGCCGGTTCAGTAGCAGGCATTGGATCAGCAGCCGGATCAGCAGCTGGGGCTGGATCGGTATCAGGCACGGCGTCAGCAGCAGGTGTTGGTGGTGCGGCTTCGGCTTCGCGGAATGGAGACGGTGTTGCACTTTCAGCAGGCGCTGCTTCAGCGGGCACGACACTATCACTTGGCGAGGACTCAATTGTCATGGGTTGTTCGATCGGCATACCCGTGTCCATTGGCATGCTGTGGTCCATGATCACGCCTTCTTCGTGCATTGGCATGGCCTCGCCCATCATCATTTCGCCCATCATTGGGGCTTCCATGCTGGATTCGCCGCAGCATCCACTCATCACTGGCTCGGGAGCGCAGCATTCTTCAACAGGTGCCGAACAGCAAGCTGGTGGCGGCGGGCAAACGGGTGCGGGAGCACAGCAAACGGGTTCAGGCTGTGGACAGCATGTGGCCTGGGCTCGACAACGGAAGTGCTTCTTCAACCAGCCGGCCGAAGCTGGGCTGACGCCAAGCACCGCTACGAGACAGACGACGAGCGTCCATTGAAGAGCTCGGCGAACTAATCGATTCATCTTGATTTGACTCCTCCGCGGGCACTTTCGGCTGCGGACAGCATGGGAGTTGGACGTTTGGCGGCAAAAACGATTGGGCCGCTCTAGGTGAGGGGACGGCGATCTAGACTCGACGTCGCAATCCATGCTAGTCGTGAGAAAAACGAACAGCAAGAAGCGGGGGCTGGTTAATCTGCATATCTTGGGCAAAACCTGCTGAAAGTGCGGATAATAGGCCGTGAGTACCCCAAAATTGAAACTCGGGTCTACACAACGACCGGAATTCGTCAGAATTCACACAATCACCGTGCAACCTGCACCCACCGATTTGAGCTAGACGCCATGATTCGCCTTGTCCAAGGCATGTTTGCATCGATGAGCCTTGAGAGGAAAAGCCTGCTTTTCTTCGGCTCCGCGCTGCTTGTATTGATGGGGATCGCGTTCTGGATCGTCCAGGTGCTCGCCAACAGCATCGTCATGGAGGGGACTCGCCAGCGGGCACGGGACTTTGGCGGCTATGAGCTCCAGCGAATCCACAATACGGCACTTTTGCAGCAAAGCATCCCAGCCGAAAACATCGCGTCGACTGAAGAACTGCTGGCCGGCTTGCAGTCAGATTTGCTGAGCGAGGATCTTGAGGCGGAGATACTGGGATTGCCGGATCCGGTGGAATACGAGCATTTGCCTGCCGCTAAGCCACCATCGAATCCTGAGGAGGAACAGATGCTCAAGAGCATGGAAGCACAATTCCGAACGGAGCTGGCAAGGATGTTTGCGGAGGATCGGCCAGACGTCGCGCACCCGTTGGATCTTGGCGACAATGCGGCGATGAGTCGGTTTGGCCCGAACTCACGTCCGATGTTTGCTGAACGCGGGCCAATCGCTGATCGCTATCTACACTACAAGCCGATCTTCCCCACCATCAACTGTGTCCCCTGCCATTCACCAGTTGGTGCAGAGGTCACGATGACCGCTAACGATGATCCAATTAAACGGGCCCAAGAGTATCCCTTTCGCGTGTTTAAGGTCAGTATGCCTTATCACCACACGCAAGAGAAAACGACGGGCATCCGCGCGATCGTGATCTCGATGGCAATGCTCATCGTCGCAGTAACTCTTTTTGTGTTGCACGCAATCGTTCGCTACCTCGTGCTCTATCCGCTTTATCACCTGAGAGACGTCAGTGATGCGATTACGCACGGAGACACAACTCAACGCGCAAACATCGACACCGAAGACGAATTTCGCGAACTCGCCGACGCGTTCAATCGGATGCTTCGTCACTTAACGGAGACGCAAGACCAGATCCAAGAAGTCAACCGCGAACTCGACAACCGTGTCGATCAACTCGCACAACTTAACCTCCAGCTCTACGAAGCGAACCGACTCAAGAGCGACTTCCTCGCGAACATGAGTCACGAGCTGCGCACGCCACTCAACAGCATCATTGGTTTTTCGGACGTCCTCTCCGGAATTGACTCACTCAGCGATAAACAACGCCGATACGCAACCAACATCCAAAAGAGCGGTCGACTGTTGTTGGACATGATCAACGACATTCTCGACTTAGCCAAAGTCGAAGCTGGGAAGATGGAGATCCGGCGGACTGAGTTTGATCTCGGGCGATTGGTATCGGCCCAGTGTGACATGATCCATAGCCTCTCAGAAGACAAGAACATCTCGCTCACGATCCAAGTCCCAGATCGTTTGCCGACGACCTACCAAGACGCCAACAAGCTCGGCCAAATCATCAACAACTTGTTGTCGAATGCCATCAAGTTTACGCCTGAGGGCGGCATGATCACGGTTCGAATCAATGACCAACTCGATGGAAATTTTCGGCTCAGCGTCAGTGACACGGGCGTCGGAATCGCCAAGGAAGACCAGCCGATCATCTTCCAAAAGTTTCGCCAAAGCCGCAAAGTGCTCGACGGCGAAGGACTCACTCGCGAATTCGCCGGCACCGGTTTGGGGTTGTCGATCGTCAAGGAACTGACACGGCTATTAGGTGGAGAAGTCAACTTTGAGAGCGAACTGGGGCGTGGCAGCACGTTTTGGGTTGAACTGCCCTGGAGATTGAGTGAGGATCGATCCCTTGTGGGAGGCCCTTCAAGCACAACCTCAGACGTCCCAGCGTTGTGACATTGCTATCCTTTGAGACCGGACTCTGAGTCGGAGTTCCTCTCCATCTAGAAGTCGACGTTCACGAACCTCCCCTGGGATGCGATAAATTCGCGGAAAAAGCGGCATTTTAGCCGATCTGCCCCACGTCGCAATGAAACGGAGAAAACGTTAGAATTTAGGCTCTGATACGGGCTCCGCCCGAGGCTAGGTTCTAAGTTCCCGACGCAGGTTTTCATGAGCGACGATCCCACACCGGATAACTCTTCTTCTGACGATTCTTCTGACGCTCAGGTACCCGCCGAATCCGCTTCTGATTTCACTCGGGTTGAAGCTAACTCCAGCTACACCGACAAAGATTTGCAGCATTTGTCGGACTTGGATCACGTGCGCGAACGTCCAAGTATGTACATCGGCGACACCACCCATCGCGGGCTGCACCACCTCGTCTACGAGACCGTTGACAACTCGATCGACGAAGCGATGGCGGGTTTCGCTAAAAACGTCTCCGTTGTTGTCCACACCGACGGAAGTGTGACGGTCGAGGATGATGGTCGAGGCATCCCTGTCTCTATCCATGCGCAACTCTCCGAAGAGCTTGATCGCGAAGTCAGCACCCTCGAAGGTGTGATGACCGTGTTGAAGTTCGGCGGCAAGTTCGAAAAGGGGGCCTACCAGACCTCCGGCGGTCTGCACGGTGTCGGCGTCACCGTCGTGAACTTCCTCAGCCAATGGTGCGAAGTCGAAGTGAGCCGTGATGGGTTCACATGGACGCAAGGCTACGAACGCGGTGTCCCGACCGGGCCCGTGCAAAAAGGTCGTGCCACCAAAAAGACAGGCACGAAGACAACGTTCAAGGCCGATGGTCAAATCTTTAGTACCACGAAGTACGCCTTCGATACGCTCCACAAACGGCTGCAAGAACTCGCGTTTCTCAATAGCGGAGTTCGTATTAAATTCCACGATGAACGCAACGGAGAAGGCGGCGATTTTTGCTATGAGCGCGGCATCATCGAATTTGTTGAACACCTCAATCGTGCCAGCGATGCGCTGCACCCAGAAGTGATTCACATCGTCGGTCATCGCGAAGGCGTCGAATACGAAATCGCGCTCCAGTACAGCACCGAGTACACGGAGAACGTCCAGTCGTACGTCAACAACATTCACACCATCGAAGGCGGTACGCACGTCTCGGGCTTCCGCGCCGCGCTAACACGCACGCTCAATAATTACGGCAAGAAAGAAGGGCTCTTCAAAGCCGTCACGCCCGGCGGTGACGACTTCCGCGAAGGACTCACCGCAGTCATCAGTGTCCGCGTTCCCCACCCACAATTCGAAGGCCAAACCAAGACCAAACTCGGTAACGGCGAAGTCGAAGGCTACGTCAACAACGGCGTTGGCGAGTTCCTTGCGAAGTTCGTGGAAGAGAACCCCAAGACAGCCAAGGCGATCGTGCGAAAAGGCTTGCTCGCGGCCGAAGCTCGCGAAGCGGCTCGCAAGGCAAAGGATCTGCTGCGGAAACGAAAAGATGCTCTCGGTGGCGGTGGTTTGCCCGGCAAACTTCGTGACTGTATCAGCAAGAAAATGGAAGAATGCGAAGTCTACTTGGTGGAAGGTGATTCGGCCGGTGGTAGTGCCGAAGGCGGCCGGATGCGGGACTTCCAAGCGATCTTGCCGCTCCGCGGTAAAATCATCAACGCGTACAAAAGTCGCGAAGACAAAGTACTCGCCAACGAAGAAGTCCAGTCGATGATCCAAGCGATCGGCTCCGGCATCGGCGCCGACCAAGACATCTCCAAGCGACGTTACAACAAGATCGTCATCATGACGGACGCCGACGTCGACGGTAGCCACATTCGCACACTGTTGCTGTGCTTCTTTTATCGTCAAATGTTCCAACTTGTCGCGGCCGGGCACGTGTATGTTGCCCAGCCACCGTTGTTCCGAGTTCAACACGGGAAGACACGCTATTACATTCAAACCGAAGAAGAAATGAAGGGCCAATTGCTCGAACGCGGACTCACTGACACGGTCTTCGAAGCCGAAGATGGTCGACGTGTCGAAGGCGAAGAGATGCGCAAGCTTGCCACGACACTCGCGTCGATGGAAGATGCGATTCTCGCTTTGGAACGTCGCGGAATCAGTCTTCGGATTCATGCGGTGCGTTTGGACCCCGTGAGCGGCCGGTTGCCGTCGCTGCTTCTCACTTCAAGCAACGGGGAAAATTGGTTTCACACCCAAGAAGAGGTCGAAACCTATATCAACGACAACAGTCTTCGGCTGGACAACGACGAGGATTCGGTTGACGAGTCCTCGGAGGATGTGTCTGGAGCGGAAGGCGCCGAAGTGGAGCCCAAAGTCGAGGATCCTCGGGTCATTGCTCACTTGGCTGAATTGCACGAAGTCCGCACGATCAACAGTGGTATCAAGGACATGCTGCCGCTTGGATTCTCGCTCGAAGACTTGATCCCGCTCGAGCGAACCGGTTCGACGACTGCGAGATTCGAGCTGATTCGCGGCGAAGACAATCGTCGGTCGCTGGACGATTTGCGCGGACTGCTTCCAGGCATTCGTGCCGCCGGTGAGAAAGGTTTACAGGTGACTCGCTTCAAGGGTCTTGGTGAAATGAACGCCGAGGAGCTTCGTGAAACGACGCTCGATCCGGCCAACCGAACCTTGATCCAGGTCAACTTGAACGACGCCGGTGCCGCCGACGAAATGTTCCGCTTGTTGATGGGCGACAAAGTGGAGCCTCGTCGAGAGTTTATCGAAAAGCACGCTCTCGACGTGCGCAACTTGGACGTTTAAAAGTCAAGCAGGTCATCACAGGCCTGCGGGCAAGTTCATCCATCGATCGTTCATTCGAGTTCCACGATGCCCAATCGACTTGCCCAGTCGCACAGCCCGTATTTGCTCCAACACCAGAACAACCCGGTTGACTGGTTTCCCTGGTGCGATGAAGCGTTTGCAGCGGCGGTCCAACTTGATCGCCCAGTCTTTCTTTCGGTTGGCTACGCGGCGTGTCACTGGTGCCACGTGATGGAACACGAGTCGTTCGAGAACGCCGAGATTGCTGAGTTTCTCAACCAGCATTTCGTCTGCATCAAAGTGGATCGCGAAGAACGGCCAGACATTGACCAGGTCTACATGAACGCTGTGCAGGTCATGTCCGGCCGCGGCGGTTGGCCGATGAGCGTGTTCCTGAATCTTGATCGCAAGCCGTTCTATGCCGGCACGTATTGGCCGTCGACGCCTCGCCACGGTATGCCTAGTTTTCTGCAAGTCCTTGAAGCAGTGGTGGATGCTTGGACGGCTCGACGTGAAGATGTCGAATCACACGCCGACGAGATCCGCGGAGCTCTCGTGAAAGTTTCTGGCGCTAACGCAACTGCGTCCGATGTCGTTGTCGACGAATCGGTACTCACGACAGCTACCGAGCGTTTGCTTCGAGTGTTTGATCGTCGTGATGGTGGATTCGGCGGTGCGCCCAAGTTCCCGCATGCGACGGATATTGAGCTGCTTTTGTCTCGCGGCTTTACATGTGATAAGCCTGAACTCGTTCAAGCCGCCACATTCACACTCGACCGCATTGCTGCTGGCGGGATCCGTGATCACATCGGGGGTGGCCTTGCTCGATACAGCGTCGATGGTCGCTGGCTCGTTCCGCATTTTGAGAAAATGCTTTACGACAATGCGTTGCTCTCGCTCTGTTACACCCATGCGTTCCAGATCACGGGCGAGGAGTGTTACGCGGATGTCGCACGTGGGACACTCAACTACCTGTGCCGTGAGATGGTGGATCCGTCCGGCGGATTTCATTGCAGCGAAGACGCGGATAGCGAAGGCGTCGAAGGCAAATACTATGTGTGGACGCCAGCGGAAGTCGTCGAAGTCCTGGGTGACGAATGGGCCGAGTTGTTTTGCCGAGTCTATGACATCACCGCCGAAGGCAACTTCGAAGGGCACAATATCCCCAACCTGCTGCATGGTGTCGACGCAACTCCGCAGCAGCGAAAACTGCTCAACGAATCGCTGGAGCTGCTCCGACAAGCTCGCGACGCTCGCGTTCGTCCCGGACGCGACGATAAGATTCTGACGTCGTGGAATTCGCTTGCGATCAAGTCTCTTGCCGTTGCTGGTGGCGTGCTCGATGAACAGTCTTTTGTCGATGCCGCTCAACGAGCCATGGAGTTTACGTTTCGCGAGATGTTCGATGATCAAGGACGATTGCGTCATGCCTACCGCGCTGGCGTGTCGCATATCGATGCCTTTGTTGATGACTATGCGTTCACAATCGAAGCATTGATCGCACTTTTTGAGTCAACGGGAAAAGCACGCTGGATCGGAAAAGCCATCCAACTCGCCGATCAATTGTTGGCACGATTTCAAGATGACGCATCAGGTGGTTTCTATTACACCGCACATGAAAGTGAAACGCTGATTGCGAGAAACAAGGACTGGCACGACGCGAGCGTTGTTAGCGGCAATGCATCCGCCGCAACGTCACTACTTCGGCTTTCGCGATTGTGTGGACGCGACGACTACCGCCTGGCTGCTGCCCGGACTTTGGCGGCTGGTGCTGATGTGATGCAGAATCAATACGCTGCTTGTGCAGCACTTCTTGCGGCGTTCGATCGCTCGCTCCATGATGCCGCACAACTCGTATTGGCTGTTCCTGACCAGGTAGCTTTCCTGAAAATACGTGGCGAATTTCTAGGCGGCTTTCAACCGCATGCGACACGATCTTGGGTCATCGGTAAAGCTCCGACATCCGGTCCACTTGTAGTGATCAACTCTGGGAAATCGCCGATTGATGCCCAGCCAACGCTCTATCGATGTGAGGATTTCGTGTGCAACTCGCCACTCGTCGGTGGCGAAGCAAGGCAATCACTGCGACCGCGGTGAGCCTCATGTTGTCGATTGGGCTTGGAATTGCCTCGAGTCCAAGCCGTCGCGGATCGCGAGCGCGAGTTCCAAGTCGCGGCAAGGTTTCGTCAAGAATCGAAACACTCGGCCGGAGTTGATCGCTTGCATCATGACGTCGACGTCGGCGTGACCGGTGAGCATGATTCGTACGGTCTCCGGAAAATGCTCAGCGAGCCAGGAGACAAGCTCCGTGCCATTTCGACCGCCCATTTGTTGGTCGACGACGACCAAATCAAACCCCGAGCTGCGGAACATGCTCATTGCCATTTCAGCGGAGTTGGCGATGAACAGTTGGTAGGGTTGGTCTCGCAGTCCTCTGCGAAGTCCACGTAGCAGATTCATGTCGTCGTCGACGAGCAGTATTGAGGTCACGGGTATTCTCCTTGGCACACTAAGTCATGAGCATTGAAAAGAGTTGTAGTTCGGATGAAGTTAGGCAGAGGCTGTTGCTAGAACCGGAGTGGTGCCGAGATTAGCAACTTGGACGCGGATTGGTTCACGAACACCGCTTCCAGAGCGTTGTAGCATGACGAGTTTCTGGATCAGAGCTTCATGAACTTCGGTACCGTTGACGATCAGGTTTCGCCCGAGCTTGTCTTGGACGTTCTCTTCGAAAATCATGCCTTCCTCCAACTCAGCAACCGTAACGCTTCGGATTTCACAAGACTGCGACACAATCTGGTCCAGTGCATCAACTACCGACACGTCGTATCCAGTTCCAATGCGAAGACGTTTGAGCGCAGTGAATGGTGAGCCATTGCAACGAAAGCGTTGGAAGTCTCCGACGACCTTCAAGATTCTTGCTGCAGGCGGTGTGGCGGCCACTGGTGGTTCTGTTTGTGTGGCAACGAGGCGAGCAACATCTTGCAGTCTAGGAATTGCCGACAACAGGCTATGTCCGAGTTGCGGTGTCCCAGCGACAAGTTTGGCTTCCTCCGCAGAAAGTGGTTCATCACAGAGGTATTTTTCAAGCACCTCTTCGGGAAGCGAAACACACCCCACTCGCATCAGCATGGCCGCCATCTCGACCTGCCACATTGGCCCGACGCTGAGGATCTCAGCGATACCACGAGCAAGAGTTCTCGCTTCCTGGCACATCCCGAATGCTTTGGGCATCGCAAGCGAAAGGACCTGTGTCAACATTCGAACGCTACCCGCGAGCGTCTTGCTAAGAAGCTCGGCTTCTGCGGTTACAAGTTGATGTTGCCGAAGTGCCGCGTCGAGTGTTTTGGCCAGCGACTCGGAAGGGCAGGGTTTGCTCAGAAATCGAAAAATGTTGCCTTCATTCACAGCATCAACAGCAGTCTTTTGATCTGCGTTGCCGGTCAACATGATTCGAACCGTGTGGTCGTCGAGCTTTTGCAGCCGGCTGAGCAGCTCTAAGCCCGTCATTTCCGGCATCTGCATGTCGGAGACGACGACCGCAAACGGCCCTTTGGTCTTGAAAATCTCGATTGCTTCGTGGCCACCAACCGCCAGCTCCATATCATAGTCTTTACGGAGATGGCGTTTGAAACCTTGCAGCACATTGGGGTCGTCGTCGACGAGAAGAATGCGGTTTGCCATTAAACCATTTCCTTTTCGACGAATGATTCCCAAGCTTTGAGGTTCCTGCTCACACCGACACTCTCCAAATAGCTTTCATCATAGTCAGATGTTATGACGTCATCGTACTGGGCATGGTGTAGGACATTGGCGATATGAACCGCGGTAAGTGGCGAGAAATCCTTGTGAGAGGCTTCGCTTGGTTGATGGTGGAATGCGACCGCCTCCACGATTGGATTCGGCAAGTTCCATAGTCCGAGCAAGTGGGCTCCAATCTCAGCGTGAGTCGTACCGAACACTTTCAGTTCTGCTTGCCACAAAGGTATGGCTTCGTGACGCGACGTTTCGAGAGCCGTTTCAAAGGACTCGCGAAGATTCGCTGCAAGTATAAGTTTGCCGACATCGTGTACCATCCCAGCGATGAATGCATCATCGATCAAATTGCTGACGTTTGTCGTTGCCGCAGCAATTTTCCTCGCTGTGGTCGCCACGCCCAAGCTGTGGTGGATCGCCTTCTCTAAGGAAAAACCGTCCAGCTCAAGGTCATCGAACTGTGAAAAGGTGCCCACGGTCAATACGATCGGACGAATAACATTCAAGCCCAGTAGAGACACCGCATGGTTGGGGGCAAGTGACGTGCTGAGGGAGTCCAAAGAATGAGGAGTTGACGAGCTGAAGCACCTTGGCGGTCATCGAGATATCCCTACCAATCATCTCGCCGATTTCATCCAGTGAGCTGTCATCCGATTTCAACTTCGTAACCAGATCCCGATAGATGCTCGGTAAAGTCGGCAGGAATTTGACTTGGGTGATGATGCGACGCAGCGACTCATCTTGCATGCGGCACTGTAGCGCACATGCTCTTTGGATCGTGCCGATGAGCACTTCGGGATCACAAGGCTTGGACATGAATTGATGCGCCGGCCCAACCGCACGAAAGATCTTTTCGTGTTCTGACTGGCCACTGAGGACTAACCGCACCGTATTGGGATAAAGTTCCGAAACACGAGTGAGCAGCTCGGCGCCGTCCATGCCTGGCATTCGCATGTCGGAGACAACCACGTCGAACATGTGTTGTTGCATTAATTCGAGGGCGGCATGACCGCCGCCCGCGAAATGCATTTCCCACTCGTTACGCTGCGTCCGTAGCATGCGTTTCAAGCCGGCGAGTACATTCATCTCATCGTCAACGAAAAGGATTTTCATAGTCATTTTGTTCTCGTGAATCCCATTTGCATTAAGCAGTAAGCAATTCTTTGGTGGAGGCGTTTGGTGTCGTGTCTTTGGTGGGTGGATTCAAAGGAATTTGAATCACAAAGGTTGTTCCAACACCTAGTTCGCTCTCAATTCTGATCGTGCCACCATGTTTATCGACAATCACCGAATGGGCGATCGCCAGACCTTGGCCGGTTCCCTTGCCCGCTCCCTTGGTCGTAAAAAAAGGCGTGAAGACGCGTTCGATATTTTCTGGAGCGATGCCGCATCCCGTATCTTGAATGCGAATTTCTGCGAACTCCGGGCGAAGACGCGTCGCCACTGTGATCTTGCCCTTGGATTCGGGTGAATCTCCGCGTGCTTCAGCAATCGCATGCGCCGCGTTGACGATCATATTGAGAAGGACTTGATTGAATTCGCCCGGAAGACATGGAACCAATGGCAACGAAGGGTCAAAATCGGTCACGAGCTCAGCCACGTATTTCCACTCGTTTCGAGCAACCATAACCGTGTTGTTGATCGAGTGAGCGAGGTCTGTGAATGTCATTTCCGACGACCCTGGATGAGCAAATTCCTTCATGGCGCGGACAATGTTCGTGACGCGATCGACGCCTTCAAGTGTTTGAGTGATTGCCGCTGGGACTTCTTCAAGTAGGTATTCGACATCCTTGGACTGCATGAGTTCGTTGAGTTCCAATGTCTGAGTCTCAAGCTCGCTGCCCGATGCTGCCTGCCGGATCAGTTTTTGGCAGCATAGAAGTATTTCACCCAGATCACCGCAAGCATCTTGCACGAAACGTGTGTTGTCGCCAACGTACTGAATGGGTGTGTTGATTTCGTGCGCAATCCCAGCGGCAAGTTCGCCGATGGACTCCAGTTTTTGCGCCTGAGCCAAACGGTTCTCCAGTTGTTCGATTTGGGCTGCCTGACGAAATTTTGCTGCTAACGCCTCGTCGCTCGTATTGGCTGAGATTAAGTCGTCGAAGCCAGCTACATATGCGAGGCGCTCCGTTTCCAAGTCGGGCGCTTTAACGCTGGCCAATATCAACGCGCAGCGTGACTTGAGCTCGCTGGAAAATTGAGTTGTCGCTTGACTTGCTGAGCTTCTAGCAACTTGTGCATCACAGATAGTAAGAGTGAACCGACTCGTCTGAATCGTTTGTACCGCTTCCTCTTTCGAGGTGACAATCGTAATGTCCTTTGAGTGAACGCCACAGCGTCTCAGCCATAATTGTTGATTGGTAACTTCCGGTTCAACTAATAAAATTCGCATGGTCTTGCCTTTTGGTTTTTGAATTGCTGGCCACGGGCAGGCACAGTACAAACGTGGTTCCACCTTCAACTGGCGAGAACGCGTGAACTGAACCTTCGTGCTTGTTGACGATCACGTCATAGACGAATGCTAAGCCTTGTCCTGATCCCTTTCCGACTTCTTTCGTCGTAAAGAAAGGCTCAAAGATTCGGTCCTGAATGGTTGCCGGTATGCCAGGTCCATTGTCGGTGATCCGAATTTGAACATGACCCTCATGGATTCGAGTTGAAACGCTAATGAGTCCGTCGCTGGAGCATTTGTGTTCCTCGATTGCCTCGATCGCATTGGTAAGTACGTTTAATAAGGCTTGGCTCAATTGACCCGACAGGCACACCAGCGGCTCAAGTGTTCGATCCAAGGACAGATCAACTCGAGCCGTCTCCATCAATTGATTTGCCATGACCGCGAGCGTGTTCTCAATCGTTCGATTGATGTCGGTTGACGTCTTGCCGTCCGACGCTGGTTGCGAGAATTCCTTCATCGCTCGAACAATATTGGCAACACGTTCGATTCCTTCGAGCGATTGTGAGATCGCACTCGGAAACTCTTCTCTCAAGAACGGAAAGTCAACCAGTTCACTTTGGCTGTGGATTTCTTGAATGAGTCGACTTTTCGCCGTTTCTTTCGCTTCCGTAGATGGATGAGTCTCCTCGTTCAGGAGCTTTTGAAATAGGTCGAGAAGTTCCGCTAGATCGTCGAAAGCACTTTTTAGAAACTGCAGGTTGTCGCCAACGAACTGAATCGGAGTGTTGATCTCGTGTGCCATTCCGGCGGCAAGTTGACCAATTGACTCCATTTTCTGGGCTTGGCTCAATTGAGCCTCCAGTTTTTTTCGACGCGACAGATCTCGCACCATGGCGGTGAATACCACGGAGCCGCCATACTCGCTGCGACTGGTGGACACTTCAGCAATAAAGGTTTGACCAGAATCGCGTTTTGCTACGCATTCGAAGGCTTCTCGCATGCAGCGATTGTCCTGCAGGCTGCATCCGGATCCGTAGGCGCTAAAGGGGTTCGTGCAGTCCGGGAACAGCGATCCGATTACCTCAGGATTTGTCTCAAACAGTTCACGGATATTTCTTCCGGCAACCGACGCTTGTTCAAAGACTGCGACAGCGGAACGGTTGAAAAGTTGAATCGTTCCTTCCTGGTCATAGACGATGATGCCTTCCGCGGCGGTTTCGATAATCGCATTGGTTTGTTGAGCTTGCTGGTGCATCTGGTCAGCGAGCGTTTGAAGCTGGGTGTTGGCATTGAAGACTTCGAGCGACTTCTTCTCAAGCAACGACTCAGCTTCTTTCCGTGCAGCGCGTTCGCGTTCGAGCTTGCGTTGCAATAGTTCTAGATCAGGCATGTGGATTCAACCTTGCTTGGTTCCAAGGCTGTGATCGGGGCTAGCGTGAATTTGGCTTCGGTGCCATTGCCAAGTCCCAGGTTTTGTCGATCGACTTGGACTGCGTCTTGAAAATGATCGACACAAGCTCGAATGAGCCCTTCTGCAAGATCCGCGAACGGTCGTTTGGAGGAGTAGGTAAATTCGAGAGTGCCGTTATTCATCTCACTGGTGAACGACGGTAACTCGGCATCCGGATAAAGTTTGCGAACTTCGACGTGGATGTAAGTTTCAATGAGCGGTAAGAAGTCGACTGCGGATGCAACACCATGAAAGAACTGTGGATACAGTTCGTGAAAACGGGTGAAGAGGTGTCGGCCAAAAGTCCGCACTAGATCCGGTACGGGGATCCCTGTTTCGTCCGCCAGCGAAACGACCATGCGAATGAGCTCCGCGTGATCGTAAGTTCCGACGGATGTGTAGGCGCCATCGTTGGATGTTTTAGCGCCGCTAATCATTCGATCAGCGATATCGATTCCTAGGTCTTTTTCGACCATCTCGATCAGTTCTGTAAAGACAATGCCTTTCACTTCGTTCTTCCTGCGTGCGAATTCGGGGGGAATCTGAAACCGTCTCTTAGTGAGTGGCTGATGCGACTTGTTTGGGGGCTCCGTTGGCGGAGCGACGCCATCGACCTCGGCGGAAGCCGTCGAGAATGGTTTGGATGCGTTGCGAATCACCCTGCAAGTCAACAAATCCGCCCTGACTCAGGAATCCAACAAATCCAGGCAATTCAGAAATCTGTTTGGAGTCGCGAATGAAGCCCATGCTCCAGTCGCTGAAATTTCGCTCCTCGATCTCGCTCGAAGCAAGTACGAGAACGTTGTTGTGACGCGTGTCCCGTTCAATCGTTTCGTAGAGTTGATTGACAGTTTCGGGAGCGCCTTCGAGCACTTGGAAGAATGTTCCGTCTTGATACAACAACACTCCACTCACGCCGAGTTTGGTGTTGTTTTTACGGGCGCCGTCAAGAAGTCGCTCGAGGTGTTCCTGACCGAACTCGATTGTTGCCGCGCTGGCGTACACCAGCTGGATCAAGCCCGTCTTTATCGATGGCGTTTCTGACATACAAAAACCTTTATGCTGAGACATGAATTGCCCCCCCAGCAACGCCGATCTGCACAAGATTCGATCGGCCAGCTAAAACCTGTGTCAGAAACGTAGACCGGGCGGCAAACATCGGCGGCCTGGGTTTGGAATGCGGCGAAATTTGTCTCATGGAGGCAATCTTTGCCAGTTTTGACGATTGCGCGGCCTCCGTTTCTCGTTTACGATTTCACGTCGACGAATGACCAGTTGTCAGACGGCTATGATTCAAGCGAGTTCTCAGCCCTTAGGAGCGATATCCAGTGTCTCAATTCGTTTTCGGTAAGTTCTCTGCGTGTGTCGTTTGCTTGGCGGCTTTAAGCTTCATTCCCTTTCCTTCTGCGAGATCCGAGGATGCGTCGCAATGGAGCCAGTGGCGAGGCCCACAGCGCGATGGCGGACTTCCTGGGCAGCAGTGGCCCGATTCGCTCAAAGGGGCCGGCGTCGCAGTTTGGGAAAAATCGCATCAACCCAGTTATAGCGGCCCGATATTGGTCGGTGATTTGGTGTTCACGACCGAGACAGTCGATAAGCAAACCGAACACGTGACTGCGTATTCGTTATCGACGGGTGAATTGGCGTGGACTCGCGAGTGGCCCGGATCAATGGCCGTTCCGTTCTTTGCGGCCGCGAATGGCGACTGGATTCGATCGACGCCAGTTTGCAACAGCGAGCACCTGATCGTACTGGGGATGCGTGATGTGCTTGTGTCGCTTGATCCAAAAACAGGCGAAGAGCAATGGCGATTCGATTTTCCTGAAAAACTCAAATCGCCTCTGCAGCCGTTCGGCTCGGTGTGCTCGCCGTTGATCGAAGGAGACGCGGTCTATGTCCAAGCGGGTGCTGGTCTAATGAAATTGTCGCTCGCCGATGGCAGTGTTATCTGGAATTCGCTCGAGGGTAGCAGCGACATGATGTCGGCCGGTGCGTTCTCGAGTCCCATCGTTGCCACGATTGCGGGCGAGAAACAACTCATTGTCCAAACGCGCGAAGAGCTTTGCGGTGTGAGTCTGGATTCGGGCGAAGTCTTGTGGCGTGAAGAGATTGAGGCGTTTCGAGGTATGAACATCCTGACGCCACTTGTGATCGGAGACCGTATCTTTACGGCAGCTCACAGTGGCAAAAGCCAACTATTTGAAATCGCTCGTGATGCCAGCGGGGCGTGGAGCGTCAGCGAGGTTTGGAACCAGAAGACTCAAGGCTACATGTCATCGCCCGTGGTGATCGGCGACTACATTTACCTGCACCAGAAAAGCCAACGATTCTCGTGTTTGTCGCTCGAGGACGGTTCGATCCAATGGACCAGCGAGCCCTACGGTAAGTACTGGAGCATGATTCACAATGGCGACAAGATACTCGCGCTCGACGAAACTGGCGATCTGTTGTTGATTCGAGCCAATCCAGAGAAATTAGAAATCTTGGACTCGATGAAGGTGGCGGATAATGCTTGGGCGCATCTTGCTCTGCACCAAGGCAAGTTGATCGTACGCGATTTGAACGCGTTGAAAGTGTTTGACTGGAAGTAACCCGAGTCGTGTCAGGTCATCAATTCGCAGCTTCATAGATGACCAGCGACAGGAACTCGTCCTCGCTCATGATGCGGATCGATTGACCCTCGGTTCGCAATTGCTCAGCGGCTTCTTGCTTCACACTTTTCGTGCGACCCGATGCAATGGTTCGCTCGTCGGGATCGCCCACGACGAGCACGGTCGTCTTGCGATTGATCGTGGATTGGTGGTTTCCGCCGAGACATTTCGCGAGTCCCTCAGCATCTGGGCGACTGATTTTTCTTAGCACGCCAGTGAACGCGACGTGCTCGCCCGAAAGAGAGCGGATAAAGGAGGCGCGAATCATCAACCGCTGGATATCGAGCGATTCGGTTGTCGGGGACGGTTCGTCATAGTTTGCCAACGACTCGCGGACTTGATTCGTGTCCGTGCGTGCCGTGGCTGTGTAGCTTCGTGTGGTCTTGCGGCGAGTTTTGCGCGAGCTGGTTGGTGATCGACTGCCCGAAGGACCGACCGTGCCGCGCGATATCTTCAGCGTCGCTTCGAGCTCCTCAAGTGTTGAGACACCGCGGTGAATTCCTGCGGCAATCAGAATCTTGGCGCACGCGACCGAGTCCTCGAGTGCATCATGGTGGCGAAAATGAATGCCAAGCCATTCCGCTAGCGGCTTGAGTCCATAGCGCGGCCGACCAGGCCATGTTTGACGCGCAATCAATCGCGTGCAGTTGTACGGCAAGTCGGGCGGATCGATGCTGTGTGATTCCATCGAGCCCAGCATCACGCCAATATCAAAGCTGGCGTTGTGGGCGATGATGCAATCGTAGGTGGATGCGTCATCGCGATAAAGAAACTTGGCGATCGCTGGCCAATGTTCCGCAAACGTCGGCTCGTCACGCACCTTGGCTGGCGAGATCCCGTGAATCGCGATATTGCTGGGGCTGAAATAAAACGGCTCCGGCCGGATCATCCACATCGCCGTGTCGACGATTTTGCCCGAACGAACGACAACCGCAGCCAATTGGCAAGCGCTGTCCCGTCGCCGGTTCGCCGTTTCAAAGTCAATCGCGGTAAAATCCATTCGCCAATTGTCTCGAAATTCAAGCTCGATGTCTAAGCCTCTATGATCTTATCAACTTGACTGCACTCGGAACAAGCGTACACTTCGGCCGAAGCGTTCCTCGCTGAGGTGGCTGCTCGTGCGTGTTGAATTCGGTGGGAATCAAAAGGAATCGAAGATGAGCGAGAAAACGAAGCAAACAGCGGCGAAGAAAAAGTCGGCGCCATCGGAATCGGCTCGTCGTCCCACCGCCCAGCCGACCTTGGGTGACCCGCTGGTTGTGCTCAAAGAGCGATTCGGTATGGACCAGTTTCGCGAGGGCCAACACGCGGTGATCGAGCGGTTGCTGGCTGGCAAGAACGTTGCGGCCGTGTTTCCGACCGGTGGCGGCAAGAGTCTTTGTTATCAATTGCCAAGTTTGATGTTCGAGGGGACGACCGTCATCGTGTCGCCGCTGATCGCGTTGATGAAGGACCAGTGCGATGCGTTAGCAGCTCGTGGCATCCCCGCAGCTCGACTCGATTCGAGTCTCGAATCCAGCGAGGTCGCAACAGCGATGCGAGGGATTCGCGATCGCTCGATTCGGATGCTGTATGTCGCGCCGGAACGTTTCTTTAATGAGCGGTTCATCGCCTCGCTCGGAACGCTTCAAGTCTCGCTCTTCGCGATTGATGAAGCGCACTGTATCAGCCAATGGGGCCACAACTTTCGTCCAGACTATTTGAAGCTTGCTGAGCTTGCGAAGGACCTGTCGGCGGAACGCGTGTTGGCGCTCACGGCGACTGCTACGCCGGGGGTGTTGACGGATATCTGTGATGCGTTCGCCATCGACTCCGCCGACGCGATTCGCACGCGATTCTTTCGCCCCAATCTCGAACTGCGAAGCTCGATTGTTGACTCAGAAAGCCAGTACGATGAATTGCTCAAACGCATTCGCAGTCGCGAGCCAGGCGCAACGATCGTTTATGTCTCGTTACAGCGAACCGCGAAGGAAATCGCCGAGCGATTAACGGCGGATGGGTTCGCGTCCACAGCGTACCACGCGGGTCTCGACAATGATGTCCGAGCAACGATCCAGCAAGATTTTATCGCATCCACAAGCGGCATCATTGTCGCGACGATCGCGTTTGGAATGGGCATCGACAAATCGGACATCCGGTATGTCTATCACTACAATCCGCCAAAGTCGCTCGAGGCATACGCTCAAGAAATTGGTCGCGCCGGACGTGATGGCAAAGACTCAGTCTGTGAAGTCTTGCTGGCGCCAGATGATCGCATCGTCTTGGAGAACTTTACCTATGGTGATACGCCCTCGCGGCACGCGGTGGGGCGGTTGATCGACTTGCTGATTGGACAAGCCGAGACATTTCATTTGTCGCATTACAAGCTTTCGAGTGAAACGGATATCCGCATCCTTGTGGTCCGCACGCTGCTGACGTACATGGAGTTGGACGGATACATCAAAGCCACATCGCCGCGTTACGACACCTTCAAGATCCAGCCACGCGTCACATCGCAAACGATCTTGAACCACTACACCGGCGAGCGCCGAAAGTTCATTGGCTCGGTGTTGGCATCGTTAACGAAAGGCCGAACGTGGTTCCTGCTGGATATGGCTGTTGCGACGCGGCGGATCGGCGGAGAACGCGAAGACATCGTGCGAGCCATCGACGAGATGTCCGAGGCCGGGTGGATCGAGGTCCAAGTCGCGGATCTCGTGCATGGCTATCGCTGGTTGCGACGCCCTGAGTCGCCAAAAACACTGGCGGATTCCTACCATGCCCGTCTGACGAGCCGAGAAGCCCAGGAAATCGTGCGACTCGATGATGTTTACGTAATTTCGCGAGCGGAGTCTTGCCAGGCAGCCCAGCTTTCGTCGCACTTTGGGGAAACGATCGGCGAGCCGTGCGGGCGGTGTACCGCGTGTCGTGGGGATGGCCCGCTCGAAATTCCGACAAACAAGACTCGGAAAATCGGCTCGTCAGCGTTAAAAGCCGTCCAAGAAGTCGCAAAGCAGTACCCAGACCACTTTACAAGTCCGCGAGATCAAGCACGATTTCTGTGTGGATTGGGTTCACCCCATTTCACTCGCGCTCGGTTAACCCGAGACGCGAACTTTGGCATTTGTGACCGTGTCCCGTTTGCTGAAGTGTTGAAACAGCTTTCGTAGCTCATTTGTAACTAGCTCATCTGTAGCTTTCTGACTTAACCAATGGGGCCGCGCCCCTTTTCGAAAGACGACTTCGGACTCCGCCGCATGATCACCATCGTTGACTACCAAATGGGCAATTTGCGGAGCGTTCAAAAAGCGATTGAACATGCGGGCGGCGAAGCAATTGTTTCGTCCGACCCGAACGAGATTGCTGCGGCAAGCAAATTGATTCTTCCAGGCGTCGGGGCGTTTGGCGACGCGATGGAAGAGTTGCGTCGACGCGACCTCGTTTCCCCGATCTGTGACTTTGTCGCTTCGAACCGTCCGTTCTTTGGCATCTGTCTCGGTCTTCAATTACTCTTCGAACGCGGCTTCGAACACGGCGAGCACGAAGGTCTCGGAATCCTCCAAGGCGATGTGGTCCGGTTCGAGCGGCCTGCTGGCGTGAAGATTCCACACATGGGTTGGAACTCGGTTTCGATCGAGCGACACTCGCCTGTTGTGGATCAAGTGGCCGACGGCACGCACTTCTACTTCGTTCATTCGTACTACGTGCGTCCCCTGGATCCCTCGATTATCGCGATGCAGTGCGATTACTCCGGCAAGTTTTGTGCGATGGTGCAAAAGGACAACTTGTATGCGACGCAATTCCATCCTGAGAAAAGTCAGGCCGATGGATTGAAGTTGCTCGCTGGGTTCATCGCTCTTGAAGCTGCGGCAACCGCCCAATGAGTGGTCCGCTTACGATTCAAACTGCGAATCAGCGATTGACGGTCGAGTTCACTTGGAAGACGGATCGCTATGTCCATCGCATCACGAGCGATGCGGGTTGCGAGATCACAAGCGTTGACGGGACGCCAGAAGATCCTTGGCCGTCATCGCCACCGATCCAGCAACTCTCGCTTGAATCGATCGAGGGTCAACCGGTGCTCTTGGGTGTTGGCGCCGCAGGTTCCGGTCATTGGAGCATCAGCGTTTCAAGCGTCGTCGATGGTGAAGACGAGGCGTTGAAGTTTGAACTGGCTTGTCGCTCACGCGAGGTTCCCGATCGACTCGCGAGTACCTATCGGTGTGAAGGTAGTCAGCTTCACTTGGAAGCTCGATCAGGAATCTCGGAAGTTACAAAGGCTGCGGGGGCGGTCGTCCTCACAGCGAACCTGGCTGGAGATGGCCGGACTCGGCAATGGTCCTACATCGTTCGATAACCGGCAGACAGCCTAAATTGCCTATATCGCCTGCTTTCAGGCTCATTCAAATTATCTATCTGTTTTTCTCTTCCCAGCTTCACGGTCCGAAAGGTGTTGCGGCGTAAAGAGATACGCAAGTGCCGACAGACCCGTCAGGCGGCTCTCCCTCACTGAGTCCCCAAATAGCCCCTTTCGCCCTGCCGGAAATCTCGGCAGTCTCTTTGCCACAACTCGTGTTGGTTTGGGCGATACACAAGCCAATCACGAATCTTTTCGTTTCGTTGGTAAAGGAGAGCTTAATGGTAGTTCGTGTACGAAGTTGGTTGGTTTGGGGCGCAAGTGTCTTGAGTCTTATGTTGATGGCCAGTGCGTTGATACCAAACGCGTTGATGCCGAGCGCGAGCGGCCAGCAAATTGTTTCATCTTCGCCCGTGGTAACAACTCAAGCCACTGTGTCGGGCACGACCGCGAATAGCTACTACTGTGCCAAGTGTGGGACCTATCACACACGTTCGGGTGGCGCATCCCAGTCTTCGACGAGTCTGGCGTCACCAGTCATCCAAACGTCGGGGAGTTCTCTGTCGTCTTCGGGCGGCACGAGCAACGTTCTGTCGGCGCTGAATGCCCAGCGTGCACGGCAAGGCCTCGGAAGTTTGGCGATGGATTCACAGCTCCAGGCGGTCGCCGAGCGACGCGCACAACTCATGGCTTCAACTGGGTCAAAGAGTCATCCGCCAGGTTCATTCTCGCCAGGCCGATACGAAGGCGTCGGTTGGTCGAGTTCCTATTCACCGTCAGGAGTTTCGGCATGCTTCACCAGCGACCCCAACATGCGAGTCGCTGGCGCCGCGATGGCGACCGGACGTGACGGCGTGTATTTCTGTGTCGTGTATCGCTGAGTAACGATGATAGGTGGACAACGCTACTCGCGATCGACTGAGATCGCTTCGGCATACTCAAGTTCACCACTTCGTCCGTCGTAATACTGAAAGACGACCTGTGGATGCGGGTAGGCGACCAAACGCTTACCGCCGAGTTCTTGTGGCATGTTGAACACGTTGTTGACTTGCACGATGCAAAAGTTCGGATAGCAACGCTCGAGTCGCGGCAGATCGGGGAGAATGTAACTACTCCAACGAATGTCGCACTCGCGCGGACCGAATTTGAACTTGCCCGTCGCCGGTCGATTACTTTCGTCGAGAGCTGGGACGTGATTGACGCTGTTGTGCGGACCACAACAGAACTCCCAGATATCCTCGGTAACGCGAATCGCGAAGCTGTTGTGCAAATCGCCGGTCATTACAAAGACCTTCTTGTTGAGTTTCTCCCACTCACGGATTAAGAGTTCGCGTTCGTCGAAGAACCCCGTCCATGCTTCTTCCTTGTTCTCGGCATCCGACTCAAAGCCGCCCGCGCCGCTGTGCGGGATCATGAACGGCACCGTCGAGATGACAAAGAAGAAATCCGCATCACTCGTTCGCATCGAATCGAGTAACCATTCGCGTTGTGGAATTCCAAGCATCGAGACCCCAGCCTTGGCACGATCGGTGACGTCGTGCATATCGCGATCGCCACGAGTATCGATGAGATAGAACTCGCAATTCGAAACGCGGAACTTGCCATAGCTGCGTCGACCGATCGAATAACTCGCCGTGTCATCGATTTTCGCGGGCATGTGCAATCGCAAGGTGTGCGCGTTGACGACTTCGACGATGTCATAAACATACGAGTTCTTGTTCCCGTCGTCGTTGTCGTACTGCATGTCGTTAGTGCCCGCTTCGGGCGTCCCCCAATGCACGTGCAGATTCAACATCATCTTCAGCGGCAGCTTCGTGAAGTCAGTCTCCGGATCAACCAGCAGATCACTGCCCGCGGTGAGCTTGGCCTTGCCGAAGTGCACGGGTTGGTCGTGCTCGACGGGGTTCGCCCAGCCGAGATAGTCGAACCAGGCCTGCGTGCCGATATCGCGAAACACGGTTCGGCGATGACGCTTGCCGGCTTCGGAGGATCCCCAGATGTCATTGACGAGTTCGTGATCATCGAACGTGAAGTAGCTCGGAACATTGCGATGCCACTCCGCCAGTGCCACGCCGCGCGAGAGATAGAGTTTGTAGTTTTCCCAGACACCAACGATCGTCGGCATGATTTGCACGACCAGCGGATATCGAGTCAAGCCAAGAGCCAATCGCCAAGCCTCGGGCGGATGCTCTCTCAGTTCTTCGTAGAGCCAATCGCCATTCATGATGTGGAAATTGACTTTGTCTGTCCAATCTTGATTGAGCGCTTCATAAGTCGGCGTGCGGTGACCAATCCCATTCAGCGGGTTTTGATTTGCACAGGAACCGATTTCAAAGCGAAAATTGAACAGGCCTTCTGGATTGTGTTCCGCGTTTCGCGATTCAGCGACACTGGGCAGTGTTCGAAAGCGACCAGGAAGTCCGTGCGGTCGACCGTTGACCCAGATCTGGTAGTGATAACGGGTGTCGGGTTTCAATCCGACGAGATCCGTTGTCCCGGTGTTGTCATGGTCGACTGAGGTTGTTGCGGGCTGGCTCGTTTCATCGAGCTTCGCTTCGATGGCGCCTGTATCCTCGCCATAATGGACGACAAACTCGCCGGCATCGGACGTGCGTCCCCAGACCCGAACCGTGGTGTCGGTGACGTGACCAAGCATCGGTCCGTGTGTCAACCAAATCGGATCGCGTTCCGCGTAGGCGAGTTGCGACAACGTCATCCAAAGCGAAGCCAACGTGACTGTTGCCAATCGCGGTGCCGAAATCGAGAACCACATCATCGTTACTTCTTTGGCTTCTTCGGGTCGAGATTTGCGTCAAGGTCTTCGTCAGAAATGGTTGACTCGATGCCTTGCTCAGGCACTTCGGCTTTCGCGATCCAAGCGATGCCATTGAGGACAACTTTGCGGAAGTCGTTGTTGCCCCAGTTGTCGTGATAGTGACCACCGGTAAAGCCAAAGCCACGTCCGCCATCACCGCGTTCCACCGTCCACATCATCGCTTCGGCGCGACCATGCGAAGCTTGGATGTGTTCGTAGGGGCCCTTTGGGTGAACGTAGGGGCCATTGCGAACTTCATCGGAAGGCCCAGCGACCAGAATCGGTTGAAAGGTTAACCCTTCGGTCTTGGCCGCTTCATTCCCCGTGATGTCGGAGACGAACCGCATGTTGAAATACCACTCGTCCTTAATTTGGAAAGGCTTCACACCGCGTGTGACGGGGTGTTCTGGAAACGCGGTGAAGTTCGGTTCCCACATGGGGTTGCACGAGAACATATTTTCGTAATGGCCACCGATCCATTTCTTGAACTCGGTGCCAGCTTGGTCTGCGATGACTTCGACGCCATAGTGCATGAACCCCAGGCCGACTCCCTTTGATGCCCATTCGTCGATCATCTTCAGTCGTCGTCCGTCTTCTTGAACGACTTCGTGACGACCGCCACCGTCCATAAAGAACACCACTGCATCGGCGTCGTTGAAAATGGCTTCGTCTTGTGGCCAGCCATTGAGAACAAAATGGACATCGAGGCCGGGAGCATCTTTCATGCACTTGGCGAGCAATTGCACACCAGCATTGAACTCATGCATGCGAGGCGGGTGCGACGGTTTTCCTGCGACGAGCACGATCTTCTTGGTCTCGGCGCTCTTCTTGGTCTCGGCGCTCGCCTGCGAGGCACAACACAACGACAAAGCCATCACGATGGCGGTGAAAACAGAAAAGCAGTGTCTCAAGGGGGGAACTTTCGAAATGGAGGGAAAGTTTAGGGTTTTCGGTGGCCCCCTATCCTATCTCAAACTCCGACAGAGTGATGACTCCGACAGGCTTCTTTTTTTGAAGATACTTGGGAACCAAAAGATACGCGGGCACCAAAATTGACGGGTTGATTTCTGCGAACTTGATCGGGGGCACGGTGTCATCATCATTGCGATCGACTGGTGGGGTTCCAGCGGCGCGGTTTTTCCTCGCATCACTGCGGTTGGGACTGCCGTGTTCCGTGAGATGGGTTCTAAACGAACACCCGTCGAAGTAGCTCAGTGGGTAAGAGCATCAGATTGAAACTCTGACGGTCACGGGTTCGACTCCCGTCACGCAAACCGCTTTGGCCGCAAGCCAAAGCTCCAACTGAGGCACTCGATTCTGAATTGAATCGAGTGTCCACCATGAAGCTGGCGGGCAGTCGGTTGCCTCGCCGAATCCGGCAAGCAATGTCGTTGCATCCGCGACGAGGCTGCTTGCCAACATGCGATGACGCCTTGCAGGTTCGCAGACGAGTCTTCGAGCAGCGTCGGAAAAAACTGGAAACGATTCCCGTATCGCGAACGTTGTCATTGTGCAGCGATCGTCAGCGGGATCCGATCCAACGGACGCCGACCACGCTTGATGACTCGGAGCAAACTTCCGCGAAAGTTGCTTGTGATTCGAGCGAACAATCGGCTGTCCAAAAGCCTCCTACTGTTCAACGAGGAAGGAAATTTAAGATGTTCAACATGATTCATATCCGCAGCTACGAAGTCGGCTTGAAGTTCCGCGACGGTGAATTCGTCGGACTACTCAGCGCCGGTAAGCACCTCGTTTGGACTCGCTTGGGCAAGGTCCGCGTGCGTATTGTCAGCAAGCGAGATCCGTGGATCGTCGACGAGCAACTTGACGTGATCGTGAAGTCGGGCAAGTTGGCTGGCAAGGCCGAGGTGATCGACTTGAAGGATCACCAACGGGCTCTCGTTTGGATCGATGGTCGTTTCAGCCGCGTGCTGGGGCCTGGTCTTTACGCTTACTGGATCGGCATGCGTGATGTTCTTGTGGACGTTGTCGCGATCGATGGTGCGCGTTTCGAGCACAAGGACCTCGCAGCGATCGTTCGCGGTGGCGATGCGACGCGTTGGCTGGATATTTGCAAGGTTGAGCGTGATCACGTCGGAGTGTTGTTCCTGGATGGTCGTTTCACCGGTGAGTTGTCGCCTGGTTTGTACGCGTTCTGGAAGGATGCGGCGGATGCTCGAGTGGTCGAACTTGATCTGCGAGAATCGCAAATCGACGTGAGTGGCCAGGAGATTTTCACCGCCGACAAGGTAACGCTGCGAATGAACGCCATCATTACTTATGTGGTGAAGGATGCTCGTCGCGCCGTTAGTGCTTCGACAGATGTTCGCCAATCGCTGTATCGCGAAACTCAGTTAGCTTTGCGATCTGCTGTGGGTGCACGAGAACTCGACGGATTCCTCGGTGCGAAGGATGATCTGATTGAAGAGCTGGAGCAAAGCGTCCGTGAGCGGTCGGTATCGTTAGGGCTGGAGGTCGTTTCGGTGGGTATTCGCGATGTGATCCTTCCTGGCGACATGAAGGACTTGATGAACAAGGTGACTGAAGCCAAGAAGGCGGCCGAGGCTAACTTGATTTCACGTCGCGAAGAAACGGCAGCGATGCGCAGCCAAGCCAACACGGCAAAGCTGCTGAGCGACAACCCGACGCTAATGCGTTTGCGAGAGCTGGAAGTTCTCGAAAAAATCGCCTCAGCCGGCAACATGAAGATCGTGCTCGGCCCACGTCTTCAGGAAACCGAGGGACTTGCCGATCGTGTGGTCAACTTGCTGTAAACCAAAACGCCCGTGAGGGAGCGATCCTTCGCGGGCGTTTTGGTTACTTGGATTGCTAACGCGAAGTATCGAAGATTGCAAATTGCAAAGTGAACATTGCAAATTTGCAATTGGTTACTTTGGCATTGGACGATTGGTTTTTGCCTTGTCTTTCTCTTCGTTGCGGCGAGCTGTAACGAGCGACTGGCCGAGGATCTTACACAGTTCATCCGTCTCGATCGCGATTTCGCTCATTCTGGCTTCGGGAAGAAGGTCGGATCGCATGATTAGCTTGATCCAACATCGAGTTTCTCGAAGTTCCTTCAGTGCAATTCGAATCTTGTGGATGAAGTCTCGGCGACTTTCGGCGGCACATGCTTCCTCGTAGTTCGGTGCAGGCGATGTGCCGCTCCGAACAAGTTGCCCCGCAATGTGTTTACCGAGCCTTGTCTCAGGCAATGCATCGACTACCTTGCCGATCCGCACTGCCAGCTCCAGTAAACGTTCTGAAAGGTCATCCGGTTTCATTGCCCACTCTTCCTTCAGTCTGTCAACTCTATCCCCGCAACCAATTTACACTTTGCAATGTTCAATTTGCACTTTGCAATCTTCCACCCACCACGGCTCCTCGACTGGTTGTTGAATTCAGCGAGGCAACTTTCTCCCAGCGGCTGGAAGTTCCCCGTCCATTAGCCCCAGTCCATTCGAGCTGTATTCAATCCACGGCTTGTTTCTCTGCCTTGGTGGGCCTGGCACAGAATCAAAAAATTCTGAAAATCTTTGCTATTGACCTCAAGTCTGGCGATCCGCACAATCGCGGGTCGCTCGTGGAAGATGTGATCTGACACGACATGGATGTGCGTTGAATCGAAATTTGCCTTTGCAAACGGATTCTGGGTGACGGATCGCTAGACTTGATAGCGGTACTTCTGTCGCTTCCGGAATTCGCAGTTGCGGGTTGACCGATTCGTGAAGCGGTTTCTCTTACAGGGAGTTGTCGTTTGTCCCTTTCCACGGACTTCGACTTGAAAGAGCGCGTGCGCACTGCCGTTGACATTGTTGATGTCATCGGCAGCCAGCTAGAGCTGCGTCCACAAGGACGCAACTTTGTTGCCCGCTGTCCCTGGCACAACGATCGACGCCCGTCGATGACGGTCAACCAAGAACGCCAAACCTGGAAATGCTGGGTTTGTGACATCGGTGGCGATATCTTCAGCTACGTGATGCAGCGTGACGGACTCGACTTTCCGACAGCATTGCGACAACTCGCCGAGCAGGCGGGGATCCCAATCGAAGAAGCCCGACGCGGCAAAGCTCCCCAACCAGGAAGCCCCGAAGACAAGGGTACTCTGTTCACGGCACTCAAGCTCGTGGCGGATGCGTACGTGCACGAGCTTGCCAAAGGCACAAGCGACGACTGCAAAATCGCTCGCGAGTATCTTGCCGAGCGTGGTATCAGCGAAGAAAGCCGCGAGCTGTTCCAAATCGGGTTTTCTCCGGATAGCTGGAGCTACGCCGTCGACTTACTCAAGAAGAATTCCTTTAGCGCCGAAGTCGCCGAAGCAGCTGGGCTAGCAATCAACAAACAAACCGGTCGCGGGCACTATGACCGTTTCCGCGGTCGATTGATGTTCCCGATTCACGACTTACAGAACCGTGTGATTTCACTCGGCGGCCGTGTGATTCCCAAGATCGCCGCACGACTTGGCGAAGACGCTTCGGCGGGCGCCAAGTACATCAACGGTCCCGAGACGCGTGTGTTTCGCAAGTCACACCAGCTTTATGGTTTGCAACTCGCACGCGAAGCGATTCGACAATCGGGCCAAGTCCTTGTGATGGAAGGTTACACCGACGTTGTCGCGGCGCGGCAAGCGGGTGTCGAACCCGTCGTCGCGGTGTTGGGGACGGCTCTCGGTGAAGAGCACGTCAAAATTTTGAAACGATTTGCCCAGCGAGTTGTCTTGGTGCTCGACGGTGACGAAGCAGGGCAACGGCGTGCCGAGGAAGTGCTCGAGCTGTTCATTCGTGCGGACGTCGATTTGCGAATTCTGACGCTGCCGAACAATAACGATCCGGCTGAATATCTCGAAGAACATGGGCTCGAATCGTTTAATCGTCTCGTTGTCGATGCACCCGACGCGCTGGATCACAAGTTCGCTGGTTTAACCGAAGGCGTTGATATCACCCGGGACACGCATCGAGTCACGACTGCGATCGATGCCATGCTCGGGCTGCTTGCCAAAGCACCACGCAGCAACGGGCTTCGCACGGACCAATTGATTGTTCGGCTTGCAAGAACATTTGGTATCGCGACGGATCGACTGCAAGAACGTCTCGAGTCGTTGCGAAAGAAAGCGACGCCAAAGTTTAGTCGTCCAACGGCAAGGACCGACGCTGCGACTTCAACACCGCCGCCTAGTCGAACGCCACAGCGAAGCATTGACCCGAACGACGCGTTCAATGAGATTGATGACTCTGATTTTGATGCGAGCTTTGGTGATTCGTATTCGCCGCGTGAGAGCGTGCGACCAAGTCGCAACGCGATGCCTGAGCGATTGCCAGCGATCACGGGAATGGATCGCCAATTGTTCGAAGCGCTGATCGAATCGCCTGAGCTTGCTGGCATGGCTGTCGAAGCGATTGATCCTGAGTGGCTTGATAGCATTACCGCAAAAATGTTGCTTTCTGCGTACCAAGATTTGGACTTAGCCGGTCGCGAACTCGATATCGATTCGTTACTATTGGCAATCGAGAACGAGTCACTCAAGAACGTTGTCGTGACACTGCAAGAGCGCGTTGCGGAACGTGACGGAAAACCGGTGGTCGAACCATCGCAACAATACACCGCGTTATTGAGTCGATACCGCGAAAAAGAATGGTCCGTCGAAAAGACGCGACAGATCGCCAAGCTTCAATCCAGCACGATGGCTGAGGATGAAGAGTTGGCGTTGTTACAGGAAATTTTGGAAGCTGAACGAACGCGACAAGGTGCCAAAACCTCGTCGTCCTAGTCGGCCCGCTCCGCAGGTGGAGCGAAAAGGATGCTTTAACATTCAGTGAGTCAGGGAGGCTTGCGACAGAGGCTCACTCTACGATCGATTCGCGATTACGCCCGTAACGTAGTTTGCGATTTTGTAATGAAATGGACTTTCACACGACCCTTGGACAGCGTCATTGATGACGTGTCCACAATCGACATGAGGTTTGGAAATGCAATTGATGGATCAAGATCTCTCGCAGTTAATCGCTCGTGGCAGCCAGAACGGATTTCTGACATACGACGAAGTCAACGCGTACCTTCCGGACGAAGACGTCAGTCCTGAGAAGCTCGACCTTTTGTTGCTCGCCTTGGAGCGACGTGGCATTCGGTTGATCGAATCGAGCGGGCCAAAGCCAATTCAAGCGGGCATGCGGGCGCCGGAGCCGAGAGTTTCGGCAATGCGACGTGTCGACGATTCGGACTCGGGCAATGCGTTTGACGATGACGATCAAGACGACACGCCTATGGTGCCTTCGAGCGATATGCCCAAGGCAAGCGATGACCCGATTCGCATGTACCTGAGCCAGATGGCTGAGATTCCGTTGCTTTCACGCGAAGAAGAAATCTCGCTTGCCAAGAAGATCGAAATCACTCGCAAGCAGTTTCGACGCATGCTGCTCGAGAACGATTACGCCTTACGCTCAACGGTTGATACGCTCCAACGTGTTCATCAAGGCGAGTTGCCTTTCGATCGCACGATCAAGGTTTCGCTCACCGAGCGTTTGACCAAAGAGCAGATCACCGCTCGCATGCCGCACAACTTGCGAACGTTGTCGATCTTGATTGACCAAAACAAAGATGATTTCGGTGGCATGGTTCGCCGCAGCACTTCACCACGTTTGAAGGCTGAGCTTCGTCGCCGCTTCATTCGTCGTCGTCGCAAAGCTTTACAACTCGTCGAAGAGCTTTCGCTTCGCAGTCGCCGCGTGACACCGCTACTCAAGCAACTCGAAGAGATTTCGGGTCGCATGAACTTCATTCGCAATCGATTGAGTGTGCTGGGTCATGACGCGATGAGTCGTGATGAGGCTGCGGATCTGCAGCAAGAATTGCGAGAGTTGATCCTCGTGACGCAAGAGAGCCCAACAAGTTTGCACAACCGAGTGGTGCGAGCACGTCGATTCTTTGAAGAGTACGAAGCGACCAAGCGTCAACTCAGCAGCGGTAACTTGCGATTGGTCGTCTCGATCGCCAAGAAGTATCGTAACCGTGGTCTGTCGTTCTTGGATTTGATCCAAGAAGGCAACACCGGATTGATGCGAGCGGTTGACAAGTACGAGTATCGTCGCGGATTCAAGTTCAGCACTTATGCGACCTGGTGGATTCGTCAAGCGATCACGCGTGCGATTGCGGATCAAGCACGCACGATCCGCATCCCAGTTCACATGATTGATGTGCTCAGCAAGCTTCGTCAGGCACAAAAGCGTCTTACACAAGAGTTGCGACGCGAGCCGACTTACGAAGAAATCGCTGAGTCGACCGAAGTGCCGATCGAAGAAGTTCGACGCGTGATGGACATCGGTCGTCACCCCGTCAGCCTGGATCGTCCTGTCGGTGAAGGCGAAGACAGCAGCTTTGGCGAGTTCATTGAGGATACCAGCAACGAGAACCCGGTACGCATGGCGGCCAGCGGTATGTTGCGCGGCAAAATCGACGAGCTGCTGCAAACGTTGACGTATCGCGAGCGGGAGATCATTCGGCTTCGTTATGGCCTTGTCGACGGATACAGCTACACGCTCGAAGAGTGCGGCCGGATTTTCAAGGTCACACGCGAACGGGTCCGCCAAATCGAAGCCAAGGCCGTCGCGAAGCTGCAAAGTCCCTCGCGAAGTGACCGTTTGGCTGCGTTTGTGAAGACGGCGGCTTGACGCTCGGCTGTCAGGGGTTGATGTTGAACGGTGCCGGCGGAGGGAGCTTTCCTCCGCCGCAACCGATCTCATTCAGCATTCTCCCCACGGTTCCCTCGTCTATGGCACGCGAAACTACTGTCGAAATTAGCGCCGAACTGCTTCGTTCGCTGCATCGGATTCACCGCCAGCTCACCGATTTGCGAGGCCAACTGGATCGTTGTCCTCGGCAAATCAAAGCGGGTGAAAACTTTGTCGCCAAAGCGGCCGCTGATGTGGATGCCGTGAAGGCGCTGCAGAAAAAGACCAAGATGGCGGCTGACGAAAAGCAGCTCACGCTCAAAACTCGCGAGAATCGAGTCCTTGAGCTCAAGGCAAAATTGAACTCCGCAGCCAGCAACAAAGAATTCAGCTTGCTCAAGGAGCAGATCGCGGCGGACGAACAAGCGAATTCCGTTTTGTCCGACGAGATTTTTGAAGTGCTGGAGAATTTGGATGTCCTCGCGGGGAACTTGGAAGAGGCCAATGCCGAGTTAGCCAAACAGCAAGCCGATCATCAAGTTCGTGTTGTCGAAGTTGGCGAGAAAACGACCTTGCTGAAATCAGAGCTGGAGCGGGTGGAAGCGGAACTGGCCGAAACCGAGAAACGCATTCCGGCTTCGGTCAAAGCGGACTACCAACGGGTTGTCGATGCGAAGGGCGAAGAGGGCTTGGCACCGATCGATGGTGACTCCTGTGGCGGCTGCTACCAAACGCTGACGACCCAAGTCCGTGAATATTTGCAAATGTCACAGCTGGTTCGATGCCCGAATTGCAATGCGTTTCTGTACTTACCCGAAAATCGACGTCCGTAACGCGGCTCCCAGCGAAGAAACCTGGGGCAACTGAGCGGATAGTCGAATCATCCAAAAATATTTTTGACAATTCCAGCGGTCTTTTTGAAGCCCTTAAACCGGCCGGTCGCTGCGAGGCGTTCTATTCGATCAAATTCGTTTTCCTGCGCAGTGTTTATGATTGTCGTTGGCATTGTCGGCTCACCCGCGGGCGGTAAATCCACCGTTGCAGCGATCTTAGCGGAACTTGGAGGCGCCTGGGTCAACGCCGATCTGGTGGCTCGCGAAGTACTCTATGAGGATGAGGTTCAGTCGCAATTGATCCGTCATTTCGGGGCTGAGATTGCGGATGAGGGCGGGCGAATCGACCGCAGTCGCCTGGCTGCAAAAGTTTTCGGGGATGACGATTTGAGTCGGTCGCTACTAACATATCTAGAGTCAGTGATTCACCCGAGGACGCGGGAAGTCATCACGGCACAATTGAGGCAACTTTTCACGATCGATCCTGTGGGCAGCGTCGTACTATTGGATATCCCGTTGTTGTTTGAGTCGAAATGGGATCGATGCTGCGACGAAATCGTTTGCGTTGATTCTCCCGAGACCATTCGGCAAGAACGAGTTCTCGCGAGAGGCTGGGACGCCGGAGAACTTCGGCGTCGTGAAAAGAACCAGTGGCCAATCATAGAAAAGAAACGGTTAAGCACACACACGATCAATAACAACTCTGGGCTTGGCGAGTTGCGAACCCACGTTGCGAATTGGTACTCACAATTAATAAAAACTCCGTCACCGACCCCTTCGAAATTTTTTCCCGATCATTCCAACTGTTGAAATTTGCTTTGCTTACTGAGTCTGCTGAATTCGCACCGGCATGCGAGCTAGCATCTCGCACACTCCCCTCCCAGTCGCTCTTCCCCATCCGAAATCTCCTTCTCTTCCAAAGCCGCTGATCAAGAAGCGGGCCACTGTTATGCAACCCAATCGGCCATTTCGTTCGCGGGACAACAACGGTTCCGACGGTCCAAACCGCACCAACGGACCACGCGAGTACCGCGACTACCGGCAAAACCAAAACCGGCCACGGCATCCCGACAAGGCTGTCGACGATCGCATTCGCGAGCTGGATGCTGAGCGAGATCCGCTCTCGTTGCCTGAAGAAATCGTCAGCGAGGCGAACAAAGCGGGACAGCGCGTCGGCATTCCGACTGGCACTGCCGATGGTCCGCAGCTCAACATCGCACAACTCCAGCAAACGTCGTACGAAGACTTGGTGGCGATGGCAACCGAAGAAGGCATCGATGAGATCGCTGGGCTTACCAAGCAAGAGCTGATCTTCCGTGTCCTCAAAGCCCGTATGCGAGCGAACGGGTTGATGTATGGCGAAGGCACGCTGGAGATCTTACCAGACGGCTTTGGTTTCCTGCGCAGTGCCGAGTATCACTACCTCTCGTGCCCGGACGATATCTACGTTTCGCCCAGCCAAATTCGTCGTTTCGGTTTGCTGACGGGAAGCCATGTGGCCGGCCAGATTCGTCCGCCCAAAGAGAACGAGCGATATTTCGCGTTACTGAGAATTGAAGCGATCAATCGTCACGATCCGATGCAACGTCAACAGCAAGTCCCGTTCGACGAGCTCACTCCATTGCATCCGAACAAGCGGATCATGATGGAGCACAGCGCCAACGAAATGAGCACTCGCGTTGTGGATATGCTCACACCGATCGGCTTCGGTCAACGTGGATTGATCGTCAGCCCGCCGCGAGCCGGAAAGACGGTGCTGATGCAGCAACTCGCTCGTGCCGTGCTGAAGAATTATCCTGAGTCGTACGTCTTTGTCTTGTTGATTGACGAACGGCCGGAAGAAGTCACCGACATGGAACGCGAAGTCCGCGGGCCACAATGCGAAGTTATAAGCAGCACCTTTGATGAGCCAGCCCAGCGACACATTCAAGTCGCTCAGATGGTGATAGAGAAGGCCAAGCGGATGGTCGAGTCAGGCGTCGACGTCGTGATCTTCCTCGACTCGATTACGCGTTTGGCCCGTGCGCACAACAGTGACGGTGAAACCACAGGCAAGTTGCTTTCCGGCGGTATCGACTCCGGAGCACTGCAAAAGCCCAAGGCTCTGTTCGGTTCGGCACGTAAAGTTGAGGAAGGCGGTTCACTCACGATCCTCGCGACGGCGCTTGTTGAGACAGGCAGCCGGATGGACGATATCATCTTCGAAGAGTTCAAAGGCACAGGCAATTTGGAAATCGTTCTGGATCGCTCACTTGTCGATCGTCGAGTTTGGCCGGCAATCGATATCAGCCGCAGCGGAACGCGTCGCGAAGAGATGCTGTTGGACCCCGAGGAGTTTCGTCGAGTTTCGATGGTTCGCAGGGCGCTGAGTGAATTGTCACCCGCCGAAGCGATGGAGAATCTGCTAAAACAACTCAGCAAGACTCAGAACAACGTCGAATTTCTCATGGGGCTAAAAAATGTCGACTGAAACCACTGGTATCGATGGCAAGCTTCCAACAGGTCGCATCGCGATCGTTGCGAGCCGCTACAACGAAAGCATCTGCAACGCGTTGGTCGAAGGATCGCTGAGCACGCTCGCCGAGGCAGGTTTTTCTGGGGAGAATGTCCCCGTGATTCGCGTTCCCGGCGCCTGGGAATTGACGCTCGGGGTTCGACGAATGCTCGACGAGCACGACGTGATCGCCGCAATCGCTCTCGGAGCAGTGATCCGTGGTGAAACCACGCATGATGAGCACATCAACCGAGCCGTCAGCCTTTCGCTCATGCAGATGGGCGTCGATGCTGGCCGACCGATCGGATTTGGCTTGTTGACTTGCAATACATTGGAACAGGCGATCAATCGCAGCGGCGGAACGGTCGGCAACAAGGGTGTTGAAGCCGCCGAGGCTGTCCTTGAAATGCTGCGATTGAGCGAGAAAATTCGACACCGCGGCGATCCACTTGGATTTCGATCGTAGTCGATCTCTCGGGTTCATTGTGGTCGGGTGCCCAGTCGGCGCTTTTGCGTTTCCAGCGTAAACTGCCCTCACGTCTTAATGGGCTTATGCCTTTTACATTGATCTTTCTTTTGATTGCCTAGAACTATGTCCACTCGCCGCCGAGCCCGCGAGATCGTGCTGCAGCTGTTGTACGAAGCGGACATCAATCCGAGTCGAGACGCAGACTCCGCGCGAGCTTTTATCCGTTCGCGACTTCAAGGCCGCAAGGCATTAACCGACTTTGCGAATGCCCTGCTCGTCGGGACGCTTGAGCATCGTCGCGAGATCGATAAGCACCTGACCAAGTTAGCGGCACATTGGACGCTGCCACGGATGCCAGTCACCGATCGCAATGTATTGAGGCTCGGTGCTTACGAGATCCTCTTCAGCGAGACGCCCGGTCAAGTTGCTGTCAACGAAGCGATCATGCTGGCCAAACGCTACGGCGACAAGAATAGCGTCAGGTTCATCAACGGCGTCTTGGATCGGCTTTACAAAGAACAAGCGGCGAAGACTTAGGCACCACTCGCGTTGTTCGTGCCAACATTGCTAGTTCGAATGCAGTAAGCGATCGGTATCTGGTTGGGTAATTCGACCCACGATGTCGCGCAGGATGACTTGCTCCAGTGCCGTATCACGCCCGAGCGGGATCCAGCCTAACGTTTGAGGCGTATCATTTTCCTCATCCTGTTTGCGGATGATAGTGCCGTCATGTCGCGTTGATCCGCCAATCGAGTTCTCGGTGGCGTAGAGGCTGCGATCGGTGTCTTCGAGATCTTTTTGGACCACCACTTCAATCTCGTAGGCGGCAAAGTTGGGACGCACTGTCACGATCGCTCGTCGACGAATCGATTGCAGCGTGCTTTGTAGACGTTCGAATCCAGGTGTGCTGTCTTTCCGCCAGGGTTCAAAAATGGATGAACCCACTTGATAGGTCGTCTCAAGGCGACCATCGAGAACGAGACCATCGCGGTTTTGCACGGGCTGTTCACGAGCGATGCGAAAGTAATCATCGACTGCATCGACGACCTGGGACCAAACGAAGGTGTCTTCGGCCGGTGGAAGCTCCAGCGGATTGGGCATGTAGTTTGGCGGAACAGAATTGCTCAGTCGATACTTGAGCTGGCCACAGCCGGCAATCACGAGTGTCAGCACGAGCAGCACCCACGACATCCGCAGGCTCGGACGCAACGATCCGGCGGTCGTGAGCGAGAGCCACGGTCGTTGTTGTTTCAGACGAATCAACGGAGCGTCGTAGTCGTATTGTTAAAAGTGGGGTTTGTGGCGGCTTTTGTCGGCAATGGCTTTGCTCCGGGAATGTCCTCAGGATACAACGACCACACAGCGACGCGATCACGCATCGATTCCATCAAAGCTTCTTGTGATTTGGTGATTTTATCCTGACGAAGTTTCGCCCGAATTTCGTCTTGAACATTCGCAAGAGTTGTCAGTCCAGCTTCGTCTCGCTCGAGGACGCGGATGATGTGAAGTCCATCAGCGTCTTCGATGATGTCGCTCATCTTGTTGGTCGGAAGTGAGAAGATTTGGTCGTCGAGTGTGCTGGAAGCGAGTGAACCTTTTTCCGTCCATTCATGCAAACCGCCTTTGCTGGCGAATGGCTCTTGGCTTTTCAGCTTGGCCACCGCTTGCATGTTGCCGCCAAAGTAGGCTTCTCGACCCATTTCAGTGATCGCTTGGCTTGCTGCTTCGCGAGAGGGGAATTTTGAAAACAGAGCCGAGAGTTGCTCCCAACGTGCCCGTGCTTTGTGAAGGTAGTCGTCTTTGTGCGTTTCGTAGTACTCGTTGATTTCAGCGATCGTGACGTTGGGGTCTTTCTCGACTTTGCTGCGGATATACAAATGTCCGAGCATGGCGTCGACAAACTCTCGCTGGCGTGCCTGAAGCGAGCTGGCCTTTTCACGAAGCAATCGGTCTAGCTCGGTGAGATCCTCGACGTTGTATTGCTTCTTCAACTCAGGAACTTCCGAGTCAAAGAACATCTGTCGTGCTTTGTTTTGCATCATCGTGTCTGCATCCCGTCGCTTTTCCGCCGACTGGGTTGCGACTTGGTCGAGCAGGAAGAGTTCCCGCATCATCTTGTTTTGGATGGCCTGGGCGAGCGCGCCGCGAGTTAAATTCACGCGAGCATAGAAGAGCTGGTCTTCAGGAACCTTTTGGCCGCTCTTGGCGAGAACTTCGGCGATTCTAGATTCGACTTTCGGGGACAGTTCACCGAACAGAATCGGTGATTGCCCAACCACAGCAATGACGGCCGCTGGATCGGTAGGCAGCTGCATGTCCGCGGCCTGATCGATCTGATCCCGAGTCGGAATTTCCGCGCGCATCCCACGCCCAAAAGCGAGGGCCGACAGAGCGAGCAACAAGAGCTGGTAATAACGGCGCGGCATGCCTTGCCCTACAACCTTTTTGGAGTTCGGAAATAACCAACCTGCTTGTAGTCAGATGCTGGTTTTTGAATCAAGAGCAAGCTGGCGCAATGCCTTTGATCTTGGCTTTACTGGCGGATACAATAACAGGGTCGTGGAAAACGACCCCCGCCCCAAAAATGCTGCACACGCGAACCCACACCCCCCGCATGTTGCAGTCCCCCGCCGTTTAGCTCGTTTTTTCGAGCTGCGTTGGTCATTAGCGACAAACCCCGTTGTCGTATAAGTAGCCATCCCTCATGAAACATGACCCTTGCTCGCCGCGTTGGAAAAATGCCACATCCACCAGTCGGTGGGTGTTCTTTGCTTGCATTCTCACGACGGTCGTACGTATTTCTGTGGCCGCGGAGACGCCAAAGTCAGAAGATGAGTTGATTCTTGATCGTGGTGCTGTGATTTACAGCGAGTCGTGCGCCTCGTGTCACGGCGACAAGGGACAAGGTGTAGAAGACGCGTATCCGAATTCGCTGGTTGGCGATTCGACAATCGGCGAGCTTGCTGACTTGATTTCTGACACGATGCCTGAGGAAGATCCCGAAAGTTGTGTCAGCGAAGATGCCGCTGCCGTTGCCGCGTATGTCCACCACGCCTTTTACAGCGAAGCGGCGCAGATCCGGAATCGTCCACCGCGAGTTTCTCTTGCGAGACTAACGGCTGAGCAACTTCGCCAAAGTATCTCGGACCTTTATGCCAGGCTTGAAGGGGTCTCTAGCGGTGACCAGGAGCGCGGATTGTCGGCGATCTACTTCAAGGGTGCTGGCTGGAAGAACGAGAATAAGAAGATCGAACGCAAAGATCCGGTCGTCGACTTTGACTTTGGAATGGACGGCCCAGGCGAGGGAATCGAGGGCAACGACTTCTATGTCCATTGGTCTGGCGGGATCCTCGCGCCGCTGAGTGGGCGTTATGAGTTCGTGATCCATAGCTCCAGCGCGTTCAAATTCAACTTTGGTAATGACAGCCGAGAATTCATCAACAACAACGTTCAATCCGGCGATCAAACGGAGTTCCGCAAGGCCGTTTACTTGACGGGCGGACGGATCTACCCTGTCAAACTCGAGCTGATTCAACGGAAGCGAAAGAACGACCAGCCTCCCGCGTCGATGCGTCTCGCTTGGGTTCCGCCGCATGGCACCGAACATGCCATTCCGAGTGACAATTTGTTGTCGGGTTGGAATCCCCCTGCGTTCGCGTTGCAAACCAAACTCCCTGCTGATGATCGCAGCTACGGCTATGAACGTGGCACGGCGATCAACCGTGACTGGGATGAGTCGACGACTGCCGCAGCCCTCGAATTCGCTGAGATCGCCATCGATGAAATGTGGCCACGGTATCAACGCAAGCACAAGAATGACGCCAATGAGAATCGCGAGAAGCTGAGAGCCTTTCTTGTGGACATTGTTCAAGTCGCGTTTCGTGGTGAGCTCGATGATTCAACACGAGCGATTTATATCGACGAACAGGTCGATGCTACTCCCGACGACAGTGAAGCGATCAAGCGAGTGTTACTGCTTTCGCTTAAGTCACCGCGGTTCCTTTATCCGCAACTCGATGGTGACCGATCCTTATCAATCCAAGCATCAAATCGATTGGCTCTTACGTTGTTTGATTCGCTGCCATCGGACAAGTGGCTCATCGATCGTGCTCGCGGCGGAAATCTGAAAACGGAAGAGCAAATTCGCCAAGCGGCAACACAGATGATCTCGGATCCCCGGGTTCGCTCCAAGACGCGTGCGATGCTGCATGAGTGGCTCAACCTTTCACACATGGGCGACATCACCAAAGATGCTGAGACGTTCCCTGGTTTCGAACCAGCAATCGTGAACGACTTGCGGTTGTCACTCGACAAGTTTTTGGATGAAGTTGTGTGGAGCGACTCGAGTGATTTTAGGCAACTCATTCAAGCGGACTGGGCGATTACAACCGACCGACTCGCGGAGTTCTACGGCGACTCGTGGAAATCGCTCGATGGCGAGACTGGGAGTCTCAAGCACAGCGTCAGCGACCCGCTACATCGTCACGGAGTGTTAACGCATCCGCTTTTAATGAGCGGTTTTTCGTACTACCAGACAACTTCACCCATTCACCGTGGTGTGTTCCTGATTCGAAATATGCTTGGTCGAACGCTGCGTCCACCCAACGCCGCTTTCTCGCCGTTGAGTCCCGATTTGCATCCAGATCTCACGACTCGAGAGCGGGTTGAGCTTCAGACCAGCCCGGAGAGTTGCCAAGTTTGTCACACGAAAATTAACGGGCTCGGCTTCGCGTTAGAAAATTTTGATGCGGTGGGGCGGTTTCGCGACATGGAGCGAAATAAGGCAATTGATGCCTCAGGCGTCTACCTCTCGAGGCTGGGTGAAGAGATTTCGTTCCAAAATGCTGCTGAACTTGCCGATTATCTTGTTAAAAGCGACGATTGCCACCGAGCATTTGTCGACCGAGCATTCAAGCACTTCGTTAAACAGCCGATCGCTGCTTACGGGGCCGACCGTTTGGATCAACTGACCCAGAAGTTCAAAGAATCAGGCTACAATATTCGCAGCCTATTAGTCGAAATCGCAGTTATCGCGGCGACTGAAGACCGTACCCATTCCAGCGAAGACACTTAATCGACACGTGGTTTTGACACATCAAAGGACACAAGTGACATCATGCACAACTTATTTTCTCGACGTGATTTTCTCGCCAAGCTGGGTGTGAGTGCGGCTGCAGCGAATCTAGTCCTCGGCCTTCCGAGTCTCGGATGGGCCGGGGAGTCTCGTCGAAAGAAACGATTGGTTTTCGTCTTCAGTCCCAACGGTGTGATTCCAGATCACTTCTGGCCCGATGAGGCCGGTGCTTTGGGTGATTTCAAACGGATCCTTCAACCGCTTGATCCATTCAAGTCCCAGACGCTGACGCTTCATGGTGTATGTAACAAGATCAAAGGCGACGGCGATGGGCACATGCGTGGCATTGGTTGCTTGCTAACAGGCATCGAGCTTTTTCCTGGTGACATCCAAGGCGGTTCCGACACTCCCGCCGGTTGGTCGCAAGGCATTTCAATTGACCAATACTTGAGGAACAAGCTTCAAGAGAATCCAGAGACCCAGACGCGTTTTGGTTCGCTTGAGTTTGGGCTCATGGTCCCCGATCGAGCTGATACTTGGACACGCTTGTCGTACGCGGGACCGAACCAACCGGTGGCGCCGATTGATGACCCGTACCAGATGTTCGACAAGCTGTACGGCCAAACCAAGAATCGTGAATTGCTGGCGAGTGTCTTGGATGATCTGAGTGACGACTTCCGCAAAGTCGAGAAGATGATCAGCGCCGAAGACCGCCGCATGCTCGAAGAGCACGTTTCCATGGTTCGTCAGGTTGAAATCGAACTGAAAAACGAACTCAAAAGATCGAAGGAAAAAGCAGACGTTGGCCACGCAGTGCCCGACATGCCGGCGAACGTTGAAGATAAAAACGACAACATGCCTGAGATCAGCCGCATGCAAATTGAGCTATTGGTGAATAGCTTCGCGGCCGACTTCACACGCATCGCGACGTATCAAATTACCAACAGCGTCGGCAGTGCAAAGATGAAGTGGCTTGATATCGACGAAGGACACCACGAGCTGTCCCACGAGCCAGACACGAATGAGACTGCTTACGAAAAGTTGATCAAGATCAATACTTGGTACTGTGAACAAGTGGCACAGCTAGCGAAACGATTGAGCGAGACACCAGAGCCCGGCGGCGAGGGATCGCTCTTGGACAACACGACGATTGTTTGGACCAACGAACTTGGAAAAGGTAATTCGCACACCCGCAACGACATCCCATTCGTGCTTGTCGGTGGCGGCCTTGGCTTCGAGACGGGCCGAGCTATGAAGTTTGACAACGTGGCACATAACCGTCTCCTCATGTCCCTCGCCGAGGCCATGGACCATCCTCAACCGAGCTTCGGAAACCCCGACTACTGCGGCGACGGAGCACTGACGGGGCTGTCCGGGTAACCGCTCCAAAGATCGCTCGGCTCATTATTAGGCTGTTTGGCGGTGGAGTTAGGTGATAGATACGCTATCATCACCCCAATGACGATCGATAACTCCCTAACCTTTGTGCTGATTTTAAGCGAATTCGGACAGATTGCGTGATCCACCCTTAAGAATACCGAGCAGAATTTAACTTCACATTGGTACTGGTCACACGCAAGAAAATTCCGTCGTTCGATCAACCAACTTTCTTTTCGAGCGGAGTTCTCTCGTAATGGATTCGCTTGGCTCAAACCCATTTCCACTTCTTTTCTAGCGATCTTTAATGTTTGTGAAAGCCAATCGGTTTGCGCTCATTTTCATATTCGTCGCGAATTCTTTTACGCCAGTTTTCGGAGCTTTGGTCCTATCAAACGGGGGTTTCGATACAGGTGTATCAACCTCTTTTGACGATATCGCGTCAAGTGCGCAGGTAGTCACGGGAAATTGGCTTACTCGGTCGTCTACCTCACCAAATCTCCGAGTTCTTAGTACCATCGGGCCTACAGGCACGAATAGCAATGTGCTGTTTCATCGAGATTCCAACACAGGGACTGCGACGACTTTCGACGAACAAGCGGCATTCCAGTTTATAGATGCAGCAGGTGAGTCGGGAACGTATCGTCTTGACTTCGATTTCTTTCGCAATAAAAACGGCGGATCTGCCTTTGCTCTTGGAAATCTAAATGTGCAAGTATACGGGATTGAAGACACTGGTTTATCCGGTTGGACAACCTCATCGCCGTTTGATCTTACTTTTATTACCGATATTACCGCCAGCCCCGCACCTTATCCTACGCCGATACTGAACGACGCGAGGCTTACGGTATTAGGAGGTTTCGAAACCGGTTCGCTAAATGAGAACTGGCGTCAAGGCTTTGTTGCTTTTGATCTAGGGTCGGGCACTCAGTACGACCAAATTGTTATCAAGGTTGGCTCAAGGTTAACGAGAACCGCATTTGAGCTTCATGCATTTGACAATTTCACATTGACTTCAACGGCGACCGCTATACCCGAACCTTCTTCGCTTGCGTTTCTATCGTTTGGATTGGTGTCAGCCGGTTGGTGGCGACTAGGTCGTCGTCGCAAGGACTTGTTGAGCTAGGTTCATTGCTTCGGCAGCGGTGGTGATCTCGTCGTCGAGCTGAGCATCGCGGACGCGATCGAGTATCTTGCGAAAGACCGGGCCTGTTGGAATGCCTGATCGCTGCAAGTCGTTTCCTGTCAGCAGTGGCGGCGGGTCGAGCTGTTCGCGGGGCCAGGCGGTGGCTTCGAAACAACGCTGCATACCCTGATCTGGTTTCCGGTCGGTGATCACACACACCTGCGCGGTGCGAAGTGCAATGTCTCGATCGCGATCGATAAGAAGAGGCTGGAGTTGCGACCATTTCAGCTGATCAGCGTTTGCCAACGTTTGCCAATGCTGCAGTGCGAACGAGATCGGTCGCTGTTCATCATTGGCAAGCTTCCATCGATTGACGATCTCTCCGAGAGACTTCGCCGCGTTGGCATCACAGGAAAGCAACAGTGCGAGCGTGACACAGAATCGATCGTGCGAGTTGAGCGGTTGTTCAATCGTGTTGACGTTGTCGAGCAATGAACGCACTCGAGCATTATCAACGTGTTCCCATTCGGGTAACACGTACTTGGATAAACCGCTGTTGTGAAGATGCGTCAATCCAATGGTTGCTCGCGGAGCAATCATGACGCGTCGCATTTCTGCTCCGATTCGCTCGCCGCTGACCGCGTGAATGTCCGCGGCATGCTCACGAATGGCTTCGAAGGTTTCCGCTTCAATGGTGATATCAAGCGTGGTCGCGAAACGCACCGCTCTCAGCATTCGCAATTTGTCTTCGCCGAATCGAGCGGTTGCACTGCCGATGGTTCGTAACACACCATCCGCCAGATCAGCTTCTCCGCCAACAAAGTCGATGACACGGTGTTCGAGAGGATCGTAGAAGAGACCGTTGATGGTAAAGTCGCGTCGCAGTGCGTCTTGTTCTGCGGAGCCAAAGTGGACGCTGTCGGGTCGTCGTCCGTCGCTGTATTCGCCGTCACTGCGAAATGTCGCAACTTCGGTGGGCGTGACAGGTGAATCGTTCGACGCGTCACCCCGCGGAGGCAGGACACCAATGACACCAAAGGACGCCCCAAACGCGAGAGTCCGGCCGCGACCGAAACACTCCCGCACCGCTTCGGGCGCCGCGTTCGTTGCTACGTCATAGTCTTTCGGCACGCGCCCCAACAGTGCATCGCGAACGCACCCGCCCGCCAAATAGGCGACAAACCCACGCTCACGCAGCTGGCTAATGATTCGAATTGCTTCACTTGCCTCTCCTCCCTCTAGCAATTGTCGGTCGAAGTTCGCGAGAGACATGGCAAGGGGCTCGTGGATGACTCGTTAGCTCGTATGATCACTACTCTATCTCGACAATTCTTCTGTCTCGACCAACGTGCCGCCGGTCATCTCGATGACATAAAGGTAGAGGAGATAGAAGACTGGGATCAGCAATAGAACCAAGACGGTGGCTAACATCAATCCAAAGGCGAGGCTCGCGGCCATCGGAATGAGGAGCTGAGCTTGGAACGATTTTTCCATAAGAAGTGGTAACAAGCCCGCGATCGTGGTGAGACTTGTGAGCATGATCGGGCGGAAACGCCGCTCACCGGCTTCGAGTAATGCTTCTCGTGATGGCACGCCAGCACGGATGCGAGAGTTAATGAAATCGATGAGAACAATCGAGTCGTTGACAACAACACCAGCGAGCGCGACTAGGCCGAACATGCTGAATAGTGTCAACGGCAATCCAAGAAAAGCGTGTCCCCACACGGCACCAATCATTCCGAACGGAATGACTGCAAGGATCAGCAGCGGTTGCATGTAGCTGCGGAATTGGAGCACGAGTAGCACAAACATACAAAGAATAGCGATTGCGAAGCCCACGATGAGGCTACCGACGGACTCGTTGCTTTGCTCGCGTTGGCCTTCCCATCGCAACTTCAAATTCGGGTACTTTGCCGTTAGCTGAGGCACGAAATCTCGCTGCAAGTCACCGATGATCAAGTCGGCGTTCGCCGTTGTCTCGTCCACATCGGCAGAAACGGTGATGCTTCGCAATTGGTCAACGCGATTGATTTCGGAGAATCCTCGCTTGGATTCAATCTCAGCGAGTTCCGTGATCGGTCGTTCGACGCCGCTCGCGGTTCGAACGCGGATCTCTCGGAAGTCAACGAGGCTTCGTCGTTCCTCCGGTGGATAGCGGACCATCAATTTCACTTCGTGGCGTCCTCGTTGCAGTCGCATGACTTCGGCGCCGAAGTACGTATTGCGAACGGTTTCGCCGAGCTCCGACGGTGTGACACCGGTCGCGAGTGCGTCGTCTTTGACTTTGAATTGGTATTCCCACTTGCCAGGCGTGTTGTCGTCGGAGACGTCATAGACACCAGAAAACTCATTCAGTCTCGCCTTGATCGCTTCGGTGGCTGCAAGAAGTTGATCGACGTGCTCGCTCGCGGCAAGCAGTTTGAACTCGATTGCTTTGCCACCAGGGCCGACAGCAACACTACCGTAGGTGATCTTCTCGACGCCGGGGAAATCGCCCGCCTTCTTTCGCCATAATGCCAGTACACGGTCGCTGTGGATGTCTCGGATGGTCGTGTCGTAAAGCTCGACGAAAATTTGGCCGACGTGCGAACCGGAGCCACCACGTCCGGCCATCGGGCCTCCCATGTTGGTGATTCCGCCGACTTCGCGATACGTTAAACGCACCGGCCCAACCAATTTTTCAGTGCCTTTCGGATAGATTTCGTCAATTGGAATTCCTGTGGCGGCGCTTCTTTCTTCGGCGACTTCACGACTCACTTCGCGAATCGCTTCCTCCATTTGACGCGTCACGCGATCCGTTTCTATTTCGGGTGTGCCGTCCGGAAACGTGATCGTTGCTTGCAGATTATTGCTGTCTGTTTTCGGGAACAGGATCGTCGTGACCACACCACCGCGTACCATGCCAACCGTGACTAGGAACAAGGTGACGGCCGTCGCGATCGGAATCAGTGGATGATTCAACGCAAATCGAAGTGCTGGCATGTAAACGCTTCGACAAAATCCGTCCATTCCGCGAGTCGCGTGGTCGCTAAGCCAAAACAGTAGCAAGCCAAATGGACGCAGCGGATACGTCAAGATTGAGATGAATCGAAAGAAACCGCTGTGTTGGTGAGCCAAGTGACAAGGCAGCACGAAAGTGCTTTCCCAAAGCGAAATGACCAGCATCGCGATGACTGCAAATGGAATGACGGCCATGAACTTGCCCATCACACCGGAGACAAAGAACATCGGTGCAAAAGCGATTACCGTTGTGGTGACCGAAGCGGAGACGCTCGGAAGAACTTCGCTCGCACCTTCAATAGCTGCGTCATGTAGCGACTTGCCCATTTGACGGTGCGCGTAGATGTTCTCACCAATCACAATCGCATCGTCCACAACAATCCCGAGCGCAATTAAGAACGAGAACAAACTCAACATATTTAAGGTCTGGCCGCCCCAAGCGAGTGCGGCCCCAGCACCGAGGATCGATATCGGGATACCCAGTGCAACCCAAAATGCGAGCCGTGGTTCGAGGAACAACGCGAGCACAAGGAATACAAGCAACAGCCCTTGAGCTCCATTTCGAAGTAGCAATGCAAGACGATCGCGAACATCGGTACTCGTATCACCCCATAAAACCAGTCGATATCCATCAGGCATCGTTGCGTCAGCCGCATATGCCCGCACGTCATCGACAAGTGCTAACAAGTCTTCGCTCTTGGTGCGTTCGACACTTACTACCATCGCCGGTTCGCCATTGATTTCGCTGGCGCTGGTGACGTCTTCGAATTCATCGCGGACCGTGCCTAAGTCGTCCACCGTGAGGACGACGCCGCCTTCCTGGGTCACAAGTGGCAGCTTCGCGATCTCGACGCCGACGCGGCCTTTGTTTTTTGCTCGAAGCAGAATCTCTTGGCCTTCGGATTTGAGCTGTCCGCCGGGCAGTTCGATATTGCGAGCTCTCAGGATCCCAGCGACGCGTTCGAGCGACAAGCCATAACTGCGAAGCGTCGATTCAGGGATTTCCACGTCGATCTGGTAGGGACGCGAGCCCATGATGTTCGCTGACGAGATCGAGGGGATGCCTAACAGATCATCCCGTACTTTCTCGGTGACCTCTCGTAATCGGAGCTCCGCTTCCTCACCGCCGATATTGGGACCGACGATACCGACGCGGATCGCCGCTTCGCGAAACGTGATTTGTTGAACTTGTGGATCTTCGGCGAGGACCGGGAAGCTGGGGATGCGGTTCACCTCGCGATCGATCTCCGACATCACCTTTTGAACATCCTTGATGTCGCTGCGCAGTTCCGCCAAGACATAGCCGAAACCTTCCTGGGCGATAGACGTGACTTTCTTGATCCCGTCGATCGAACGAATGGCTTCTTCGATCTTTTGACAAATCGCCTCCTCTGTATCGTTCGGTGTCGCACCTGGATACGGAACAGAGACCATCACCACTTCGAGCTCAAACGCTGGGAAGGTTTCTCGCTGCATCCGCAAAAGCGATACACCGCCGATCAACATCAGCGCGAGCATCAAGACGTTCATGCCGGGAGCGTTCCCGATCGCCATTGTGATCAACCGTTTCATCGACTCATCTCCGTTGTGCCCAAGCTTGTTGACTCGATGGACTTAGCGACGGTCTCAGAAACTTCGGCGCTCGGCGCGCGAGCGGGAACCATCGCAGTTTCGACGTTACCAAGCGGTGAAACAACGACAAATGAATTGGCTGTGATCGTGCCGTCACGGACTTCACAAACCCATTTTCGCGGTCCATCATCGCTCGACTCATCAAACTCCTCCGGCTGGATTTCTCGCTCCGAAGAAAGTTCCAGCGTGTCGACTGGGATGATACCGCTGCGGACCAATACCTTTCCTGCGACCCATGCGGCCGGATCAAATTCCTCGAAGCTTACAGACGGAGTTGTACTGGCCGCTGTGCTCGTCGTCGCGTCAGTATTCTCGAGCACTGAATCAGTTGGTTCGAATTGCCAAACCCGGTTGCCTGGTTTAAGGGCTCGGGCCGGGATCACCACCAGCGGCGTTTTGGGTTGGATCAGCAGTTTGATGCGTACGAACATGCCACGAACGAGTGCCGTCGCACCGGCTGTTTTACGGAGCTCGCCTTTTTCGTCGCGGTAGTGTTGTGGATCATCAACGACAACACGAACAGGAACCGTCCGCGTTTGTGGATCCAAGCCGATGCCGTTGTAGCTCAGCAGTTTTCCGTTCCAGCGAAAGACGACGCCGTTTCGACCCGAGACTGAGTATTCAATAACGGCCGGCGTTTCCGGCAGGTCATACCCGCGTGTTTCTTCGCTGTTCTTGGTGGAGGGTTGATCGAGGATCCAGTGCAGTTGATCCATTCGCAGGCTCGTGGCTACCTCGACTTTGCTCGTGTCTTCGAGTGTCACTATGGTGCTGCCGCGAGCAACAAATGTATTCATCTCGGCCTCTTCGCTAACGATCACACCATCGATCGGCGAGCGGATTTCACATCGCTGGAGATTGATTTCTGCGGACTTGAGCTGAGTCGCTGCGAGTCTCTCGGAGGCTTCGAGTCGAACTCGTTTCTTCTTCAGTAAATCAATTTGGTTTTCGAAGTTCAGTTTTTGCTGTTGTGAGGTCAGCACACTGCGACTTGCTTTGTCGATGTCACCTTGGCTCGCGAAACCGTTGGGTAACGATTTTTGGCGAGTCAATTCGCGCTGTTGAAGTTGAATATCTTGATCGGCTAGATCCATTTGCCGTTTCGTGTTTACTTCTTCCTGGTCGAGCTCACGCAGCGACTGGTATTCTTGTTCCTTAAGACGAGTCAGCCGTTCGACTTCGAGTTCGTAGTCCGTCGGATCGATCCGCATCAACAATTGGTCTTTCTTAACATAGCTTCCCGCTTCACACTCGGGAGCTTTGAAAATGATTTGGCCAGCGACTTCGGTTGCGATTCGCACTTCGCGGAAAGGCACAACGGTGCCATCGACGCGAAGATGAAGTTGAGCGCCGGTGGACTCCAGCGACAACACGCGTTGGACGCTCACCGCGGGAAGCGACTTCAAACGGCCGGCGCGTGACAGGTCAGCTGCTGGTCGCTGTTTCGGTTCCACTTTGCCGAGCGCCACAATCGTGACGAAACCACAAGCGATCAACGCCACCGGAATCAGCACGTTGAAAAGCAAGAACTTGCCAACGTTGACTGGTTGAGCTGTCTGCGGCTCCGCTTCGAGGCTGTTGTTCGTTGGAACGGGATCGGGCGTGTACGGATTACTCGACACGTCACGCGATAATTCGGGGGTTTCAATGGAGTCCGACACGGCGTCCTCGGAAGTTGTTGAAGGAGGCATGCGATACTATTCAGGAAACGTATTGAAAGGTGTAAGGTTCGACGGGTTCACACGCAGTGCGTGTTTGTATTCCAGACCGCGACCCGATTCGGCCGCGGCGAGCATCACGCCGGTAACGTGGCGGCTGAGTGAATCGATGTCGTAGTGTTGTTGGCGAGAAGGTTCTGGCACCAGAATTTGGATCACGCCGCTTCCGATTCGATAGTAAACACATTGGCCGATGACGCTAAAGGCAAACTGTTCCAACTCATGCTCGGACACTTCAACCTTCACCAGTCGACGAAAGGTCTCGACAAGGCGAACGAAGAGTGGGCGAAACGATTCTTGGACCAGTTCAGCGAAGATCGCAGTCGGTTGCATCATCTCCCGCATCATCAATTGCGACTCCCAGCCGCTCGAATCGCCAGCGAAGATCCGCGAAAGCAATGTGCGAATGACCGAGTGCAACAATTCAGCCGCGTTGGTTTCGCTTTCACCCGGAGTTGGAAAGAGGAGCTCTTTTCGTTCATGGATTTGGCGAATGACTTGGCGGTACAGTCCCATTTTGTCGCCGAAGTAGTATCCGACGGAGGCAACATTGACGTTCGCCTCGCCGCAAATCTCTCGAACGGTCGCACGATCAAACCCTGAACGAGCAAAAAATGGCCCTGCCGAAGCCAGTATTCGACTCCGTGCGTCATCGCCGCCCGACGACTCGGCGGTCACGGCTGCGCTGAAATCGGCTGAATTTTGATTCGGTGAGTTCATTTAAACATCTGTTTTAAACAAGCGTTTGGGTCGTTTCAAGGCGGATCGCCGTTTATTTCACTGAAGCTTCATCGTCGTCGTCGCGTTAAAAGAGTGGCTGGCTGCCCTTAACGATTGGTCTTCGATCGTGCATAATTCGCGGTTTTTCCCGCTTTGCAGCCGCTCTGGGACTTGGGACGCATGTTTGACGAAAAGATTGGCAACACTGGGGTCACTTTTGACGACGTTTTGTTGCTGCCGCGATACAGCGAGGCGGTTCCGAGCGAAGTCGACGTGAGCACGCGGCTGACTGAGCGAATTCGCCTGCAAATCCCGTTGGTTTCCAGCCCAATGGACACCGTCACCGAAGCCGAAATGGCGATCGCACTGGCAAAAGAAGGCGGTTTGGGCATCGTTCACAAGAACATGTCTGCTGCTCGCCAGACCGAGGAAGTCCTCAAGGTCAAACGCTCGGCAAATGGCATCATTGTCGATCCAGTGACGCTGTTGCCGGAGGAACGTGTAGGCCGGGCCGCGGAGCTGATGGACCAGGCCAACGTGTCGGGAATCCCGATCGTGCGCGGCGACGGCACTCTTGCTGGCATTCTGACGCGACGCGACCTAAGGTTCCTGGAGGACCCAGGCCTCCCAATTTCCGATGTGATGACACACGAAAATTTGGTCACGGCAGTGGGGAATGTGACGCTTGAGGAAGCTGAGAGGATTTTAACGGCAAAAAGAGTCGAGAAACTCTTGCTGGTTGACGAAGATAGGAAACTAACGGGACTTATTACGATTCGCGACATCGACATGATGAAGCGTTTTCCGAGGGCCTGTAAGGATCCGCAGGGCCGGCTTCGTGTCGGTGCGGCGATTGGCGTGGGAGATTTCGAACGCGCCGAGAGTCTGATTCGCCAAGGCGTCGACTTGTTGGTCGTCGATTCGGCGCACGGACACAGCCGCAACGTGATCGAAACGGTTCGCGAGATAAAGAAACAGCGTGGTTGGAATATTGATGTCGTTGCGGGGAACGTCGCAACGGGAGACGGAGCCAAGGATTTAATCGATGCGGGTGCTGATGCAATCAAAGTCGGCATCGGCCCCGGTTCGATCTGCACGACGCGAGTGATTAGCGGCGTGGGGGTTCCACAGATTACGGCGATTTTAGAAGCATCGAAAGTTGCTCAAGAGAGAAACATACCAGTCATCGCGGACGGCGGAATTCGCTTCAGCGGTGACATAACGAAAGCGATAGCGGCCGGAGCGAGCACGGTGATGATTGGCAGCCTATTTGCGGGGCTGACCGAAAGCCCGGGCAAAATGATCTTGTACCAAGGACGCACGTTCAAGGCGTACCGGGGGATGGGATCGATGGGTGCGATGGTCGATGGAAGTAGCGATCGGTATCGACAAAAAGGGACTGCGGCTGGAAAGCTCGTGCCCGAAGGAGTCGAAGGCCGAGTGCCCTTCAAGGGACTCCTCAGTGATTACGTCTACCAATTGGTCGGCGGGCTGAGGTCCGGGATGGGCTATGTCGGAACACGGACGATAGAAGAGCTGAGGCGTGACTCGAAATTCATTCGGGTCTCAGCAGCCACGGTGAGGGAGAACCATCCGCATGATATTGCGATCACTCAAGAAGCGCCCAACTACAGCCCTGACGTTAACGCAGGCGAAACGAACTAGCCTCGCGCTACTCGTCGCCGTCTCGTTATCGGCGACGGCATTCGCTCAGTCCCCAGCGGACGTTCCCTATCAATCCTTGCGACCGGTGCCCAAGACCGGTTCGCAACTGTTGCCGGCAAACACGCCCGTTGCTCATAACCCACAACATGACGGGTGGAATCTGCAATGGCGAAAGAGCCCGCAACTTCAACCAACGGTTGCGGTTGCCCCTTCCACTTCTTCTGCAGCAGCTGCTCCGGCGAACGAGCAAGCTCGGCATGCAGCGTCACAAGCAGAAGTGTTTAGTCAGCCACCGCAATCGATCGGCCAAGCCAGTGGCGTCAACACGTCTTCGCAACCGGCGGTGCGACAAGTCAGTTCACTGCGTCCAGTCGATCGCAACATTGATTTAGCCGAAGCACCCGTTGCACGAACAGCATGGGCACAGCCTCAGTTCGGATTGCCCGAGAACGCTCCGATTCCCGCAGAAGAACCGAACGCGTTCCAGGTGCCTGTACCGCAAGCCGATGATTTCTTCAGCAATCCGTTTGGCGACGATGCCAAGCCGGCTGAATTGCCAGCACCGGCGCCGCCAGCGAAGCAAGCCGCACCAGCGTTGAAGGCGGATTCGCGATCGATGGATGATCTCCGCAACGATCTTCGTCGTGAGTTGAACGCCAAACAGCCGATGCAAGGCAACGCGCCATTGAATCCACCAGCGAAGAAACCTCAAGCACCGTTGGCTGACGATGGGCCTTCGCTACGCGAGATGCTCCAACGTGAGCGACCAGACAACCTTGGTGATGCGGATACGGATTCCCCTTCAGATCGTGAAGAGCAGTTCGATAATCCCTTTCCCAAGCCAGATGCGAAGTCCCGAGCCGCGGATGAAGAGAAACGCAGCAACGATGCTTACCGGCCAGGCACTCCCTTCGGAAGCGAAGACGACAATCTCAAGCGTCGGTCCGGTTTGACTTGCGAAGAGTTCCGCCAGCGGATCGCGGATCAATCCATTCGTGACGTTTCGTTGGACATCAGTCCTCCGTTTCGCCCCGACGTGATTGCTGAAGACGAGTACCAAAAACTCAAACAGAAGTTCGACGAGAAACAAGAGACTCGTCAATGGCGATCGATCGCCGGTTTGCCGCTCGCTTCGGGTCGATTGGTCGATCTTGCATACGAGAAAGCCGTGGTTCGTACAGAGTATGGTTCGACAGAAGAACTTCCGATCAACCGACTCAGTGAAGCGGACTTGGCGTACATCGCTGACAATTGGGGATTGCCATCGGAGTGCTTGATCGAACAAGTTGCCTACACACCACGAACTTGGACGAAGACGACCATGACTTGGAAGGCATCGAATCTTTGCCACAAGCCACTGTACTTCGAAGAAGTTAACCTAGAACGTTACGGGCACACGGCTGGACCGTTCTTGCAACCTGTGGTTTCGTCAGCTCACTTCTTTGCGAACATCGCCGTGATGCCGTACAAGATGGGTATCCATCCGCCGAGCGAGTGCCAATACGCCTTGGGGTACTATCGTCCCGGCAACTGTGCACCGTGGATTGTGCCACCGATTCCTTTGTCGCTTCGCGGTGGGTTGACCCAGGCGGCAGCGATGACCGGAGCCTTCTGGTTGATCCCTTAAGTTTGGTGGTGCGACGCGGTTGGTAAATGCGACGCGGTTGGCGACGCAGAGCGAGCTTTCACGTACACTGGGCGAGTGCGATTCGCTCAGTGGCGGTCGCGAATTCGAGTCCCCAGCCGGTAAAACGACTTGTCACTGCCAGACGATTTTGCTGAGCCGGATCCGAGCGTCATAAGCGATGAGGACGACACCGTCCGAATGAATCCTTATGCCATTTCGCCTGGCGACGACGAAGTGATTCTGGCGACGATCGTGCCGGACGAGGATGAGGTACATCCGCGTCGCGAGCGAGTGTGGAGTTCGTTCGGCATCGTCGCCTTGTCATTGTTCTCGATCTTGTTCTTCAGCATGGTGATGCGTGGCGTGACGGTTTGGGCGCTCGGCACGCAACCGTTCAGCCTGAGCCAGTTCCTCGACGACGAAGCACTCAAGGACGCGTTCAAATCGCGTTTTGGTTTGTTTCTCATGGTCGTCGTGCCACAACTCGGTTTGGTCTTGCCGTCGTTGGTCGCTGCTTGGCTGTCTCCAGTTGCCTTTCGTAAGCGTCTAAGTCTCGTGCGTGGACGTTGGCCGTTTTGGGCGTGGATTGCTGCTGCAGTCGCGACACCGCTCGTGGGGCTTGTTTCGACCATTCTCATGGGATTGTTCATGCAGGAGAGTGAATCGCTCAAGGAGATGAGCGACATCTTCCGAGCGCACGGGCAAGGCGGTTTCTTGGTGCCGCTGGCGCTGATGATCGGAGCCACTCCGGCACTGTGCGAAGAGATTCTATTTCGCGGCTATGTGCAAACGCGATTGACGCGATCGCTTCGTCCGAGCATCGGCATCGCTTTCGCAAGCGTCTTGTTTGCAGCGTTCCATATGGACTATGTCCACGCGTTGGGAGTGCTGCCGCTTGGTTTGTATCTAGGCTGGATCACCTGGCAATCTGGCTCGTTGTTCCCTGCAATGATGGGCCACTTCGTAAACAACGCACTGAGCGTGGTGCTGATGACGGTTGCTGGCGACATGGACGCGGAGGCAACGAACGTTTCGCTTCCAGTCGTATTTGCAGTGCTTACCGTTTTCAGTTGTGGCATGCTCGGCGCCGGCGGAGTTGTTCTGGCGCGAGTGCTGAACGGACCGCCCAGCGATCCGGAAACAGTCATTGGCTAAGCCAGAATTCGTTGGCTAAGCCAGAATGTCGTGGACGACGTTGCCATGGACGTCGGTCAGTCGGAAGTCGCGACCGGCGTAACGATACGTCAACCGAGTGTGGTCGAATCCGAGCGTATGCAGGATCGTTGCGTGTAAATCATGCACATGCACTCGGTTCTCAGCGATCTTCAGCCCAACTTCATCAGTCGAGCCGTACGTCATGCCACCACGCACGCCGCCGCCTGCCATCCACACCGTGAATCCGTCATTGTGGTGATCACGCCCCGGGTTCGCTGTCACGGGAAGTTGCACGGTCGGTGTTCGACCGATCTCGCCACCCCAGATCACCAACGTGTCGTCAAGCATCCCGCGTTGATCCAAGTCTTCGAGCAACGCCGCGATCGGTTGATCTGCGTCCTTGCACAGTCGGCGGTGGTTGGTTTCGATGGACGCGTGTGAGTCCCAAGGTTGTCCGGCACCGTGATAAACCTGGACATAACGCACACCTCGTTCGCTCAATCGGCGGGCGATCAGCATTTGACGACCCTGGAGCGAGTCGCCGTACAACTTGTGGATGTGTTCGGGCTCGTCCGTCGTATCAAACGCGTCACGAGCTTCGCCTTGCATCCGAAACGCGAGTTCAAGCGTTTGGATGCGAGTGTTGAGTTGTGGGTCATCCGCTCGAGTTCGCAAATGCATACGATTCAAGCGCTGAATCAATTGCATTTGACGACTTTGCTGGTCCGCAAGCAGATATTGGTTCTCGATATTCGCGATCAACTGGTCAGCCTGTTCGTACTGGGTGTCAACGTGCGTGCCTTGATAGATTCCCGGCAAGAATGCACTTCGCCAATTCGACGTTGCCGCCGTCGGCAAACCACCAGGACACATCACGACGTAACCAGGAAGGCTTTGGTTTTCGGTGCCTAGCCCGTACAGTGTCCACGCTCCGACGCTTGGTCTTGGACGCACGATGTCGCCACAGTTCATCATCATCAGTCCCGGTTCATGGTTAGGGACCTCGGTGAACATCGAGCGGATGACACAGAGCTTGTCCACATGCTTGGCCACGTTCGGAAACAGCTCGCTGACTTCCGTGCCGCATTGACCGTGCTTGGCGAATTTGAATGGAGAAGCGTGCGCGACACCGCCGAGGCGACGATCACGTTTCAGTTCTTCGGATAGTGTCTTGCCGTGAAACTTCTCGAGCGCTGGTTTCGGGTCGAATGTATCGACTTGGCTCGGGCCTCCGTTCGCGAAAATGTGAATCACGCGTTTTGCGGTGCCGGGGAAGTGCGGTTGCTTTGGCGAGAGTGATGATCCACCACCGGGTGCCGCATCGTTTTTAGCTGCATCGCTGTCATCGGACGCTGCGTCACTCGCCTCGGCATCCCGCAGCACACCAGCGAGCGCGAGCATCCCCAGTCCCATGCCGCTGTGAGTCAGCATTCTTCGGCGATCGATCGATTGCAATTGATTTGACATCTCGGTCGCTTAGTCCAAATACAAGAATTCGTTAGTGAGTAACAGTGCTTGAGCCAACTGGGCCAGCGGCGAAAGCGGTGGCGGCAAGGGCCCATGGAACTCGCTCTTGGAGTCCCATGTTTGGCCGCTCAATCCGCCTTCCGTGCCTGTGAGGATCAAATCCCACGTATAAGTGTCGGCGCTCGGCGACTTGCCCGGAGAAACGACAAAGTCGATGACGTCTCCAGCTTGAACGTTGATGCTTGGAATCTCGGTTTCCACTTCACTTCGCACAACCGTCCACGACTTCATCAAGTCGCCTGAGCAAACGAGTGCGATCACGCCGTCGCTCTTTTCACGCGTGTGAATCACGGTGCCACTGACTTGCACGGTTCCCGCTGCGGGAGCGATCCAGCGACGAACGGTTCCGAGAGATTCCTTGTGGCCAGGATGACCACCGGAAGCATTTTGCTGGAGAAACTTTAGTGTTGGATCAGGGAAAATGTCGCTGCCTTGGTACGCTTTGCCGCTCCAGTGCGGGAAGGGAGGCAGTTCGTAATCGGCATGCCCCATCAGCTCGATCGGTCCGTAGCCATATTGCCAAACCGACGCACTGTCGCCATCACCGGGACGAGCTTGAGAAAGGAATTCACTAGCCACGTTTAGCTCGGCTGTTCTTGCCGAGCGTTGGAAGATGCGGCGATAAAGTGCTTGGATCTTGGTAGGTTCGTCTCCCTCGTCACAGGCGTCCGCAAGCGTTTGAGCTTGGGCTGCGACAAACGGATGGTTCATCGAAAATAACGCTTGTTGCGGGATCGTTGTTTCCGCTCGTGAAGCAGCGGAAGCTGTCGGAGATGCGAAGTCAAACGTTCGCAGCATCGGGTCCATTTCAACGCGATCGATGTACGCATACAACGACCGTCGCATCGTCATCGGTTCTTCGCTCAATCGCACCGATCGGCCGCCGATTGTTGGATCGAGCGTTCCCGACACGACAAGCATCGAGTCTCGCATCGATTCAAAATCAAGGCGTCGACGATTTTGACGCCACAGTAGTCGGTTTTCGGGATCAACGCCTGAAGCTGTTTCATTGGGGTTGCTGGATTGCTGATAGGTTTGGCTCAAGACAATCGTTTTGTGTAACCACTTCAAGGATTGGCCGTGTGCAAGGAATTCGCTGCTGAGCCAATCGAGTAATTCCGGATGACTTGGCGGATCACTTCTCAGCCCAAAATCGTCGAGCGACTCGACCAATCCTCGAGCGAAGTACTTTGCCCACACGCGATTGACCAGCACACGCGACGTGAGTGGGTTCGAGGGATCGGTGATGGCTTCGGCGAGTTCGCGTCGGCCGCTTCCATCCCGGAACGGCTTTCGTTCGTCGCCGCTCAGTAGCGAAAGAAACTGACGCGGTACGACGTCACCGCGACGTTGTGCTTCGCCACGAAGCATCACGAATGGAGAGATGGGTTTCTTCAGGTCGACGAGTGCCATGGCACGTGGCGGCGATCCTGGGTGCGCCGACTCGACTTCGCCGATCTCCTTTTGAAGATCGCCGAGGATCTTTCGTCCTTTGCCAAGCAGCCGAGATGCTGTGGCAACTTCTTCCACATCGAGGTCAAACCATCCGCCCTGTTCAAGCAGTCGTGCGCGAAGCGGTTCGTGTTTTGCATCGGGTGTGCCGGCGAGCGAAGTTGCCTCTGGGTTGGTGGCTTTGTACGTGTCCCAGACTGCGAGCGATTCGGCGAACACCTTTGAATAGCTCGCCACAAGATCGCTACGATGTTTTGGCTGGTCCTGCTCCAGTCTCGCTCGAACAAGTGGATCGATCGTTTCGTCTTGGGACCACTCGCTGAGCCACTTCTTCCAATTCTGTTTATAGCTCGCTTCGTTCGCGGATAAACCGATTGCCCATGGTTTGAGAACCGAGTCCTTGATGTCTGACTTCGTTTGCAGCCGTTTTGCGAGTGACTTGTCCAGCGGCGTCATCGCGATTTCTTTGAGCTTTAATTTGCTAACCAGCCCGCGGATCTCGGATTTCTTTTCGATGCTCATTTGAGCGAACCCGTCGAGATAGACAGGCAGTCGCTTGCGCAAGTCATCGATCGCTTCTTGGCGAAGTTCGACTTTGTAGTTGAGAAGTTGACGTTCTTTCTCCTCTCGCTGGCTTTCGTAGTCAGCCAACAGTTTTGGGTCGATGGATCCCGTGTCGATCATCGGAAACGACTCAGGGATCTGAGTGCTCGCCAAAACTCCATACAGCGAGTAGTAGTCCTCAATCGGAACGGGATCGTACTTGTGATCATGGCATCGAGCACAGCTGACGGTGATTCCCATCAGGCCACGGCATACCACATCGATTTGGTCCGCCGCCATTTCCAAGCGATCATTGCGAAAGCGAGGTCCAACGGTGAGCAAGCCGAGCGCAGCCAACTGTGGAGCGGACTCGCTTTCGTGATAAAAGTCCGCAGCGATTTGTTCTCGCAAAAACTCGTCATACGGTTTGTCGGCGTTGAGGCTCGTGATGACGTAGTCGCGATACGTGTACGCGAAGGGATAACGCACGTCCGCTTGTGCTTGCCAGTCCTGGGTGTCGGCATAACGAGCAAGGTCGAGCCAATAACGCGCCCAACGCTCACCGTACTTCTCGGATACCAAAAGCTCATCAACGAGTTCTTCGATGATGACGTGAGTCGGTCGTTTGTCGTTCACGAACGCAGCCACACGTTTCATGCTTGGCGGCAGTCCAACCAGATCAAAGTGGATGCGTCGAATGAGTGTCCTTCGGTCGGCTGGATCGCTTGGCGATAGTTTGCTTTGGCGAAGGCGATCGATAATAAAAGCATCGATCGGGTTGGCCACGTGATCCTCAAGAGACACGTCCACAATCGGTGGTGATGGATGCGTGATGCTCTGGAACGCCCAGTGTGTTTCCGCAGCGGCGCGGATTGCCTGTTGGTCACCGAGTGCGATCGAGGGCGGCGTTGCATCATCGGTCCAGGGTAAACCTAATTGAACCCACTTCTCGAGTACTGCGATTTGCTCGTCGGAGAGCGGCTCGTCGGGAGGCATGCGTTCCAAATCACCATCGCCGCGAACTGCTCTCAGAATCGCACTGGCGTCGATGTCACGTTCAACAGCAGCTGGGCCCGATATGCCACCACTCAGAATCGCGGATCGCGAATCGAGCCTCAAATCGGATTCTTGCAGACTCGCAGAGTGGCATTCGTAGCAATTTGCAATCAGCAGCGGTCGCACTTCCGCTTCGAAGAATTGTTCACCAGCGGAGGGTGACTCTGCAGTTGCGACCGTCTCACTGACTAAGACTCCAGCTGCCAGGACGATCGCAACCATGAAGGGCAACGGATTTTGCATAAAAGCAACTCGGGAAAGGAGCGTGTGGAGCGATAGGCGGGGAAGCCAACTGACGGGAAGTTGGTGGCGTCGAAAGGCAATCGGTCGCTGCCATTGGTCGCGGGTGATTGGTCGCGGGTGATTGGTCGCGGGTGGGGGTGTTTCATTATATACCCTGATCCAGGTTCAACTAAGGGCGATTTGTATTATGTTGACCGGTATTCCAAGCCTCTATTTCAGCGAGTGTCACACGAGTGGATTCCAACACACTGTTCGAACAATGCCGGCAAGCCGCGCGGCTCGATCCAGACGCCCCGATGCATCCCGATTCGCTGATTGGCATGTTCCAGGCGTTTCGGCCTGACGGTATCGGACTCGACGATGCCTTCAGCGGCTTACCGATTGCCGGTGATTTATTTCGTCGACTCGAGCGATTGTATCGCGATAGTGGCGAGGATCGGCGGCCTCAGGGCGGACGTGACGCGTATTTTGTCGTTCGCTGTCCCAGCCCGATGGATCCGATCGTGGCGGAATCGAGCGCTCGCCAGTGGCTCGAGAATCTGGCTGAGGTCGCAAAGGCAGTTTCGAACCATTCCGCCAGCTCTGTTCTGTCTCGCGAGATTCGTATTCGCGTGCTCGAAGGCATCGCACCGAAGCATCCGAAAAACGAGGCGGAAAAAAGTGGGCTGCTCAAAGTGTTCGCGAACGAAGTGCCAGGGCTGACCAAGCGGTTTGCAGCGGAGCGTTCCTTAGCCGAATCGAGTACCGATCACGCCGTCGACCTCGTCGAATTGCTGGGCCAGGCGTATTACTTTATCGCCTGTGACGCGGCGCTTCGAGATTACTTGATGTGGCCGCTTTACCAGCCGCTTGCCGACCAGATCGACGGAATGCCCCAGGATCCGTTTTCACCGTACTACGACCTCTGGCGTCACGGAGTCAAGTATCGGATCTTTTCCGAAGACCAAATCGACCTCTATTTGCCCCGCCAAGACTCGCTTCGGCGCGACGGATGAGCGTGTGCCGGTTACGATAGGGAGCACTCTCTAGTAGAGCATCGTCTATTTGGGCACTGTCTAAGATTGAACTGTCCCACTGTCGTTTTCCGTCTACGTGATATTCTCCATGAGCTCAACCAACTTCAAGCGTTTGCTGTTGCAGGCGACCGCATCCATTGTCTTCGCGATCGCATACTTTTGTTCCGCGGAGGCTGTTGTCGCCCAGCAAACACCGCAAGGCGATTCGAAGCCGAACGTGGTCTTTATCTTCGCCGACGACCAGACATTTGCCTCGATTCGTGAGCTAGGCAACGCGGATATCGAAACGCCGAATCTCGATCGGCTCGCGCGGCGCGGGACCACGTTCACTCACGCGTTCAACATGGGGTCCTGGAGCGGAGCGGTTTGTGTTGCCAGCCGCACGATGCTCAACAGTGGTCGATTCGTTTGGGATGCCAACGCCATCTACGATAAGTCCGAACAAGAACGCCGCGAGGGTCGCTGGTGGAGCGAGTACATGAAGGCGGCTGGCTATCGCACTTACATGACCGGAAAGTGGCACTGCAAAGCGAACGCCGACGCTGCATTCGATGTCGCTCGCGATATTCGTCCGGGAATGCCAAAGGATACCCCCGAGGGATACCACCGACCGGCCGCTGATGGAAGCGATCCATGGTCACCATCGGATCCAAAGTTCGGTGGATTCTGGGCCGGCGGCACGCACTGGAGCGAAGTTGTTGCCAATCACGCGAACGATTTCCTCGGCGAAGCGGCTCAGCGAAGTGAACCGTTCTTTATGTACCTCGCTTTCAATGCTCCACACGATCCACGTCAATCGCCTGAGCGCTACGTTGCAAAGTATCCGATCAACAACGTAAAGGTCCCGGCAAGCTTTCTGCCGATTTATCCGTATGCCGATGAAATTGGTTGCGGCAAGTCGCTGCGTGATGAGAAGTTGGCCCCGTTCCCGCGCACTGAACACTCGATCCAAGTGCACCGCCAAGAATACTACGCGATCATCACGCACATGGACGAGATGATCGGCCGAATCCTGGATGCTGTTGAAGCGACTGGCAAAGCCGACAACACCTGGATTTTCTTCACTGCCGATCATGGCCTCAGCGTCGGGCACCACGGCTTGGTGGGTAAGCAAAACATGTACGACGACAGCGTCCGCGTCCCATTGATCGTTGCTGGGCCAGGCGTCAAAGCCAACGAGCGAAATAGCCAGCCCGTGTACTTGCAAGACATCATGCCGACAACGCTCGAGTTGGCCGGAGTGAAGCAACCGGAGCATGTTCAGTTTCATTCTCTGTTGCCACTGCTCGATGGCGGCAAGTCGCCGTACGATGCGATCTACGGTGCGTATCTCGAAAAGCAACGCAGCATTCGTACCGACACGCACAAACTCATTGTGTATCCAGACGCGAAAGTGCTGCGTTTGTTCGACTTGAATTCGGACCCGCTCGAAATGCACGATCTGGCGAGTGATCCGGTGATGAAGCCGCTCCTCGCATCGCTATTCGAAAAGTTGGTTACGAAGCAAACCGAATTGCACGACTCGCTCGATTTGGGCGGATTGCGACCCTAGTTGCCGATGTTTTAAGAGCGGACACCCCTTTTGGTGGTGCTGGCGAACTTCTCTGCTGCGGGTTGCGTATCGCACCGAGTTGAACGTATGAAGCGTTGATCGTATGGAGCCGCTCTAGCTTTTTGATCGCTGGCGATACAATCAACGATAACGGTTAATCCTTGCCTCACACACGAAAGCCAAAACGATGAATTGGACGCTCCGTATCTCAACGCACCGTATCTTGACGCTGTTGCTAGCGTTGGCTGTGCCAGTCGCTTTGATAGGATGCACGAAGACCGAGTCGCCTTCTGCGTCCTCGATTGGTCTGCCGCCAGAGCTCGGTGAAGAAGAACTCGCGCACGCCCATCCAGAGACCTTCGAGGCCGCGATGGAACAATTGACAACGTTCAAGTCCCAGATCCAAACGGCTTTCGAAGGCGGCACGCCTGACGACGCACACGATGCACTGCATGAGATCGGACACGTGCTTGAATGTTTGCCTGAATTGGCGACGAAAGTAACCGACGATGCGGATAAGAAAAAAGCGGTTGCGGAAGCGACGGAAAAACTGTTCGATGCTTACGAGAAACTTGACAAGTCCATGCACGGCGGCGACGCAATCGAGTACGTGTCGATTAAAGAAGACGTCGATTCGGCGTTTACTGCCTTGAGCGGAATCCAACAGTGAATCGCATCCGGATCGTCCGCCGAGTCGTTGCTGTCTCCGCGTTAACGCTCGCAGTGTTCGTGGGTTGCGACACTGCGTCGAAGCCATCGCCCGAAAACTCTCCCAAGGCGCTTAGCCAGCGTGACACACTCACTCTGTCTGCTGCTCCCGAAGGCTCATGGACGCTCGCCGAAGCCGCTGAGAAGTGGCCGCTCGGCGAAGCGAATGGAGAAGTCGTACTAACTGGCCGGATCTTTGCCGAAGACCAAGAGCCATGGGAGCCGAACCAGACGAGCTTCCTGATGTCGGTGCTACCAGAAAAAGGTCACGATGACCCAGAGCACGCGGACAATTGCCCGTTCTGTAAACGCAAGGCCGCGATGGCACCGAAAGCGGTGATCCAATTTGTTGACGCGAGCGGTGCTGTGCTGCCTTACGGAGCACAGCAGCTCTTCGGTCTCAAGAAGAATGACTTGGTCACTGTTCGCGGGACAATCAAGTCATTCGACTTGAATTTGTTTATCGTCCAAGCGAACGGACTGTATCACGGCAGCTAGAGATTTAGCTGGCCCTAGCCCACGCACCACATCTCGCGGAACCAATCCAAGCGGACAGCTCGCGTCGCGGTGTAGTTCGCTGCTGGATCGAATTTGTTGTTCTTCAAGAATAGCAGTAAACCGGCTGCTGGGACTTCAGCGTGTTGGGAGACGACGTCGACGAATTCGCTTCCTGGTTTCCAGTCATAAAGCAACTTCGAATCACGTTCGAACCAGCTGTCGAGGTATTCGGCGTTCGTGGAGCTTGTCACGACGAAGTCGCATTTCTTTTTGCAAAGAAACAGCAACAGCTTTGAGGCCAAGTCGCGAGTCGCAGTCAATTCGTCACCACACGAGGCGGCGGCAACGTTCCAAATGGTTACAAAGCCATCCGAATCGATTTCGGGAGCAGTAATCGTGATTTTTTCGGCAATGGGTTCTGAATCACCAGTCGACAATTGCGTCTCCTTGAAAGATCGCGTTAGCGGGACATCGCTACTTTTACTTACCAATGAGCATTTGCTCAGGATTTTGTTGCGAATTCGACAAAACCACGAGCTGACGCTCTGTGGCTGATTCGCGTAGCGGATATGCGGTATTTCGATACTAAGGACTTCCTGTCCATTCAGGACTCCGTTCGGCTAACCGCGAAAGCCGAAGTCCTATTAAACTCGTTTTAGCGATTCTTGACCAGTGTATGTCCGGAGCCTGGTGAGCTGGGCAGCTGCAACAATCGCTCGGATTCCCTCAGCAAGAATTCGACATCCGTAAATGGCTCATGCCCAATGTCTTGCCAACGCACTCGTCCGTCCGAATCGATCAGAAACGTCCCGTGTAACGGTGATTTCTCGAAATCGTCAATGCATCGAAACGCTTTGAAAGCAATCTGATCGGCATCCGAGTGCAACGAAATGCCAACGGGCTTGTCATAACCTTCGATGCCAATGCGAAGATCTTCGACGGTCTCCGTGCTGATGCCGACAACCTCGATCCCGAGTTTTTTGAACCCGTCCAGGTGGGGTGAAAACGCCTCCAGTTGCTCGACGCAATGCAAGCATCCAAAGCCCAGATAGAAAATGACGATCTTGGGGCGTCCTTCCAACGACCCTGAATCAAGCGTGCGATTAGCGGCTGTGAGCACGCTCCATTCTGGCATTTCATAGGGCGTCCATTGCTTCGGCCCCAGTGAGTCCAGCGGCGGCCTCGCACCAAGATCACTGGCCGGACTCGCAGGCTTGCGCCAATCCACGGCCAGCTCGAATTCCTCCGCGATGGGTGCCAGTCGTTTCATTAATGGCGTATCCAGGTCTGCCGTTCCCGCCAGCGAACGCAGTTTATTGAACTCGGTCTTTGCCGCTTTCTTGTCGTTGGTCGTCCACAACAACTCAACCAGTTCCGCTTGTGGTCGCACTTGCCCAGGAGCATCTTTCGCTAGTTTGCGAACCGCTTCTAGAGCTTTCTTGTTTTCACCCACGGCGCTCAACCAAGCTGCCTTCAACACACCATCAACTTTGCCGGCCAGGGCAATTTGTTTTTCGAACAGCTTCGCGTCTTTCTTGCGAACCGCGCCGGCTGAGGCGCCGAGCGCAATCGCTTCTCTCAACTTCGTGATCTTTTCACGCTGCTTTTTTACGTCGAGTTTTGGCGCATCGGAATCAGCTTCGTCTTTTGCCTGAGGTTGTTTGGGGCCACTGGCTTGAACCAATTCACGTTGCAGCTCGAGTTGCTCCAGTCGCAATTCGCGAAGCAGCTCACCAGCTCGCGGTGCCTTATCGCTCAATTGCAAAGCCACAATCAGCCAGCTTTGTCGGCGCACACGATCGTTAAAGTCGTCGATCGCTGGCAGCATCGACCCGTCACACGCTTCGACGAGTTCGTCCCACATCTCGTATTGCGTGTAGGTGTCGATCAACCGCTCGCGGCCGTATTTCGCACTGCCGCCCTTGCCGAGCGAGTTGTACTTGGGGTGTTGTGGAAGCGAGATCAGATTCTTGGACTGGGCAATGGCATCCTCGACACGACCGAGAAACAACAAGTTTCGCACCAGCCATTCATTGTTGTGTGCAAAGTTGTGGATTTGGTCGGGAAGCACGCGGTCACGAATCATGTGCGAATGATCCACTCTCGCCGAGGCCTCCTGTTGCCAAGCCGCATCACCGTATCGATGAAGACGCGAGTAGATGTGTCCAGGCATGTGCCACATGTGCGCAACGCCAGGAAGTGATGGACCGCACTGTGCCGCCGATGCGAGTGCGTTCTCCGGTCGTCGATTGTCCCACAAGTGAATGCGATAGTGGTGCGCCGGATGATCTGGTCTGGCTGCGAACACGCGATCGAGTAATCCATCGACAGCGTAATGGCTGGTTACTGGCAAGCTGTTTCGAGACGCGATCCAAATTTGCAGCGCCGTGAATGCCATCGCATCCACATCGTCGGGCGACTTGTCAAGGATTCGTTCAAGGTCCTTGATATAGTTCTCTTCGCGCTCACGTCGCTTTGTCTTCTTTGCGTCATCTGTAAGTTTTTCATCTTCCTCGAGTGACTTGCCGGCTCGCAAATATTTCGCCAGACCCTTGATGTACGCTTTCTCGCGATCATTCGCCTTGTCCAGATGTTTTTCAGCCTCAGCAATGAATCCGAGTGCCCGCTCAGAATTATTGATGTTGGCCATCGCCATGCCCCAGTAGGCAATCGCGAGTTCCGGTTGGAGCATCGCCGCTTGTCGAAACGATCGCTCCGCTTCGAAGTACCAGAAACCATGCAACTGGGCGACGCCCTGATCGACGAACTTCTGGGTGGCCTCGTCGTCCGCACTCGAAGCAAACCGAGTGCTGCCCATGCCTTGCATGGGGTACGCAGCCTGACGCGGGCCCTCATTGAACGCCTCGCCGTGTGTGCTGTGTCCAGCAACGAAATCGTCATGGGCCGGATCATCGTGGTTCGCGGGGTCATCCGCGAATCCGAGCGAGCCGATGAAGAACAGGTGAACCAACAGCAAAAAACGCGTCATGTTTCGAAAACCGGTGGCGAACGAGGCGGGATCCGGGGCGGGGGAATCAGCGATGCTGATACAGTGTAATCATACCCGATATCGACTGGATCGAATCGCGTAAAATGCGACAAACACCGGAAACGAAAGCTCGGTTATCCTGAATGGCTGCCTCGAACTACCCTCCCCAACTCCCGCCCCGCAATTCGCACATGAACGCTGTCCATCTGTTTCTTATCGCTATCGCAAGCATCGTCGTGTCAGCCGGCCACGCCGCGACCATTGACGTGATTGGACCCGAGAATCGTTTTCCGCTCAGTGGAAAAGAGGCGGATTGGATCGACGGGGACTTTGTGATTCGCAATGACGAGATCGTTGCTGTGATCGCTCGACCCGGCGAACTTCGTGACGCGAACATGACCGTCCGCGGCGTCGGCGCTTGCATCATTGATCTGACGCGAGTAGATGCTCCATCGGACCAATTGAGTTGTTTCTATCCCGGTGCCGGTCGGTTCCAGTTCTATGACGACACTCTTGTCGAACAGGGAACCCTCGAAGGTGGTGGAGTGTTCTGGAGATGCAAATCCTCCTCCTCGTTGGCGGACGGCCAAGACTCCATGTCGACAATCGAGTACCAGCTTCGTGATGGTGAGTCGTTCTTGACGGTGGTCACCACGATCAAAGGCCAAGATATTAGCCGCTATCAAGCTGTCGACGGCGTTCGTGCTGATCGAACGTTTCAATTCGCGTCGCTCCCTCAAACCGCGATCGCGTACTGCGAAGACGAGACGTTTGGCCAAACGTATGGAATCCAGTCCGTGCTGGGAAACGCAGCCGGTGAATGGTCCTCGGGGCGTATGCGAGAATTGACTCACCCAGTCGGCTCCTTCGTTACAAAGAAAGCCGATGACGGTACGAACTCGCTGACGTGGACGACCCGAATTTATCCAGCCGGTTCTCCAGCGGACCTGAAGGGACTCAGCCTTGCCGGCGCCCCGCAAACCATTCGCGTCACGGGCGCCGTCGGTGACCAGCCTCGCATCAAACTGTCTGTCATCGAAGGCGACTTGGGTGGACTGAAATTACCCGCGAAGTGGAGTGTCGCTGAAAGCGGTGTTTCGATCATTCACTTGCCTTTGGGAACCTACAAGCTGCGAGCGGAAGCGATCGGCCACGAAGCGACAGAATTATCGCTGAATGTGACCGATCAACCGAGTGAGACATCGATCGTGCTGGGGGCTGCATCGCGAATCGTTGGCAAGTTCACCGACGAACGCGGCGGCGAGATTCCCTGCAAGGTCACGATTTATGGCGGCGTATCGGCGGACGGTACAAGAACCGACAACCCAACATTCGGGCTGGATAGTGCCAGCGGTTCAGTCGGAAACTGTGTCTACAGCGCCGATGGAACGTTCACCCGTTCGATACCGCCAGGCACCTACGATGTGCTCGTGAGCTACGGGCCTGAGTACGACGTCATTGAATCGACGGTCGTCGTTGAGAAAGGATCCGAAACGTCGTTACAGGGAACGCTCAAGCGAGTCGTCGACACGACCGATTGGGTCAGTGCTGAATTGCATAGCCACAGTTCACCCTCAGGTGACAACACGTCCGAGCAATTGGGACGCGTTGAGAATCTGCTGTGTGAGCACTTGGAGTTCGCTCCATGCACGGAACACCAACGCATCGAGTCCTACGATGACCAATTGGAAATACTGCGTGCGGCGAATCGAATGACGACATGCAGCGGCATGGAGCTGACGGGCAAGTTGCTACCGATCAACCATCAAAACGCGTTCCCGCTCAAGTACGATCCGTTTGCTCAAGACGGCGGCGGACCTCGTGTTGACGACGACCCCGTTGTCCAAATCGCACGATTGGCCATGTGGGAAGACAGCTCGCCGAAGGTCGTCCAGACGAACCATCCCAATATGCGTCAAATGTTGCACGACCGCGACTTGGATGGGAAAGAGGATGGAGGCTTTTCGAAGATGTTGGACTTCATGGACATTATCGAAGTCCATCCGATTGAAGAAATCTTTCTGAGTGATGAAGAGGTCGCGGCAAAGAAGAATTCCGACTCTGGACGCATGCGGCCTTGGATGGGACTGTTCAAAGACGGGCGACGGATCCCCGGCGTCGTGAATACGGACGCCCACTACAACTGGCACGGTAGCGGTTGGTTGCGAAATTGGGTTCGTTCGAGTACCGACGAGCCATCCAAGATCAGCGTTACGGAGATGGTTGATCACTTAGAGAGTGGGCAAATCGTGATGTCGACGGGGCCGTTCATGACCGTCCAATTGCATCATCCCGACTTGGCCACGCCAGCCATGATTGGCGATGAAGTCACGATTGGTAACGTCCCAGCGGACTTGGCGGTGAAGATCCAATGTGCGAATTGGCTCGACGTCAATCGCGTCGAAGTCTTCGTCAACGGTGAGATGAAACCCGAGCTATCACGCACACGCACTGCGAACCCAGGCGACTTTGCTGACGGCGTCGTGAAGTTTGACGAGCGGTTGCAGGTCGAATTGCCTCCTGGCGATTCCTTTATCATCGTTGCGGCCATTGGCGAAAACCTCACGCTCGGCCGAGTCATGGGCGAAGAATTCGGCAAGAAGCCTCCGGTCGTTGTGAGCAATCCAATCTTTGTTCACACCAAATAGTCACTCAACGTTTGCGTTCATATTGAAAGTCCAGCGTGCCTTCCGCGAGAGTGATGTCCTTGATTGCCGACAACAGATTCTCGCGGTTGGCTTGCGGCGGCGTGAGCGTTAATTCTTCGGATAACGCATAGACGGTGATGTGGTATTGTTTCAGCCCCGGGCCCTTGGAGCACATCGGGTCGTACTCGATCCGGCGTTTGTCGTTGACTCCGACAATCCCAATCCCGCGACTGTTCTTGGGGATTTCCGTTACGCTCGCGGGAATGTTGTAAAGCAGCCAATACGACTTCACATCGCCAGGACCGGGGATGTGCCAAACGTTGATGGCAAAGCACTTGGTGTTGGCTGGAGCGCCGCTCCACTGGATCGGCGGCGATGCGCTCGCGCCGTCGCAAGTGAACTCTGCGGAAAGGTTCCCGGTCGCGTCGAGTGCTGAACTTGTGACCGTCAAGTTGGCGGAGACGTTGACCGCGGGTACGTTGACGGCGGAAACCGCTGGGGACTGGTTCCGAGTCATGTCCGCTGGGCGAGGCGGTGGACGCCGTTGGCCAGGTTCACCGCGTTGTTCTTGTGGTCGCGGCTTGTAACTTTCTGAGCTTGTTCGTCCCGTCGGGTCAGTCATTGTGAACTGGATTGTGCCGTCGGCCTCGATTACGTACTTGATCGAGGCGCTGCGTCCCCGGATGTTGTATGTGAGTAAATAGTGATTCGATTCAACCTCTTGGAAGCCCGTGATTTTCGCACCGCGTAGGGGTCTGCCGGCTGGTCGCATCGGTTCCGCGCGAGGTTGCGGATCCACTTGCCCCTCGCGCTCAGTGACTTGTCCATAAAAACCACCGTTCAAATACGGGTAAGTCTTGGACGCATGGTAGTGGTAATTGCCGCTGGCGTCTTTGTGTCCATTCATCACATCCAGAGCGGTGACTGGCGAGCCGTCGGGTTCTTCGTAGCCATAAATCGGATAGCCATCCAAGGCATACGCGATCGGTAAACCCTTGCCGAGTGTTTTCTCTAAGTGCACCGGTGCGATGTGATAGTGGTAGTCATCGGCTCGACCGCAATGCCCACCAAACTCGTCCAGTTCACCGATCAGGAACGAGTCTTCGCCTCGATTGTTCAGCGGGTTGAAAATCGGAACGCCATTCACGGCCAAGGCAATCGCGCCACGCAGGAATCGGTCCTTCGTCATCAGCGGCGTTTGGGCTGGAACGGGATTCAGCGGAATTTGCCAAGCATTGCTTCCCGTGTAAGGCTGAGGCAAGGGAATCTGCTGCTGCCAATTCGTGATCCCAATCATCATCGGGTGCGAGGGAAACCCGCTGGATTCGACATAGAAGTAGCGATCATCCCAACGAGTCTTGATCGCGTCTGTTTCAACGAAAGGCCGAAACGCCTTGGCAATCTCAGGTTGCTGCTGGTCATGTGCATGGCCTTCGTGAGCCTGGGCAAAAACCGCGACACTGCAGAAGCAAATCGCCGCGATCATAAAGTGCCAGGGGGCACTCGGAATTCGTGTCATGTGTCGAGTCCTGAGGCAATGAGTTACGATGATGCCGAGTCTGAGCGTATCAGAGAGCTAGCTTAACAGCTATTGCTGAATTGACTTCACTCGCCCACTGGGAGAGTCGAGATGCCTCGAATCGTTTTGAGAGAATGCGATGCGAAAATTGCTCTGTTTCATTGTGACGATGTGCCTTCTATCAAGCTCAATGACTTGGGCCGTTGACGATGAATTCGTTGTCGTTGGCTATCTTCCAGATTATCGAATCGCTGGAATCACCTACGCGCAAGTGAACGGCGTGACGCATCTGGTGTACTTCAGTGTAAAGCCTCCGGTTGATGGACAGCTTTCCGAGAATCCTGTTCCAGCAACAACCCTTGCCAAGTTGCACGAACTCAAGGAAAAGGCGGGTTGCCGTTTGCTGCTCTGTGTTGGTGGCTGGGGGCGGTCCGACGGTTTCGCCAAGTTGACGTCCAGCGCGGACACACAGACTCGGTTTGTCCAGGGTTTAGCAAACTACTGTCGAGCGAATGGGTTTTCAGGCGTTGACTATGATTGGGAACACCCCAAGGGTGCAAGTGAACTTGCCGCCTACGTCGGATTGATTTGCGAAACCAAGCGTGTACTGCATCCGCTGAACATGGAAGTCACCGTTGCCCAGGCAGGATGGCAAGACCTAGGCAAGCAAGCGTACGAGCAAGTCGATCGCATACATCTTATGGCGTATGACCAAGACTATCCACAGTCGACGCTTGCAAAGTCGATCAGTGAAGTTGACCGGTTACAGCAATGGGGATGCCCAGCAGGGAAAATCGCTCTCGGTGTTCCGTTCTACGGGCGAAACCGCTCACGCGAATCGAAGACGTACTCGGAACTAGTCAGCAGCCAGCCGATTGATCCGTCAGTTAACGAGATCGACGGATTTGCATTCAACGGCAAGGATCTCATTCGATCGAAAACCCAAGCGGCCCGAGACCGTGGACTCGCTGGAATCATGATCTGGGAACTCGCACAAGATTCGCCCCGCGAGGAAGCATCGCTCCTCAAAGCAGTCAACGCAAACTAGTTTGGTCATGCGATGACGCAAATCGATTGGCTTGTTCCCAGAAGCTTATCGCTTCTTTTTTGGCTTTGCCGGTAACGTAACGTCGTGGTTCTTGTAAACACTCGCGTCGGGCAAATGCTGAGAAAGCGACTTGATTTGATCAGCGAACTTCGGATCATCGGCGAGATTTGTCCACTCGTTGGGATCCGCTTCGCGATCGTAGAGTTCTTCACTGTCGTCGTGGTAACGGATGTAGTGCCATCGCGCACTGGTAGCGGAATAGTTGCCTTGATCGAACGTGGTGAGTACGACGCGGTCGGATTCTTGTTTCGGATTTTTGAGCTGCGAAACCAGCGACTGGCCGGAAAGTCCGCCTAGCGGTGGAAGCTGGCAGAGGTCAATCATCGTTGGATAAAGATCCAGCAAACTGGCGGGTGTGTCGCAACTCTTGCCGATGGAGAACGCTTCAGCGGACGTGTTTCTCGCAGGCACGATCATCATCGGAACGCGCGTTGAACGTTGCCATCCAGTCCATTTGCCCCAGTGCTGTTTCTCGCCGAGGTGCCAGCCATGGTCGCTCCAGAGAATGACGATCGTGTTGTCGGCATGTGGACTCGCATCGAGTGCATCGAGCATCTTGCCAATTTGTGCATCCACAAACGAGACGCACGCCAAATAAGAGTTGACCGCCATCGGCCATTGGTTGTACTTGAGTACCGTGGCGTGTGAACCAGCGGTAACGGCTTCGATCGCTTGCGTTCTTCCGCTGGGGCTCAGGTCATCGAGATCATCGGCCTTGACGATCGGCAACGCGATTTCGAGCCCTTCGTACATGTCGAAATACTTTTTCGGCGCAAACAGCGGGATGTGCGGTCGATAGAACCCGGTCGCGATGAAGAACGGTTGGTCGTGCTGGCGGGCAAGATGCTTCGCGGTCCAGTCAGCGATCTGGCCATCGCCCATGTCGAGATCGTCTATCTCCAAACTGCCCCAATCGAACGACTCGCCTTTGGTCGCGGTTGGCTCGCGATCGCTTGGCATGCGGTTCAGTGGCAACACTACTTCATGACCCTTGAGTTCAGTGATGTGACGTGGGTTACTTGTGCTTTTTGTGTGGACTTCGTCGGCCAAATAGTCGACTTGCTTGGGTGTAAACGGACTCCATCGGCACTCGGGAAAAAAATCTTCGTCAAACAAGTTGACCGCTGTTTGATGCAGCAATTTACCGGAGCCGAACGTTCGATAGCCAGCGGATTTGAAATGCTGGGGGATCAGCACGAGATCCGGTTGCAGTTTCCGAATGTTGGATTCGTCATTGGCAAGCACGCCGGTTTCGAATGGATGTCGACCGCTAAAAACCGCCGCGCGTGACGGATTGCACAGCGGCGCGGCGCAGTGTGTATTCGTGAACACGACGCCGCGTTGTGCGAGCCGATCGATATTCGGTGTCTTGACTTGTGTATGACCACCGAGACAACCGACCCAGTCGTTGAGATCGTCGATGGCGATGAACAGGACGTTCGGTTTCGAAGCTGGGTCGGCCGCGCCCGCGAATGGACTGGTACACGACAACAACAAGAAAGCGATGGCAAAAAATTTGCGAATCATGTTTGATGATCCAAGTTGACTGAAATGAGTTCGGGGTCAGGTCAAAGCCGCTAAGCGACGTCGATCGTGGATATACTCTCGCAATATGTCCGTTGTCATTCTACCCACTCCAGCTCACGCAATGCTCCAGTCCCGTCTCGTTATCGCTTTGTTTCTCGCTGGTTGGTGTGTCTCGACGGCGGTTGCAGACGATTGGACCCGTTGGCGTGGGCCAAACTTGGACGGCATCTCGCAAGAAACAAATTGGAATTCGGATTGGCCAGAAACGGGGCCAGGGATCCTGTGGACTTGCGAAGTGGGGACCGGGTTTTCCTCCGTCGTCGTGCAAGGCGAACGAGCCTACACGATGGGGCATGTTGACGAGAATGATATTGTTTATTGCCTTGACGTGAGCAACGGAAAGACGCTTTGGAAGTACGAGTACACGGCGCCACTGGACGATCGGGATTTCGAAGGTGGGCCAACGTCGACGCCGACGATTGACGGCCATCGACTTTATGTGATCAGCCGCGTCGGTGATTTGTTTTGCTTGGATACTTTGACGGGTTCAGTTCACTGGCAAGCACAGATCGCCGATGACGCCGAAGTTCGGGTTCCTGGTTGGGGATTTTCGGCGCCGCCGCTGGTTGTCGGTGACAAGTTGGTGCTCAACGTCGGTGAATCGGGCGCAGTTCTCAACAAGCATGACGGCAAGATTCTTTGGTCCTCGGCTGACAAAGAATGTGGTTACGCCAGTCCCGTCCTGATACCCGGTGCCGTCAAACCCACTGTCGTCTTTGCCTCGGCGCGTGCGTTCATCGGTGTGGATCTGGAGACCGGAGAGCAACTCTGGTCCGAACGTTGGCTGACCAGTTTCAATTGCAATGCCGCGGACCCGATCTTCCACGACTCAAAGATGTTCGTGAGTTCTGGATACAACCGTGGGGCCGCGTTGTTTGAATTCCAGAACGAGAAGCCGCAACTCGTTTGGAAGTCGAAGGAGATGCAAAATCAACTGCATAGCTCGTTGCTCTACGATGAGCATCTCTACGGCATTGATGGTGACATGGAGGTCGGTGCACGCTTGAAGTGTATGGAATGGTCGACTGGCAAAGTCGTCTGGTCCGTTGAGGATCTTCGTCCCGGTGGTTTGTCGATCGCTGGCGGGAAGTTGATTCTGTTGACGGAGGCTGGCGAGCTCCTTGTCGCTCCAGCCACCCCAGAAGGCTTTTCCCCGATCGGCCGTGGACAAGTGCTGCAAGGGAAGTGCTGGACAGTGCCCGTTCTCGCCAATGGTCGCGTCTATTGCCGCAGTATCCAGGGGCAAGTCGCATGTGTCGATTGTCGAGAGTAAGATGAGCGGGCATTTCCAGCGATTTGGTTTTCGCCGATCAACGCCTCCCCACGAGATCAACCATGTCAATCAACCGTCGAACGTTTCTCGCAACCACAGCGGCTGCCTCGGCGATCGTTTCTTCGCCAAGTGTTCACGCGGCTTCGAAAGACAAGAAGTATCGCACGGCGCTGATTGGTTCGGGCTGGTGGGGAATGAACATCCTGAGAGAAGCCTTGGCCGCAGGTCAAACCAAGGTCGTTGCACTCTGTGACGTGGATCGAGATAAGCTAGAACTTGCTGGCGAAGAAGTCACGGATTTGTGTGGTGACGAACCGAACACTTATACCGATTTTCGAGAATTATTCGACAAAGAAGACGTCGAAATCGCGATCATCGCCACGCCTGATCATTGGCACGCGCTCAACACGATCGCGGCAATCGCAAAAGGTGCACACGTTTTTATCGAGAAGCCGACTGGCCACACCATCGGTGAAAGCCAAGCGATTCTTGCAGCCTCGCGTGCAGCCGACCGTGTTGTGCAGGTCGGTTTGCATCGGCGTATCGGACCGCACCATGTTGCCGGAATGAAGTTCTTGAAGGACGGTGGTGCTGGCGATATCGGGCTAGTGAAAATGTTTGTGCATAGCCGTGGTGGCGAGGAAACGCCGACAAAGAACAGCCCGCCTCCCGAAAACTTGGATTGGGACATGTATTGTGGTCCGGCGCCGCTGCGTCCCTTCAATCGCAAGATTCATCCAGGCGGATTCCGAAACTATCTCGACTTTGCCAACGGTACGCTCGGAGACTGGGGCGTGCATTGGTTGGACCAAATGCTGTGGTGGTGTGACCAGCAATCGCCGCGAAGTGTCTATTCCACGGGCGGTCGTCCGATTCGTGGCGAAGCCGTTTTGAATGATGTGGAACAAACAAGCGATACGCCTGATTGCCAAATTGCCACGTACGAGTTCGACGACTTCACTGCGATCTGGGAACATCGACGCTTCGCCGGCGACGGGCCTGAGAAGCCGAGTATCGGATGCTGCTTCTATGGCACCAAGGGTACGTTTCATATGGGATGGCGCGACGGTTGGACGTTCTATCCCGACGATTCGAAGAAGTCCGTGATTCACCAAGACTCTGAATTGCAGGAGCCTGATGGGCACAACTTGCAATTGCTGTGGGCCGACTTTCTGTCAGCGATCGAGTCAGGACGTCGACCGGTCGCAGACATCGAAATCGGCCACCAAGCAACAACACTCAGTCTGCTGGGCATGTTGTCGCTGAAACTCGGGCGAAATGTTCGATGGGACGGCGAAGCTGGGCGAATCATCGGCGACGAAGAAGCCAACCGCTTGCTCGTGCGTGAGTACCGCGCGCCGTGGACTTATCCAACGATCGGTTAGGCGACGATTAGTGCGCCATCCAATCAATCCATCATCAATGAAAATACAAATGAAAAATCAATCGATTACTGTTGCCTTGGTCGTACTGGCACTTAGCGTTTTTGCCGACGCCACAGCCGCTCCACCGAATGTCGTCATGATTCTTGCAGACGATTTGGGGTTTTCGGATCTGGGCTGCTACGGAAGCGAAATCGAAACGCCGAACTTGGACACGCTCGCTGGGAATGGGCTTCGCTTCACCCAGTTCTATAACACGGCTCGATGTTGGCCCACACGCGGTGCGTTGATGTCAGGTTACTATGCCCAGCAGATTCATCGTGACGCACTCCCGAATGTTGCTGGCGGTGGACAAGGCGTTCGACAGGCTTGGGCCAAGCTATTGCCGGAGTATTTGAAACCAGCTGGTTATCGAAGTTACCACAGCGGTAAGTGGCACATCGATGGAAAAGTCCTTGACTCTGGTTTTGATCGCTCGCTCGACATGCGAAACCAAGGGAATTTCTTCACGTCCAAAGGTAACTCAATCGATGACGTTCCGGTTAAGGTGCCTGAGGACGAGTCGGGTTACTACGCAACGATCGCGACCGCAGACCACGCGATTGAATGCTTGAAAGATCATGCGGCGAATCACGCAGAGAAACCTTTCTTTCACTACATCCCGTTCATTGCTCCGCATTTTCCGTTGCACGCGTTGCCCGAGGATATCGCCAAGTACCAAGATAAATTCTTGGACGGATGGGACGCGATGCGTGCGGCTCGTTATGCCCGTCAGAAAAACATGGGCATCACGAACACGAGTTTGTCAGCTTTGGAGCCCGAAGTGGGACCGCCTTATGACTTTCCCGAGTCACTTGAAATCCTTGGTTCGGATGAGGTCAACCATCCGGTTCCCTGGACTGAGCTGACTGAATCGCAACAGCGATTCCAAGCGACGAAGATGGCGATCCACGCGGCGATGGTCGACCGCATGGACCAGGAAATCGGTCGCATCGTTGATCAGCTAAAAGCAATGGGCGCGTTCGACAATACATTGATCTTGTTTGCGTCCGACAATGGCGCGAGTGCCGAAATCATGGTGCGCAATGGCGGCCATGACCCCAAGGCATCTCCGGGAAGTGCCGCGAGCTATTTGTGCCTTGGTCCTGGATTTTCCAGTGCCTGTAACACGCCGCATCGTCGCCACAAAACTTGGGTTCATGAAGGCGGAATCAGCACTCCATTGATCGCCCATTGGCCAAAAGGCATTGTTGCCAAGAATGAGCTGCGTCATACACCGGGTCACGTCATCGATATCGCTCCCACCGTACTCGAGCTTGCTGGCGTGGAAAAGCCGAAACAATTCGATGGCGAACCCATCCCGACGGCACCAGGCAAGAGTTTGTTGCCCGCGTTCGCAAACGATGTGACGATCGAGCACAGCAGTTTATGGTGGTTGCATGATGGTCACCGAGCGGTGCGCGTGGGTGATTGGAAGCTGGTTGCCGCAAAGGGCGACCCGTGGGAACTCTATGATTTGAAATCGGATCGCGCCGAGCAGCACAATCTTGCATCGCAAATGCCCGAGAAAGCCAAAGAGCTGGAATCGGTTTGGATGAGCCAGGCCGACGAGTTTGCTGAGCTTGCAAAGCAAACGCTCGCAGATCAGCCGAAATCTCGGGCCGGAAAAGCCAAAGCAAAGCGAGAGAAGTAAACACTCGCCAGCGTTTTGGTTTATGATTTTCGGAGATGTAAGTTGCTTGTTTCTTTCCAAGAGTGTTGAACTATGAATCGTGTTTTCGTTGCCTTGCTTGTGTTCTCAAGCTGTGTTGGCATGACGTCCAGTGCGACTGCCGCAGACAAGCTCAAGGCTCTGATCATGGATGGCCAAAATAACCACACGATGTGGCCCAAGACGACGGTCATGATGAAGGAGTATCTCGAGGACTCGGGACGGTTCACGGTCGATGTTGTGCGAACGCAATTCACTTGGAAAGGCGGCAAGCTGTTGGAGGAATTTCCGCTCGGTGACGCAAAGACCTACAAGGACTTGCCCGAGCCAAAGACGGATCCAGACTTCAAACCGAAGTTCTCAAACTATGACGTTGTGATTAGCAACTTTGGTTTTAATGCGGCTCAGTGGCCAGGGGAAACGAAAGCCGCGTTTGAAGCATACGTCGGTGGCGGTGGAGGGCTTGTGATCGTTCATGCCGCCGACAATTCGTTTGGTGACTGGGCGGAGTACAACAAGATGATCGGACTGGGCGGCTGGGGTGGCCGAACAGAGAAGTCGGGGCCCTATGTGTATCTCGATGCCGCCGGCAAAACGGTTCGTGATGAGTCGAAGGGCAACGGCGGCAATCATGGACCCCAGCACGAGTACCAACTCGTCGTGCGTGAACCAGATCATCCAATCACGAAGGGGCTGCCCCGATCGTGGATGCATACCACCGACGAGCTGTACCAACAGCTTCGCGGACCAGCCGACAACATGACCATTCTGGCGACCGCGTATGCCGATCCAAAGTACAAAGGCACGGATCGTCATGAGCCGATGTTGATGACGATCGACTACAAACAAGGCCGTGTCTTTCACACGCCCATGGGACACCACGACGTAGCCATGCAGTGCGTCGGTTTCATTACCACTCTCATTCGCGGTGCCGAATGGGCGGCAACGGGTAGCGTGACACAAACCGAAGTGCCATCGGATTTCCCAACCTCCGACGCATCAAGTCAGCGAGAGTTCGCGGTTTCGACGCGTTAGCTGTTACCGCCCCCGCTCTGATCGCATGTTAGGCCGTTTTCCTGCCGAATGGTTGTCTTCGTCTCGGACTGTTCTTGCAAGCGGTAATTCGGCCAGCAGCCGCCTGTCCCCCCGCAACTCACAACCCGCCTGTTCTTCAACTCTATCGTGCCTCGCCTCCACCCCGCCCCCGACTTGCTTTGCCCGCAGATTCCCGGCGTTCGTTCGTAAGCGTACGTTGAGAACAGATCCGTGCCGCCCTGCTCGTCGTCCAATCCCGTCAGTCGCCCAGCGAATCCTACGAATCGTACGAATATGTCGACGTGGCGATCTCGGCGCTCGTAAAACCAGCGATGTCGTTGAATCGCGTGATGGAGTCGTAGCGTCCGTCCACGTTGTACGTGCGGTCGATGCGTTTTTCAGCGACGGTGTTGCCGCCAGTGACACCTTGTTGCAGGATCTGGGTCACTCGATTGAACGCGTCGTAGGTGGACGAGTTGGAAAATCATTGGTCGAGTCGATTGTAGCGGATAATACAGTGTGATTCCCGTTGGCGTCGTCAGTCGATGGGTGGCCAAACGTTGCCATCCAGACTCGACAATCGCCCCCTGACCCTTTTCCGCGGTGTGTCTGGGCAAAGACGCATCCCGAATCGATCCGAACCTACCGCGAAGCAGAATCCTTAGCTCGTGCCGCCGCCACCAAAGCTTGTCGTGCCCGTAGGCGAAAGCTGGCCAAACGCCGGCTCTACCGAACGCTTACCGAGTATCTGGCAATCAGTCAGGCCGTCTGGCGCATGGTTTGCATCACAGAACACACAGGTAGTATTTCACTGACGAGTTTTCGGCGGGTGAAAAGTTTTCTAAGAAACGAGTACGGGGTGGCATGTGGCGGATCAGGCGGATCTTGTTGACGACCCCGAAGCGAAACCACTCGCATACTCATATTGGCTAGGAACTTTTCTACTTCGCGGCGCTGTAGCTCCACGTATCGTTACCGACGTGATTGCTTTCGGGCTGTTGGCTTCGGCAATTGTGTATGCATCGCAATTTGCGGTTAAACATTTTCAAATCAGCTTGACCGTTCCGGCACGACCGTTTGAAGTCGCTGGTGCCGTGCTCGCCCTCATGCTCGTGCTTCGACTCAACGCCGGTTACGACCGCTGGTGGGAGGCACGTAAACTTTGGGGCGGTGTCGTCAACCAGTCTCGGAACTTGGCAATCGCCGGGTTGGCTTACGGTCCATCAGAGAAACTTTGGCGACTCCATTTTATACAGTGGGTAGCCGCCTTTCCGCACGTCATGCGGCGTTCGCTGCGCGGCGAACACAAGTTGCCAGAACTCGCCATGCTGCTGAGCGACGAACAGACAGGTTGGTTGCTAACGAACCAGCATATGCCCGACGCAGTCTCGAGGGAGATAGCATCACTTTTGGCCGAAGCTCGTACCAAGGGAATGGATGGTTTCTCATTCATGGAGGCCGAGCGTCAACGAGGGCTTTTGATTGACCACCTCGGTGGTTGCGAACGAATCCTCAAAACGCCAATTGCTCGCTCCGGAGCAATCCAAGTGCGTCAGTTCATCTTTATTTTTCTTATCACCCTTCCGCTTGCTCTCCTTCAAGACTTTGAAGGGACTCTGTTTGGTTCCGTTCTTGGCTTCAACGAAGCGCACCGCGTATGGTTGATTCCGCTTTTCGTCATGTTGCTCGCTTACATGTTGCTGGCGCTCGACCGAATTGGGATGGAGCTACAGAACCCTTTCGATACGCGGCGAATTGACTTTTTGCCGTTGGACTCCATCTGCATGACGATCGAGAAGAATTTGCTCGAATTACTTCATGATGATGAAAGTCATAATTATTTAGCACCTGCAGTCAAAGACGTACAGCTGCCTCCAGACGCGTCCCTCGGAGTTGCCGAAGACGATCTAGCTGCCGACATCTCGTAAACGCACGTTGTTTAAAAAACATGAAACTTCAGCACATCTTCGCAAACAACGAACGCTGGATTCAACAAAAGCAGGCGATCGATCCTGACTACTTCAGCAAGTTGGTGGCAGGACAGAGTCCAGAAATACTGTATATCGGTTGCTCTGACAGCCGCGTGACCGCTGAAGACATGATGGGAGCTCAGCCTGGTGATTTGTTCGTGCACCGCAACATCGCCAACCTTGTTCCAAATACTGACGTCAATTCAATGTCCGTCATAAATTACGCCGTGGATTACTTAAAGGTGAAACACATTGTCGTTTGCGGACACTATGGATGTGGCGGAGTTGACGCAGCGATGAAAGCAGACGACTTGGGTATCTTGAATCCGTGGCTGAAAAACATACGAGACGTCTTTCGTCTACATCAGGAAGAGCTGAGATCGATTAGAAACTATCGCAAACGATACGACCGCTTGGTCGAAATCAACGTGCAAGAACAGTGCATCAACGTACTGAAATCGCCCGAGGTGCAAGGCGGCATCCGAACGGGCAATGTCCATGTTCATGGATGGGTATTCGATTTTTCCACAGGAAGAATCAAGGATCTGGAACTCGACCTGGATCAAATCATGGCGAATCTCAAAAGCATCTACCGCATTGAAGAGCCTAGTGAGTAGCTATTCGTCAGTTGACTTTGGCTTTTTCCGCCATGACGGCCCCTCGCAAGATATCGGTCAACATCAGGGAAACGCCAATCAGCAACGAAATGACAAACGTCACTCCGAATCGAATGCTGACGATTCCATGAACGCCGAACCCTCATTGCACCAAAAGTACGATTGCAATCACCCGCACACGCAACATTGTCACAGACCGTTTAGCGTGATACCAAATGTGTGTCCCGCAGAACGGATCGCACCAAAAACCCCCGAGCGTACCAAAAAAAACGGAGTCTTTTCGGGAGCTGTCGTATGTTCGCCAGTGGTCACCATCTTGGCCAGCCCTAGAAGATGAACGTTGGTCAGAAAGACTTTCCGCAACCGTGGCTCAAGTTGAAGTAGAGTGTCCAGACGACCTCGTTGAATTGGATGAACTGATGGATCGACGGACTCGAAAAGCACCTCTTGACCCTTTTCCGCGGTCCCATTGAACGGACGCTAGGATTGCAAAACCGAAAACCAAACCTGACCCCGGCGAAGCCTTCTCCTAACTTGATTCCTTACAGCAATATCTCACGACACCTTTGGTCGTCACTGTCTAGGTCTGACAAAACCGAAAAACTAACCTGACCCCGGCGCGAGCCCCCCCTTTTCTTAGCGGCAATACAATCTCGCTGCCACCATGCTACCATTCCCAATCCCTATAGGCGAAGCAACCGGAGTGCCGAAAACTAATGCCCCCGTCACGTTTTCTTTCCTCCGTCACGTTTTCTTTTCTGGGGCCTCAGTAGACTAGCTTACGAGCAGTACCTCCTAAAACAGTGGAAACTTTTGCCGCAAGTGCAGCAGGCGTCTCGTCTTCTGTTCCAATGGGTTTGAGAACTGAAACCACTTGGCGTGTTACAACCAAACGGAATTCAACGTCGCCTCGAAGAACCGAAAGCAATGCCCCCTTTCCCATTTTTTCCACCCGCCTCAACGAGGACGCAAGAAACGCTGACTTTGCGCGTTCTGTCCCTTCCAATTCGTCAGCAGCTTGCTTGTGCATGCGCTCGAAATCCGAAACAGGGTCGCGAGGAAGTACGTTAACGTCTTTGATTTCGCTTTTGATCGCTTGCACAATGTCTTGTGTCGATTCGCAATCAAAGTCGTCTACGCCGTAAGCAGATTCGTACTTCGCGCCGTCTCCAAAGTCCCAAATCATCTTAGCACCTCAAAGTCGCCGGGCTGAATTTTGCCGAAATCTTTTGGGAGAATTTTTATCTCGCCTGCCTCAGTTAATCCGATACCTGTGACTGGCTTGATGCCCCGATTTTCCAACGTACTGGGACGAATTCCAATAACAAGGGGTTCACCTGGACGTAGTGGATTGTTGGCGAACCCGTCAGCGATATCGTCGTATGGTGTGAGCGAGAATCCTGTCGGATCATGCCCTTCACGTGCCTTGATCTCATCCAAGTCGAGACCATTCGTAGTCACAGTTTGATCGGATTTTGTTCCATGCTGGAGAAAGCCGTCTCCACTCTTTGGGGCACAGTCCATGTTGTGGACCAGCACACCGTGATCGGCAACACGATAGTAATGCTCTCCTTCAACGGTCAGATTGTAAACGCGTTGGACGGCGGGAATTTTGCGAAGCCGGACGACCTCAACCAAACCGTTGC